>JBBRPH010000034.1:0-56585 GCA_038228295.1 Chloroflexia bacterium | reverse complement strand
GCTTGCTGAAGGGGGCGCGGGTGGGGGACGCGCTGCGGGCAGGGTACGCGGCGGTGGGGGGCCGCGGCGATGTGGTGGCGCAGTTCGGGCTGATCGGCGACCCGGCCTTGCAGCTTGACCTCGGCCACTAACCGCCCGCCTTCTCTAAAGGGAAGGGAGTCCTAGACAGGTGTAGGCGCGCTATAAATAGCGCGCCTACACCTGTCTATCAGGTTGGGTAGCGCCTAGAAACGGGGCTGTGGTACAATGGGCGCGTGATACCATCGGCCTCTCTTACCCGCCGGCAGCGGATGGCTCCGCATTTAGCGGTGCTGCTGCTGTTCCTCGGTCTGAGCGTGGCGACCACCTGGCCGCTGACCTCGCACCTTTGGTGGCAGGCGATTGACTACGGCGATTCGCTTACCAGTGCCTACAACCTTGCTTGGCAAGCCCACGCCCTAGCGACCAACCCCCTGCACCTATTCGATGCCACAGTCATGTACCCTTTTCAGGGCACCCTGGCCTATGACGAACTCGATTTTACCCCCGCCTTGCTCGGAGCGCCGATTTTCTGGCTGACCGGCAATGCTATCCTCGAATATAATCTGCTGTTGCTGCTGTCGTTTTTGCTGTGCGGCTATGGTACATGGCTCCTAGTGCGTGAATTGAGCGGTAGTAGTCCGGCGGGCATCGTGGCCGGCATAGCCTTTGCCTTCAGCTTCTTTCGCTTCAACAATCTGGCCCACCTCACCATCCTCAATGTCCAATGGCTGCCGTTGTTGCTGCTGGTGTTACATCGCCTCTGGCAGCATCCCACCTGGCGCGGCGCGGGGATGGTCGGTGGGTTATTCACTTTGCAAGCTCTGTCGTCGCACTACTTGGCGTTCTACACATTGGGCGCCATAGGGCTGTTCGTGGTCTTCTATGGTCTAGCCGAGCGACGACCGACCTGGGCCTTTTTGGGCCGATTGGTACCCGCGCTGGGTGGGGCCGGTATCTTGTGTCTGCCGCTGGCGGTAGGCTACTTAGTTGGGCAGGCGGGCGGCTATCACCGCGAACTGGCCGACATTGCGCGCTATACAGCCACCCTGCCGGGTTGGTTGGCAGTTTACATGGGCAATCCGCTCTACAAGACGCTGCTGGCCCCGTTCACCGATCCCAGTCCCTGGCCGTGGGAGCGTAGCTTGTTTCCGGGGTTGATCGCGCCGGCGCTGGCGCTTGTCGCCGGGATTGCTGCCTGGCGCCGGCGCGGGCGGGCGGCCTGGACGCGCCATGTCGGCTTCTATGCGCTGCTGACGATTACGACGCTGGTACTGGCCTTTGGTCCGCAACTAGTGCCGACCTTCACGAGCGCACCGACGTGGCCGCTGCCTTACTGGTTGCTCTATCAGCTCGTGCCGGGCGTGCCCACCATGCGTGTGGTGACGCGGATCATGGCGCTGGGCACGTTGGGGCTGGCGGTCCTAGCGGGACTTGGCATGGCCCAAGTGTCGGCGTACACCGACCGGCGCGGGCTGCGTCGGCTCGCCGTATTGCTGCCGGCTGGGCTGTTATTGCTCGAAAGCTGGAGCGCGCCGTTATCGCTACTACCGCTCTCGACAGGAGCCGACACGCCGCCGCTGTACAGTTGGCTGGCGACCCAACCACGCGACACAGTAGTGATCGAGTACCCCATGCTATTCCGCCAACGGGGGCCGCGCAACGTGGCGATCCTTAGCCTCAACCAATATTACAACACAACTTACTGGCTCCGCACACCCAACGGTGCGAGGACGGTACGCCCTAAAGCCTGGGTGGCGCTGACGGAAGAGATGGAGAGCTGCTTCCCCTGTCCGCGCAGCCTCGACAGTCTGTGGGCGCTGGGGGTGCCGCTGGCGGCGATCCATCGGGAACACCTGAGTGGCGCACAGGCGCAAGAGTTCGACTGGCGCAGCACGGCGGGCCTGGCGGCGGGTCTCTATCCTGCTGAGTTTGTGCGTGTGGCCGACTTCGGCGCGAACCGTGTTTATCGTATCGCCCGCCGCGGCCCTAATCCACCGGCTAATCTGCGCGATCATCTGCGGCCCGGCACGACATTGGCGCTGGGGGCGGCAGCAGCAGACCCTAACCGGACCGGAGCCTATATTGACGCGCTGGCCTACTGGCTACGCGATTGGCGGCAATACGGGGAGAGTGACCGTAGTTTCGGCCAGACTATCGCGCCCCGATTGCCGACCACGCGCACCGATTACGCTTTGCTCTACGTGGGCGAAGATCCGGCCACTTACGGCTTCGCGGCAAGTGATGCGCGCTGGCACAACGAGCAGGTGGTACTCTATGGTCGCCCCTAAGCGCAGCCTGCCGCTATCGTGCGAGCTGCGTAGGCTGGGCCAAACCCTCTGCAGTCCCGCTCCTTACGCGATATTCGCCCTGGCCCTGCTGATCTTGGCGCTGGCTTACCAGGTGCGGCCCAGCTATCATTTGGAACCCGGCAAAACCGACGGCGCCTTTTGGAGCCGCATCAACGATAAAGAGACGGACCCTAACACGAAGCAAACCTACCGCTGGACCACGGATGTAAGCATCCTGACGCTGCCGGGGGTGGGTGGGGGCGATTACCGCGTGCGCCTCACGCTGAACGGCGCACGCCCGGCCGGCCGGCCGTCGCCCCACCTGATCGTGCGGGCAGGGGATACCATTCTGGCCGACTTGCAGCCTGCCCCCACATCCCAGACTTACGATCTGGCTGTTCCTGCCGCTGTAGCCGCCGATGATTTGCAACTGGTACTACAAACCCCCAATGCGTTTCTCGAAAATCCCGCCCATCCTGAACAAGGGCGGCGGTTGGGCATCGTGCTGTACAGCGTGGATGTGATCCCCGTAGGTACCGGCTTGGTGATCCCGCCGTTAGGCACAGTGTTGCCCCTGGCGCTAGCGGCGGTATTGCCGGCGCTGCTACTGGGGATGCTTGGTGGAGGGGCAGCCGGCGTGCGAGTGGTGGGGTTGGGCGGGGCTGCGGTGCAGGCAGGCTTTCTACTCGCCGACCGGTTGTTTCTCACGCCGCTTGCCGGCCTGCTGCCGGTATTAGAGTTAAGCGTGGGCGGTTTGTTGCTGGTGTTGGGGCCGCTCTGGCGCGTGCTCTACCACGCAGGAGGCATTACCTGGTCCGCCCACGAGCAGCGTGGTTTATTGGGCCTCTTCGCCACAACTTGGGTGATCCGTTTGGCTGGGCAGTTACACCCGCAGATACAAATTATTGATCTTCTATTTCATCAACACCGCTTCGATGCGGTGCTAGCCGGCAATTGGTTGTTCACCATTCCTAGCGAGGAGTGGGGCGGACGACAGACGTTTTATTTGCCCACACCTTATATCTTCATGCTACCGCTGCAAGCTCTACTGCATGACGAACTACTGACGATCCGCGTGTTCACGGTGACGCTCGATACGCTGGGTGTGTTCTTCGTCTACTATCTCGCCAAACGCGCTTTCAGCGACGGCCGGGCGGGACTGTTTGCGGCGGTGTTGAGTGTGACCTTCCCTATCGCCATACTGCCGTTTTCTTGGGGGATCACCGCTAACTTATTCGGCCAGACCACCGGCTTAGCCGCACTGGCCTTGATCATCGGGATGTATGATCGGCTCACGCGGCTCGGTCCCTGGCTGCTGTTGACGGCGGTGTTGACCCTGGCACTGCTATCGCATCCCGGCAGCGTGCAACTGACCGGCGTGACGGTGGCCGGCCTGATTGTGGCCTGGGCTTGGCAGGCGTGGCACCCTCGGCTATCGAACTCGGTCCCTAGCGAAGGAGCGGCCGGTGCGCGGGCCGCCTGGGGCGCGCTGGTGGCTGCATTGGTGGTGGCGATGGGCGTAGCTTGGTTCGGCTACTATCAGCACTTTGCGGCCGAGCAACTGAAGACGCTCGGCGAGATTCAGGCGGCGCGGGCGGCGGAAGCCCTGAAGAAGGGGTGGTCCATCAAAGTAGGCGGCGAGGTCAACGATGCGAGTCTGGGCCTGCACCAACGTATTCTGACCGACCGGACCCAATGGGTAGTGGCGGTGGGGCAAGATTTCGTCGCTGAAGCCTGGGCCTACTTCCACACGATACCGCTATTGTCGGCGTTGCTAGGCTTTTTTGTCGTTCGCCGGTCCCGCAGTCCCGCCGGTCCCCCCACCCCGATTCGCCGACGGATGCTCCTTGCCGCCGCAGCGTGGGCGACGGTGGTCGTAGCTTACGCAATCATTGGCGCGGTGGCGAATCTCTATGTGCGCTATCCGCTGTTCCTGGCTCCCCTGATCGCACTGGGTGTCGGCCTATTCCTGAGTACGCTGTGGGATCGGGGCTACTGGGGTCGTTTGTTCGTCGCCACGTTTATGACTGCCGCTGTGCTGGAAGGGCTAATGTTTTGGTATACGCGGATTTTGTACGCTAACAAGTAGCAGCGTGAAATGTGAAATGCAGTAATAATCACGTATAACGTATCACGCTCCGCAGCACATTGAGTACCCGCGCGGCGCGTGCCTGGTAGGTATAGCCGCCGGCACGAGCGGCGGCAGCCTGGCCTAGATGGGCGGCGCGGGTCGGGTCGGCGGCGAGGGCGGCGAGGGCGGCGGTGAGGGCGCTAGTGTCACCGGGCGGGAAGTAGATGCCGTCGTCCCCCAAGATCTCGCGTAGTGCAGGCAGCTCGCGCAACACGATGGGTCGGCCCGCCGCCATATACTCGAACAGTTTGAGCGGCGAAGCAGTCAGCGTCGTCACGGTGTCGGGAATGACTAATACATCGCCGGCGGCAAGGTACTGTACAACGGTAGCCTGATCCACTTGCCCCGGTAACAGCACTATGGAGTGCGGAGTGTTTGTGGGGTCGGTTACTGTCATTGTTCCCCCGACTGCCGACTGCCGACGATCGACTCGTAAACCTAGCTGCTGCGCTTGGGCGGCTAAGGCGGCCTGTTCGGCGGGGCGACCTCCGACCAGTACGAGGATTAGTGGGCGCGTAGGATCGACATAGGCACGCAGGGCGGCAAAAGCGGCAATAAGTAGGTCAAGCCGCCGGTAGGCGAAGGTCAGGCCGGCATAACCGACGATGAAGGCAGTGGCTGGTAGATGGAGTGTAGTGCGGGCGGCAGTCTGGGTGGTACCGGTGTAGAGGCTACTATCGTAGCCGTCCGGAATGACGACGACCTCGGTGCGGGGACGCAATCCCTGCTCGGCCAAATAGTCGCGGAACGTGGCCGTCAGTGAGACTAAGCGTGCCGGACAGCGGATCGTCACACGGTCGAGGGTACGGCGTAAGCGTGTCCAGCCGACTCCTTGCATACCGGAGGGATTAGTCTGTTCCAGGTCGTGAACTTCGTAGATCAGTGGCGCAGCGATGAGCCGACCGGCGCGGGCTAGCCAGTAGGCGCAGACGGCATCGCGCACGTAAATCGCGGCGAAGCCGCGCCCGCGCAACCGTTGCCAAGCGATCCAGGCCAGCAGTTCAACGCTCCAAGCGGTGCGCTCAACATAGGATAGCGCGCCTGTTTTCCAGAAGCGTGTCCCTTTATTGAAGGGGATACGCGGCAGGTGACACATATCCCTTCCTAACACCTCAGCAAAGCGGCTTGGCTCATGCAACCAACGTGGTACGACCACTGTCAGGCGTGCCCCGTCGGCTACTACCAAATCCCGCAGGTGCCGCGTGGTCTGGAGGGTCTGCACGGCGTTGGCCGCTTTAAGTGTTAGACTCAGGGTGTAGGCGACGTAAAGATAGCGTGTACCCAAGCTACTTATGATGCTTGCCGGTGGGTTTGGTGACTTTAGTCGTGGGCTTAGCCGGTTGCGGTTTGCCGGTTTTGGTTTTGCCTATTGCCGCTGTAGTTCCACCTCGGTGATGAATGAAGCTCACGCCCGGTCCCACATGGAGTACAGTAACGTGTACCCGCCCACTGCCTTCGTTGCCCCACATCGAGAGGGTCTTAAAGTGATTACCGGTTACGCCGATAACGATGGCGACGTGGCCGTAGGGGCTACGGCCCTGGACATTACGATCCAGCACCGCGACATCCCCGACGCGCGGCCGACTGTCCACCGGGAAGCCGGCCGCACGGGCACGCCCCGCCCAGTAGCGGGCATCGCCCCACTGATTACCCACATCGGGGCGCTGAGCTTTGGCGTAGTAGGTGCATTGACCATAGGGGTAGGTGTCAGCGGCGGCGGCCGGTGCGGGAGAGCTAAAAATAAGGGCGAGTGCACCGGCTGCCGCTACGGTCGCAGTGGCGACTACGCTTTTGATACGTGACATACGATCCCTTTCTTGGAACACTAAACTCCAACCCTTGTGTCCGATGTACGGCGTATCTTACCAGACGGTTAGGCAACCTGCAAATTAGTAATGCTCTTTTTCCGGTCAAAATTGTGTCACAAAAATGCGCTGTGGACTTTTGTGGCGTTTACGCCCCTACAGCCTTTAGCGCGGCCGGGATGGGCTGGTGTTTTGGTCTGATGTTTGTTATGATAGAGTATGCTGTGCCCAGTAATAGGCGAGCACAGTGCGGGTTGTATCTTGGCTGATTGTTGCCCGTTACGCTAGGTAGTAGGTTCGTTGAAAGGAATCGTCGTGCCCCAGGCGCTGTTGCCAACTCCATTTCTGCGCACGCCACGTACCGGCTCGTACCGGCTTCTGAGTTCGGTATTGGGCTTAACCTTTTTGTGCCTACTGGCCGGAATACTGTTGGGACTGAGTAGCGGCCCGACCGGCGCGTTGGCTGCGCCAATGAGTCGATCTCGCCCGACTCCCACTCCTACGCCGCTACCCTTCGGGCCCGGCCTGGATGTGACCACCCTGACTGCGGTGATCACGGCCCCCATCCAATTGCAGGTGATCAGCAGTACGGCGGTGTTAAGCCTGTCTACAAGTCTACTACAAGGTCTTATCGTTACTGATACCATCCCGTTGCACGGCTATACCAGCACTGTTCGCCTCGATCCCACCCATCTGGCTCCGTTACTGGCGCCACTGGTAAAACAGGCGCACCTGGCCCCGCGCAACGCGCAAGTGGCGCTGGTTAAGGGCGTGGCGGTGCTACAGCCTGCTATGCCGGGGCTGGAACTGGATACGGCGGCAGGACCGGGGGCCGTTGTTGCGGCTGCGCTAGTCCCTACACGCACAGCGATTCTGGCCCGTCGGCCTGTCACCGCAACCATTCAGGCGCGCGATGTACAGCCGTTCTATGGTCAGTGGGCTGGTATTCTAAATAACGGCTACACTTTCGCCTATGATAGTCATACCTGGCAAATACCGGGTAGTGTATTCGCCGACGCGATCCATCTTACACCGCTGCCTGCTGCCCCCGGCGCGGGAGTGCGCTATCGGTTGGATGGCATCGAAAGCGTCCTGGCCGACCAATTATGGGCGATTGCGGACCAGGTGAACGTGCAGGCGCATGATACCCGCTTCCGCCTGATCAACGGACAACCGGTGGTGACGGCTCCTGCGGCGGGAGGGTATGAACTCAAACGGGAAATGACGTTAGGCGTGGCGCGCGCCGCCCTGGCGACGGGTCAGTACAGTTCGCACCTGATCGTGGCGCGTCACCTTAGCCCTGCCGACATTGCCTTGCCTGCTGCGATCAGCGCCCCGGACCTCCTAGCGGAGTCGAGTACCACCTATTATGGCTCGTCGCCGGAGCGTGCCCATAATGTGGAACTGGGTACCAGCCTGCTTGACGGCACGTTAGTGGCTCCCGGTGCTGAGTTTGATACCAATGGAACTCTGGGTCCACTGACTCTAGCGGCGGGCTTTCAGATGGGGTTCGGTATTGTCAGCGACGGGCAGAATGTGACGACGGTCCCGGCAGAAGGCGGGGGCATCTGCCAAGTGGTGACGACGCTGTTTCATAGTGTTTTTTGGACCGGGTTGCCTATCACTGAGCGTAATCACCATAGCTATTGGATCACGGCCTACGGCCTTCCTCCCCGCGGTCTCCAGGGTCTAGATGCGACGATTGCACCGCCGGATAAAAACTTTCGCTGGCGTAATACTACGGGGCAGTGGGTGCTGGTGCGTGGCCTAGCCGCGCAGGGGGTGGTCCATTTTTCTTTATGGGGAACCAATCCCGCTTGGAATGTGCAGGTCGCTACCCCGGTTATCAGCGCAGTTGTTCCGACCGAGCGTACAGCCATCTATCAGCGCACTACTGCCGTTCCGCAGGGGACTACCCGCCAAGTCGAACACGCTCAGGCCGGTTTCACCGCCGATATCCATCGCCGGGTTTATGATGCCGGCGGCGTGTTGATTGACGATTGGCGCGCTACCGGCACCTATGCCCCGGCCCACGACCGCTACATGATTGGCTCAGGTCCAATACAGCGCCCTTAGTTGCTACGGTAGTCGAATCCAACCGGCTACCGTAGCCCGAGCAGCACGAGCGAGAGTAGCCCAAAGCCGACACAATAGTAGGCAAACGGTGTGAGACGTTCGGTTTGGAAGTAGCGCATCAGAAAGCGCACACTTAGGTAGGCGGTTACGCCCGCTAGTAGAGATGCCGCCCCGGTCATGCCGAGTAGGGCCCGCGCCTCTGGTTTGAAGAGATCGGGTACCTTGAGCAGCGCTGCTAGCCCGATGACCGGAGTCGCCAGCATGAAGGTGAAACGGGCGGCCTCTGCATGGCTCAATCCCGCTAACAGCCCCCCGACCATCGTGATGCCGCTGCGCGAAATGCCCGGCAGGAGCGCGAGCATTTGCGTCGCTCCAACCGCTCCGCCTGTTGGGAAACTCAAATCTTCCACTCGCTTCTGCTGCCCTGGACCTACCGCCGGTGCTGGGGTTTGGTCCGTTGCCTGTGTCACCTGCGGTATAGGCACTGCCGCTCGGCGGCGCAATGATTCGCCGTAGGCCATGATTGCACCGTTGATAATCAATAAGACGGCGACTACCCAGTAGGTGTGCGGATCTTCGAATAGCTGTCGGATCGGCTTTTCCGCGACCAAGCCCACGATACCGACAGCTAGTGTGCCCGCGACCAAGAGCCAGGCGAATTTGCTAGAGTCATCATAGACCAATTGACGGCGTTGGATACTTCCCCAATAGGCGCGCAGCACAGCGGCCCAGTCTTGCCGGAAGAAGATGAATAGGGCAATCGCCGTTGCCAAGTGCAAAGCTACGACAAAGGCCAGAAATTGGTTTGCTTGGCGGTCGAACGACCAGCCGAGAAGGGCAGGAATCAAGATCGTGTGGGCCAAGCTGCTTACTGGGAACAACTCAGAGACACCTTGGATGAAACCTAATAACAACGCTTGCCAGAACTGCATGATGACGGATCCTTTCTACCGCATGAATATCGAATACATATCCCTTTAGAATAGACAAACACAAAACCTGAAACAGCTAAAAGCAACGGCTACACTATAGCATATCCCAGTTAGTTAGTACAATCTCTTGGCGAGCAGGCCCGCGTTTACCAGGATCGCCGCTTGCCCACACAAGTCGGCACACGCGCTGCGCGCGTCTACACTGAGCAGGTACAGCAAAATCAATACAAACCTTCGCTGATTCCCATCTCCAGCTCATCCAGTACGTAGTGACGGGCAGTAGTCTCAATACTTTTATGTCCGAGTGCCCGCTGCGCCTTGCGAATATCTTTAGCGGCAAGTTGGGTGCCCAGAAAGCGGCGAAAACTGTGGGGGGTGATATGCGTTAGGCCGCAGGCATCTGCATAGCCCTGGACCGTTTGCCACGCACCGGTCGTTGTGATCGGCGTTGCCAGGACACGCTTCGTACCTCGCCCGCCGAATGCGGTGAATAGATACGTAGAGATGACCGGCCGTGCCTGTAACCACACTTGAATCAAGTGGTAGGCTTCACCGGTCAGTGGCGCTTCGCGGGGCACGGTGTCGGTCTTGCCTAATACCGTGACCAGATAGCCACCCTTGCGGCTGTGTAAATCCTGCACCTGTAGTCCCACTAATTCCGCAATTCGCACGCCTGAGGAAGCCAGAGTCGCCAACATAGCCCGATCACGTTGACCACGCAGCGTCGTCGCATCAGGCGCGTCGCACAATCTCCGCATCTCAGCGGGTTCAATACGCGTGCGGGTGCCGCTACGCTGGCGGCCTTTCAGCGCACGAGCCTTAACGCCTTGCACCTCAGCAAACGCAGCGGCCAATTCCGCAGGCAAGAAGCCCTGGCGGCTGCCCTCTGTTACCAGCCGCTTGCACGCCGAGAGCATACGGTTGATTGTGGCTGGAGCGAGTGTGGTGCCTTCGGCCAGATGGGTACGCCAGCGGGCCAACGAAGTAGCAATAAACGGGGACTGATCGGCTCCGGCACACCAGGCGGCATAGGCCGCCCAGTCGCGCCGGTACATAGCAATGGACGATGCGGTGAGTTGGCCGGCCAGCAATCCCGCATCCACAGCTAACCCGGTGGGATCGGTAGTTACCACTACGGACGTTATGGGTAACACATCGGGATCGGACATATAGCCCCTTAACCTATAGCTTAATAAAATCGCCATTTACTTAATCTATTATACGAACCGGCCACAGCCTTGTCAAGTGCATTACCGGCGCGCACGGTTCCGAGCGCGCATTACTTCGTGCGATAGCGTAAAATGGTGACAGCCCATAGCCAGACAGGTAACGACATTAATCCTCCACAGGAACATGAACCACTGTATGGGTAGCGGAGGCATCCGGTGGATACGAGACAGAGACTACTACGTTATCTGGCCCAGCACCGGCGCCGTGCAGAAACAGGTCCAGAGTGGCCGTAAGGTAGGCGGAGACATCCCAGGTCCGGCTTTGTGGTTCCTGCAGAATTTCGCGACGCAACAACAAGCCGAGCAGGCTACCAATCAACGTTTGGACTACAAAATCGGGATCAACAGATCGAATCGCACCCAACTCCATCTGACGTACAAAATAGGCGCGCAACGGCTCCAGCACGCGGGCGGCAATCGTCGCGCTGAGGGCGACTGTCAGGTCAGGGGCGTGATCGCTATCGCGCAGCACCAAGCGCATCAGCCGTACCTGCCCGCCCTCGTGCAGCAGCGCTAGGAAACCTTCAGCCAAGCGCGGCAGGAACAGAGCAGGGGGTACATCCAGAAGTGCGGCAGGGAACGTCAGGCTAGCTTGCGCGTCCAGATGAGTCAGCAGCACAGCGGCAAAAAGATCGGCCTTGCTGGGAAAGAACCAGTAGAGTAGTGCCGAGCTGACTCCGGCCTGAGAGGCAATAGCGCGGATCGAGGTGCCGCTGTAGCCCCGCTCGGTGAATACAGCCTCAGCAGCGGCCAGGATCGCCGCACGGCGATCATCGGCCGGTCCCGGTCGGCGCCCCACTACGGGCGGGGCGTGCTGCGCCCGCTCTCCTCCGGCAACCCGGCACTGGCCCAGGCCGCCATACCGCCGAGCAGATTACCGACCCGGAACCCCTCCTCTTGGAGCAGTCCCGCAGCCATCGCGCTACGCTGGCCCAGGTGACATACACAGACCCATTCGCGGCGGCGATCCAGTTCGCCAAAGCGTTCGTCCAATTCGCCCAGCGGAATCCAGTGCGCGCCGGCGATATGACCATCATCCCACTCATCCGCCTCCCGCACATCGAGGATTGCGATCTCGCCCGCCGCAAATCGCTGTTGCACATCCGCCGCACGGTAAAGCGGAGCGCCTACGTTTGGTTGCCACATCGGTGTATCTCCTAGCTATCGGGCGTCAGTCGCGATCTTCCATAGGCGACCCCGACGCACGGCTTATGGTACCGGCGACCAAACCGGAAACGTGTCATTGTATGTACCGTTGCCGCTGGTCAAGGGTGCAGGATTGGCACCGTCACGGCCGCTAACGTAAAGCCGGTATGCGCCGTCGCGGCCCGAAGCAAAAACCAGATGCACGTTATCAGGTGCCCAGGAGGGGTCCGTATCACCAGCCGGAGTCCCAGTAACATTGGTCACGCTGCTCGCGTCACGCGGCATTACATACACTTCGTTGTTCTGACTCTGAGCAGTGCCGGTACTGTCGGTAGGCCGGTCGGAAAAGAAGGCAATCCACGCACCGTCGGGCGAGAGAACCGCCCCCAGATCTTCATACGCCCCCGCAGTAAGAGCGCGCTGGCCGCTACCGTCGGCCCGGATTTCCGCGATATTAAAAGTTGTGTTACCGGCGGCCCGTAACAGGAACAGGATCGCTTGACTATCATGGGCCCATTGCGGACGAGCTACATCGCCACCGATATTTGTGATTTGCGCCGCCGAGCCACCACTCACTGTCACAGTCCAGAGTTCACGTTTGGCGCTAGCGCTACCACCGGCGAACACTAGCAGCCTCCCGTCAGGTGACCACGCCGGGAAGCCGGCGAGCGGGGGTTGACCAGGCGGAGCTATAGCCGCCCCACCTGAGACCAAGATAGTATATACCTGGGCTGCGCCGCTACGGTTCGACTGGAAAGCCAACGTCTTGCCATCGGGTGACCACGCTGGGTTGCTGTTGTCACCATCGGCCGGCTCTTGGGTTAGCACACGGTTCGCACCGGGCGTACCGTCTGGGTTCACCAGCAGCACGCCGAGCGCCGTCTTGCCGCCCTGATTCACCCCGTAGGCGAGCCGTGTACCGTCAGGCGACCAAACGGGGGGGATATCCATCTGCTGATGCGGTAGCAAGACGGTTTCATGCAAGCCGTTAGCCCCGATTAGTCGGAGTTCACGGCTGCCGTTGCGATCGGACAAGAAGGCGATACGGCCCTGCACTACAGGCAAGGGGCGCGGCGTGGTAGGGGGCGGAAGCGGGGTCGGTGTACCCCCTAAGCAGGCAGGCAGGGTCAGTAGCAAACCGATATAGCAAACGAGTAGGGCAGAACGTAGGCGGATGCACATAAGACAGAGTAGGCTCCTCAAAGCCGGCGGCGGGCCGGTCTCTGCATTATACCGACTTTGCCGACGACTGTCCAAGTGAAGCGACGATTGCGCTACGGTACTAATCCCGGACAATCCGCCGTGCAGCCCACAGACCGAATATGCCGATATCACGCACCCAGCGCAGCAACCCACGAGGACCTAGCGCACGCCAGGTGAGAACAAATACCTGCGGATAGAGCACAGCAGTGGTGAGCAGGATGCGGAGGTAATCGCCGAACGTATGGCGATCTTGCAAGAAGCGGCGCGTAGGACCCGGACCGACACGCTGTAAGGCGCGACAAAAGGCGTTCATCAGGCGGTTGACGGCGGCGAGATCGGCACCGGGCCAGGGCTGTAGCAGACGGGCGAACGCCCAGGTAGGGCGCAGATTCGGCTGGTACGGACCAAGCGCACGTAAGTGCCGTGCTTCCAACCGGTCGGTACGCAGACACACATCCAGCCGGCGCGAGATACGCGCCAGGTGGCGTGTGTTAGAGCCGAAGCCACAGAACGTGAGCGGCGATTGTCCGGCCGCAGCGTCGCCCAAGCAGATCAAGCCACGCGCCGCTGTCACACCCTGCCGCCCATGCCGCGCTGGAATATAGCCGTAGACCGGGCGTAGGTGGGCGAAATCGGTGCCGAGCGCTCGGTAAGTGGGTAACAAAGTGAAATACTGCTCATAAAGAGCGAGCAGCGATTGGCGCGACACACGAACGGGATCGGTCAGATCATAGTAGAACAAATAGACCGTCGTCTCACCCGCACGAGCGGGGAAACCCTCCCAAATCAGTTGCCGCCCGCCTTGTATGCCGGCCACTGTCACCAAGATGTCGCCTACATCAGGCGGCGTATCCAGGCCGCGTACCACCGTGCCGACCGTGGGGCACACCCCGTCGAACGGCCGGCCACCGTTCAGTGTGAGTGCGATGGGCGAAATAGATCCCATCATGTCAACCACCAGACGGGCGGCGTAGCGTTCCGCAACGCCCGCTGCGTCGCCTACTTCGACTATACTGCGGACCGGCCCTACCGCAGCGCTATACAGACGCACGAAGCGCCGGCCTTCCAGAATGGTGCCGCCGGCCGCCAAGAAGCGGTCACGCACGCTGGTCAGTAGGGCTTGTGCGTCTAGAGCAGTGTCGAGGATACCACGTAGGTGCAGCGGCGTAGCAGGTGCCCCGGTACCGGTCGCGTCAAAGGCCAACGTGCCGTAGCGGTAGGTACCGGCCACACAGCGATCCAATTCGGCCCAGGTAAACAAGCCGTTGGCCACCGGCACCGCCAATTCACGACGCGAGATGTTCCACTCGCGGTGCGCCGCGCCGACCACATCGCGGTCAAACACTAGGACGCGGCGGCCGAAGCGTGCCAGAGCTAGACCCGCCAATAAGCCTAGTCCGCCACCGGCTATGATCACATCATAAGTATGATCTGCCGCTAGCGACGGTAGCGCGCCGTAAACTGTCCGCATTACATCCACCGGCACAGCACCGGCCGCAGCACGTTGCCAGCGCCGCTCCAGCGCCGCTACCGCCGCTAGTCGCTCCACTCCGTCCGGCATTGCGGCAAATGCGGCTGCCGTGCGGGGATAGCGGGCCGCTATCCCCACCGTTTCTGCTGTCGTTGTACGCTCATCAGGGGGGAGGACGAGACTAGGGTTGTCCGCCGCCATCAGGCGCTGACACGGCGCGACGGAGGCACTGGGCGGCGTACACCGCCGCGTTTGGTGCTGGGGCGACCGGCGCCGCTACCGCTTTCGACGTGGGTGTAGATGTGCGTGGTCGAAATGCTGGCGTGGCCGAGCAGGTGTTGCACATCGCGCAAAGCGGTACCGTCTTTCAGTTTGTGGGCGGCGAACGAGTGGCGTAGTGTGTGCGGGGTCACGTCTTCAATGCCGGCGGCACGAGCGTAGGCTTTCAGAATCAGCCAGAAGCCCTGGCGAGTTAAGCGCTGACCCCGATGATTGAGGAACAGCGCCGGTTCGGTGCCGGTCCCAACCAGACGCGGGCGGCCCTGTTGGAGGTAGCCACCTAGCGCTTGGCGCGCCACCGTGCCGTCCAACGGCATGATGCGCTCTTTGTTGCCTTTACCTCGGCAGCGCACTGCCTGGGGCGCAAGCACGGCCACCCCATCGGGACCGGGTACACCCGCCACACCGGTCGCCGTCACATCGTCCAGGTCGAGCGCGACCAGTTCACTGACACGCATCCCTGTGGCATAGAGCATTTCGAGCATAGCACGGTCACGCAACGCTTCGGGGCTGTCGGCCAAAGTAGGCTGCAAGAGCAACGTCTCAATGTTACCGACGGAGATGGCTTGCGGTAGGTATTTGGCAACGCGCGGTGAGTCGAGGTCGGCGGTGGGGTCGTGGAACACTAGGCGTTGGGCCGTTAGCCAGTGGAAAAATGACTTAACCGCCGCGATCTTACGCGCCACCGTCGAGGTCGCGTAGCTACGTTCCTTGAGGAATAGCAGGAACGCCAGAATATCGTCGAGCACGACCGCATCCCAGGCAGCGGCCGGCCGATCCCCGACCATCCCACCTAGCGCTACTCGCCGCCCTTCGTCACCGTTCAGGTAAGCTGCGAATTGCGTGAGATCGTTGCGATAGGCAGCGAGCGTATTGCCCGAAAAACCTTTTTCGACCGCTAAATGGCCGAGAAATTCGTCGATCCGTGCTGTCTCCGGCATTGCCGCCTCTCTCTCCCTACCCAAGCAGGGACAACGGTTACACCGCAGATCGAATCGCTGCCTGCCAGAGCAAGCGCCCAAGTCTGGGATGGATGGGGCCAGTACCCCGGCAGACGAACCGGGGCGGCATTAGCACAACAGACGGAGGGGTAGTGACGGCTACCGATCCGCTGCGGCGGCTGATGCTAACCACAAGTTATACACTTGGCGGCGGGGCAGTCCAGAGGCGGCCGCCACCTGTTGTACCGCATCGCGCGGCGACATTCCCTCTGCAACCAAGGCCGCAACTTGCGCAACCGAGGCCGTGGTACGGTCGGCGGTCGCACCGGCCACAGCGGTGGGATCCGGCGGGGGCGCCCCGTCTACCACTACGGTGAACTCGCCCCGCGGGGCGGTCGCCGTAAAGTGGGCGATAGCCGTGTCCAGCGAGCCACGCACCACCTGTTCATGTAGCTTGGTTAATTCACGTGCGACGGCACAGGGCCGGTTGCCCAGCACGGTCCGCAGGTCGGCTAACAGGGCCGATAAGCGGTGTGGCGCTTCGTACAAGACTAGCGGCCAGGGCTGATCCGCCACCTGCGTCAGCAGGGCGCGTCGTTCGTTGCCCTGGCGCGGCAGGAAGCCCAAGTAACAGTAGCGCGCCGGATCGAAGCCGCTCAGGACCAGCGCCATAATAGCGGCCACCGGGCCGGGGGCCGCTGTGACAGGATACCCCGCCGCCAGTGCCGCACGAATCAGTTCCAACCCAGGATCAGACACACCCGGCGTGCCCGCGTCGCTGACCAACGCCACATCGCCTTCGACCAACGCGGCCAAGATTGGCTCCAGCCGCACCCGCTCGTTGTGTTGGTGATAGCTGATTGCCGGCGTGTTGATACCGTAGTGCGTCAACAGTTTGCGCGTATGGCGTGTATCTTCCGCCGCGATCAAACGCACCGCACCCAACACCCGCAGCGCCCGCAGCGTCAGGTCGTCCAGATTACCGATTGGTGTGCTAACGACGAAGAGCGTGCCCATTAGTGCCTCATGCTCTCTATTCTAGCAGGATTCTCGCGTTATGTCAATCGTTTGTGAGCTACAGACCGGGCCTATAACAAGGTGGGGAGTACACGACCCACAGTCTACAATCTACAGCAAACGGCTAACTATGATATGATAGGCGTGGAGGTGTAGCGATGGACGAGTATATTGAGCAAAACCGACGTTTATGGGATGCCTGGACGGGCATTAATGCCGAGTCGGCCACGTATAACTTGGAGGGATTCAAGGCCCAGCCAATGCGACTGCTCGCCTTAGAACGCGATGAGGTAGGTACGGTGGCAGGCAAGACGCTGCTGCATTTGCAGTGCCACTTCGGGCTGGACACCCTCTCCTGGGCCACTCTGGGTGCGCAGGTCACCGGCGCCGATTTTTCCGCTGAGGCGATTACTCTAGCGCGGCAGTTGAGCGGCGAATTGAACATCCCGGCGGAGTTTGTGCAGTCCGATCTCTATGCCTTGCCGCAGGCGATGCAGGGCCAGTTCGACATTGTGTATACATCCTACGGTGTGCTTTGTTGGTTGCCCGATCTGACCCGCTGGGCGGCAGTGATCGCACATTTTCTCAAGCCGGGCGGATTCTTTTACATAGCGGAATTCCACCCCGTCATGTACATATTTGATGACGGCGAAGATACTACTACGGTGCGTGTCGGCTATTCCTATTTCCACACCGCCGAGCCGATATTGATCGAGACGCAAGGATCGTATGCCGACCATCAGGCGGACTATCATTCTGTCGAACACGTCTGGATCCATACGCTAGGCGATATTGTGAGCGCGCTGGCGGGAGCGGGCCTACGAGTCGAGTTTTTGCACGAGTTTCCCTATACACCGGAGCCGTATATGCGATTGATGGTACAGGGAGCCGACGGCTTGTGGCGCTTGCCTCCCGAACTGGGCGAAATCCCTTGCCTCTTCTCGCTTAAAGCCACACACCCGTAGTCCGCACCTGGAAGATGCCGGCGCTATACCGAGGAGCAAAGTAAAGTAATGAAGATCGTTTACGGTGATCGCATCGGGTGCACGGCGCAGTTAATGCCGGCCTGTGCGGCGGTGATCTTCGCTGCGGATCGGGCGCGCATCCTGCTGACGCGGCGTAGCGATAATGGGCGATGGTGTCTTCCCGGTGGCGCGCTAGAGCCGGGGGAGAGCGCCACTGAAGCCTGTGCACGTGAGGTAAGGGAAGAAACCGGGCTAGAGGTTGTAGTGGGTCGGCTAATCGGGGTCTACACCACACCACATCGGATCGTGGAGTACGCCGACGGCAACCGCCGGCAATTAGTCGCGTTCTGCTTCGAGGCCACGCCAACCGGCGGCACGCTGGGGCTGAGTGATGAAACGACCGAAGCGGCCTATTTCCTGCCCAACGCCATTGCGGATCTCGATCTAGTGGATCACCATTGGGAGCGCATTGCCGACGCGCTAACCGGGCGGCAAGCGGCATTTGTGCGCTAATACATCGGATTTAACCGCAGTTGCCTTGCAACCGCCGCCGAATCGCTGCGTCAATAGGTGCCTAACACCAGCGGCGGCGGAATTAGGGAATCGGAGCTGAGAGTAAAGGTGTCCGTCAAGCGATCCGCGACCACAGCGGCCTGCGCGGCGGTGCGGGCGTGAATCGTGAGTAATGGGTCACCCGCCTGTATGTAGTCGCCAATTTTGCGGTGCAACACAAAGCCGACCGCTGGATCAATAGGGTCCGTCTTGACCGTGCGGCCCGCACCCAGCGTTACAGCGGCGTAACCTAACGTCTCGGTGTCAATAGCCGCCACATAACCGGTCGCGTGGGCAGGTAGCGGCACCACGATAGGCGCGACGGGGAACTGCTCTGGGCGATCAATATAGGTAGGATCGCCGCCCTGATAGGCAACGAATGCGCGCAACTTGGCGAGGGCCGCGCCGCTATCCAGGGCGATCTGCAACTGTGCCTGAGCACCGGCTGCGTCGGATGCTTTGCCCGCCAATTGCAAGAGAGCCGCACCCAACTCGAAAGCTAGGTCGCGCAGGTCACGGGGGCCGTCGCCGCGCAGCGTCTGAATGGCCTCACGTACTTCCAGCGCGTTGCCGATAGCGTAGCCCAGCGGCTGATCCATGCTAGACAGTACTGCACGCACCCCTAAGCCCGCCGCCGCACCGATAGCGACCATCGCTTGCGCCAGTTCGCGTGCGGCGGCTTCGGTTTTCATAAACGCGCCCCCGCCCACTTTCACGTCCAGCACAATAGCATTGGCACCAGCCGCCAGCTTTTTCGACATGATGCTCCCGGCGATCAGCGGCAGGCTTTCGACGGTACCGGTCACGTCGCGCAGGCTGTAGAGCCGGCCGTCAGCGGGAGCTAGATCGGCGGTCTGCGCCGCCACGACAAGGCCCACCTGCCGCACCCCTTCCAAGAACTCGACATCGCTAAGGCTAACACGGAATCCGGGGATCGCTTCCAGCTTGTCAATCGTGCCGCCGGAGAAGCCCAGTCCACGCCCCGACATTTTGCCCACCGGCACGCCCGCCGCTGCGACCAGCGGTGCGACCACCAACGTGGTCTTATCGCCCACCCCGCCGGTGCTGTGCTTGTCTACTACGAACGGAGCCGCTGCACGCAAATCGAGCCGCCGGCCCGACGCCACCATGACGGCGGTAAGGTCGGCGGTCTCGGCGGCGGTCATGCCACGCCAGCAGACTGCCATTAGCCAAGCGGCTATCTGGTAGTCAGGCACCGAGCCGTCCAGCATCCCACTGAGCAGCCAAGCTAAGTCCGCCCGACTGTGAGCGGCTCCGTTACGTTTGGCGATGATCAAGTCTACGGCACGCATTCTCTCTCCTTTGCCTGCTATCGGTAGCTTGTTAGAGTGGATTAGGGGGTGCAGTGCATACTTGTACAGAATACCACAGTGTAAGCAGAATAAATAGACCCTGAAACTAGGAACACCGACCTCTTGACAAGCGCACAGGCTTATGCTAAAATCCTATTAGTTGGTTGAGGCAACCAACTAATACTCACTCTCCTCCACCGTGGTACATAGGTCAATCACTCCCAGGCCGGCTATATGATCACACGCACCCGAACTGGAGATCAGGCGTTGGTACGGGAGATCAACCTCTCCATCATCCTTAACGCCCTGCGGGATCAATCGCCGATGTCGCGCGCTTCACTGGCCGCTACCACGGGCCTCAACAAAACTACGGTGTCCAGCCTAGTCCAGCAACTGATTGACGGCCGTTTTGTATCGGAAGCGGGAGTCGAAAAGTCGGATGAGATCGGGCGGCCCGGTCGCCTGTTAGAAC
This sequence comes from Chloroflexia bacterium, assembly GCA_038228295.1. Lineage (GTDB taxonomy): Bacteria > Chloroflexota > Chloroflexia > QHBQ01 > JAICKM01 > JAICKM01. The sequence goes on along the minus strand of JBBRPH010000034.1, from coordinate 36,744 downwards.
TCAACCCCGCTGCGGGCTGCATTATCGGCGCAGAGATTGGAGTAGACTTTATCTCCGTTCTAGTCACTGATTTTGCTGCCCAAGTTATCTGGCGGCAGCAGGAACGCACCCAACGTGACACCGCACAAGACCTGATCATTGGCCGTATGCTGGATCTAATCAGCATGGCGATAGATCACGGGTCTGCCGGTGGTGCCGACGTGCTAGGCTTGGGCTTGGGCGTACCCGGCCTCGTGGATGTCCAGTCCGGCACCCTCCTGTTCGGGCCAAATCTCGGTTGGCGCAATGTACCGCTCCGTGCGCCATTAGAAGCCGCTTTCGACTTTCCAGTATATGTGGACAACGAAGCCAACATGGCCACCCTCGGCGAAAACTATTTCGGTGTGGCACGCGGGGCTAAAAGTGTGCTATATGTCAGCGCCGGAGTCGGGCTAGGTGGTGGTATCGTGTTAGATGGGCGTGTCCTTCCCGGGGCGATCGGCTTCGCCGGGGAGGTGGGCCACATGACGATGGAGCCGGATGGGCGGCGTTGCAACTGCGGCAATCACGGTTGTTGGGAAACCCTCGTCAGTCAGGAGGCGGTATTCCGGCGCGTGCGCGCGGCCGTTACCGCCGGGGGTGCATCAGAGTTGACGGTGGTCGCCGGGGACGATCTGGCGGGCCTGACTATCCCACTGATCGCCGCAGCGGCCCAGCACGGTGACGCGGTAGCGCAGGCAGCACTGCACGAAACCGCCGTCTGGCTGGGCGTGGGCCTGGCAAACCTAATCAACGCCCTCAACCCAGAGATCATTGTCTTTGGCGGCATTCTCAGCCTAGCAAGCGATTTTGTGCTGCCTATTGTCACCGAGGTAATCCGCGAACGGGCGTTGCGATGGCCGGCGGCGGCCACCCAGGTGCTGGCGGCCGCCTATGGTGTAGATGCCTGTGTGATGGGCGCCATTGCCACGGTATATCACCAGATTCTCAGCCGGCCGTTCAAGGCGGAGCGCGTGCCGAACCGCCACATTCCCGGCGTCGGTCCAGCCCTCATCAGGCGGACCGGTAATACGGCGCTGATTGCCCTACCCTAAAGGAGGTGAGGCCCGGCAGTAGCTCAGTAATGTACACCGAGCACACGCTGGTAGCACCCACATCGCGGTATCGAACCCCTCTTTATAGTTCTGTCCAGGAGGAAAGCTATGATCAAACGGATGATGTCCTCGCTGTCACTGTTGGCGCTGGCAGGTATGCTGTTAGCGAGTTGTGGCACCGATCCGGCGACCCCGACTTCAGTCGCAGTCCCGGCGACCGACACCAGTGTCGCCGCCCCGGCGACCGCGACCACCGGCAGTACAACTGCCGCGACTGCCACCACCGGCACGACTGCCGCCACCGCGACCACCGGCAGCACAACTGCCGCGACTGCGACCACCGGCAGCACGACTGCTGCCACCGCTACCACCGGCACGACTGCCGGCGCCGGCAAACTGCAAGTGATTTGGTTCGCCTGGCAGCCTTGCCAAGCATTAACCGACCTCTCCAAGAACTTCCCCGGCGGTGCGGTAGATGTCCGGTGTGTGCCAATCGGGCAATGGCACGATCAGATTTTCACCGACTTCGCCGCGAAGGGCGGCGCCGATATTGTCATCTTGGATAGCCAGTTCATCGGTGAAGCCGTCAAAGGCGGACACATCATGGACCTGACCGACTGGATGAAGTCCAACATTGACGTGAGCGACTATATTCCCGCCGCGCTGGCCGCCTACGGTGAGTATCCGGCCGGCAGCAAGCGCTATTACGGCGTACCGGCGGAAGGCGACACCCAGATGTACGTCTATCGCAAGGATCTTTTCGCCAATCCCGCTGTTCGCACCGCCTACAAGGCCAAGACAGCCAAAGACCTCGGCCCGCCGTCCACCTGGACGGAACTGTTGGGCATCGCCCAGTTCTTCAAGGACAGCGCCGGCAAGTATGGCGTGCAAAACGGCTACACCACCCACTGGTGCGGCACCCCCGCCTGCTACGACCAAATCGCCACCCATTGGAACCAGATTCTTTGGTCCTTCGGCGGGGATATCTGGGATCCCGCTACCTACAAGACGCAGGGCTTCATCAACTCCGACACTGCCGTGAAGGCGCTTGATTATGATCGCCAATTGTTCCAGACCGGTCCGGCCGGCCAGGGCAACTTCCAGTTCAACGAAACCGTAGACGCGATGTGCAGCGGCACAACGGCATCGGCCACTATTTGGTTCGGCTTCGGCGCCGCCTTCGTGAACACCAAAGATTGCAAGAACGCCAATAACCTGGCTTACAGCGCTGCGCCTGGCGAAAAAGTTCACCTGACTAGCCTGGGCGGTATGGGCCTGCACGTCAGCTCCTACACCAAGAACAAGGACAGCGCGTTGGCCTATGTCAAATGGTTCGAGTCCCAGGACACGCAATTGGCCTGGGCCAAACTGGGCGGTTTCTCGGCCCGCAAGTCGGTATTGGCAAGCCCGGTCTTCGCCGGGGCCGCGCCCTATAACCCCGCGTTCGCTGAGGCATACCAGCACGTCAAAGACTTCTGGAATGTGCCGGAATACAACGCCATGCTCCAGACCGAGATGGAAAACTTGAACTTAGCCGTGACGGGGCAAAAAGCGACGAAAGACGCGCTTGACACCATCGCCAAGAAGCAACAGGACATCTTGGACGAAGCCTATCCGAACGGCCCACCTAAATAAGGGCCCCCCGCACAGCGGCGGATTGCGGAGGGGTCGCTGCGGCGGCCTGCCGCAATCCGCCCAACCACCCACGACACGCACAGGGAGTTGCTTATGGCCGCCGTATCTGCCCCCTCCGACTCTGCCGCGCCGCCCGTGCGGCCCCGCTTCGGCCGTTTGAGCGACCGGGCGCTGGTCTGGACGTTTCTGACTCCGACCATGCTCCTGTTGCTGGGCATCGCCGTGTTCCCGCTACTCTGGTCGCTTTACCTGAGCTTTACCAAGTTCTCGGTCATCAACGATGCGAATACAGGGCCGACCTGGATCGGGACGAAAAACTTTGAGCGGCTGCTCAACGACCCGGATGTATGGCTGCGCTTCACCACCACGGCGCGCTTCGTTATCCCGGCGGTCGCCATCGAATTGCTGCTCGGTTTCGGCCTGGCCCTGTTGCTGAACCGTAAGTTCGGTGGGCGCGGCCTGCTGATGACACTGATGCTGATCCCGATGATGCTCTCGCCGCTGATCGTTGCGCTGTTCTGGAACTACATGTACCAGCCTAGCACCGGCATCATTGATTATTGGCTGCATGATGTTTTCGGCCTGCCGCAGATCCTGTGGACTACCGATCTGAATACCGCAATGTGGTCGCTGGTGCTGGTGGATGTCTGGCAATGGACCCCATTCATCATGCTGATCGCCCTGGCCGGCCTGTCGGCAGTGCCCAAATACCTGTATGAGGCCGCTGAAGTGGATCGCGCTTCCGGCTGGTTCAAGTTCCGCAACATCACGCTGCCACTCGTCACGCCGCTGCTGCTGATCGCGATTCTGTTCCGGCTGATGGACTCCTATCGGATGTTTGATCAAGCCTATGCGCTCAACATCAGCGGCAATGTGAACCAGGTCTTATCCGTGTATCTGTACCAGATGGCCTTCCGTGATTTCAACACCGGCAAAGGTTCGGCGCTCGGCTACATTATGTTGGTCGTGATCATCGCGCTCGCCAACCTGTTAATCCGCGTGCTGAACGGTCTCAAAGCCGAACAGGTCTAGAAGGAGCCGCACCGATGGCAGTGACCGACACGCCCGCCCGCCCTACCAGCGGCACCGCACCCGCCCAAGCAGCGGTTCGCACAGCGCGGCCCATTAATTGGCCGACACTGCTGGGCGATTTGGCCGCCCGGTTGGCGCTGGGGGTGGCGCTGGTCTTTTTCCTCTTCCCCCTGGCCTGGATGCTGATCACCTCGGTCAAGGCCCGCTCCGAAGTCACGCTGTTGCCGCCGCGTTATGTGCCGTTCGTGGACTTCCAGCCGGTGGCCGACAACTATCAAGCGGTGTTTACCAAAGCCTCGGAACTCGGCGGCGTGAACGCCGGCGCAAATGGGGCAGGCCAAATCAGCGACTTTCCCGCCCACCTGTTTAATAGTGTGCTGATCGCTGGTGGGGCCACGGTGCTGGCGGTATTATTAGGCACCCTGGCCGCCTACGCTTTTTCGCGCTTCCGCATCAAAGGCGAAAGCGATCTGCTGTTTTTCATCCTCAGTACGCGGATGCTGCCGCCCATTGTGGTGCTGATTCCCATCTTCCTGATGTTTACCAAGCCGTTCGGCTTCCTAGAAGGCATGGCGGCGGGCATGGGCGCGGGCGGCTTCAAGGATTTCTTGCTGAACGCCAGCCACGTCAGCCTGCGCGAAAACTACATCGGTATCACCCTGCTCTATACCACATTCGGCCTACCCTTCGTCGTCTGGATGATGAAAGGCTTTTTTGACGAGATCCCAAAAGAGTATGAAGAAGCCGCCATGCTCGACGGCTATTCGCGCGTGGAGGCCATCGGCAAATTTGTGCTGCCGGAAGCGCTACCCGCTATGCTGGCGACAGCGGTGTTTGTGCTGATCACGGCCTGGAACGAGTTCGTCTTCGTGCAGATTCTCAACCCCAGCCAAGCGACCACCGTGCCGCCGTTCCTGTATGCGATCATCGGCTACGGCCAGTTGGAATGGGGCCGCATGGCCGCCACGTCGGTAGTCTTCCTGCTGCCGGTGGTGATTTTTACTTTTGCCGTGCGGAACCACCTGTTGCGCGGCGTGACCTTTGGCGCGGTGCGTCGCTAGGCGGGGAGAACCGGCACATGGCCGAAATTCGTCTCGAACATCTGGTCAAACACTACGGCACGGTGCCGGTAGTCAAAGACCTGAATTTGACCATCCAGGACGGCGAGTTCCTGACCCTGTTGGGACCGTCGGGCTGCGGCAAGACAACTACGCTGCGGATGATTGCTGGGCTGGAAAGTGTGACCGACGGTACGATCCGCATCGGGGAGCGGGTGGTCAACAGTCTGCCGGCAGGCGAACGCGATATTGCCATGGTTTTCCAGTTCTATGCGCTCTATCCGCACCTGTCGGCCTACGACAATATCGCCTTTCCCCTGCGCGCCCAACGGGTGGGCGCGGCGGCAGTGGGCGAACAGGTCACTCAGGCGGCCCGTGCGCTGCGGATCGAGTATCTACTGCACCGGCGGCCCAGCCAGTTGGCGGCGGGCGAACAGCAGCGTGTGGCGCTAGGCCGGGCGATGGTGCGCCGCCCGCAGGTGTTTCTGATGGACGAGCCGTTGACCAACCTGGATGCCAAGCTGCGCGGCGAGATGCGGATGGAGTTGAAGCGCCTGCAACGCGATCTGCACACCACGATGGTCTATGTCACGCACGACCAAACCGAAGCCCTCTCTATGTCGCAACGTATCGCCATCATGCACCAGGGGGTGTTGCAACAGGTGGGGTCGCCGCTTGATGTGTATAACCGCCCGGCGACGCTGTTTGTGGCCGGCTTTATCGGTAGCCCGCCGATGAACTTTGTGGACTGTCTGTGTGATGCCGACGGCCCGCCCACCCTGCGCGATGATAGCGGCCTGTTTCGCTACCCTCTCACCCCGGCGCAATATGATCTGATCCGCGCAGCCGGTCTCAGTCGTCCGCTGATCTTCGGCATTCGCGCCGAAGATCTGGAGATTCTGACCGATCCGGCGGCGGGCGATTTGGCGGCGGAAGTGTTTATCCAGGAGCCGTTAGGCGACGAGATCACCTACGACCTCAAAATCGGTGAACGGATCATCCGTGCCAAAGCGCCGCCGACGCTGCGCCTGGCGCGCGGCACCGCAGTCGGCCTGCGCTTCGCCCGCGACCGCGCCCACGCCTATGACCCCGCGACCGGCCAAGCGCTATTTTAGAGGAGACCCTGTGGCGCAACTCACTCTCACCCATCTGACCAAACGCTTCGGCAGCACGGTCGCTGTGAATGACATGACGCTGGAGGTGGCGGACCGCGAGTTCCTGGTACTGCTGGGGCCGTCGGGCGCGGGCAAGACGACGACCTTGCGCTGTGCCGCCGGCCTCGAACAGCCGGAAGCCGGCACTGTCGCTTTTGACGGGCAGCCGATGAACGCGGTCGTCCCGGCGCTGCGCGACGTGGCGTTTGTCTTCCAGTCCTACGCACTCTACCCGCGCAAGTCGGTGTATGAGAATATCGCCTCGCCGCTGCAAGCGCGCAAACTCCCCAAAACTGAGATCGACACAGCGGTGCGCGCAGCGGCAGCCAAGTTGCACATCGAGCGGCTGCTGGACCGTCGCCCAGCGCAACTATCGGGCGGCGAGCAGCAACGCGTGGCCCTCTGCCGGGCAATGGTGCGCCGCCCGCGCGCTTTCCTGATGGACGAGCCACTGACCAACCTCGATTTCAAGCTGCGCGTCGAAATGCGGACCGAGCTGAAGCACCTGCACGCCGACCTCAACACCACGTTCTTCTATGTGACCAACGACCAATTGGAAGCCCTCTCCCTGGCCGACCGTATCGCCGTCCTCAATAAAGGGGTGTTGCAGCAAGTGGATACGCCGGAAGCGGTCTACGATACACCCGCGAATCGCTTTGTGGCCGGCTTCATCGGCAGTGCGCCGATGAACTTTCTCGAAGGCAGCCTGAGTGACGGCGCGCTGGCGGGCGAAGGCTGGCGAGTGATGCTGCCGGCGACGGCACAGGCCGCGTTAGGGGCGGCGGGCCTGAGCCGGGTGGTGCTGGGGGTGCGGCCCGAAGATTTCATGCTTAAAACGGCGGCGACGGCCCCCGACGATCTGCCCGGCGCGATCTACAGTGTGGAGCCGCTGGGCGACCGCACGATTTACGATGTGCAGTTGGGTCCGCAGATCGTGCGCGTGAAAACCGCGCCGACCGTGCTGCTGGACGTGGGCACGCCGGTGGCGCTGGCCGTTAACCGCGCCCGCATCCATTTGTTCGATCCGGCAACCGATCAGGCGCTAGCCTGGAACCGCGAGGTGGCGCTGTGAGCAGCCCGCACGGCTTGGCCGCCGAAATGATCCGTAGCGAACTGGCCGACATCGTGGGCGAAGATCACGTCTCCACGCGCGCTACCGATAAGCTGATCTATGCCACCGACTGGTCCTGGATGTCACAGATGTGGCTGGACCGCGCCGCGTCGCCGCCCAGCCCCGATTGGATCGTTCACCCCGGCTCGGCAGAGGAAATCAGCCGCATTTTGCAAATCGCTAACACGTATCGGCTGCCGGTGGTGCCGTGGGGCGGCGGATCGGGGTCGCAAGGCGGGGCCGCACCGATCTACGGCGGCATCTTGCTGGATGTGAAGCGGCTAGACCGCATCACGGACATCAACGAAACCGACTTGACCGTGACGGCCCAGGCCGGCGTGATCGGTAGCGTGCTGGAACTGGCGCTGAATGAGCAGGGACTGACCTTGCCGCACTATCCGGCCTCGGCCAATGCGGCCACGGTCGGCGGCTATCTGGCGGCGCGCGGATCGGGGGTCATCTCGACCAAGTACGGCAAGGCCGAAGACCTGGTGCTGGCGCTCGAAGCGGTGTTGCCCGACGGCACGATCATCCACACGCCGCCGGTGCCTAGCCATGCCAGCGGGCCTATGCTGATGAACTTCTTGCTCGGCTCCGAAGGCACAATGGGCGTGATCACCGCAGCGACGTTCCAGATCGAGCGTCCACCCGAAACGCGCCTGTTTCGCGCCGTGCTGTTCGATAACTTGCACGCCGCGCTGGAAGCCGGACGCGAGATCATGCTGGCGCGGCTGCAACCTGCCGTGCTACGTCTCTACGATGAGGGGTCCACCGCGTCGCTGATCAAGCGCGTGCTGGACCTCGATTTGCAAGGCGCGTACCTGATCCTGGTGTTCGACGGTTACGCTGAGATCGCGGCGGCGCAACTGGCGCGCGCGCAAGCCATCTGCGCGCGCTGGGGTGCCCAGGATTTGGGTGCCGAGTCTGCCGAACACTGGTGGGAGCATCGCTACGATTTTTACTACCCGCCGCTGGGCCTCAGCCTGCCCAAGCTGTACGGCACCATCGAAACCGTCTGCCGCTTCAGCGACATTGAACGGCTCTACTATGCCAAGAAAGCGGCCATCGAAGAGGGCTTTGCCGAATGGAACGCCCGCTATATCGCCCACTTCTCGCATTGGTTTCCCTGGGGCGTGATGGTCTATGATCGCTTCATCATTGACGAGCCGCCGGGCGACGCGCAGGCCGCGCTGCAACTGCACAACCGCATCTGGACCGTGGCGGCGCGCACCTCTTTGGCCCACGGTGGAATGCTCAACGAACACCACGGCATCGGCCTGAAGCTGGGTCGCCTGATGCGCGAACAATACGGCCCGGCTTGGCCCACGCTTGAAGCACTCAAACACACCCTCGACCCACGGGGCATCATGAACCCCGGCAAGCTAGGATTCAGCTTATGACCCGCCGCGACTACACCCCCATCTACGAGGGCGACCGTTACTGCTTGATGTGCCGCCATGTCTGCCCGGTGGAACGCAGCACCAAACGCGAAGCGACTTCGCCGCACGGCTGGGCGCTACTGATCGCATCAGTCGGGCGCGGCCTGCTGACCTGGGATGCCGATAGCGTAGACACGCTCTACCAATGTGCCGATTGCGGGTTATGTCAAGCCAACTGCGCCACAGATCGTCCCCTGCCCGCCGCTATCGTCGCGGCGCGTGCGGCGGTGGTGGAGGCCGGCGCAGGCCCGCAAGCCGTCACCGCGCTGGATGCGCGGCTGCGCGCGCTGGGCCACCCCTACGACAGCCCCGCCCCGCCCCTAGCGGATAACCCGGCGGACGATGGGGCAGGAGCGGCCACAGTCGGGTTGTTTGTCGGCGCGGCGACGGCCTGGGAGCGCCCGGCGGCTGTCGCTGCTGCCTTAGCACTGCTACGGGCGGCGGGGGTCACAGCCCGGCTCCTCAGCACCGCACGCAGCGGCATCTACCTGCCCTACACAGTCGGCCTGTGGGACACGGCGCGGCACCTAGGCGCAGCCACGCTGGCCGAGATTGCTGCCGCCGGCGTGGGTACGGTGGTGACGCTGTGCAAAGAGGATGCCCACGCTTTCGCGCACGTCTACCCGGAAGTGGGCGTGGCCCTGCCGGACGGTCTGGCGGTGGTCGAGTTCACCGACTGGCTGGCGGAGCAGGTGGCGGAGGATCGGCTCCATTTTACGGCCCAAGCCGGCGGGCCGGTGGCCTACCACGATCCCTGTCACACCCCGCGCCTACCGCAAACGGGAGCCGCCCGCCGGCTGGTCGCCGCACTCACCGGTGCGCCGCCGGTCGAACTCCTGTGGCGCGGGCAGCACGCCGCCCCTTGTGGCGCGTTGGGCGGCTTCCCGTTCACCGCGCCGGCGTTGGGCGCGGCCCTGGCCGGCGAGCGGCTCACCGCAGCGCAGGCGGCGGGCGCAACCCTGCTGGTCACCGACGATCCGCAATGTACCGCGCACCTGGCACGCTATGCCGACGGCTTGCCCATCGGCAACTTGATCGAACTCGCCGCCGCGCAGTTGACCACCCGGCCCTGACGACGGCGAGCCTAGCACCCCTATTGAGGAGGACCACAGATGTTTCTCTCTATGCACAACTGGATGCGTGCGGAACCGATTGAGACGACGATCCGCCGCTTGGCCCAGTTTGGCTACGAAACTATCGAGATCGCCGGGGAGCCGGACAAGTACGACACCAAAGAGGTGCGCCGCCTGTTGCAAGCACATGGCGTGCGGTGCTGGGGGTCGGTATCGCTAATGTTTGCCGGGCGCGACCTGATCCATGCCGATGCGGCAGTCCGCGCAAGCACGGTGCAGTACCTGAAAGACTGCATCACGATGGTCAAAGAGCTGGAAGGGCGCGAAATGACCATTGTGCCGTCGGAAGTCGGCAAGGTGAAGGCGATGGACACACCGGAGCAAGAATGGGCTTGGGCTGTTGAGGGGCTGCGCGAAGTCTACGCCCACTCCGAACAGGCGGGCGTACTCATCGGTCTGGAACCGCTCAACCGCTTCGAGACCAACTTCCTCAACCGCCATGATCAGGCACTGCTGCTGGCCGAGGCAGTCGGCCCCAACTGTGGCGTGTGCCTCGATGCTTTCCATATCAACATCGAAGAGGCTAATCTATGGCAGGCGATCCTGAACACCGGCAAAAAGCTGGTTGCCTTCCATGTAGCCGACAACAACCGTATGGCCTGCGGGCAGGGCGACTACGACTGGGTGCGCTTGGTCAAGACGCTGAACCAGGCGGGCTATAACAATGCGCTGACGGTCGAGTTCGTGGCCCCGCTGGACCGCACCCCGGCCAACCCCTACAAGAACGCGCTGGGGGTGGCCGATGCCGAACTCACGCCCGATCAGTTGAAGTTTATCCAGGACCACGGCTCCGGCGTGCTGTCCGACGAGTTCTACTCTTGGCTGGTCGAGGAGTCGGCCAAAACGCTGCGCCACGCCTTGCACGAGGCGGGGGTCAAGGAGTCGATGCCCTGAAATGGCGATCCTGATCATCGGCACGCTGGACACCAAAGGGCGTGAGGTCGCGTATCTGCGGGACCGCATTGCCGCGTTGGGCGGGCAGCCCCTGGTGCTGGACTCCGGCATCTTGGGCGAACCGCTGGACATCGTGCCCGACATCGGGCGCGCTGAGGTGGCCTTAGCCGCCGGCAGCAGCCTTGCCGCGCTGCGGGCGGCGGGCACGCGCGGCGCGGCGGTGGCCGGGATGCGCGTGGGCGTGCGCCGCCTAGCGCTTGACCTGTTCGCCGCCGGCCGCTTGCAGGGCATCGTCACGCTAGGCGGCGCGGAGGGCGCAGTGCTGGGCGCGTATGCCATGAAAGCCCTACCGATCGGCGTGCCTAAAGTGATCGTCACGCCCATCGCGTCGGGCAAGCGCACTTTCGGGCCGCTAGTCGGCACGCGCGACATCCTGGTGATGCACTCGGTAGTGGACATTCTGGGCCTCAACCCGATCAGCCGCGCCGTCTTCGACAATGTGGCGGCAGCGCTGGTCGGCATGGCCGCGCAGGGAGCCTGGCCGCTGGCCGCCGGACCGGACGGCACGCGCTATGTGGCGATGACCATGCTGGGCAACACCACCGCGCCGGTAATGCAGATCAAAGAGCGGCTGGCCGCGCAGGGACTGGAAGCAGTCATCTTCCACTCCAACGGCGTGGGCGGTCCGGCAATGGAAGAGTTAGCTGAACTGGGGATGTTCGAGGGCGTGATTGATTTCACCACCGACGAACTGAGCGATCAGCTATTCGGTGGCTTCCACCAGGGCGGACCGCAACGGCTGGAACGGGTGGGCGCGCTGGGCTTGCCGCAGGTAGTCGTGCCGGGCTGCGTGGATTTCACCGTCCACGGTCCGCGCGACGAGGTGCCCGACCGCCTGCGCGACCGCCCGGCCTACTTTCACAACCCGGAGTTCACTCTGGTACGCCTAACCAGCGACGAAATGGCCCAGATCGGCACCCTGATGGCGCGCAAGCTAAACGCCGCGAGCGGGCCGCTAGTGGTGGTCGTGCCAACCGCAGGGCTATCGATCCCCAACACACCGGGCGGAGTGTTCTGGAACCCCGCCGCCGATGCCGCCTTCCTGACCGCGTTGCGTGCTGACCTGCGCGCCGATATTCCACTGCACCTGATCCCCGCACACATCAACAGCCCGGCCTTTGCCGACCGGGTGGCCGACGAGTTCTTGCACCTACTCGCATAGGAGACCCCCATGGCAGCCGAGGAGTTACTGTCACATAATCTGGCCGACCTAGCCTATCCCGACATCCAAGCCTATCTGACCCGCAAAGACCTGATCCTGATCCCGGTCGCCAGCACCGAGCAGCACGGCCCACACCTGCCGCTTTCGACCGACACGGTGACGGCCGAGGAAGTCGCGCGTCGCGCCGGCAATCAGGCCGACGTGCTGTATACCCCTTGTGTTTGGACGGGCTACTCGCCGCAACATATGCGCGCCGCCGGGCAGGGCATTGGCACGGTCACGCTGCGCGCCGAGACGTTTATCAACCTGATGTACGACATTTCGCGCAGCCTGATCCATCACGGCTTCAACCGGCTGGTGTTTGTCGGCGGCCACGGTTCCAACAGCAAGATCATTGACCCGCTGTTGCGGCGATTGAAATACGAGACCGGCGCGCTGATCGCCTACTACCAGCCCTACGCCGAACGCTACATGGGGCTGGTCAAAGACCTGATGGAGAACCCGCCCGATGAGACTCCCGGCTGGCACGCCAGCGAACTGGAAACCTCGCAGATGCTGGCTCACGATGCGCGCTTGGTTCGCATGGACCGCGCTGCCGCTACGCTCACCCACAAACCGGCGTGGCTACCCGATGCTTTCACCAAGAGCGACGGCGCGCCCGACATTGAGTTTCGCGGCTACCAATATTTCATGTTCCCCATGGACCATGAGGAATTCAGCGATACCGGCGTGATCGGCAACCCCATGCGCGCCACGGCGGCCAAAGGCGAAGAGGCGTTCCAACGCTACGCCGCGCATCTGGTAGATGCCATCGGGGAATTGCTCAAAGTGCCGGTCGAAGTCCACGACCGCGCCTTCACAGCGCGGGTCTAGGAGGCACGCCATGATCCAGGTACTGGACCTCCATCATGTGACGCTGGTGGTGCGCGATGTGGCGGCGGCGCGCCACTTTTATGGCGCGGTGCTAGGTCTGACGGAGGTCGCGTCACCGCCTAGCCCCACCCATACCACCTACTGGTTCCGCCGGGGCAGCGCCGAGATCCACTTGGTGCCGCGCTCCGATGCTGTGCAAGATCCGGGTGACTCGCCGCACGAGACGGACACAGGACGCGATCAATCGCTATCGCGCCACCTAGCCTTGCAGATTGCCGACATGGATGCCGCCGTAGCCACCTTGCAGGCGGCCGGCGTGCCGACGATACTCGGCCCGCGCGTGCGCGTGGATGGGGTCGGCCAACTGTTTTGCTATGACCCCGACGGGCATCTGGTGGAACTGACCACCCTACCCACAGCGTAAACGCCAATTACTCACCACGGCCTACGGCCTACGCGACAAAGGAGCGATCCATTGGGACGACCTGTTATGCTATTCACCGGCCAATGGGCCGATCTGCCGCTGGAGGATGTGGCGGCAAAAGCGGCCAAGTGGGGCTTCGATGGCCTCGAACTGGCTTGCTGGGGCGACCACTTTGAGGTGCAGCGCGCGCTCAAGGAGCCGGATTACGTGCAGTCGCGGCACGACATCCTGAACCGCCACGGCCTCAAATGTGTCGCCATCAGCACGCACCTAGTTGGGCAGGCGGTCTGCGACCCGGTGGACAGCCGGCACAAGGGCATCCTGCCGCCCGCCGTGTGGGGCGACGGCGACCCAGAGGGCGTGCGCCGCCGCGCGGCACAGGAAGTGATGGACACGGCGCGGGCCGCCGCCAAGTTCGGCGTGCAGCAGGTCAACGGCTTCACCGGCTCCCCGGTCTGGCACCTGCTCTACTCGTTCCCGCCCAACGATTTCGCCACGATTGAGCGCGGCTATGCCGAGTTCGCCGAGCGCTGGAACCCGATCCTGGATGTGTTCGACGCGCAAGGCGTGAAGTTCGGCCTGGAGGTCCACCCGACTGAGATCGCCTACGACTTCCCCACCACACGCAAGGCGTTGGCGGCGGTGGGACACCGGCCCGCTTTCGGCATCAACTTCGACCCCAGCCACTTCGCCCACCAATTTCTCGACTCGGCCGCCTTTATCGAAGAGTTCGCCGACCGCATCTACAACGTCCATGTGAAGGACTCGAAAAAGTACCTCAACGGGCGCAACAGCATCCTCGGCTCCCACCTGGAGTTCGGTGTGGCCGGGCGCGGCTGGGATTTTGTTTCGCCCGGCCACGGCGATGTGGATTTCGAGTCGATCTTCCGTACCCTCAACCGCATCGGCTACCAGGGACCGCTAGCCATTGAGTGGGAAGACTCCGGCATGGACCGTGAGTGGGGCGCGCCCGATGCCCTCGCTTTCGTCCGCCGCACCGACTTCGCCCCGTCGAACGTGGCGTTTGATGCAGCGTTTCAGAACAAGTAGCGCGTAATGCGTAATGCGTAATGCGTAAGATCGTAAAATGACCACTGACGCAGTTCCGTATATTGTTATTACGCATTACGCATTACGCATTACGAAAAGGAGGCAACCAATGGCCGACGAAGTAGGGTTCGTGACAATGGCTGGGGCGCGGGCGACGGGCGACGCGCCGACGGTCGGCGTGGGGATGTTGGGCTATGCCTTTATGGGCAAGGCGCACACCAACGCCTACAAAACGCTGCCCTATATGATCTATCCGCCGCCGGCCGTGCCGCGCCTAGTAGCGGTGGCCGGGCGTGATGAGGCGGGGGTACAGGCGGCAGCAGCGCGCTACGGCTATGAACGCGCGTACACCGATTGGCGGCAACTGCTGACCGACCCGGATGTGCAACTGTTTGACAACGGCGGGCCGAACAATCTTCATGCCGAACCGTGCATCGCGGCGGCGCAGGCAGGCAAGCATATCCTGTGCGAGAAGCCCTTGGCGCGCAACGCCGGCGAAGCGCGCACCATGCGCGACGCGGCACAGGCGGCAGGAGTCAAGCACATGGTGGCCTTCAACTACCGCTTTGTGCCCGCCATCCGCCAGGCATACGAGCTGATCCAGAGCGGCAAACTGGGCCGCATCTATCACTTCCGCGCCGTCTACCTGCAAGAGTGGATCACTGATCCACAGATGCCGTTGATCTGGCGGCTGAACAAAGGGCTGGCCGGCAGCGGTGCGTTGGGCGATCTCGGCGCGCACATCATTGACCTGGGCCGCTTCCTGGTCGGCGAACCGAAGTCGGTCATGGCGATGACGCGCACCTTTATCCCGGAGCGGCCCCTGCTCGATGGTAGCGGTATGGGCAAAGTCGAAGTAGACGATGCGTTTGAGGCTATCGTGGAGTTCGAGAACGGAGCCATCGGCACGCTCGAAGCCTCGCGCTTCTGCCCCGGTCGCAAAAACTACGAGGTGTTGGAGCTCAACGCCGAACACGGTTCGATCCGCTTCAACCTGGAGCGCTTCAACGAACTAGAAGTGTTTTGGAAAGACGGCGCGCCGCGCGAAACGCAAGGCTTCACCAATGTGCTGGTCACGGAATCGTACCACCCCTTCTGGGCCAACTGGTGGCCGCACGGCCATATCATCGGCTGGGAACACACCTTCATCCACGAGATTGCCCATCTGCTCGATGCGATTGTGAATGACAAGGATGTGGCTCCTTATGGCGCGACGTTTGAGGATGGCTACCGCAACGCCGTGATCTGCGATGCCATCCTGCAATCGGCCCAGGATGGTCGCCGCGTCGCCGTCACCTACTAGGAGGCATTATGTCTGCACGCATGATCGGTTGGTGGATGCGCGCTTGCACGGCCGGCATCGGCCTGGGCATTCTGGCGATGATCCAGCCGTTCGTTTTCGACCTGTTTCGCTGGGGGTTCTTGCTACTGCTGCTAGCGACCATCGGCTTCACCATCGTCTCGCACTTGCGGCCCCGCAGCGGCGGGACCACCACCGCTGATGTGCTACAATCCGTGCCTATCGCCTTGAGTCCACCCGACTCGCCGCCCGCTGGAGGTTCCTGATGAGTTTGCCCGATCTCCGCCCGCAAGCCCAACGACGCGATTTTGCTGCGACGGTTGCTCACTTGCAATCGTTTGAGTTAGACTTGAAGTTTTCCGCCGGGATCTGGTTTTTCTCGCCCGCCGCCGGCCGCTTCCATGACCGCTACGGCTCGGTGCTGGACATCCCGGCACGGCTCGATATTGCGGCCAAGCTGGCCGACGCAGGCTTGCAAGGGATGGAGGCGCACTATCCCAACGAGATCAACGAGGATAACCTGGATCTCTGGCAGCAGTTCAGCCGCGACACCGGGATCAAAATCCTGACGGTGATCCCGCTGCTCTTCTACGATGCCCAATTCGAGTGGGGATCGCTGTCCAACCCGATCGTGGAGCGGCGGCAGGCGGCGATTGACCGCACCGTGCGCGCACTGGAGCTGAACAAAGCACTAGACACCGACTTCGCGGTCGTCTGGCCGGGCATTGACGGTTACGAAAACGCTTTCGGTAGCGATTTACGCGCAGCGCGTGACCGCTTCGCCACCGGACTGGCTGACGCGATGGACCGCGTGCCGGGCGTGCGGGTGGCCGAGGAGCCGAAGCCCTACGAGCCGCGCGGCCATATCCTCTACGGCACCACCGCCGAAGGGCTGTTGCTGGGGCAAAAAGTCGAGGGCTTGCTGCAACACCCCGCCAACCGTGCCCTGCTGGCGGAGGGCCACGCGCTGGTCGGCATGAACCCCGAAGTGGGCCATATGCTGATGGCCTACGAAGACCTGCCCTACGCCTACGGCCTCGTAATGGAATACGGTCGCCTAGCCCACACTCACTGGAACAGTCAACCGCTAGGCAACTACGATCAGGATCTGAACGTCGGGGTGCTTGCGCCCGAATCTACCGAAGCCACGCTCTACACGATGAAAATGTACGGCTATCAGGGCTGGTTCGGGCTGGACATCAACCCGGAGCGGATGCCGGTAGATGTAGCCCTGCGGAACTCGATGGATGCGATGCGCGCCGCCAACGACCGCATCAACAGCCTGGACCACGAGGCGATCCTCTGGGCCACCGAACATCCCGATCAGGCACGCGGCTGGCTGGAAGCCTACCTGATCCGGGCCCGCGCCACGCACCCGGAGCGGCTCAGTCCCCTGCCGGAGCTGCGGCGAGCGCCCTAACCCCCCGACTCCCTGCCCTCGTCGGGAAAGGGGTGTTAGTTTGGCTAATAGGGATATGTGGTTTCAGCAACAACGACAACAACTACACCCCGTCTTACTCCCCCTTCCTGCGTAGGAAAGGGGGTCGGGGGTTAGGGCGATAGCGAGGAGACCCTATTGGACGATCTGCTACTCGGCCTGGACATCGGCACGTCGGGCAGCAAGGCGCTGCTGCTGGATACGGCGGGACGGACGGTGGCAATGGCCACGGCGACGTATCCGCTGGCGACCCCACGCCCGCTATGGGCTGAACAAGACCCAGTGGACTGGTGGACAGCCTGCGTGGCGGTAATCCGGCAGGTCTTGGCGACCCCCGGCGTGCGGCCGGAGCAAGTGCGCGGCGTGGGCCTCAGCGGGCAGATGCACGGCCTAGTCTTGCTCGATCAGGCCGGAGCGGTGCTGCGGCCCTGCATCCTGTGGAACGATGGGCGGAGCGGCCTACAGTGCGCGGCGATCACCGCGCAACTGGGCTTGCCGCGCCTGCTGGACCTGATCGCCAACCCGGTGCTGCCCGGTTTCAGCGCGCCCAAGCTGCTGTGGGTGCGCGAACATGAGCCGCAGGTCTATGCGCGGGTCGCGCAGGTGCTGTTGCCCAAAGACTATGTGCGTTTCTGCCTGACGGGAGAATACGCCACCGAAGTGTCGGATGCGTCGGGCACCGCGCTGCTTGACGTACAGCACCGCCGCTGGTCGAAGCCGATGCTGGCCGCACTCGACATTCCTGCGGACTGGCTGCCGCCGGTCTACGAGTCGCCGGCCGTTAGCGCGCGCGTGGCGGCGGCGGCGGCAGCGGCAACCGGCCTGCCGATGGGCGTACCGGTGGTGGGCGGCGGCGGCGACCAAGCAGCGCAAGCAGTCGGCAGCGGCATTGTGCAGCAAGGAGTCGTCTCGGTCACGCTGGGCACGTCGGGTGTCGTTTTTGCCGCCCTGGATCGTTTCCGTGTCGAACCGCAAGGCCGTCTGCACGCTTTTTGTCATGCGGTGCCCGGCACTTGGCACGTCATGGGTGTGATGCTGTCGGCGGGCGGCTCACTACGCTGGTATCGGGACACACTGGGACAAGCCGAAGTAGCGCAAGCCGGCACGCAAGGGATCGATCCCTACACGCTGCTAACCACTGAAGCAGCGACTGCGCCACCAGGGTGCGAAGGGCTGCTGTTCCTGCCGTATCTGTCGGGCGAACGAACGCCCTACTCCGATCCCGACGCGCGCGGCGTGTTTTTCGGCCTGACGCTGCGCCACAGCAAAGCCCACCTGACGCGCGCCGTGCTGGAAGGCGTAACCTACGGCCTGCGCGACTCGCTAGAACTGCTGCGCGCGCTCGGTGTCGAAATCACCCAGGTGCGCGCCTCCGGTGGCGGAGCGGAAAGCCCGTTATGGCGGCAGATCCTGGCCGATGTGTTCCAGAGCGAGATCGTGCTGACCAACAGCACGGCGGGCGCAGCCTTCGGTGCGGCGCTGCTGGCCGGCGTGGGCGTGGGCCTCTATCCCGATGTGCCGGCAGCCTGCGCCGCCACGATCCGCATCACCGAACGGGTCACGCCGGGACCGGCGGCGCGCATCTATGCCGACTACTATCCTCATTACCGCGCCCTCTACCCTGCGCTCGCCGCGCATTTCCAGGCAGTCGGCGCGACAGTCGCTAGGCGCGCGGTGGAGGCAGTATGACCGACTTGACGGGTAAAGTAGCCCTGGTCACAGGAGCCGGCAAAGGGATTGGTCAGGCGCTGGCACTGGGCTTGGCGGGCGCGGGCGCGGCGGTGGCCGTTAACTACCACAGCGACGCGGCAGGGGCCGCAGCGACCGTAGCCCAGATCCACGCCGGCGGCGGCCGCGCCTTTGCCGTGCAAGGTGATGTAGCGTGCGTGGCCGACTGCCGGGCGCTAGTAGACCGCTGCGTGACCGAATGGGGCAGTATTGACATCGCCTGCTGTCACGCAGGCATCACCAGTTGGGGCAAGTTTCTCGACTACACCGAAGAGGCGTTTGATGCGGTGGTCGGCACCAATCTCAAAGGAGCCTACTTCACCGCCCAGGCAGCGGCTCAGGCGATGGTGCGCCAGGGTGGCGGCGGGCGCATCCTGCTCACTTCGTCGGTGACGGGCTTGCAGGCCGTGCAATACCTATCGGCCTACAGCATGACCAAGGCGGGCTTGCAGATGCTGGCGCGCAATCTGGTGCTGGAACTGGCCCCCCACGGCATCACAATCAACGCGCTGGCCCCCGGCGCGATCACCAACGAGCGCAATTTACAGGACGATCCGGCGTATGAAACCAAGTGGGCCGGGGTGATCCCGCTGGGCCGCGCCGGCCGGCCGGCGGATGTAGTGGCGGCGGCGTTGTTCCTCGTCTCCGAGGCCGCCGGCTTCATCAACGGCGCGACCCTGGCGGTGGACGGCGGCTGGACGTGCTATAGCCCCACACCCGGCTTCGAGTTTGTCGAACAGGAAGGGCGCATCGGCACCTGAGCCGCGCCGTTAGCGCGCCGGCTTACTGCCAGACGCGCGTCAGGAAAGCGCGGGTCTCGCGCGACATATGGCCGCCGGTGTAGATATGCCGTTCCAGGCCGATGCGTGGCAACCCGTCGTAATGCGGTCGATCATCGTAATCCATTCCAGCTACGGGCTGCGAATCAACCCAAGTGTGCGGGACATCTTCCATGCGGACCGTGTGCCGATCGGCCGGGCGGCCGGGGCTGGCCTGGATCCGGGTGTGCGTCACCAAGTAGTGGCCGAGCGTGCCGGGGCCGAAGGCATGACGGTGGGCATGGGGATCACGGCGCAAAGGTACCCAGTTGGACGGGGCATCAATGGTGGTGAAACTAGCGATACGTGGATCAATACGGTATTTGCGGGCCGGCGGGCCGACGCGGTGCAGGTCACGCTCCCCGTCATAGAGCGTCGCCGGATCGGTGAGCAAGAAATATTCTAGCATAGCCGCGCCCGCCGCGCTGGTGCCGAACAGGTGGATCGCACCGTCGCCGCTGATACCGTGCAAGATGTTAGCTACCCGCGAGGCACCGGTACGTAGGTTCTGGGTGGACTGCGCGGTGTGCAGGTGGCGCTCGGCCCAGTCCTCAAACTCTTCCGGCTGCCCCCGCCACGAGAGCAGGCGCGAGCCGCGATAGCCCCAGCCGCCGTGCTGATAAAGGTCGGTCAGCAGCGCAGCGTACTCGCCGAACGAGTGGTGAATTTCGATGATTGGATGGCAACCCTTCACGATGCAGCCGTCCATAAACACATAATGATCGTGCCGACCCATTGCTCCCTCCGTGCAGAGTGTGAATCCGCTTGCTACCTAAGCGATTTGCAAGTCCTGTGCCCGCAGTAGCAGCGCCGGCATCAGGGGCCGGCCGGAGTTGCCGGCGCAGGAGTCGCAGTGGGGCTATCGGTGAGGGGGCCGAATTGCAGGCTCCAGCCTTCAAGCGTGCCGGTGCCGCCGGCCTGGGTATCCACCACATTCAGCAGCCAGTCGCCTTGTGCGTCTAGTCCGCGCAGTGCTGCCAGTTCAGCCGCAGCATCGGGACGGCGGGCGCCACTCAGGTTATCGGTGCATCCTGCACCGGCCGGATCGGCCGCCGCATCAAGCGTCAACGCCGCCCAGTTGTGACCCCCAGGACAGATACCGGTCAGCAGGGTCAGCAGGGTCAAGTCGGGCGCCAGCAGTTTGACGACCAATTGGCCGGTATCAGGGTGGGAGACATGGAGGTTGACGACGCGCACACTCCCCATAGGCAAACGGTCGGGCACTGTGATCCGCGATAGCGCACCTTTGCGATTGTTATCGGGAATCGGTTGCGGCACGTCAGTGCTGGTATACAAACCATCCGGTCCGCGCACACTGGGGCGGCCCGACTGGACAGGGCCGGCGGTCACGACAGCAGTGGAAGTCGGGCCGAGGAAGACGGCGATGGGGATCGTCGGACCGGCGGCGACCGGGGATCGCAGCCCGGCGCGGGCATAGGTATAGCTGCCGACCAGCACCGCGATGGTGACTAGGATGCCGGCGAGCGGCAGCAGCACAGCGATCAAGCGGCGTAGCGGCCTACGCGGCGCGGTGGATTGTGGTTCTTGCATAGGTGGTGGTTCCTTTGCCCCGTAGGATGTGCCACTATTATACAAGAAAAGCCCACCGACTTCTATAATACCTGCCGTTCGTAACTTTTCCGTTGCGTGTAGAACGCGCAGGCGGCGCAGGATTCGTTCCCATCGAAAACCTGCGCCACCTGCGCGTTCTACACGGTGCTATTCGTCGCTATGCGTGGGCGGCCGGTTGGGGCACAGTCCGTACCGCCTGCTGCGAAGCAGCCAGCGCCTGATCGAGATCCCAGATCAGGTCGGCGCTGTCTTCCAGCCCGATTGACAGCCGGACCATCTCCGGCTGCACGCCGGCGGTCAATTGATCGGCCTCATTGAGTTGCTGGTGCGTGGTACTGGCCGGATGTATCACCAACGACTTGGCATCGCCGACGTTTGCCAGATGCGAGAAGAGCTTCAAGCTGTCAATGAAGCGGCGGCCGGCCTCCAGCCCCCCGGCGATGCCGAAGGTGAAAATCGCCCCCGATCCTTTGGGGAGGTAGCGTTCGGCCAGATTGTAATAGCGATTGCCGGGCAGCGAGGGATAGTTCACCCACTGCACCGCTGGGTGCTGGGCAAGGTGCGCGGCCACGGCACGCGCATTGTGGACGTGGCGATCCATCCGCAGGCTGAGGGTCTCAATACCCTGTAGCAACAGGAACGCATTGAACGGGCTGAGAGCCGGCCCCTGGTCGCGCAGACCTTCGACGCGCGCCTTCAAGATAAACGCCAAGTTGCCGAAGGTTTCGCTGAAGCGCAACCCATGGTAGCCGGGACTCGGATCGTTGAGTAGTGGGAAGTTGCCCGTCTTCCAATCAAACTTGCCGCTGTCCACGATGACCCCACCGATGCTGGTGCCGTGACCACCGAGGAACTTGGTAGCCGACTGCACGACAATGTCGGCCCCGTGTTCAATCGGCCGGCAGAGGTAGGGCGTCGCGAAGGTATTGTCGATCATCAGCGGCAGGTGGTGTTCGTGGGCAATCGCTGCCACCGCCGCAATGTCCAGAACGTTGATGCGGGGATTGCCGATGGTCTCGGCGTACACGACTTTGGTTTTGGAGGTGATCGCTTTGCGGAAGTTTTCAGGATCTTCCGGGTCTACAAAGGTCGTCTGAATGCCCAAGCGGCGCAGGCTGACATCGAACTGGGTATAGGTGCCGCCATAGAGCGTACTCGCGGCCACGATCTCGTCGCCGGCCTCCAGCAGACTGGTCAGGGCGATGAACTGAGCGGCCTGCCCACTCGCCACGGCCAGGGCTGCCGCGCCCCCTTCAAGGGAAGCCACCCGCTCTTCGAGAACCGCCGTCGTTGGATTCATGATGCGGGTATAGATGTTGCCGAACTTTTGCAGGCCGAATAGAGCGGCAGCGTGCGCGCTGTCCTCGAAAACATACGAGGTGGTCTGATAAATCGGAACGGCGCGCGCCCCGGTAGTCGGGTCCGCCTGCTGGCCGGCGTGCAAGGCGCGGGTATCGAACCCATACTGGTGTTCGGCCGTAGCCGGGGTGTCGGCGTGCCCATTGCTGTGGGCTGCATCCTCCGCCGAAGGCAGCGGTTGCAATGTCTCGTCAGTCGCCATGTTAGCTACTCCTATCTCAACTCACTAGATATGTCAGATCGCCGAGCGACAGCGTGCGGCCCTGCGGCACGCGACCGTCGCGCGGTAGCCGGCAGAGGATCCGCCTTGCCGGGCAACAAAAACGGCGCGTCTGTTAGACGCGCCGGCATTCAGTGAAAGCAAGGCGCTCCTAGCCGGTGTAACACGCCGGACACAGCATCCCCTCGCACACCAAAGCCACCAGCGGGCACTGCCCGCAGTGTGACATGGAGTTCGGCTGGGTGAGTATCGGCATCGCACGCTCCTGCGGTAAATGATCGCCCACTCGTGAAACCGGCAAGGAATTAGCTCGCGAGGCGAGTGGCTGCTTCGGGTTCTGAAGCACTATAGCGACTATAGCATAGACCCAGTCCGGAGTCAAGACCCATTCGTGGTGCGTAAGAGCTACTAGCCGATGTCCGTTCTACAACCTTGACAGCACGACGCACTCCTCTTATAGTAGCTAGAGCAATCCGGGCGGCCAGGGTGCCCAATCTAACCGGAGAATCCTGTGGAGCCTGTCCCAACCA
Source organism: Chloroflexia bacterium (assembly GCA_038228295.1). Classification (GTDB taxonomy): domain Bacteria; phylum Chloroflexota; class Chloroflexia; order QHBQ01; family JAICKM01; genus JAICKM01. The sequence goes on along the minus strand of JBBRPH010000034.1, from coordinate 13,681 downwards.
GCCATGCACATTTGTTTCCTTACTCCGCGCTTCCCTTACCCGCCGCTAAAGGGCGATAGCGCGCGCGTCTATGATCAGCTACGGACGCTACAGCGCGACCATCAGGTGAGCCTGATCAGCATCGCCGAAACACCGGTCAGTGGAGACGATCTGGCGCGCGTGCAGGCGCTTTGTCACGACGTGCGGGTGGTGCCGCTATCTCGGCTGCGCGCCGTCGGCAATGTTGTCGGCGGGCTGGCCTCGCGTGAGCCGTTGCAGGTGCGCTACTATCAGACTCCGGCGGTGTGGCGGCAGTTGGCACAAGTGCTGGCTAGCGGCAGGGTAGACGTCATCCATGCCACGCTAATTCGGATGCTGCCTTACGTCTGGTCGCTGACTCAGCCGCCGGTGCTGGTAGATCTAATCGACTCCCTCAGCCTGAACCTGGCGAGTCGCAGTCGGCAAGCGCACGGCCTGCGGCGCATGGCCTACGCGCTAGAGTATCGGCGCGTGCAAGCGTATGAGCGGGCCGCGACCCGCCGGTTTGCGGCGCTAGTGGTGCAATCGGTCGCCGATCAGCAAACGCTGGGCAGCCCAAACGTCAGTGTGCTGCCCAACGGCGTAGACGAAACGCGCTTTCCCTTCTGCGACCCAGCGGACCGCGAATCGCAAACGCTGGTTTTTGTCGGCAACATGGGCTACCAGCCCAACGAGGAGGCGGCCCTCTGGTTTGCCGAGGCGGTCTGGCCGCGCCTGCGCGGCCGCTATCCGGCGTTGGTCTGGGAAATCGTGGGTGCCAATCCCGGCGCCCGTGTGCGGGCGTTAGCGACAGCCGACAATGGCATCACCGTGCGTGGGCGGGTGGCGGATGTGACCCAGTACCTGGGCCGAGCGACGGTCGCGGTGTGTCCAATGCAGTCGGGGTCCGGTATCCAGACCAAGGTGTTAGAAGCACTATCCACCGGCACCCCAGTCGTGACCACGCAACTAGCCAACCGGGGAGTGCAAGCCCAGCCCGATCGCGATCTCTGCGTCGCCGATACACCTACCGACTTCGCCGCCGCTATCGGGCGGCTGCTAGATGATCCAGCCACACGCAGCCGGCTGGGCGCAGCCGGTCATATGTTCGTCGAGAGGCATTTTCAATGGCAGGGGCACGTCCGCCGGCTGGTGGATCTCTATACCCAGTTGCAGGCGCACCCGCTCTCGTGACAAACCGCCGCCTCAACGTGATGCAGATGGTGGATGTGACAGGACGCGGCGGGGCCGAAAAAGCGCTGGTCGATCTAGCACGCGGGCTGGACCGCCGGCGCTATGCCGTGAGCGTTTGCGCCACGCGCAGCGTGGGCAACTATCAGCCACTGCTGGATGCGGCAGGCATCCCTTGCGTAGTCTTAAATCGGCAGAGCCGCCGCGATCTTTACAAACTGGGTGGGCTGGTACAGGTGTTGCGCCGGCAACGGGTCCATATCCTACACGCCCACCTGTTCGGCTCCAATACCTGGGCGCGCCTGCTGGGCACCCTGGCCGGGGTACCGGTAATCATCGCCCATGAACACGGCTCGGCCAAAGCCGGCCACGAAATCTGGCTTGATCGTCTGCTTTACCGGCTGGGCGATGCGGTGGTAGTGCCGTCCGAAGCCAGCAAACGCTTCCTGATTGAGCGGGAACACCTGCCCGCACGGGCGGTGTCGGTTGTGTATAATGGGGTGGATACTGCGCAGTTTGCCCGCCATGAGTCGGTCGCCGTCCTCCGCCGCGCGTTGGATCTCGATCCGGCGGCCGTGCTGATCGGCTCGGTAGGGCGCCTGAGTGCGGACAAGGGCGGGCAGGATAGCCTGATCCAAGCGCTAGCGCAGGTACGGCAGACCCAACCGCAGGTCGGTTTGGTATTCGTGGGCGACGGTCCGTTGCGACCCGACCTGGAGGCGCTGGCGGCGCAGCTCGGTTTGGGCAGTACAGTGCAGTTTACCGGCGTGCGGCCCGATGTGGCGCGCTTGCTGGGAGCGTTGGATCTCTTTGTGCTACCGTCGTTGCACGAAGCCCTGCCCATTGCGGTGTTGGAAGCAATGGCCGTGGGCCTGCCGGTGGTCACGACACGGGTCGGTGGCGTGCCGGAGGTTGTGCAAGACGGGCGCAACGGACTGCTGGTGCCACCCGGCGATAGCGCGGCGTTGGCCGCCGCGCTCCTGCGGCTGGTGAGCGATCCCGGCTATGCCGCCACATTGGGCGCGGCGGGGCAGGCACGGGTGCGCGCCGAGTTCACGCTGGAAGCAATGGTTGCCCAGGTGGATCAGTTGTACCGCCGCCTCACCGCACGCAAACAGCGCGGCGGGGATCGGCGGGCACCGGTCGGGTAACCTCTGCTGCCCGCTAAATACGGAACCGAGGCATTATGGAGCTACGTACCTATCTCAACATTATCCTCCGCTATTGGTGGTTGCTATTGCTGGCAATCAGCGCGGGCGGCGCGGGCGCGGCAGTGGCCGATCACGCGCAAACGCCTCGTTACTCAACGCAAATGCGCGTGATGATGCGTCCATCGGGCTTGCTGACCGATCCGCGCGACCTGGTAAACCTGGTCGGGCAGGTGGGCGCGCGCTCGATTGCCGGCACGTTTGCCCAGTCGTTCACCTCCGAGGCAGTGCGGGCAGCGGCGCGCAAGATGGTGGGCCTCTCGAACGGGCAGGCTGCCGCCTATACCCTGGATGCGAATCTAGTGCCCGACAGCACCGTGATCTCGATTCAGGGCAGTGGGCCTAATCCGGTTATGTTGGTGAATTATCTGAACGCCACGACAGCAGCTACAGTGGATAATACCCGCGACCTGTTCCGTGTCTTGGATCTCGTACCGCTGGACACGCCGCCCCTGCCCGACACGCCCAGCAGTCCTAGCCCTAGCCGTGACTTGCCCGGCGGGGCGGGGTTGGGCCTGGGCCTGGGCATCCTACTAGCTTTGACACTCGACTATCTGCGGGCACCACGCCGCGTTGTGGTTGCGCCGGCCGTAGTGCCCGTCAATACGCTGGTAGCCGACCGACTGGCCGAGTTGCGCGTGGATCGTCGCGCTGATCTGAGGCGGGACTAAGGTGCCGGCGGACATAGCCGGCACAACACTGCCCCTCGCGGCCCTGACTCTGCCGCAGCGTATCGGATTTGCGGCACTAGCGCTCGCCGGGGGCGGGGCGCTGGGCGTGGCACTGGGGCAGGGCATGTCAGTAGCCCTCTTGATCGCCGGGTTGATCGGACCGTTTGTCCTGCTGCTCACCCTGGTACGACCCTACTGGGCCTCAGCGATCTATGTCGTCATGATCTACGGCGACATCCTGAGCATCCTGACACGCTTTCACAACCTGCCCGCCTTAGCCCGCTTCGCCGGTATCGCCCTGCTGAGTACCGTACTCGGTTACCGACTGGTCATTCGGCATCAGCCCATGGTGCGCGATGAGTTGACCGGCTGGATGATCGCCTACGGCTTAATGGTGGCGGCGGGCATCTGGTACGCCCAAGATCCCAACTTAGTGCAAACTAATGTGATCGAGTTCGTGCGTGACCTCCTGACCTATCTGATCATCATCAACACCGTGACCAACCCTGCCCGTCTGCGTCGTATCTTGTGGGGGATGCTGGCTCTGGGCACAGCACTGGCCCTGCTGACCGTCTACCAATCCGTAACCGGGAACACCGGCGACGATTTCGGCGGGTTCGCCTCCTATCGGATCAGCGAGATCACCGGCGGCAACGACGCGCCGCGGCCCGGCGGCAACTTCGGTGATGCTAATTTCTACGGCCAATTCTTGCTGGTGGTACTACCGCTCGGCCTCTACCTGACGCTTAACGGCGGCAATCGCTTCGCCCGCCTGGCCGGATTGGGCAGTACGGCGGCGCTAACCCTCGCCATCGTCTACACCTACTCGCGCGGCGACGCGCTGGCGCTGATCGCGGTGTTTGGGGCTGCCGTGGTCTACAAACGACCCAACCCGCTCTACCTAGCGGCGGCGGCGGGCGGTCTGCTGCTCGCGCTGCCGGTGTTGCCGGCGGGCTATTTGGACCGCCTCACGACGATCCTTGATACTGCGTCGGGTAATCAACAGGTTATCTATAACGAAGCCTCGATTCGGGGACGGGCCGGGGCCACCCAGGCCGCCATCGCTATGTTCCTTGATCATCCGTTGGTGGGAGTCGGGCGTGAGAACTATCCGCTACATGAGTTAGACTATCTGGCGGGCAGCAGCCTGGCCTACAAGTCTACCGGCATCCCGCCGCATGATCTCTACCTGGAGATCGCTGCCGAGCATGGGCTGATGGGCCTGTTCGTGGTAGGGGGCGTGCTGTTGACCGTGGGGCGGGCGCTCCGTGAAACACGCCGGCGATTCGTTGCGCTAGGGGATAGGCCGCAAGCCGAGCTAACGGCATGGTTGGCTATCGGGCTATTCGGCTATTTGGTCAGTAGTCTGTTTTTGCACGGAGCATATCTCTATTTGCTGTGGCTACAAGTCGCGCTGATTATTGCGCTACGCCAAATCGCACGGGCTGCTGCGCCGCCGGCCCTGCCGCATCCGAATAGGAGGTAGTGTGTGGAATCGACAGTAACGCTAGTCGCCTATCATCGTATTGCCGACCCAGGCAACCCGGATCTAGCCGATACGCTCATTGATGCGTACCCGCCCGATTTCGAGGTGCAAATGCGCTACCTAGCCGACCATTACACGGTAATACCGGCGTGGAACGTGGTGCGGGCGTTACGGGAAGGCTACAGCCTACCACCCCACGCACTAGTCATTACGTTCGATGACGGCTATACCTGCTTCCGCGATACTGCATGGCCGATCCTGCAACGGCTCGGTCTGCCGGTCACACTGTTCGTTCCTACGGGGTTCCCCGGCACGGCGGGTGCAAACTTCTGGTGGGATGGCGTCTACCGCGCCCTGATGCAGACTAATCTGCTGGCCATTGAGGTGCCGCCCAGCGGCCGATTGCCGCTGGACACCCCCGCAGCGCGCCATTGGGCCTTCGACCGCTTAGTGGGGCGCATCGAGCGCCTACCGGAAGCCGAAGCAAATCGGCTCATAGACCGGGTGATCGAGCGCTGTAGCGTGGCGCCGCCCACCCGCCCAGCGATACTCGACTGGGAAGATCTAGCGACCCTGGCCGCCGGCGGCGTCGCCATTGGGCCGCATACCCGCCGGCATCCCATTCTCGCGCAGATCACACCGGAGCGGGTGCGCGACGAGGTTGCCGGATCATGGGCCGACCTCCAAGCGCATATTCCCCACCCCCTACCGATCTTCTGCTATCCCAACGGCAAATCCCATGCGATCAGCCGCCCCGCGGTGGCGGCGGTGCAGGGAGCGGGGCTGGCGGGCGCGTGTACGATGGTAGCCGGACTGAACGTGCTGGGGCGCACCAATCCCTATTTGCTCTATCGCGTGGGTATGGAAGCCGGCGAGTCGTTGCAGAAATATGCGCTCAAACTGACCGCAGCGGCGCGTATCTACCGAGACTTAAAGACGCGGCTACGCTCTGTTTCCCCTTGATATGCGCCACAGTCGGAGCCGGGGCTGGGTGCGGCTCCGCCGTATACTAGGTGTGGGCGTGCTGCTGCTTATCCTGTGGCCGGTCGGCGATTTGGCCTATGTGCGGCTGGGGGCAGAGGACGATCATGCCACCCACGCCGATGTAATCCTGGTGCTCGGCTGTAGTATCTACGGTGCGCCGCCGGGCCAAGCCAGCCCCTGTATCCGTGCGCGCGCCGATCACGCCGCCGCACTCTACCGGCAAGGGCTAGCCGCCCATGTGATCACGTCGGGCGGGGCCGTTGAGGAAGAGACGAGCGAGGCTTCGGTGCTGGCTGGTGTGCTACAAGCCGACGGTGTGCCGGCCGCCGCCATCCGCACCGAAGATCAGTCGCGTGACACGATCCAAAATATCCGCAACAGCCGTGTGATCTTGCGGGCCGAGGGTTGGCAGACGGTGATCCTAGTCACCGAACCCTACCACATTAAGCGCGCCACGCTGATCGCCAGAGACGCGGGCCTGACCGTCTACCCCTCGCCCGCCGTGGCCGGGATCTCCTGGCAAGATACGGATCTGCGCCGGCGCAAGCTCGGCCAGGATATGCTCTCGCTGATGCTCTATCAGGTCAAGCGCGTGCTGGGCATTCAGAGCTGACGGGGCAGCGTGCCGCGCTAATGCCTCGGTTGCGCCGGTAGGGTCGGGCAGGTGGGGAAGAAGGTGCCCGCAACGATTTTGGCCGTCTGACCGCGCGTGACCTCGTTGCCGGGTAAGTAGTAGGGCAAACTGTCGGGCGGCAGGCACCGTCCGGCCGGCGCGCTACCGCAACTGTACCCACTGATGATCCCATGATGCGCAATCTGCTCGATCCAGGGGTAGAAGGGCTGATCGGGCGGCACATCCGCGAAGTTGCGTCCGTTGAACGGCAACGTGAAGCCGGCGGCAATGGCGACGATTTTGGCGAGCTGGCCGCGTGTCACCGGGGCAGCCGGGCGGAAATAGGGCCTATGACGACTGTCGCAGTCTTCGTTCGGCCCGCCGCAGGTGTAGCCGCCGATCACCTGCCGGCGGCCGGCGCGCTCGATAGCCTGCCAAAACGTTTGGCCCGGCAACACGTCGGCAAAGGTCTGCTGATCAGGTGGAATCGGATCGCTATAGCCGGCGCTACCCGCGATGATGCTGATCGCCTGGCCGCGCGTGACTGGGTTGGTCGGGCGGAAGGTGCCGTCGCTGTAGCCCGCCAGCACGCCTTGGCACGCTAAACACTGTACATAGCCGTGGAACACATTATCCGGCGGCACATCGCTGAAGACGATAGTGCAGGGTGACGTAGTAGCGGTGACGGTGACGGTCGGCGAGGGTAGCGCCGTGCCGGTGACACTCGGCGGGGGTAGGCTAGGCGAAGCCGTTACAGTCGGCGTGGTGGTGGCGGTGGCGGTGGCCGACGGGGTGCCGAGCAGTCCGTGGTCTACATAGGCATCCCCTTCGCCGAATTGGTGGCGCGCATCCAACCAGCCGGGCAGGACATAGTCGGGGCCGTAGATCAGGGCCTTACGATAGCCGATGTCGTCAATACCTTTATAATCGGAGACCGAATTAGCGTCACTGGATACGTCGCTGACGCGCTGGTCAGCGCTCCAGGTCTTACCGCCATCACTGGATTGGCTGTAAGTCAAGTCATACAGATAGTGCGCCGGGTCATAGCGGCGATCATACCAGGTTACGCCGATTGTGCCGTCCGCCGCCACCTGCACCGTCGGCTGAAAATGATCCACACCCTGGCCCGGCGGATCGTCGTTGACGCGCGTCGGCGCGGTCCAGGTGAGGCCACTGTCGGTGCTGTGGCTAAAGGCAATGTCGCTATGGCGGCCCGGTACGTCACAGAGTGGTTCGCTAGGGTTCCACCGCCCGTCGTTCCATAAGGCGTAGATACTACGCGAATTGTCCGGCGCAACCGCGATAGTGGGCAAATCCTTGGCGCGCAACAACACACAATCCGCGCTGCCGAGCAGTACCAGTTCGCGGCCTTTATAGTCGGGGCGGCCAATAGGCACAATGGGCGCGCCGGCGATAAGTTGGTCGGCACCCCACTTTACGCCACCGTCGGTGCTGTGGTTCACATAAAGCTTCGGCGGGTTGTTGATGTTGAAATTATCAACCTCCTCAAAAGCCACATAGATCGTTCCATCGGCGGCCACGGTAGCGGTGGGATTGTAGGCAGCGAAATTAGCGGGGCTGGATACCTGCACATCGGCGCTCCAGGTGCGTCCCCCATCGCGTGAGTAACGCATTTGAATGCCCAGATAATAGGGCGCGGTGCTTTTCGTAAAATACCAGAACATATAGAGGCTGCCGGCATAAGATGCCGCCGGCACCACGGGGCGCGGGTCGGCCACCAAAATCGCCTGGGAGCGGTAAGCTTCCGAACCGGCACTTGCCACCTGGATGGGCGAACTCCAGGTGCTACCATTAGTGGTGGTTAAGACAAAGTAGGCGTTGATCGTGTTGGTGGCCGCCTGGGTGGCGTAATAACCGATGCCGGCGGCATCAAAGGCAACACTGGTATTGCCCAACGGGATGAACTGTTCAGTGCCCCAGGGTCCCTCGAAGCGGCCGGCAGTCCAGGTGCGACCGGCATCACTACTGCCGGCATAACCGCTCCGTAAACCGTTTTGCTCCACACTGTCATAGCCCGCGATCACCACCTGTGGATTACGTGGATTGCCGGCGAGAGCGATGTTCCGCCCCACTGCCGGCAATGCGGGTACGGAATTAATTTGGATGTCTGTACCCCAGGTGGGTAGCGCAACCTGGGGCTGGGCGGGGGCAGATCGCGCATCGGCGATTGTGCTGCCCACTAGAATGAGCAAGCCAATACTTAAGATGACGGTGACAAGACGGTGGGACGGGTGAGGCATTACGTGAGCAGCCTTTCCAACAGGGAACGTATTTCTATCTGCGTTCGAGCTAGGTTCGGGTCGGCGGTGCCGACCATTTGCTGCGTAGCTCGATCTATGCAATAATTACATAAAGCCCGCTATAGTGTCAAGGACGTGACAGTGCGCCTCATGCAGCGATCCCCGGCGCTAGTCATAGCCGACGAGCCAACCTGTCTTGATCTACCAACTTGTTTTTGTCGGCTGTGGTATTTCCTTGTCCGGTGTTTTGTGCTATACTATTGTCAGATCGGTCTGGAGCTTGTCCAATCGGTAGCAATTCCCCGCAGGATAGACACCAGACCTCCCGGATACCTATGTCGGCACTCCGGCCACAGCCACATTCATTTCAAACCACGGGAGGGGTATTAATGCACAAGAAGTTGTTCGTTACCGGGAGTATGGTTGCGCTTCTGGGGCTGGTAGCGGCAGGCGCTGCGGCTGTAGGGCAGATGCAACCGAAAGCTGTCGCCGGCACTGATCCTGACCGGCTCGTTCCGGCTGTGAATATGCCGTTGGCCGCTAATTGGAAAGCGCGCCCCGCCACCGGTGCTGCGGTCCAATTGCCGTGGGGCAACGTCAAGGTCAACACCGATGCGGGCAGTGAGCCGCAAAACGAGCCGTTCGTGGCCGTCGATCCTCACAATGCGCTGCACTTAGTCGTCGGCGCTAATAACTGGCAGGCCGGTAACGGCAGCTTCCAGGTGACGGCCTACACCAGCTTCAACGGCGGTAAGAGTTGGACGTCCTCCAATCCCTATCTGACCCCCAATGCTAGCCGCCTCAATGCCGCCGATGCCACCGTCGCCTTCGGGCCGGACGGCGCCGTGTACTTCGCCTTTGTCGCCTTCAACCCGGCGCCCGGCGCGGTGGCGGTGAGCCGCTCCGCCGATGGCGGCCTGACCTGGAACTCTCAGACCTGGGCCAGCAGCTTCACCGGGGAATCCGCCGACAAACCGGTACTGGCCGCCGGCAATGGTAAATTGCACCTCTTCTATCAGGGTGCCGGCTTGTATGCACGCACCTCGGCCGACAACGGCGCGAGCTGGAGCGCTAGCACGTTAGTGGATGCCGCCGGGCGTAACGCTGCCCCTGTGGTGGATGCCCATGGCCTGGTCAATGTCTTCTATATCGCCGGCAACACGATCAAGCTGGCGCAAGGCCGTGATCTTGCGACGAGCGACTTCCGCACCAGCACGGTTACGACGGTAACGCCGCTGCAAGCCCGTGCGACTCAATATCGCGCCGCGATCTACCCGGCCGCCGGGGTCGCTCCCAACGGCACGCTGTACGTAGCCTGGGCCGACGGCCGCAACGTTGGGCACGGCAACGACATCATGCTCACCCACACGGGTCCCAGCCTCTCCACCGATAAACTGAATTGGAGCACTCCGGCAGCGGTGAACACCGATAGCGGTAATGCCGACCAGCTGATGCCGGCCCTGGCCGTCGGGGCCGACGGCGCGGTGACGGTGAGCTGGCTGGACAACCGTAACGACAGCAGCAACGTCAACTACGACATTTACCTGGCACGGACGACCGATGGGCAGCAATTTGGCCCGAACGTGCGCGTCACCAACCAGTCCTCGAACCCGGCGAACGACCAGCGGCTACACGGCACGCTGATCGGCGACTACATCGGCCTCGCCGCCGGTGCGGGCAACGTCTACGCGGTCTGGACAGATACGCGCAACAACAACGAAGACATCTTCGCGGCCCCGATCTCCACCGGCGATCTGCGCTAAACGCCCCCTATCCGCCGCCGGATAAACCGATCCGGCCGCTCATGAGGCCGTCAAACAGCCCTCGCGCTATGCGCGAGGGCTGTTTGAGTATGCCACAGCACTCCTAGAACTCGGTAAACAAGCAATGGTCCGGCAGCTTTCGCCTGCTCCCGGACCAGCCCAGCGTTATCTACGATATTAAACCCCAACTATCGGTAGGTAGCTAATACGCCACTGCCCCACCCTGGTCGGGGCGAGGCAGTGGCGTATTAGCTAGGGCAGATTCAGGCGAGCTTAGGGCTACCGGCAATAAGTACGAACGCAGCAAGCAGCGCCGTTACAGCCCACCCGGTCTGTTGAACTTGCACTAAGGCACACAAGAGGCCGGCGGACTTGCCACAGCTAGCGAGACGATCTTAGCAATCTGACTGCGGAAGGCCGAATTGTTCGGGCGGAAGGTCTGATCGTTATAGCCGCTAATGATCTGCCGGCAGACGGCGGTCTCGATGAACGAATAGAAGACGTTGCCGGTCGGCACGTCGGTGAAGGTCGGAGTCGGCGGGTTGCGCAGCGGGAAGCCCGCACCGATGATTACGATTTTCGCCAACTGCCCGCGCGTCACAAAGTTGTTGGGGCGGAAATAGGGGCGCCTGGTGCTGTCGCACGGCTCGTTTTGGCCGGTCTGCGGATTGATCCCACCGCACCCATAGCCGCTGACGATGCCGCGTGCCGCCGCCGTTTCGATCAGTTGATAGAATACGCTGCTAGTGTCTACATCGGCAAAAGCGCCGGCAGGGGACGGCGTAACGAGAGTGATCTCAAAGGCCAGGGTGACGATTTTAGTCATCTGGGCACGAGTAGTATTGTTGAACGGCCTAAAGGTGCCGTCGCTGTAGCCGGAGATCACACCACGACACGCTAGGTAGTACACGCCCTGGTAGTAGTACGCCGAGGGATCGGTTACGTCTGTGAAGCGGATCGTGCACGGGGTCGCTGTAGCCGTCCTTGATAGCGTGGCAGGCGGAGTGGCGCTCAAGGTGACAGGCGGGGCGGTCCAGGTAGGGGTAACCGTCGGCGTCACTGTCGCTGTGGAGGTGGCGGTGCCGGTAGCGGTCGCCGGCGGGGTAACTGTCGGGCTAGGCGTGGTGCTGGGCGTGGGGCTAGGGACCACACAGGGATCGTGATAGCGCTCGGCCAGGGCGCGCGTGTTGCCCGATTCACTATAGCCTACCGCCCAGAGGTCAGTCGCGGAAACGGCGGCCATGCCGGCGAGCAGAGAATTAGCCGGGAGTTGGTCATAACTAGGTAGCTGACTCCAACTGCTACCGTTCCAATGGGCGATCAATGTATGCACCCGATACGAGTCGAAATACCAACCGGCAGCCCAAACATTATCGGCGGCTAGGGCGACTACACTATTGAAGTAACTTGTAGGGGGCAGTGAACTGGTTGATACGCTAGTCCAGTGGCTACCATCCCAGTGGAAGGCGGCGGCCGTCTGTTGATCGCAGAACGATCCCACCCCAGCGGAGCCGACTGCCCAAACATCATTCGTCGTCCGCGCGCTGATCGCTACGGCCGAGCTACACCCATTACCGGCTGGGCCGGGTATTTGAGTCCAGATAATACCGTCCCAGTGGAGCAGCAACGGTCGCCGACGATCTGTATAAGTGCTACCGGTCGCCCAAACATCGGTAGCCGACAGCGCGCTAACGGCGCTGAGTGTGTCAGATCCCGAACTTGAGCTGGGGCTAGGCACCTGGATCCAGGCTGTGCCGGTCCAGTGCAGGATTAAAGTCTTACGCGGTGTGGGATCTGCCGTCGCCGAATAGTCGCCGACGGCCCAGAGACCACCGGCCACCGCCGTGACACCATTCAGGATGCTATCAAAGTTGCCACCGTTCGGACTGGGCACAACGGTCCAGGCACTACCGTCCCAGTGTTCAATTAGGGTGCGTCGGTCCGTGCCGTTGTAGCCGTAGCCGACAGCCCAGGCATCGCGTAGTGAGACTACCGCCACGCCGGTAAGAAAGTTGCCGGCGGGCCAGGGATTGGGACTAGTGACAGGATACCACGCGCTACCGTCCCACCGTTCGATCAGCGTGCGGGTGGGCGTGCCACGGGTGTCATAGTAGCCGACGGTCCATAGTTCGGTCGGCGAAATCACCGCGATAGCGCTGAGGTTGTTATAGTGGAGCGCAAGACTCGGTGGGGTGGCGGCGCGCCAAGCGAGACCGCAAGCCGGTGGGGGCAGCGGAGTCACGACCCCAATTGGCGCGGTCGCAATGGGCAAGGGCAAGCCCGGCGTGGCCGTGACGGTGACGGTAGCAGTGGGTGCAGTCGCAGTCGCGCTTGCCGGTAGGGGCGTGATCGTGGGCGGTACTACGGTAAGCGTCATGGTGGGTGGCACTACAGTAAGTGTTGCCGTCGCCAGCGCCGTCGCCGTGTGGGTCGCCGTGGCGGTGGCGGTCGGCGGGGTGCCGGTCACAGTCACGGTCGGTGTACCGCGCGTGGCAGAGGCCGTCGCCGTGGGACTAGGCGCGGCGATAGTAGCGGTGGGGCTAGGGGCGGCTACGGTGGCCGTGGGGCTAAGGGTAGGCAGCGGGACAACGTTCCCGTTTAGGCGGAATAGACTATCCGGCTCAAAATACGGGAAGTTGCACTCACTGTGGATCTGCCAATCAACGCACAGGCTGGGATAACCACCGCCGGGATTGCGCCATACGGCCTGGTTGTTAGACAAGGATGCGCTATCGGTCCAGTACCACTGGCCCTGGGTTCCCACATCCAAGCGGGCTTGCACCACAAGCCAGTAGACGCCGGCCGGCAGGAGCATGGAGCTACTCAACGGGATGCTGAGGTCGCCGTAGCCCGGCCCCGGCGTATAGGGCAAGTCGGACGCACTATAGAGTAGCGTACCCGGCAGCCCACTGTTGTCGGCATAAAAGCGCACCGTGACCGAGGAGGCCGGTCCCGGCCCATTCGCATAGCTGCCGCCGACATCAACCCCGGTGATCAGCCAACGCTGCCCGTCGGGGACTGTAAAGTCGTCGGCGTTTTCCGAATCAAAGCTATTGAGCGCCGGCTCAAACAGTTGGGAACTAACACCGGTGATGCCGGGACTATTCGACTGGTCATACAGTACGTCGTGCGGGTGGGTGGGAGCAAAAACCTGGGGGCGGGTCGCTAGGTGAATCCCCGCCTGCGGGCGTGTCGCTGCCCGCAGGCCGACTGCACCTAGTGCACCCGGCATTGCCGCAGGGGCGGCTATACCGGGTGCACTAGGTGCAGTCCAGATCGTCGTCACCACCCAAGCCAGCACGGCCACCGGCGCGCCGAAGCGGAGCAATAAGCGTCGGATACGTGCGTTAAATAAAGGATTAAACATTGTAGGTCGTCCTCTCAGCACTATATTTATTTTTAGATTGCGCCTTTAAAGTAAGGCGTAATAGTATTAATGTCATGTCGGTATACACGTTACGCTGGAGGCTGTGAGACCCCCAACACGTAGGTGGGCGCGTATTTGCT
>JBBRPH010000033.1:0-57001 GCA_038228295.1 Chloroflexia bacterium | reverse complement strand
TTGCGGTTCAGCGCCTCGTCACCGATATGGGCGTTGATGCGTCGCTCCACCGCCGTGTAACTGTCAGCCAAATCCGATCCGCACAGATCGGGCAGCCCCGCCTGATCGGCCCACTCAGCCAGCAAGCGCTCCGCCGGGCGGAAACAAGTAGTCCAGTTGACGGTGGTGCCGCCGCCCAGCGTGCGCCCAGCCAGCAGCACCATGCCGCCGTCGTCGGTAGTTAGCGCGCCACGTCGCTGGTAGAGGCGCTCCCAGCCGCTCTCCTCGCCGCCGTCAAAACTCGCCTCCGTGTGCGCGCCCCCGTCTTCCAGCACGATCACGCGCCGGCCCGCTGCTGCCAGCAGCGCCGCTGCCACTCCCCCGCCCGCACCCGATCCCACGATACAGACATCGGCGTCCAGCACGGTATCGCGGTCCACCGTCAGCGGGCGCAGCGGGTGATCGGGATTGGCGGGCGGGGCCGGCGGCGGCAGCAGCGTGGCCGGATAGGGGTAGCCTAGCGCGGCGGCGTTCGGATTCGGCCCCGCACCGGTACGGTGTGCATAGAAATGAAAGCACGCCAGCCGCTTGAACACCAAAAACGCCTGACGCAACGGCGGCAACGGGCTACCCGCCCAGCCGCGCAATACCACCTCGCGCCCCAGCAATGACCGCAAGCGGAACGGCTGGGCGCTGCCGGTGAGCAGGCGCACGGCAGCCGGCCGATCCAACAGGCGCAGCGCCCAGCGAATCTGGCGCTGCTGCTCCGGCGTGGTCTCCAGCGCCAGCGTCGTCTCCACCGCCCCGGCCACTGCGGCGTCCGCCGCACTCCGTCGCCAATGCGCCACCTGGGCCGGCTCCTGTACGCTGGGCGGCGGGGCCAGGGCCGGCACAAACGTATCACACACCGCCTGTAGCGTGCAGCGCTCAGATTCAGAGAGGAACGTCGGCTGGTTCATAGAGTTCCCCCTTACGTCAACACATAATAGCTGGCCGTAGACGATCCGCGATGCGCGATCAGTGCGGCATCGAGCAAGCCTTTGAGATCACGTTTGGCTGTGCGGGTTCCCACATGGAACAGGTTCTCGTACTCCACCCGCGTGATGCCGCCGCGTTCCCGCAACACCGTCAGCAACCGCCGCTGACGGATGTTCAGCCCCTCCACCACCTCCCGCTCAGTGGCGTGCGGAGTGCGGAGTGCGGCGTGCGCAATAGGATCTACTGCAGCGGAACCCTCCGCATCCATTAGGAACGGGGTTGGGGGTGCGGTCGCCGGACGCCCCTCTCTCTGTGGGAGAGGGGCGGGGAGTGCGGGCGGCGCGAGGTGCAGGGCCACGAACAGCGATTGGCCCGAATCTTCGATGCGCGGCTCCGGCAGGCCCGCTGCCTGCATCGCACGTTGCATCCGCCGGATACCGGTCCCCTGACGCTCAATAAAACCGATGTGGTAGAGCAGTTCAGCCAAGCGGCGGTTACGCAACACCGTCGAGTGGGCCATGTTTGCCACCGTCAGCCCCGGCAGCAGGCCACCCGGCGAATCGATCTCCAAGTGGCGGTCGAAGACAAAGACGCGGATGACAGCGGCAGTGATGGAGAGATCGCGGTGAACCACAGCGTTAGCAATCGCCTCGCGCACGGCTACCGGGGGGTAGGCATCGCCTTCAGCGCGGGTCAGGCCGTGGATCTGGGCCGGGTGGGGCGTATGGCGGCGCACAAACTCGTAGGCCGCTTCGATCATCGCCGACACTGTGCCGCCGATCTCAGCCTGATCCAAGAAGTCACCCGGCCAGTCGCCGGGAAAGCGGGCGCAGCGGATCAGCATCTGGGGGAAGAAGTGCTGCGGCTCGCGGCCAAAGAACAGCACCGCTGCCACCGTCGGCGTGCCGGTGGGTAGGAGCAGACCCAGTTTGTGCAGCAGTTCGTCGTGCGGCAGATCGTCGAGCGGCGACAAACGGCCCACCGCCCGCCGTCGCAGATAGCGCGTGATCTGGGCCGGATCAAGGTCGGCAACCGTCGCACCGGGCACAGGGCTATCTTCGTAGGCCGCAATGCCTCGCTCGTGCAGCATTCGCAGCAGTTCACGCGGCGTGAGCGGCAGGTTCTGTCCGCCGCGCCGGATCAAATAGCGCCCCCCAGCATGGTAGACCCCCGGTGCATTCGTCGGTACGGTCGCCACCACCACGGTCCCGTCGCTCAGTGCCACTGGGGTCACGGTGATCCAGTCGTGCAGCGGCGGGCTGACCTCGCGTGCTGCGCTCCACAGCCGCGTCACCGTGCCGGCCACATCCCGCACGCCACCCGCGTCTGCCCCCACCACCAGACAGGCCGGCGCGCCGGCATTCGCGAACGCCGCCAACACCTCCGCCAGATCGCCCTGGAATGCGTCCTCGGGGGCTAACTCCAACGCCGCCCCCTCCCCACCGGCGATCAGCGCAGCGATTGCGGCGGACGTGAGTGGTTGGCCGGCGGACAGCGGGGAGTGGTGCATAGGTCTATGGTAGCGGAGTAGACGCGGCGCGTCAAGGGCGTGACGGCGACGGGCATTATACAGTATAATAGACGGGCTACTTTCTTTATTGAGGCCGCAGCAGGAGTGTTATAGACTAACCATGTTTGAGAAACTCGATTCTATTGCACAGCGCTTTAGCGAGCTAGAGCACTTGATTAGTGAGGCGGCGGGGCGCGGCGCGTTCGAGGAAGTCGCCGCGCTATCACGCGAGCGGTCCGAACTAGAACCGCTAATGACCGTCTACGCCGAGCAGCAGCGACTGGCCGCCGAGATCGCCGACCACGAGGCGTTGCTGGCCGACAGCGATCCGGAGATGGCCGCCCTGGCCCGCGAAGAACTGCCGGCCTTGCGAGCCGCGCAAGAAGCCCAATTAGCGCACCTAAAAACGCTGTTGGTGCCCAAAGACCCCAACGACGAGAAAAACGTCTTTGTCGAGATCCGCGCCGGCGCGGGCGGTGATGAAGCGGCCCTGTTTGCGGGCGAACTCTATCGGATGTACAGCCGCTACGCCGAGCGCCAGGGCTGGAAAACCGATCTCAGTTCGATCAGCGAGTCGGAAGGCGGCGGCATCAAGGAAGTCATCTTCGAGGTGCTGGGGCGCGGCGCGTTCAGCCGGCTAAAGTATGAGGGCGGCGTACATCGGGTGCAGCGCGTGCCCGCTACCGAGTCGGGCGGGCGACTGCACACCTCTACGGCGACGGTGGCGGTGATGCCGGAAGCCGAAGAGGTCGAGGTAGACATCAACCCGGCGGACTTGCGAATTGATATCTTCCGTGCCACCGGGCATGGCGGTCAGAGCGTTAACACCACCGACAGCGCCGTGCGGATCACCCATATCCCGACCGGCCTAGTCGTCACCAACCAGGACGAGAAATCACAACTCAAAAACCGCCACAAGGCGATGAACGTTTTGCGTGCCCGTCTCTACGACATCCAGTTGCGTGAGCGACAGGAAGAATTGGGCGACCGACGCATGGGCCAAGTGGGTACCGGTGACCGCAGCGAAAAAGTCCGTACCTACAACTTCCCGCAGGATCGCGTGACCGACCACCGCATCAAGGTCAGCCTCAGCAACCTGCCCGCCGTGATGCAAGGGGACATTGACGACCTGATCACCCAGTTGCAGAACGCCGACCGCGAAGATCGACTGGACGAAGAGTGAGTCCCGAATTTCAGACGCTATGGGCTGCGCCGGAGAGCAAAGCGCCCGCCCCGCTGCTGATTCGCGATCTGCTGCTGGGCGCGGCGACGGCGCTGGGCGCGGCCGGTTCGCCCACGCCCCGGCTCGATGCCGATGTGCTGCTGGCAAGCGTGCTGGGCCTGGAGCGGGCGCAACTCTATGCCCACCTACGCGATCCCTGGCCCGCCGCCGCGCTGGATGCCTTTAGCGCGCTGCTGCGTCGCCGCCTAGCGGGGGAGCCGGTGGCCTATCTGATCGGCCACAAAGATTTCTACGGTCTCGACTTGCTGGTAGACGCGCGCGTGCTGATCCCGCGCCCGGAGACGGAGGAACTGGTCGGCGCGGTACTGGCTGCGCTGCCCATCACCGCAACCGGCCCGGTCGCCGACATCGGCACCGGCAGCGGCGCGATAGCCCTGGCCCTGGCCCAGCACCGCCCGCAGTTGCGCGTCTACGGCTGCGACCTCTCGCCCGCTGCGCTCGTCGTTGCCCGCCTCAATGCCCTGCGCCACGGGCTGGGACTGACTGCGCGCCTGCAATGGCTGCTCGGTGACCTCGGCACGCCGCTGCCGGAGCGCGTGATCGGCCTGGTCGCCAACTTACCGTACACTGTGCTGGACGAAGTGGAGCCGGATGTGCGCGCCTGGGAGCCTACCCTCGCCCTGGCGGGCGGTGGTGACCGGGGCACCGCTATCATCGCCCGCCTGCTGGCCCAAGCACCCGATCTGCTGCTACCCGGCGGCTTCGTCGCCCTCGAAATCGGCTGGGATCAAACGTCTCTCCTCCTCCCTTACGCCGCTGCGGCCTTCCCGCACGCCGAGTTGCGCGTCCAGCGCGATTTGGCCGACCGCGACCGCATCTTGTGGGTGCAGACGTGAGGCGGGAGGAACGTGCTGAGGTATTGCCCACGCACCGCCAAAGGAGCCGACCTAGCCCCATGATCCGACTCGTTGCCCTTGACCTCGACGGCACCACCTTCGGCACAGACACGCGCCCCAGCCCGGCGGTACGCGCCGCGATCACGCGAGTGCAGGCACGCGGCGTGGCCGTTACCCTGGCGACCGGACGGATGTTCACCTCCACGCGGCCCATTGCCGCCGACCTGAACATCCAGGTACCGCTGATTTGCTACCAGGGCGCGCTGGTACGCGATCCGGTGAGCGCGACGACGCTATTCTACCGTCCGCTGGCTCAAGAGGTGGCGCTAGAGGTGATTGCCCTATTGCACGCACAGGCTCTGCATCCGCAACTCTACCTGGACGAAGTGTTGTATGTAGACGAGTGGAACCCCGGCACGGAGTTTTACGTAAGTCTAAACAAGAGCATCCAAGTAGAAACAGTGGGTGATACGGCGGCGTTCTTGCGTGAGCGCGGTGGCGATCCGACCAAGCTGTCGGTAGTGCTAGCCGACGAACCGGCCACCGACGCGCTGATAGCGCGGCTGCGAGCGACATTCGGCGACCGGCTTTACGCCACCAAGTCCTACCCGATCTTCGCTGAGACGATCAATCCGACCTGCGACAAAGGCGTGGCATTAGCCGCGCTGGCCGCGCACCTGGGGATCGCGCAGGCCGAAGTCTTGGCGGTGGGTGACGGCGACAACGATGTGGCGATGCTGCGGTGGGCCGGGGTGGGGGTAGCAATGGGCCAAGCGCACGCCGATGTGCAGGCCGCCGCCGACTACGTAACCGGCACCTTAGCCGATGACGGCCTTGCCGCCGCTCTGGATCGCTTCGTCCTAGCATTACCCTGAGCTGAGGACACCACGGATCTACGGAGCGTTTTGTGCGTTTAAGCTAATCAGCGAATCGGAACTCAGTACGCAAAAACACGATGCACTGTTCGACCTGCCACTACGAATATGAAAGTTGGGCTACCCAATGCCCCGACTGCGGGGCGACCCTCGCGGTGGGACCATTGCCGGAGCCGGTTCCCTTGCCTATCAAGGACTACGCCGAATTCCGTGACTGGGGCGTGTTGACGAATGTGCCCAATACGCTGATGGGCAATCTGCTCAAAGACCAGTTAGAGCAAGCCGGCATCCCGGTGCTGATGAAACGCTCACGCGCCACCGATATTGCCGAGTTCAGCCACAACGACTGGGTGATGCACGATCTCTATGTGCCGCAACGCTATGCCCGCCGCGCCCGCCAATTCCTGCAAAGCACGCCCAGCGAAGGCTACCTAGATGCCTACGGTACCGATGCCGATTGGGACGAGGCCGCCGATACACCGCAAAGCGCTATTACCGCGTCGGGCACTGCCGTCACCTGGCACCTGATCGACAGCCCTAACCCCATGCCCCTCTATGATCCTGCCGCAGCCGGCACGCTACACCCCGCACTCCGCAACGCGCAATTACACAATCTCAGCTACTACCGCACCCAACTGGAGGAGCGCAAGCGACACCAACCGGCCCCAGAGACACAGGGTCGCGTGATCGACTTCCCCAACGCCGGTCTGGCCCGCCCCCTACAGCCCGACGTGGACGACGCGGCCGACGAAAGCGATGCAGCGTGGCAGCCCAGTAGCGGCCCCAACTGGATCCACTCGCGCGTCTACCGCATCCTGATGGGCCTGCTATTGCTCGCCTGGGTACTCCCCCTCCTCCTCCAACTACTACAGAACTTCGGCGACACCTGGCTCAATTGGCTAAAATAAGCCGCCGCCGCCGCACATACCCGCACCCACCCACCCTTACGCATTACGCTCTACAAGTCTGCCGGCCCATCAGCAAAGACCACTGCACGCACGCGAGCTAACATTTGTAGAGTCAGGTAGTTGCGTAAATCCCAGCCGTATTGTAAGGCGCGCTCAGTGAACGTAACGGAGCCTTGTGCGCCACGAGGGGCAGGGTAGACGGTGGGGTGCAAACTATCGGCCCCGATACCATGGTTAGGCAACGCCTGGAGGGCGGCCCAGTAGTCCACCAGCGGTAGGTGTTCGGCGGCGGCCTCGTCGCGGATGGTGGCGTTAAAGGCAGTCATCCGTGCTATTGTGCGCGGCGAGTCGCTGCGGTCGGGAATGGTGCTGAGGATGGGAATGATGCCGGCACGCAGCGTCGTATCTACCACCCCAGCCAGGTCGGAGCGAAACTCGGCGGCTTCCATCTCGTCTATGTCGTTGCTGCCGATCATAATCACCGCCACCGCAGGATTGATCGCGTCGTACTCCATTTGCAGTGGATTGACCGTGGGACCGTAGAGCTGAAAAGCGGTGTAGCCGGCGCGTGCGGCGAGGCTACGGCGGTTCAGCGAATTATGGGCCACGCCGCCCACTGTATCTACGCGCACCTTGCGGTAGTAGACGATGATCGGGGCCAGTTCGGGGTGTGCCCCCAATACGGTATTGCCGTCGCCCGCGTCCGCGAGGAATAAGCCCGACGCAGTGATGCTATCGCCCACTTTCGCCAGCACATTAGCGCGCCGACCCAATTGCTGCCCGGCCTGCCAGATGCGGCCCAGCCGGTCTTTCATCACTGTATCAATCCGCCCGACCCCAGTGACGGGGCGTGCGGCCGGCGCAGGCGTAGAGTACGCGGCGACCGATTGGGACGGCAAAGTGATCAGGCCGGCCGATAAAATTAGGCCGACCAGTGCCGGCACCCGCCGAAGTGTAACAACGTGCATAGGGAACGCTCCTCCTTGTGCAACGGCTCCGTCACAGCCTACACCCATTGTAACGCGAACTTAGCGGTTATGTCAACTGGTGAAGAGCGCTAGAAGCCTGCTATAATAGATGGAGTTCCGGCACTCGGTAGGCGCAAACACAAGCCGTCAGCATCTCCATCTCGCCGTATCTCTGTGGTGAACCGAAAGGATGACCCGATGAACCTCTACGAAGCTGTCGGCGGCGAAGCGACTTTTCTGGCCCTCACCAATGCCTTTTATGACGGCGTGGCCGCCGATCCGCTCCTGCGTCCGCTGTTTCCGCCCAATATGGAGCCGGGCAAACGGCGGTTAGCCTTATTTTTAATCGAGTCGTTGGGCGGGCCGCCGCTGTGGTCCAACGAACGGCACTTCGGGCACTTGGTGAATGCCCACCACCGGCGCATATTCAGCGAAGACGAGCGCGATGCCTGGATCAATCATATGCTGACGGCGATAGACACCGTCGGCATCAATGGTCCGGCCCGGCCGGTCTTACGTCAGTGGATCATTCAGAACGCCGAGTTAGCGATGAGCCGGCGCCCACGCCGACCGGCGGTCATTACCGTACCCGAATAGGAGGCCACGCATGGCGGTTCCCTTTGGCGTAATTGTGCCGCAAGGCTGGCGGCAGGATCTGGTCACTATTGCCGACCCGGTGGAAAAGTACGAGACGATGACCCGCTGCGCGCAGGAGGCCGAGCAGTTGGGCTATCACTCGATCTGGCTCTATGATCATTTCCACACCGTGCCTGCCGAGACCATTGAAACTACCTTCGAGTGCTGGACCACCACGGCAGCGCTGGCCCGCGACACACAGACTATCCGTATCGGCCAGATGGTGACGTGCAACGGCTACCGGCCCCCGGCCTTGCTGGCGAAAATGGCCTCTACGGTGGACGTGTTGAGCCACGGGCGGCTAGATTTCGGCATCGGCGCGGGCTGGTACGAGGAAGAGTTCCGCGCCTACGGCTATCCCTACCCCGACGGCCCCGAACGCCTACGGATGCTCGACGAAGCGATGCAGGTCATCCACGCCATGTGGCGCGATGAACGCGCCGTGTTCAGTGGGCAATACTACCAACTCGCCGGCGCAATCAACGAGCCGAAGGGTACACAGCAGCCCCATCCGCCGATCTGGATCGGCGGTAGCGGAGAGCGGGTCACGCTAAAGCTGGTGGCAAAATACGCCGATGCCTGCAATATCAGCGGGCACGATCCGGCGGTGTACCGCCAAAAATTCGCGGTGTTGCGGGAACACTGTGACAAACTAGGTCGCGACTACAACACGATCATCAAATCGGGTCACGTCTTTATCTACCTGCTGGAACCCGGCCAGACTGTAGACGACGCGCTGACAATTGCCCACCGGGTCAAAGGCTCGGAACAGCAGACCGCCGAGCAACTGCTCAAAGGCAGCATGATTGGCACGCCGGCGCAAATCCGCACGCAATTAGAGCCACTGATCGAGGCTGGAGTCGAATACTTCATCATCTACTTCCGTAATGGCTTAGCGGACGGCCGGAGCCTGCGCGTGTTCGCCGATGAGGTGGTGCCGGCGTTCCGCTAAAATAAGCCCAACCACAAGACTACTGCGGTCTAGCGTAACGTAGCCGAATTTAATACTTTTGTGAGAAGATAAGCGGAAGCAGCCCCACCCGCTATGATCTATTGTGCAGTCAAGACTTATAATAGGCTTGATTTTATCACTTTGTGCTTGGTTGCAGCGATTTGAGGGAGCAGGCGGTCTGCGGCCCAGGCACCAGTGCATTGAGATTACCCACAGGAGCGACACGCCGTCATGAATCATTCTGCAACGTCACCGGCGGTTCCGCCGGTCGGGGGCGTGCCGCCGGCGGAAGGCGCGGATCTCTTCCAGGACACGCCGCTGCTCCGGGTTCGGGCCCGCTTCTACACCCTGTTTGAACTCATTGACGACCTCCTCCATGTAGGCGTGGCCGCGCTCCTGGTCGTCATCGCAGTGCTCGTCTTTGTGCATATCAGCCTGACCGGTTGGCGGGGGCTGGATCTCTGGAGTCCCGATCCGACGGCATTCTTCAACGTGATCCTGGACGGCATCAACGCGATCCTGTTTGTGGTCATCGTGCTGGAATTGCTCGCCACAGTAGTGGCGCACTTGCGCGAGCGAACCTTTGCCTTGCGCCCCCTGTTGATTATCGGAGTTATCTCCTCGGTGCGCCATATTTTGATCGTGACCGCCCCTATGTCGGCGGAGAGCGGTCACAGCCGAGCGCTGGTGCCCCTACAGGCAGCGAAGTCGGCAAGACTGTGCTGGAGATCACCGCCGGCCGGCAAATGGTCTTCACACAGCAGATTGTCGAGCTCCTCGTGAACGCCGTGATCACGCTTATCCTGGTTCTCTGCTACTGGTATGTCACCCGCGCCGATGCGTTGGACAAGTCGGAAGCCTTACCGAGCAAGCACAGCGGCGGATAGGTAAAATTGCGCCCCAAACTCAGCAGTCCTTTGTAAGATAAGCGGAACTAGGTTTGGGCCAAACAGTCGGTCCAAAGATGCAAAGAACAGGCAGAGCCATAACTAGCTCTGCCTGTTCTTTGCGCTTACGGGGTGCTAGCGAGTGCCTAGATAATATCGCCGCCGCCGCCGGAGCCGCCGCCGAAATCAGCCCCACCGCCACCGCCGGAGCTGCCGCCGAAGTCCGGCGCGTTGCTGCCGCCGAAGTCGGTTCCGCCGCCGAAGGAGCTACCACCGCCGAAGTCCGGTCCATTACCAGAGCCGGCGCTGGAATCAATGACGCCACCAGGATCGTTGCTGCCGCCAAAGTTTCCGCCGCCGACATTGCCGCCGGCATAATTACCGGCATTAGCTCCCTGATTCTGGTTTTTGCCGATCTCATAGCCGATTGCGCCACCAGCCAATGCACCGAGACCACCGGCGGCGATATTCCCACCGATGCCGCCGCCCTGTTGCCCATAGCCGGGCTGCCCATAGCCGGGTTGCCCATAGCCAGGCTGCCCATAGCCGGGTTGCCCAGGACCATAGTTGGCGCCCACGTTAGGCGGATACCCGGCCATCGGCGGCGCGATACCGCGTTGCCCACCAAAGCGGTTGCGGAGGAAAAAGGCAGCCACTCCTAGCAACAATAGCGGCAGGAGGCACACGCCAACGCCGAGGTTGAAACCCCCGCCACCATTGCCGGCAGGATTCCCCGCCGGAGCCGGGTTAGTGGAGCCCGTACTACCGACGGGAGCCGACGGCGCAGCGGCAGCCAAATTGTTGATTGCCGCAGTGAACCCGCCTCCCCAGTCACCGGTGCCGAAACTGTTGTTTGCAGTCACTTGCGCTTGGTCTAACAGCGCACGAGTGAGGCCGGTGTTAGTACGAGCGCTAATGTGGCTCCACTTATGCACCGGATCCACTCCGAATACCACTTCATCGCTGCTGACCCGGTTTGCCACAGCTTGATCAAACGCTGCTTTAGTAGTAGAACTACTGCTGGTCCAGACGGTCACCGCGAACGGAGCATTCTGGGCCGCTTGGCGGATGCTATTCTGGGCCGCCGCCGATAACACTTTCGCATCGTCTTGAATCTGCACATTGGCATTCGCCTGCACGGCCGATCCACCGGCCCACAGTAGGCCGGATACGAACAGTGCCCCCAGTAGGGCACATAAAAACAACATCGGTTTTCGCATTAGATTCGCTCCTTTGATTATGGGGCAGCTACACATAAAGCCGGTAAATAAGCTATGCCCTCTGCGCCGCTATAATGTCGGCTAGTCACACCGCTGTTAAAGCAAGTAGCGTACCTACTCTAAGTAGGGGCTATTGTTGCGGCGGCACAGATTTGTTGAACAACCGCTACTGGGCATAGATAGGTGTCATAGTAACGACGGGCGTTTTGCTCCAAGTGCCGACGATAGGCCACATTCTGCAGCAGCAGGCGCACGGCCTGCTGGATCTCAGCAACCGAGCCGTCTACATAGTGGATATGCTCGCCGTGGATCAGCGGGCTGGGCAGATCGCGGCGTAAGGGCGTAGAAATAATCGCTTTGCCGAGCGCGAGAAACTCACCCAGCTTCCAACCCAGGCACGATAGCACTGCCGGCGTGTTAAAAGCGACCGCCGACGTTTGCAGTCGGGCTAGATATTGCGGGAACGTATAGGGTTGTGCCAGTGTTAGATCGGCAAAACCGGGTATGTCATTCTTAGTACGCGGCGCAAATCCTCCTTCGAAGCGTACACTGGGCAAAGCACGACACGCCCTGATAAAAGCAGCCCGTGCGTTATTTGTTTTCGGCTCGTCCCTCCACAAGGAGCCGGTAAAGAACAGATAATCAGACGACGAGACGGCGGGAACATAGGCTGATTCAGCGAGACGATAGTGCCACTGCCGCCAGTAGTTGGCGAAATGGGTACGTGCCCAGGTTAGCTGCGGCTGCCCAGCGTAGTAGGTACACAAGCTATGGAACAGGGCTGGGCCAGCCGACCAGAGCCGGATGCCGTAGCTAGGGCCAAGCGTCAAGATTTTGGCTCGTTGCTGCGGCAGCAGCCCAGCGGAATCCACATTGACCATCGCATAAACATCGCACCAATCGAACCCAGGCCCATCCAGGCGCGTGCCGTCACCGGCATCAATCCACACGTTGCGGGGAGCGCTAACGTCATCCTCCAGCACGAAAGCCAGGCCGTTGTACAGGTTGACCGGCGGGAAATCTCGGCACGAGTAGTGATACACCGCATCAGGGTAGACCTGCCGTAAGCCCCGGAGATAGAAGGAGTAATAGAGTACGTCAAAACACGGATTAATCCGAATATGCTGCATAGATCGTGGCCTCGGAAAATCTGTATACTTAACTCAGCATATGCGCGAGCCGGCGGGTGCGGCGGGCGAGGCTTGGGCCTCAACATACGCACTCCAGCCGCCGAGGTATTCATGCAAGCGCCCGTCGCGCAGTTCCCAGATGCGATCTACCACGCGGTCGAGGAAGTAGCGGTCGTGCGAGATGACGACAACGGTGCCGCTGTAGTCGGCCAGCGCCTGCTCCAACACTTCGGCGGAGGCGATGTCGAGGTTGTTGGTCGGCTCGTCCAGCAGCAGGCAGTTGGCCCCGGTCAGCATCAGGCGCGCCAATTGCACACGCGCCTTTTCGCCGCCGCTCAGGGTGTGGATCGGGCGGCGGCAGGCTTCGTAGCTGAACAGGAAACGGCCCAGCATCCCCACGGCTTGCTGTTCGTAGAGCGGCCCGTCGGCGCGCAGCGTATCCAGCGGCGTGGCGTTAGGGTCGAGCGTCTGGTGTTCTTGCGCGTAGTAGCCCAAGCGGATGCTCGGCCCAATCCAGACCGTGCCCGCGCTCGGCTCCTCCTGGCCCAGGATCAGTCGAAACAGCACCGATTTGCCCGCGCCGTTAGCACCCACGATGCCGATGCGGTCGCCGTGGCGTACTAGGCCGGCCACTTTGCCCAGCACCGGCACGGGGCCGTGCCCGTTAGCCGGGTAAGTTTTGCCCACATCGCGCAGTTCGATTACCTTTTGCCCGCCGCGTTGAGCGGCCCGCATGTGGAACCCGATTTTACGCCGTTCCAGCACCGGACGCTCCACCTTATCCATACTATCAATCTGGCGCTGCTTGTTGCGGGCCTGTTTGATGTGCCGTTCGTCAATCACCATACTGGCCCACAGCTTAAAGCGGGCGACGGCCTCTTCCAGATGCTTGATCTCTTTCTGCTGGGCCACATAGTCTTGCTGTTGACGAGCCAGGGCTAATTCTTTTTGCACTGCATAGGCCGAGTAGTTGCCATCCCACAGGGTCAACCGCCCATCTAGCAGCTCGGCGATAGTGGTGACGGTGTTATCCAGCAGATAGCGGTCATGGGAGATGATCACGACAGAGCCGGGAAAGTCGTGCACGGCGGCTTCAAGGAACGCTTTGCCGGCGAGGTCCAGGTGGTTATCGGGTTCGTCAAGCAGCAGTAAGTCGGGCGCGCTCAGGATGCAGCGTGCCAGGTGCGCCAGTTTGCGCTGCCCGCCGCTCATGCCCGGCAGGGGTTCTTCCCACTCGTCAGCGCTGAAACCCAGTCGCTTGAGCAAGCCGGTCGCTTCGTTCAGTAGGCGCGGTCCACCCAGCATCTCATACTCGTCCAGCAGGTGGCTCTGCTGCTGGATCAGTGTATCCCAATGGTCGGGATCGTCGAACGCGGCCGGGTCGGTGAATGCCGCTTCCACCGTTGCCAGCGCGGCCTCCAGAGCGGCTAAGTCGGGCCGCGCCGCCAGCGTCACCGACAGTGGCGTGCTGCCCGCCGGAGCCTGCACCTCCTGCGGCAACAGCGCGATCTTTAGCCCTTTGCGCGCCACCACGTTACCGGCTTCGACCGGTTCCAGCCCGACCATCACCTTCAACAGGCTCGACTTGCCCGCACCGTTCGGCCCCACCAGACCGACGCGCACGTCTTCATCTAGCGCCCAACTCAGATTCTCGAACACGGCACGGGTGCCGTAAAATTTGCCGACGCGATCCAGATTCAGTAACAACATCGCAAATGCTCCCTTCCAGGGAGCCGACGGACCGACCAGTCCGGGGCGAGGCTACTGTAGCACACCGGTAGGACGCACGTCAACCCGGCGGGCAACAAAAACGCCGCAGGCCCCAACTGGCCTCCGGCGCACTCCCACTGCTCTTAGTGGATTATGTCAATCGCCAAAAGGACGCAGCTCTCCCCGGCGGTCCCCACGAACACCTTCTTTGCCGATATACTGCGAACGGGGCATGAGTCAAGCGTCCTTTCCTATTGTTGATCTTTATGATAGCATAACACTCGCGCCCCAGGCATCGGTCTTTGGACGGATTGTGGTGCGAAGGCGTGTTGCATAAGTCGGCAGATGCGCTCAGCGTAGCGTGGACGGCAAAATACCTAGTTGGCTGCGGTATTTGGCGACCGTGCGGCGCGCCACCCGGATGCCGTCGTCACGCAGCAGCGTCACGATCTCGCGGTCGGTGAGCGGGCGACCTTCGCGCACTACGATCTCTTTGATCACATCTTTGATGGACAACGAGGCGGTGAAAAAGTCGGCAAAAGGCACCACATGACGGTTAGGTAGCATCACATACTTGCCCGCCGTGGCCCGGCTGACGGTTGATTCGTGCAAGCCGGTGCGCTCGGCGACCTGGGCGCGGGTAAGGGGGCGTAGTTGGCGCACACCGTTGCGTAAGAAGTCTTCCTGCACCTCGACCAGCACACGCGCGATGCGCAGCATCGTCTCGCGCCGCTGGTTGATGTTGGACATGAACAGCTTGGCCCGCGCCACGTATTGCTGGATGTGGCGCTTCTCGGTATCCGAATAGTGGCCTTCTTTGCCGCGCAGTTCGCCGGCCAGTCGGTTGTACATGGGGTTAAGGCGCATAAAAAAGCGCCGCGACTCCATCACTTCAACAACGAATTCGCCTTCTTCCAGCTTGATCACCACATCGGGCGAGACATATTGTGCCCGCGAAGGGCTGCCCCAGGTCTGGAAATCAATCGCTTCCATAACGGGATAGGGGGTCAGATGGGTCTTGATGAAGTCGCGTGCGACGCTGACAGCTTCCGACGAAATGCCCAATTTCTGGGCTATGTAGCCGTATTTATGCGTGCCGAGTTCGGCTAGATAATCGCTGAGGATGGCCCGCACATCCGGCGGTTCTGGTATGTCCTGTTCGTGGACCATATAATCGAGTTGCAGCAACAGGCATTCACGCAGATCGCGTGCGCCTAGCCCCGGTGGGCCGACATGCTGTAGCTCTTCCAGCACATGAGTCACACGCTCCTCGGCTACGCCCATCCGTTGCGCGATCTCGTAGACAGCTTGTGACAGGAATCCGCGCTCATCAAGGCTGCCGATCAGGAACTCGGCGATGCCGAGGTCGTTATTACCGAGGACAGCACGCAGGTCGGCCAGCAGCCGCTCACCCAGCGTGCGTTCGGCGGCCACTAGCGTCATCGGATCAAACTCTTCGTCGTCGCCCGTCACGTTATAGCTACCGCCGACCGTGAAATCGCCGTAACCGTAATCATCGAAGTTGGGGCCGTCTAGATTGGCGGCGCTCTCCCCTGTGGCACGCTTGGCACAATTGCTACACTGGTTGCCGCGCACCTGTTCCCCACAGATCGGGCAGGTTTGATGCTCCACGATCTCGAAAGCCGGATTGTCTTCGGCTTCCAGTTGGATCGCTTTCTGCAATTCCATTGAAGAGAGGGCAAGAATTTGATTAACGGCAATCAGGGTCGGCGATACACGCGCTCCCATTTCCGACGACATATCAATATTAAGGTCCAGGTCCACGATCCTGTTCTCCTGTGCTGTATTCGCAGACTCCCATACCCCACAGGAGTCACCGACGCGGGAGTGCAACTCCCGGAACAGTCAGACCTGCCTATAGGGTACTCCCAGCATAAGGGGAGCCGAGGCATAGGCATTAGGGGTAGCTATGTTAGATCAAGCCTACCGGATAGCTTTGCGGCCCATTGAGCAGAAACCGTGCCAGAACATGATTTTAGGATTTTAGCCTATGCAGAGGCCGGCGCAACGGCAAGCCGATATAGCGGCGACCGAACCGTCACACGCGCACAGCGGTAGAGTATAGTAGAGTGCACGAGAGGCACAGCAGCCCGCTTGCGACAGGGGACGGCTTCTGCTATAATGCACGAACTCGCGCCGGGGCCGTCTCCGTTTCCCGGTGCGGCCCCTGCCGTCTTGGGCGACGGCGGGGGATTGGGCTACCTGAAGGGGCCGCGCCCCATTTCCAGCAAGGAGGAACTAGATGGCTTCTAAACGCTTGATGAGTCTGGCGAGTGGGCTAATGGGGGCGAGTATGTTACTCACCGCCTGCGGTGCCGACACTGCGACGCAAACTCCGGTTCTGCAGGCGACGGCGATTCCGCCGACCGTGATGCCGACCAACGCACCGATGGTGGCCGCGCCCACCAACACGGCCGCGATGACCGACAGCGCGACCGCAACCAGCGCCATGACCGTGATGACCCCGACAATGGGAATGACTCCGGCGGCGACCGGCACCACCGGTGGGGCAGCCCCGGCAGCGGCCACCGCTACCGTCAGCGGGGCCGGCGTTATGGCGCCCGCCGGCGCGTTCTCCTGGCGGGCCTATGCCGAGCCGGATACGTTTGATCCCGCCCTGATGCAAGAAAACCTGTCCATTGATATCGGCCAGAACCTGTACGATAGCTTGGTCGAGTTCAACCCCGATACGCAAAAAATCCAGCCCGCGCTGGCCGAAAGCCTGCCGACCGTCAGCCCAGACGGCAGCGTTTACACGTTCAAGCTCCGCAAGGATGTTAAATTTTCCAACGGCGATCCCTTCACCTCGGCCGATGTGGTCTACTCTTGGAACCGCGTGCTGAACAACCCGAAAGCGCCCTATGTGTTCGTGATGGACGACATCAAAGGCGCGACCGATGTGGAAGCCTCGGCGGTTTCGACCGACACGACGAAGGCCAAAGTGACCACCGCCAGCGGTATTGAAGCGCCCGACCCCTACACGGTCAAGGTGACGCTGAACAACCCCAGCGCCTACTTCCTGTCGGAATCGGCGGTCTGGACCTATTTCGTCGTCAACCAGAAAGTGGTCGGGACCGACTCCTCGTTCACGGAGACCGGCAAGCATCTCGGCGCAGGCACCGGCGCATATATCCTGAAAGAATGGAAGCACCAGCAGCAGATCCTATTGCAGCAGAACCCCAACTACTGGGGATCGGAAAAGCCGTCGGTAGATGTGGCCGTTCGCATCTTGCCCGAAACGGCTACCGCCCAGGCGCAGTATGAAGCCGGCCAGTTGGATGCTCTCGACGGCCCTAGCCCGGCGGACCTCCAGCGTATCCAGGGCGATGCCAAACTGAAAGATCAGTTGCACAACGTCGGCCAAGCGCGTAGCGTCTGGATCGGTTTTAATCTACAGCATGGGCCGTTTGGTCCGAAAGACGACGCGAAGGCAATGAAGCTACGCCAGGCCATTGCCCAGGCCATTGACCGCCAGCAGTTGGTGGAACTGGCCCTATCGGGGGCGGCTCAACCGTTGACTACCCTGCTGCCGAAAGGCGAGCCGGGCTACAAAGAATATCAAGCCTACAAGTTCGACCCTGATGCGGCTAAAAAGGCGCTGACCGATGCCGGCTATCCCGGCGGTCAGGGCTTGAACCTGACCTATACCTATCGCCAGCGCGATGCCGAGCAGCGCGTGGCCGAGCAGATCCAAGCGCAACTCAAAGAGAACCTGGGCCTGACCAACGACCAGATCAAGATTCAGGCGGTGGACTGGAAGATCATGCTCAATGCGCGCCAGGCGCACAAGTACGATATGTTCTACGGCTCTTGGGGTCACGACTACCCGGACCCGCAGAACTGGCTGTCGGCCAATTTCCAGTCGAAGTATATTGACAAAGGCAACGACACCGCCTACAACGATTCGCAGTTCGACCAATTGACTCAACAGGGTGATAAGCTGGCCGACCCGGCCAAAGTTGCGGATCGCATGGCGCTGTACAACCAAGCCGAAAAGCAGTTACTCGACTCGGCGGCCATTATCCCGCTCTACCAGACGACCCGCTACTGGCTGGTCAATCCGAAGTGGAGCGGCTATAACACCAACAACTCGTTCATCTTCCCGTTCCGGCGCGTGAAGCTCGCCAAGTAAAGGGATCACCCCTCACGGGTATGCTACGCGCCCTGCGGCCGGCCTCCTGCCGGCTGGGGGCGCGTAGCTACAAAAGGCACAACCGCTATGCTTGCTTATGTAATCCGGCGGGTACTGGCAATGATTCCCTCGCTGTTGGGAATCGCGCTGATCACCTTTTCACTGATGCACATTCCGAAGGCCGGCCCGTTCTCCTCAGAACACGCCAACCCGGTCGTTACCGCGCGCTTAGAAGCTGCCTACGGCCTCGATCAACCGCTCTGGCCGGCGTTCTACGGCGCGGCCACCGGCATCGGGCAGGGGACGACGCTCGTGCTAGCCGTGCTGGCGGTAGTCGGCAGTGTGCTGTTGCGCCGGCGGCGCAACGACCCCATCCAATTGCTGGTCGCCAACCTGCTGATCACGGTCGGAGCTTTGTTGGGGGTAATCTTCGCACTGATGCTGTTCCAAGGGCCGGCCACCCGGCTAAGCGGCAGTGGTTTTGCCGTCGGTCAGTTTGTACGCTTCGTCGGCAATATCCTACACGGCGATCTCGGCACCTCGTTCAGCCAAGTGGATCGTTCCGTTACCGGCATCATCCTCGACTCCGCCGGCAACTCGTTTGTGCTGGGCTTGACGGCGTTTGTGGTGCTGGTCGGGCTGGCGATGCCGCTGGGTATTCTGGCCGCAGTGCGGCAAAACACCTGGGTAGACTACGCGGCCAGCGCTTTTTCCCTAATCGGCTATTCGATCCCCAACTTCGTCATGGGCATCGTGCTGATCCTGGTGACGGGCCTCTGGCTGCGACTGATCCCTATTGCCCACTGGGGCGACCCGGTGGACTTGATTCTACCGGCCTTTGTGCTGGCGATCCGTCCGATGGCCGTACTAACGCGCCTGACACGGGCCAGTATGCTCGAAGTGTTAAACCAGGACTATATCCGCACGGCGCGATCCAAAGGGTTAGCCGGGCGGGCGGTGCTGTTGCGCCATGGGCTACGAAACGCCTTGCTGCCCGTCGTCACCGTGATGGGTGACCAGTTGGGCGACCTCGTGACCGGCAGCTTGGTGGTTGAATCGCTGTTCAACGTGCCGGGCATCGGGCACTTCTTCGTGCAGAGCGTGGGCCAGTTGGACTACGGCATGATCATGGGCACGACGTTGTTTTACGCCGCGTTAGTGTTGATTATCAATCTGGTGGTGGATCTCCTCTATGGGGTGATCGATCCCCGTGTGCGGCTAGGAGCCGGGGCGAGGGCGTAGCATGGCAATTATACACACCTCCGAAGTGGATACGCCGCTGGATTTTGCCCAAGCGGGCAAGGCACGCAGCCTGTGGGGCGATGCCTGGGTGCGGCTGCGACGCAACAAGCTGTCGCTGATCGGCGCGGCGATCCTGCTGGTGCTGGCGGTGGTGGCGGTGGCCGCGCCGGTGATCGCGCCCTACTCCTACGACAAAACAGTGCGCGACCCGCTGACGAAAAAGACGATCCGCAACCAGTTTCACTTCCCCTGGGCCGAGCATCCCTTCGGCACCGACGACCAGTCGCGCGACGAGTTTAGCCGCGTCGTATACGGCACCAGCATTTCGCTGTCGGTGGGGCTGATCAGCCAGATCATCGTGCTGGGCATCGGCATTCCCATTGGGCTGATCGCCGGCTACTACGGGCGCTGGGTGGATATGCTGCTGATGCGGATCACCGACATCATGTACGCCTTCCCGACCGTGCTGTTCGCCGTGGTGATCCTGGCCTCGCTGGGCCCCAGCCTCGGCAACATTTACTTGGCGATTGGCTTCACCTTCTGGCCGCCGATGGCACGGTTGGTGCGAAGTCAGGTGCTGTCGCTCAAAGAAAAAGAGTATGTGGAAGCGGCGCAGTCCATTGGCGTGCCGCCGTGGCGCATTATGTTTACCGGCATCTTGCCCAACGCCCTCGGCCCGATTATTGTGGCGGCCACGTTCGGTATTCCGTTTGCGATCCTGATTGAAGCGTTTCTAAGCTTTATCGGCATCGGGGTACCACCGCCCCAGCCTAGTTGGGGGGCCATGATCGCACGGGGTCGTGATCAGATCCGCTCAGAACCCTATCTCGTCTTGTTCCCCAGCGCGGCGCTGGCGCTAACCCTGTTCGCGTTCAACTTTTTCGGCGACGGCCTACGTGATGCGCTTGACCCACGCAGCCGCCGTTGATCCGACGCAGCTCTGTAGTGGGCGGGTGTGCAGGCCCATGCAGCGATAACCTACCCTGTAGCGGGCCTGCGTGCCGGTCCCGCACAGCCGATACTAGACTGGAGTGAGTATGGGGGCTTTACTACAAGTCAAAGACCTGAAAACGCAGTTCTTTACGCAGGACGGCGTGGTCAACGCGGTCAACGGGGTATCATTTGACCTCTATGAGGAGGAAACCCTCGGCATTGTAGGTGAGAGCGGATCGGGCAAGAGCGTCACCGCGCTGTCGATCATGGGCCTGATCCCGCAGCCGCCGGGCAAGATCACCGCCGGCGAAGTGCTGTTCAAGGGCGAAAACCTGATCGGCATGGCCGAAGACCGGATGCGCAAAATTCGCGGCAAGGAGATCGCCATGATCTTCCAAGACCCGATGACTTCGCTCAACCCGGTGCTGAAGATCAGTCGCCAGATCGGGGAGTCGCTGCAATTGCACATGGGTATGGACAACGCCGCCGCCCGCAAGCGCACGGTAGACTTATTGAAACTGGTCGGTATCCCCTCGGCGGCGGATCGCCTGGATGATTACCCGCACCAGTTCTCCGGCGGAATGCGCCAGCGCGTGATGATCGCCATGGCCCTCAGTTGCAACCCCAAGCTGCTAATCGCCGACGAACCCACCACTGCGCTCGATGTGACGATCCAGGCGCAGATCCTTGACTTGATCAAGCGCCTCAAGCGCGAGTTCGGCACGGCGGTGATGATGATCACCCACGACCTGGGCGTAGTCGCCGGGATGTGCGACCGCGTACAGGTGATGTATGCGGGCCATTTGGTGGAGCAGGCTTCGGTGGAGCAACTCTATGCCGATCCGCGCCATCCCTACACATTGGGCCTAATCCGCTCGGTACCACGCCTAGACGAGAGCCGCAAAGAGCGCCTGGAACCGATCCCTGGGCTGCCGCCCGATCTGGTGAATGTGCCGCCGGGTTGCCCGTTCTATCCCCGCTGTAGCTTCCATATGCCGGTCTGCCTGGAGCAGCGCCCGCTGCTGCGCCCAGTGGACACCGGCCATGTGACCGCCTGCTGGGCCGACATCAAGGAGGCAGCGACCACCCATGCTCAATAAACCCACAACAGCCCGCGCCGCTGAAAGCACCGCCGCCGGCACTGCGTCCAACGGCACGGCCACTACGCCGGACACCTTGTTGCGCGTCGAAGGGCTGAAAATGCACTTCCCGATCACGGACGGCATCATCTTGCAGCGCCAAGTGGGCCAAGTGAAGGCGGTAGACGGCCTCGATTTCACGGTGCGGCGCGGCGAAACGCTAGGCTTGGTAGGCGAGTCGGGCTGCGGCAAATCCACGACTGGGCGGGCAATCCTGCAACTCTATCGTCCCACGGCGGGCCATGTCTATTACGAGAACACGGACCTGACCACTCTGAGCGGTGAAGGCTTACGCAAACAACGCCGCAAGATGCAGATGATCTTCCAAGACCCCTACGCCTCGCTTAACCCACGTATGACAGTCGGCACGATCATCGGTGAGCCGTTGCAGGTCCACGGCATGGCGAACGGCAAAGAGCGCCAGGAGCGAGTGCAGGAACTGCTGCGCGTCGTGGGCCTCAATGCCTACTACATCAACCGCTATCCGCACGAATTCTCCGGGGGGCAGCGTCAACGTATCGGTATTGCCCGCGCTCTGGCCGTCAATCCCGACTTTATTGTGGCCGACGAGCCGATCTCGGCGCTGGATGTGTCTATTCGTGCGCAAGTCATCAACCTGATGGAAGATCTGCAAGCGGAGTTCGGGCTAACCTACCTGTTTATCGCCCACGACCTGTCGGTGGTACGCCACATTGCGGACCGGGTGGCGGTGATGTACCTGGGCAAGATGGTGGAGCTGGCCGACCGCAACGAACTTTACGAGAACCCGTTACACCCCTACACCAAAGCCTTGTTGTCGGCGGTGCCGATTCCCGACCCGCTGGCCGAGGCCCGCCGTGAGCGGATTATCCTGCAAGGCGACGTGCCCAGCCCGATCAAACCGCCGAGCGGCTGCCGCTTCCATACCCGCTGTCCCATCGCCATTGCGGCCTGCTCCGAAGTGGATCCGCCGTTTGAGGAGAAAGCTCCCGGTCACTGGGCAGCCTGCATCCGCGTCTGAAGCGAAATTATTAAAAGGGAGCGGTGTCGCCCACCCGGGTTAATCCAGAGTGGCTAGGATGAAATGGCTTGCCGGGTAACTGTGGGGAGACACCGCCCCTTTTATTGTGTTCACGACCGGGCGTACTTAAAGCGGCAGGCGACTACCCTGCTGTAGAGTTTGGCGTTCTAAGCGATAGAGATAGCGACATTCCAGGAAGATCCAACTGAACAGCACACCTAGACCGTAGCAACCGAGCAACGGGCCAACGGGCCCCATGTCTACCACCGTGGCGCAGGCTACCGCCATTTGCCCCAGGCCGACCGCACGATAGAGAGCCGCGTGCCCTGTCAACCCCCAGACGGCGAAAGTCGCCCGCAAGAACTGCGCGACTCCGATCATCAGCGCGCCCGCCGGCAGCCAGAAGAGGAAGCCGTGCAACAGGCAACTGCCCGTCAGCCAGATCAGGAGCAGCGGCAGTTCGAGGCGCGACCGCTGGGCGACGGCGGCGGGTGTGGGGAACGGGCGCAATAGGTCGCGTAGCGGCAGGTGAGTGATCGGCTCCGGTGGCAGGCGATAATCGGCATCCATCGCTTCCCATGCGGTGCGAGGTTGCACCGGCGGCAGTGGCAACGGTGCGGGCGGGGCCGACCAGGGTCGGCCGTAAGGCCCCGCCAAGTGCACGATGGCAGACTCGGCTTCATCCAGAAACTCGAAACTGTCAAAGGCAGCCGCGTCTTGGTTCGAGGTAGGAAGCATCACACAAACCTCCGCAACGGCATGGGCGAGCAGAAAGCGCTGTGCTGAAAAACAACCTATAGCTATTATAACACATGAGGAATAGGCTGTAGGGGCGCTCCGGCGCTGGGCTGAGAGATGCAAAAGAGGGAGCCGCTGTAGCAGCTCCCTCTCCGATTACCGACCGGATACTATTTGGTGCCGGTTGCGGTGGCGAGGGCCGGAGCCGTCGTTGCGGTGGCTGCTACCGAAGCCGTCGTCGCTGTGGCAGCGCCGGCCGGAGCCGTCGTTGTCGTGGCGGCGGGAGCTGTCGTTGCTGTAGTAGCCGCAGCTGGAGCCGTCGTTAGTGTGCCGGAGCCGGGCGCGGGCGACGCACTGCCGGCGGCAGGAGTCGCCGTGGCTGTGGCCGGGGCCTGAGTGGGCACTGGCGTAGGCGTGGGCGGCACTGTCACCGTCAGAACGATATTGGCACCGGCGGCATCTTTTTGCTTCTTGAGCCAGGCGTCAAACGCCTTGCTCTTAGCCGTGTCCAGATCGGATTTGCTTAGATCGCGTTGAGCGCGTTCGATCAGGCGGATGATGTGCCAGCCGAACTGGGTTTGCAGCGGGTCGCTGGTTTGGCCGGGCGTGGTCAACTTGAAGGCGGCGGTGGAGAACGTCTGATCCATCGGGCCGCCGTTTTCGGTCGAGGTAAACCAGCCCAGGTCACCGCCTTTGTCGGCATTGCTGGTATCAGTCGAGTATTGCGCGGCCAGGGCAGCAAAGTCCGCACCCTTATCGAGGCGAGCTTTGAGGTCTTTCGCCAGCGCGCCGTCGGCCACCAGGATATGCTGAGCATGAACTTCTTCGCGCTTGGTCGGCACACTGGCGCCCAATTTATCAGTGATGCGCTTCTTCAACTCATCAGGCTTGGCTACCAGTTGGATGTAGTCCGACTCAGAGAGGTTAGGGCAGCCGAGCGAGCAGTAGCTACTACCGCCCGGTTTGGTGCTACCCGCGATGGCCTTAATGAAGGAGCTGTAGTCTACCACCGCCGTTTTCTCCGCACCGACCACCGGCAGCGGCGTGCTGGTGATGGTCGCCGTCAAGCTGGGAGTCGGACTCGGGCCGGGCGTGTTGGTCGCACGCGGCGTGCGCGTTACCGTTGGGGTCTCGCTGGCGGGTGTGCCGCTTGCGGTCATGGTAGCGGTCGGCGGCGCGCCGGTGGGGGTGGTTGTCGGGGTGACTGTGGCCGTGTTGGGTGTACCGGGCGTGGCCGTCGTGGTCGCACTCTGACTCGGCTGCGGGATCGCGGTTGGTTGAGGCTCAAAGTTCTTTTGTGCCGCCGCCCGTGCCTCATCGTCGCTCACACTCACACCCAGCGTACCGGCCTGTTGACTGATCAGCAGATTGTCGGCTAGCTGGCTGAGAGTCGGTGCGTCAAGCGTCGGCCAGGTCTCAATGCCTTGCAGTTCGCTCTGCAACGGTGCGATCTGGCTGGTGTATTGTGTCACCTGCGAGGACGTTGTAGGACTCGCCCCTGCCCGGTTGGCGTAGAACTGCAAAATCCGCATCTGGTTATAGATTTGCCAGGAGCGGAACTTATTGTACATAGAGCGGGTAATTGTGGTGCTGTACACGTTACCGATACCGATATTGGGGCGGTAGATATACTGCGTGAACAGTGCCGCTCCCAGGATTAGCGCGAGTAGTATAGCGATGCCGCCGATAACAAAGGTGAGTTGGCGGGTCTGTTGCAGCTCACGCTGGTGGTGCGAGAGCTGGCCCCGCGTCATCTGACGCGGAGCCTGGGCATCCTGTTTGCGTTGTTTATTCGCCATGGGGAGCGCTCTCTAGCGTGCGTGCGGCCCGACGAAGGGCAGCAGCGCGATATGCCGAGCCCGTTTGAGCGCGACGGTCAGGGCGCGCTGATGGCGCGCGCAGGTGCCGGTCTTGCGGCGCGGCTCGATTTTGCCGCGCTCCGACAGATAACGGCGCAATCGGGACACATCTTTGTAGTCAATGAAGGGCAGTTTTTCGGAGCAGAAGTTGCACACTTTGCGTCGGGGCACATAGCGGTCCTTCGATTTAGGGCGCCGCGCACCACCCGGTCGTGCGCCGCCGCTACCGCCGGAGCGGAAGCCGCCCCCACCGCCGCCGAAGCCGCCCCCACCGCCGCCGAAGCCGCCCCCACCGCCGCCGAAGCCGCCTCCACCGCCGCCGCCGGAGCGAAAACCGCCGCCCCCACCGCCGCCGCCGAAGCCGCCACCCCCGCCGCCGCCGAAGCCGCCCCCGCCGCCGGGTCGGAAACCGCCGCCCCCGCCGCCGGGTCGGAAACCGCCGCCCCCGCTGGGGCCACCCGCGCCGGGGCCGCCCTGGCTGTCGCCGGACGGTCCCTCATTGCGCGATTCGTCGCTTGATGCACCCGACGCTTGCGGGCCATCAGGTCGTGGTGAATTCACTCGTAAGTTCTCCTTTAGAACGGAATATCATCGTCCAATTCGTCCCCACCGCCGGCAGGCGCACTGTAGCCGCCCCCGCTGCGGGCTGGGGCACTGCCGGCGCCCCCACCGCCACTAGGGCCGCTATATTCGCCGCCACTATTTTGCCGGCTGTCGAGCATTTGCATCTCGTTGGCGACCACTTCCACCATCTTCTGATCTTGACCGTTATTGTCTTTCCAGGTGCGGGTTTGCAGGCGGCCTTCGACATAGACTTTGCTGCCTTTGCGAAGATATTGATTACATGTCTCAGCCAGTTTATCCCAGGCAACGACACGGAACCATTCGGTCTCATCGCGGTTCTCGCCTTCCGGCGTGCGTGAGACCCGCCCTACCGCCACCGAAAAGGTGGTAATAGCCTTCCCACTGGGGGTATATTTCATCTCCGGGTCTTTGCCCAGGTTGCCAATGATCATAACTTTATTTAATCCGCGACCGGCCATCTCAATGTCTCCTTTGCAGGGCTATACACACAAGATTCAGCAAAACACTACGCACAGACGAAAGGCCGGCGGTCGCACGGCCTGCTTAGATATCCATCCGCACCAGCATATGGCGGATCACATCGTCGTTGATCTTGAGCATCCGCTCAAAGTCATCGGCTTGGGTAGGATCCATCCGCATATGATTGACGACATAATAGCCGTCGTTGTGGCGCTCAATGGTATAGGCCAGCCGACGCTTGCCCCAGGGTGGGGTTTGCAACACTTCGTAAACTTCGCCACCGCGCGTGCTCACCATCGTGCTCACTTTTTCAATCGCGGGCGGAATTTGATCGTCGGCAATGCTAGGCGCGAGGATATAAACGAGTTCGTATTCACGCAAATCGGACACAGTACACACCTCCTTTCTCTGGGTTTGCCGGGCGGTACGACAGGTGGAGCGGTGTGTGGATCTCCATGTCTGCGCCGGGCAGAAAGGTGCAGGCCGCCGGACGGCAGGCCCAAACCATATTCACTTCGTGTGCGCGTGGCACACTGCCGATCATTATACCACAAGTAGCCCCCTGATGCAAACATAGTGGGACACATAAAGCAGGGCGATTGCATCTAAATCAGGCACGGCGCACTACCTTTGATCGCAAACAGATCTTGGTTTTGTGCCTGGGATCGAATCCCCGATCCAAGAAATTTAGGGGCAGAACGGCCTCGTCACGCCTGATTTAGATGCAATTGCCCTGACACATAAAGCTGGGCACGAGTGGTCTATTAACAAAATGCTAACAGAGATGTTGTATAATAGCGAAAATAAGAGGCCAGGGGCGCAGAGTTTGTAGCCGCAACCGGCGGAGGCACACAAAGGAGTGGCATAGTAGATGATACCGATCCCTATTCAGCTCGGACGTAGCGGCATTATTCGCTTGGCAGCGGTTGTGGTTCTGACCGCCGCGTTGTTGGTGACGGCGGGCAGCCGTGTTCGTCCGGCCGCCGCAGTGGCGGCGGTGCCGTGCTCGGCAGCGGGCACCTGGACACAGGGTGAAATGAACGTCTACTGGTTCAACGTGGGCCAGGGCGATAGCCAATTTATCGTCGGCCCGACCGGCAAGACGCTGCTAATTGATGTGGGCGAGACCCGCTTCAACAGCACCGGCACCGCCACTAACGCTACGGCGGTGGCTACCAAAATCCGGTCCATCTGTGGCGCCGGATCGAGTCCGGTCGCGCTGGACTATGTCATGGCTTCGCACCATCACCTGGATCATATCGGCTACAGCGGCAATCCGACAGATAGCGGCACTATCTACGGCAACGGCATCTATCAGTTGCTAAACCCCACGGGGCTGGGCTTCACCGTCGGCACCTTTCTGGACCACGACGGCGGCACTTGGACCGACACCAACGGCAACGGCGTGTGCGATCCGGGCACTTCGACCGCGCCCAGCAACGAGATCGCTTGGCATAATGCGGGCACCACTTCAACTTCGTCGGCGCGCTTTATCTGCTGGCTCTATGGCCCCGCCGGCCAAGCGGATCGTGCGGCTATCGCCGGTCATGTGGTGACACTGACCAACACCGGCACCTGGCCTGCTGTAGACCTGGGACCGGGCGTGACGGCGACGATTCTGAACGCCAACGGCAAAGATACGCTGCAAGCCGACGGCATCACTCCCGTCAGCGGCAACCACACTACCCAGGGTGGTAGCGGTCCGCCCTCAGAGAACGACTACTCGATTGCGCTCAAAGTGAGCTACGGCAAATGGTCTTACGCGACGGCCGGCGACTCGGACGGTGAGTACAACACCAGCGCGAACAGCTACACCTACAATAACATCGAGGCCAAGTTGGCCCCGCTCTATGGTGATGTAGATACGATGCGCGCCAATCACCACGGCAGCGATCACTCGTCCAGTGCGAATTATGTCAATACTCTCAAGCCGGAAAGCGTCTTTATCTCCTGCGGCAGCAACACTTACGGCCATCCGGGCAACCGAATGCTGAATCAGCTACGGAATGTGGTTAACGACCGCGGTACCGGGGCCGATATTTATCTAGCGAATAATCCGTGCGACCCGACGCAAGCCGACCGCACCACGCCGACCGACTACTCCGGCACCTTCAATCACGGCGGTGATGTCGCCTTGCACACGGCAGGCAGCGGCAGCACCTACACAATTACCTATGATGCGGGCACACGCTCCTACACCGCCTACGGCAACGGCACCATCGCCACCCCCACCCCGACGGCGGTTCCGCCCACTGCGACGGCCACCCGCACTCCTAGCCCGGCTCCCGGCACGCCGACCGCAACAGCCACCCGCACTCCTA
This sequence comes from Chloroflexia bacterium, assembly GCA_038228295.1. Lineage (GTDB taxonomy): Bacteria > Chloroflexota > Chloroflexia > QHBQ01 > JAICKM01 > JAICKM01. The sequence goes on along the minus strand of JBBRPH010000033.1, from coordinate 28,740 downwards.
GCCCGGCCCCCGGCACACCGACCGCAACGGCCACCCTCAGCCCGACCCCCACTGCGACAGCGGGGACGGCCGATCCGTCCAAAGTGGTCATCAACGAGTATATGCCTGCACCGCAGAGCACCTACTCAACCGAGTGGATCGAGCTCTACAACCCGACCGCCGCTACCATCACCATCGGCGGGCTATATCTGGACGATCTTGCGAACGGCGGCGGCGCACCGCGCCAGATTCCGGCCGGCACGACCATTGCCGCGCACGGCTACTATGTAATGGATATTTCTAGCGGGTTCCTGAACAATACGGGCTATGAGGAAGTGCGTTATCTCAAAATCGTGAACGGCGTAGAGACCGTCTACGATATGACCAGCTACAGCCTCAGCAGCACGCACTACGACCAGGGCTTCCATCGCCAGGGCGACGGCGGCGCATGGTGCGGCAGTGTCACAGCCGGCCTGACGAAGGGCGCAGCCAACGGCACGACTTGCCCTTAATGGGGTACGCACGGCTGTTGCTGGGCGGCACAGCTCTCATTCCGGTACTAATCGGCACGGCGCTGGCGCAAGTCGGCACCGTGCCGATCCCTACGCCCGCGCCCCACAGCCCAATCGTGCTGGTTAGCGGACGCGATGATCACGGCTTGCTCGCCAATCCACAAGTAGCGCTCTACAGCGCAGTTAACGGCACCACACAGGTCGCCCGTGTGCGCGACGGCAGCTATGCCCGTGTCCTCGCAGAGCAGGGCACATGGCGGCAGATCGAAACGCTGACCCCCCCGCAGCAACGCGGCTGGATTGACGATTATTACCTGCGCGGGCGCGCGGTCCGGCTGGACGGCGGCGGGCAGGTGACGTTCGCCGATGCCCGACCGGCGGGCGACCACCTAGAGATCGCGGTGCGCCCGGTCGAAGATCCAACAGCGGCTCCTTTTTGGGTGGCGACCGCCCGCCTGCGCGAAGTGGGCGCACGGCCGTAGAGCACAGGGAGATCCGACGATGACCCAACCCCACGATCCGCCGGCCGGTCTGCCGGCGGGGGAATCACTGCTTCCCCCACCGGCACCTCCGGGAGACGACCGGCTAGTGACCTATCAGGTACAGGTGCAACCCGCCACCGCCGCCGTATTGCGCGCCGTCGCCGCCCGCGAGGGAGCCGACCCTGCGGCGCTGGCGGCGCTGTGGCTGGAAGAAAAAGCCGCCGACGCGCGTCGGTTGCTGGGCAGTTCACCCTCATCATGAGCATGGCGGAGTCGCCCGGTTGGGAGCGGCAACCCGGCCCGCCGGCTCGCCTGCGGCTTGGCGGCGAGGGTGAGTTGCGCGTAGTCGCCGTCTGGTGGGGTGCGGAGGGAGCCGAGATGCGCGTGGTGCGGTGGGAGTTGCGCGGCGCGGCACGCGTTCTCTATCACTGGGCACGCGGCCAAAGCGCACCCGATCCGGATCCCGAGCCCGCTGTGCGCGACGAAGCCTGGGTGGCCGGGGTCGCGCTGGAACGGCGTGCCGGACCCACCGCCCGCTGGGACACCGTGCAACGCCAGGAACTCACCACCGCCGACCCCCTTGCCGCTGCCGCCCGCTTGCACGGCTGGGAAGCGGGCCTGCTGGATCGCGCCGCCCGCCTTGCCCGCCGCGAGTCATGATTTCATCCGCGAAGGGCGCGAAGAAAGATTAATCTAGGGATTAGGGATATTACGTGATCAGGGAAGGGGGTGGGAGGGGCGCCGTCGTGCGAAGTCAGTCTACGCACGACACCCGCCCGCAGTAGCCGCCACGCCAACGCCCAAACTCTGCTATACCCACCAACTGATGGCCGTAAAAAAGATTGTGAAAAGTTTGACAATGTTGCGGGCTTATGCTATAATGCGGCGCAAGCAGTATAGGCGAAGGATGTGCCAACAAAATAGATCGGAAAGCGCAATGCGAAATCGCGACGAACTCCGGGCGTTGGCACTCATCTCCGAAATCGGTATCGGCGTGGCCGGACCGATGGTGGTTTGCACCGGGGTCGGCTGGTGGCTCGACGGCAAGTTGGGCACCGACCACTGGCTGGTGATGATTGGCCTGCTAATCGGTTTGGTGGGTGCGGGCTACAGTTTCTACCGTTTAGCGACCGCCTTTCCGGCACAGCAAGCGGGCAAAAAAAGTGGGGACACTCCGCTGGGCGGGGACAAAGTAGACGACAAAAATACCGACCTATAGTTCTACTGAGGAGTGAACTGGATGAAAGTGCTGCGTAACCCGGCGGTCATGGGCATCATTGGTTTTCTGGTGGCAGGAGTCATCCTCGATCTACTCATCGAGAATATCTGGCATATCAAGATGGTCGCCCCCAAACCGAGTTTCGCCGCCGAGCCGGTATTTGAGATCGGGCCGTTGCGCTTCACGAACTCAATGATCATGACACTGGTAGTGATGGCCGCCATCGTCTTATTCTTTTGGTGGAACACGCGGCGCATTAGCCTGATCCCTACACGCGGCCAGAACTTTGCCGAGATGATCATCGAGTTCCTGGCCGATCTAGTCGAAAACACCGCCGGCAAAAAGACTGGCCGCGTCATCTTCCCGCTTATCGCCACGCTGTTCATCTTCATCATCACCGCGAATTACGCCGGCCTCTTGCCGGGGGTCGGCTCTATCGGCTCCTGCCGCAGTGAAGCCGTCTTGCACAAAACTGTAGACGCGCAAAAAGCGCCGGAAACCGCACCGGCATCCGGTGGCTCGACAACCGGTAACACCACGACCGCTACTGCCGTTCCCGCACGCACGGCGAGTTGCCCGGAAGGCACCGAGTTTGTGCCGTTCCTGCGCGCGCCCAACGCCGATTTGAACACTACGCTGGCGATGGCCTTGATCGCGGTGGTCATCGTGCAGATCGCCGGAATTGCGGCGCACGGGGTGGGCGGCTATGCCAAAGAGTTTATCACGCCGGCTTTCCTGACCCCGATCCATATCATTGGTGAGTTCAGCCGCATCATCTCGCTGTCCGCCCGTCTGTTCGGCAACGTGTTCGGCGGTGAAGTGCTGCTGGCGGTCATGTACTTCCTGCTGGGTTCGGTTTTCGCCGGAGCCGGTGTAATCATCTTCCTGGGCTTGGAACTCCTGTTCGGCGCGATCCAGGCGCTGGTGTTTGCCTTCCTGACCACCGTCTATATCTCGATTGCGGTGGCCGGGCAGGGCGACAACGAGGGGCATGATGTTGAGCATAACCCGGCGGGGGCCGGCATCCCGGAACACCCGGCGACAGGCACTGAAGTCCACATGGGCTAAGGCGTGCCGGCCTGACTTAGGTAAGAATTGGGCGGACCCTTTGCTGGGATGGCCCACCGCCCCGCAGCAGGGGTAGCTTACAAGAGCCGTAGGGCGAGCGGCCCTACACAGACAGATATACTGTTGCCGTGACAGGCACCACTATTTTAGGGAGGAACAGGGTCATGGATTTTCACACAGCAGCGCGTTTGGCCGCCGGCCTAGCCATTGGTCTGGGCGGTATTGGGCCGGGTATCGGCATCGGATTGGCCGCCATGGGGGCCGTGCAGGCCATCGGCCGCAATCCTGATGCCGAAGGCCCCATCCGCACCACGCTAATCTTGGGCGCAGGTCTAGCCGAGGCCGTTGCTATTTACGCCTTCGTGGTCGCGCTGGTACTGCTGTTCGTGGCAGGCTAAACAGGCCATTAGGCTTGGGCTGTTTCCGGTGCATTAGCTGCATGATAGGTGGTAATTAGTGTGGTGTACCGTCATACTTGCGCCATCACTAATCATCAGCTAACGCACTGACGACTGACAACTGACGACCGACGACCAACGAGAGGCAGCAGATGGACAAACTGGGCATCGATCCCCTATTACTGCTCTGGCAAGCCCTAGCCTTTGGCTTGCTGGTCTTCCTGCTGGGCCGCTTTGCCTACCAGCCGGTGCTGAAAACACTCGATCAGCGGGCGGCGCGCATCCGCGAGAGCATTGAGCAGGCCGAGCAGATCAAAACCGAACTCAACCAGGCGCAGCAGACGGCGCAGAATATGCTGGCGGAAGCGCGCAAAGAAGGTGAAGCCCTGCGGGCGCAGAATCAGCAGCAAGGTCAGCGGATGATCGCGGCGGCGCAAGCCGAAGCCCGCGAACAGCGCGAGAAGATGCTGATCGAAGCGCGCCAGCAGATCCAAGCCGAAACCGAAAAGGCGAAAGGCGAACTGCGCCAGGAAGTCGGGCGGCTGGCGATCATGGCGGCGACGCGCGTGATCGGGCAGGAACTAACGACCAATCCGGCACTGCACCAACAGTTGATTGACAACGCGCTGGCTCAAGCCGAGCGCCCGCAGGCATAGGGAGGAGCCGACGATGCCGCAAGGAGCCGTACCCCGGCGCTACGCTGAAGCCGCTTTCACCCTGGCCCGCGAGAGCAAGAAACTGGACCGCTGGCGCACCGACCTGCGGATGGTCTCCGGTATCACCAGCGACCCCACCCTGCGGGCCCGCCTGGAAGATCCGAATGTCAGCAGCGTCGCAAAGCACGCCATGCTGGACCGGACGCTCACCGTCGAGGTGGATCCGGGCGTATTGCATCTGCTCTATCTCCTCACGGATCGGGGCCGCTTCGGTAGCCTGCCGCGCATTGTGGACGAGTTTATCGAAATGGCAAACAAGGAGCAGGACATTGTAGTGGCCGATGTGACCACCGCAGTCCCGCTTGACGAAAAGCGCCAACAGGAAGTCACCGCCAGCCTGAAACGCTTAGTCGGGGCCAAGCAGGTCGAACTCCGCAACCATGTAGACCCAGCCATCTTGGGCGGGCTGGTCGCCCGCATCGGGGATCAGTTATACGACGGCAGCATTCGCACGCGCCTGGCCCAACTGGCCGAACGCATTAGCTAACGGCATTCACTGTTAAAGGTATTTGCTAGAGGAGTCTGCTATGTTACGTGCAGAAGAAATTAGCTCCATTATTCGGGGCGAAATCGAAAATTACGGTCAAGATGTGCGCCCGGTGAATGTCGGCACGGTCGTGGAGATCGGCGACGGCATTGCCCGTGTGTTTGGGCTAGCGAACGTGATGGCCTCGGAAATCGTGGAAATCGAGATCAGTGACCTGGCAACCCACACGGCCAGCACCGTCAACGGCATGGCCTACAACCTGGAAGAAGAAAGCGTCGGGGTCATCGTCCTCGGTCCCTACACCGAAATCCGCGAAGGCGCGATGGTGCGCGCTACCGGGCGCATCGTCGAGGTGCCGGTGGGCCGCGAACTGGCCGGTCGCGTATTGAACGGCCTCGGCCAGCCAATTGACGGCAAAGGTCCGTTGCCGGAAGGCACCAAGTACCGCCCACTGGAGCGCATTGCGCCCGGTGTGATCTACCGCAAGAACGTGGACACGCCGGTGCAATTTGGCGTGAAGTCGGTAGACGCGATGATCCCGGTGGGCCGCGGCCAGCGCGAGCTGATCATCGGCGACCGCCAGACCGGCAAAAGCGCGATCGCCCTCGATGCGATCATTAACCAGAAGGGCACCGGGGTCATCTGCATCTATGTCGCCATCGGCCAGAAGGCTTCGACAGTGGCTCAAATCAGCGCCACGTTGGAGCAATACGGCGCGCTGGAGCATACGGTGATCGTCGCCGCCAACGCCTCAGACCCGGCGGCGTTGCAGTTCCTCGCGCCGTATGCCGGCTGCGCCATCGGCGAAGAGATCATGGAGGCAGGCGGCGACGCGCTGATCGTCTATGACGACCTGAGCAAGCACGCTTGGGCCTATCGCCAAGTCTCGCTGCTGCTGCGCCGCCCGCCCGGCCGTGAAGCCTACCCCGGCGACGTGTTCTACCTGCACTCGCGCCTACTGGAACGGGCGGCCCGGATGCACCCCGACTTCGGCGGTGGCAGCCTAACGGCGCTGCCGGTCATTGAGACGCAAGCCAACGACGTGTCGGCCTATATTCCCACCAACGTCATTTCAATCACCGACGGCCAGATTTTCCTGGAGTCGGAACTGTTCAACGCCGGTATCCGTCCCGCCATCAACGTCGGTATTTCGGTGAGCCGCGTCGGTGGCGACGCGCAGTTGGCGATTATGAAGCAAGTCGCCGGGCGGCTCAAGCTGGATATGGCGCAGTTCCGCGATCTCGCGGCCTTCGCCCAGTTCGGCTCCGATCTCGACAAAGCGACCAAGCAGCAAATTGACCGTGGCCTCCGCATTCAGGAAGTGCTGAAGCAGCCGCAGTATAGCCCACTACCCGCCGCGAACGAAGTAATGATCATTTACGCCGTGACGCAGGGCTTCCTTGACGAGGTGCCGGTGGATCGCGTGCGCGAGTGGGAAAGCCGCTTCCACGAATATCTGGCGAACAACCAGGCCACCTTCGTGCAGAGTTTGCAAACCGATTACGCACGCAAGAAAGCACCGAAAGAAGTGCTGGATCAGATGGGCACGATTATCAACGATTTTAAGAAGACGGTTAGCTTTTAGAAGTTCTGAGTTCTGAGTTCTGAGTTCTGAGTTACGATGGCAGTACGTAATGCGTAATGCGTAATATGTTGGGTTTCAACCCGTAACTCCGTAATTCAGACCTCAGAATTCAGAACTCAGAACTAGGACAAGAGATGCCCAGTACACGCGAAATCCGCCGGCGGATCAAGTCGGTCAAAAACATCTCACAGATTACGCGCGCCATGGAAATGGTGGCCGCGTCGCGGATGCGGCGGGCCCAGCAGGCCGTACTAGCGGGGCGACCCTATGCAGAAAAACTGGATGAGGTAATCGCGAATCTGTCGGCGCGGTTGGGTACGATGGATGTAGATGTGACACACCCCCTGCTGCAACGACGTGCCGTGATTAAGAACGCCGGGGTGGTGCTGATCACCTCCGACAAAGGGCTGTGCGGCAGCATGAACTCCAATGTCATCCGCCGCACCACCCGCTTTATGCTGGATGAAGCCCCGGCAGGCGGGCAGTTTGAAGTGGTGCCGGTGGGCCGCAAGGGGCGCGATTTTATGGTGCGCTATGGGCGTCCCGTGGTCGCCGAGTTCACAAACTATGGCGACCGCCCCCGGCCTGACTACATTATCCCGATTGCTCGCGTGATCACCGAAGAGTTTGCAGCGGGGCGCATTGATGCGGTCTATCTGATCTACTCCGAGTTTGTGAACACGCTCATTCAGAAGCCGGTGGTGGTGCCCCTGCTACCGTTGCAGCCCGCTGAAGCTAGTGGCCCGCAACTCGAATATATATATGAACCCAGTCCGGCGGGCGTGTTGACGCAACTGGTGCCGCGCTATATTGAGGCGCGTATCTATCAGGCGCTACTGGAATCTATCGCCAGCGAACAAAGCGCCCGCCTGGTTGCCATGCGAAACGCGACCAAAGCAGCCAAAGATATGGTGTCCGACCTGTCGCTATCCTACAACAAGCTGCGTCAGGCCAACATCACGAAGGAACTCACCGAGATCGCCAGCGGTGCGGCGGCCCTGACCGGCTGATCCGGACGGACGTAGCCGCTAGGCTAAAGGAGAAAAGCGATGCCTGCTCAAGGAAAAGTGGTGCAGATCATGGGGCCGGTACTGGATGTCCAGTTTCCGGCTGATCAACTGCCCGATATTTATAATGCGCTCACGATCCCGCTGACTGAAGCGGCAGCCGAAGTCAACAGCGAAGGCGAAGGCAAAGGCTGGCAAACCAAGCCGACGCGCTTGGTGGTTGAGGTGCAGCAGCACCTAGGCAACGACTGGGTGCGTTGCGTCGCTATGGGCGCGACCGATGGCCTGCGCCGGGGCATGATGGCGCAGGATACCGGCGGCCCGATTGCTGTGCCGGTCGGCCCCAACACACTAGGCCGTATTTTCAATGTGCTGGGTGATGTGATTGACGGCAAGGGCGATGTGGCAAAAGACACGCCGACCTACGCTATCCACCGCCCATCGCCCTCGTTTGCCGACCAGTCCACTGAGGCGCAAATCTTCGAAACCGGCTTGAAGGTCGTTGACCTAGTTGCCCCTTTCACCAAGGGCGGCAAGATGGGCATCTTCGGCGGCGCGGGCGTAGGCAAGACGGTCGTGATCATGGAACTGATCCGCAACATCGCCGCCGAGCATGGTGGCTACTCAGTGTTCTGCGGTGTGGGTGAGCGCACCCGCGAAGGGACGGCGCTCTACCAGGAGATGACCGAGTCGGGCGTCATTGACAAGACCGTGATGGTCTTCGGCCAGATGAACGAGCCGCCCGGTAGCCGCCTGCGCGTCGCCCTGACCGGCCTGACAATGGCTGAGTATTTCCGCGACGAAGGCCGGGACTTGCTGGTGTTTATTGACAACATCTTCCGCTTTGTACAGGCCGGTGCCGAAGTATCCGCGCTATTGGGCCGTATGCCCAGCGCGGTAGGCTACCAACCGACGCTGTCCCAAGAAATGGGCCAGTTGCAGGAGCGCATCACCTCAACCAAGCAGGGTTCGATTACCTCGGTGCAAGCCATCTATGTGCCCGCCGATGATTACACCGACCCCGCCCCGGCCACGACCTTCGCCCATCTCGACGGCAGCGTGACGTTGGAACGCTCGATTGCCGAGCAGGCACTGTTCCCCGCCGTGGACCCGCTGACCTCGACTAGCCGCATTCTGGACCCGCGCATTGTGGGCGAAGAGCATTACAATGTGGCGCAATCGGTCAAAAAGGTGCTGCAACGCTACAAAGACCTGCAAGACATCATCGCTATCCTGGGCATTGAAGAGTTGAGCGAAGAGGATAAGCTGATCGTTCACCGCGCCCGGCGCATCCAACGCTTCCTCAGCCAGCCAATGTTTGTGGGTGAGGTATTCACCGGCATCCCTGGTGTCTATGTCAAGCGCGAAGACACGGTACGCGGCTTCCGCGAGATTCTCGACGGCAAGCATGACAGCCTGCCGGAGCAAGCCTTTTACATGGTCGGCGGCATCGAAATGGCCGTCGAAAAAGCGGCCTCCATCGCATCGGGCACATAAGACTCCTGCGTATTGCGTATTACGTATTGCGTATCTCGCCTGTCTTCCCGATTTTGTCACCGCTTTGCGGCTTGACGAATGGGGAGAGGCAAGCGATAATGCTCAATACGTAATACGCAATATACTTTTGAGGAACTAGCTATGCCATTACATCTAGAAATTGTTACCGCCGAGAAAATGGTCTACCAAGACGATGTGGATATGGTCATTGCGCCGGCCTGGGATGGCGAAGTCGGCATTTTGCCGCACCACGCCGCGTTGCTGACGATATTGCAAGTGGGCGAGTTGCGAGTAAAAAAGGGCGGCAGTGAGCAGTCGCTAGTGATTGCCGGCGGCTTCATGGAAGTGAGCAACGGGCGCGTCACTGTGCTGGCCGATGCGGCAGAACACGCCGAAGATATTGACGTGCAACGGGCCGAGGAAGCGCGTCGCCGTGCCCAAGATTCGCTGACGAACCGCGCCAACGTCGAAAGCGAGCTAGCCGCCCAGGCTGCCATGCGGCGCGCCACGGTGCGTATCCGCATCGCCCGCAGCCGACACGGCGGCAATGTCAACGCACCGTCAGCGGAGAGCCGGGCTTAATGGGCATTTTCTCGCGCCAAATCGGCATAGACCTCGGCACGGCCAATGTGTTAGTCTATGTGCGGGGGCGGGGTATCGTCCTTAATGAGCCGTCGGTCGTCGCCATCTCCACTGTGAGCGGACGAGTCAAGGCGGTCGGTAAGGCCGCCCATGACATGATCGGGCGTACCCCGGAGACGATAGAAGTGATCCGCCCGATGCAAAACGGGGTGATTGCCGATTACGTCGTAACCGAGGCGATGCTCAAACACTTTATCGGGCGCGCCGCCGGTCATTTCAATCTGATGAAGCCGACAGTAATGATCTGCATCCCGGCCGGTGTGACCAGCGTGGAGCGGCGGGCAGTCAAGGATGCGGCCATGCAAGCGGGGGCGAACGAGGTGTTTCTGATCCGCGAGCCGCTGGCTGCCGCCATCGGCGCGCGCGTGCCGATCAGCGACCCCAACGGCAGCCTGATCATTGACATCGGCGGCGGCACTACCGAAGTTGCGGTAATCGCGCTCAATGGTATCGTCGAAAGCAACTCGATCCGCATCGGCGGCAACAAGCTGGATGAGTACATCAGCAACTTTATCAAGCGCAAGTACAACCTGCTCATCGGCGACCGCACCGCCGAGGAACTGAAGATCCGTATCGGCTCTGCCCTGCCCTGCGAAGAAGAGATGAGCATGGAAGTGCGGGGACGCGATCAGGTGGCCGGAATGCCGCGCACGATCACGGTCCACACCAACGAGATCGTGGAGGCGCTAGCCGAGCCGCTGGAAGCCATTGTCGGCGCGGTGCGGACGGTGCTGGAGCGCACGCCACCTGAACTCGCCTCCGACATTATTGATCGCGGTATGATCATGACCGGTGGCGGGGCGCTACTGCGCCACATTGATGAACTGATGACCCAGATCACCGGCATTCCCTGCTATGTGGCCGACCAGCCGCTACAATGCGTGGCGGTCGGCACGGGAATTGCACTAGAAAAACTGGATTTGCTTCGCGACTCTCTAATGGATGAGTAGCGCAAAGCCTAAAACCCGCAATTTGAAAGAGGTATGTTATGTCTGAGAAAATTGAACTAGCGGTGCAAGAGCGCACGACAGTGGGCAAAGAATCGAAAAAATTGCGCCGCCAGGGCTTGGTGCCCGGTGTGATCTACGGCTTCAATGTCACGGAATCGCGGCCCGTGCAAATGGATGCGCGCCTGTTTGAGCGCATCTATCACCGCGCCGGCAATGTCCACCTCGTGGACCTACGGACTAGTGAGGTCGGCGTCCCGACGCGCGCTTTCATTAGCGCGGTCAAGCGCGATCCGATCACCCACGCTGTAGCCCACGTAGATTTTCGTGTAGTCAACTTGCGCCTCGAAACCACGGCCCATGTGCCGGTGGTGCTAACCGGCGAATCGCCTGCTGTCGCAGACAGCCTAGGTCTGCTGATGCAAAGCCTTGATGCGGTCACAGTCAAAGTGCTGCCGACCGATGTGCCCGAATCGATTAGCGCCGATATTAGTGTGCTGACCGAAGTAGGTAGCATGATCCACGTCAAAGACCTCATCATCCCGGCCGGGGTAACGCTGATGACCGACGGCGAAGAAGTCGTCGCCCGCATCACCGCCCCGACGCTGGAAGAAGTAGCCGAGCCGACCGAAGCGACGGAAGGTGACGCGGCTGCTACGGCCACTGACAACGCGACTGCTGAGGGCGATAAAAGCGAGTCGTAAATCGCAGCTCTATGCAACCCCACAAGGCCGGACACCGTATATTATGGTGTCCGGCCTTCCCTTTATGCACGCCGGGACAACACCCTACAAAGGAATACTAGCATGAATGTCATTACTACAGTATTAAGCCAATTGATCAACCTGCTCGTGATACTCATCATCATCCGCGCTCTGCTGTCTTGGTTTATGCAGTTGGGACGCGATCCGTTGACGCGCTTGCTGCTCGACATCACCGACCCAATCCTGGCCCCCATCCGCAGCCTGACCAGCCGCATCATCCCTGGTATGCCGATGGACTTCTCCCCCATCATCGCCATCATGGCGCTGCAATTCCTGGCCGGGCTGGTGCTGAAAGCCGGGCGCTAGTAGCCGCGAGGTAATCCCATGAGCAGCCAGACCCAGGCCACGGTCGCGGACCTGTACCGGGTGGCCGACAAAGCGGAATTAGTTGAGGGAGCGCTAATACCTATGGCCCCCACCGGTGGAGCCGCAGCCTACGCGGGCGGGCGTATCTATCGATCTTTGTCTGAGTACGAAGATCAAACGGGCGGCGGTATCGCAATACCCGACAACGCGGGCTTCCTGGTCAACCTTCCCCACCGCCAATCGTTCAGCCCGGATGCTGCCTTCTACAGCGGTCCTGACCCTGGCGCAAAGTTCTTTAGCAGCGCGCCCGTCTTCGCTGCCGAAGTGCGGAGTGAGAATGACTATGGCGCTAGTGCTGAACGCGCCATCGCCGCTAAACGCAGCGACTACTTCGCCGCCGGTACGCGCGTCGTCTGGGATGTAGACCTGCTCCATCCTGATGTGGTGCGCGTCTACCGTGCTGATAGCCCGGACACGCCCACGATCTACCGGCGCGGCGAGCTGGCCGAGGCGGAACCGGCCGTGCCCGGCTGGTCCATGCCGGTGGATCGCCTGTTCCGCAAGGGGACGTAACTACCAAACGTGAGGTGATCCCATGAGCGTCCAGACCCAAGCCACAGTCGCAGACCTGTACAAAGTGGCCGACAAAGCGGAATTAGTTGAGGGAGAGTTAGTACGCATGAGTCCTATTGGCGATATGCCTGGCTATGCGGGAGATCAGATTTACCGCAAGTTAGCGGATTATGAGGACGAGACGGATAACGGCAAAGCCGTAAGTGACAACAAGGGCTTTGTCGTCAATCTACCGCAGCGGCAGTCATTTAGTCCCGATGCCGCATTTTACACCGGCCCTGGTGCAGGCATGAAGTTCTTTACCGGTGCGCCAGTGTTCGCGGTCGAGGTGCGGAGTGAGGGCGACTACGGTCCAGCCGCTGAACGCGCCATCGCTGCTAAACGCAGCGACTACTTCGCCGCCGGTACGCGCGTCGTCTGGGATGTAGACCTGCTCCATCCTGATGTGGTGCGCGTCTACCGCGCTGATAGCCCGGACACGCCCACGATCTACCGGCGCGGCGAGCTGGCCGAGGCGGAACCGGCCGTGCCCGGCTGGTCCATGCCGGTGGATCGCCTGTTCCGCAAGGGGATGTAACCCCTAAATCTTCGCGTTCTTCGCGCCTTTGCGCTGAGTAACTAAATGGTCAGCGTCGCCGGCGGCAGGTCGCGCACCTTGCGGGCCGCGTTGGGCGCAAAGCGCACCGCCCGTGCTTGCTGCTGTGGGCCGGCGCTGTGGCCCATCCAACTCAGCAAATCCACGTAGCGGGCGGCGATAAACAGATCCAGCAATGCCGCATGGGTAGTGTGCAGGGGACGCACACTGCGATAGCCCGCCAGCAACGCCGCCCGTAAAGCGGGAATGTCGAGTGAGCGGGTCTCATCGAGTTCCATCGTGGTCACCGCAAGGTCGTAAAGGTAGTAGCCGAGGCCGCAGTCGCCAAAATCAATCACTCCCACCCGCTCGCCCTGGAATAGATAATTATACTGATGCAAATCGGCGTGGATAATGCTGTAGACCGCAGGCCCGGTCCCCAGGATTGCGGTCGCGGCGCGTAGCGGAGCCTCAACCGCCTGGAGCGTCGCCCGGTCTGCGTCCGCCATCGCTACAGTATAGGGGCCGGGCGCGAACACCGACTCCGCGCCGAACTCCCAGGCCCAGTCCCACCGTAGACGGGCGTTGGGCGGTGGCGCAAATCCTGCGGCATGATTATGTAAAGCCCCTATAACTGCGCCGACGGCTGCCAAGCGAGCCGGATTTAGGCTACGATTGAGGAAGCGTCCCCCCACCCAGCGCGCTAACACGCAGGGACGCGCTTCCGGCACGCTCGGTACGCCGGCTGCGACCCACAAGCGACCATCACGAGCGCCGACCGGGGCAGGCACAGTCAGACTCGTCTCACGCCCCAGCGCATCAAGCCACAGCAGCGGCGGCAGGATCTCGCCCGGTTGAAAAACGCCGGATTGTAGATCCGCAAGGTGAAGCGGTCACCCGTTACGGTGTCCACGCGGAAGATCGTCGCCTCCTGGTGCGACAGCGGGGTGAGCCGGGCGGGCGGCAGGTCATAGTGGGTCAGTGCGGCTTGGCCTAGTTGCCGCAAGCGTGCGATCTGGCCGCGTGGCTGGAGATCGGCATAGGGTTTCATGGGGTCAATGCCACCGCCAGTTTAGGTAAGGAAACGTTGTAGCGATAGGGAATGTTCATGTGGCCGTCGTCGAACTCTTCATGTTCGCAGGCAATGCCGTGTTCGCGCAGCCGCGCCACCAACTGCCGCGCGCCGTATTGCAGGTTGAACTCGTCGCGCGTGCCGCAGTCTATAAACAGCAGGCGTAACGAACGCAGTGCCTCGGCGTGCCCGGCCACCATCTCCAGCGGATCCCAGGCCAGCCAGCGTGCCCACACATCGGCGCGCAGGGCACAAGTGTAGGGGTCGAACGGCAAATCGAGGCCCAGCGGCGCGGCAGGGGTGGGCGAGTAGCAAGCCGCCATTGCCACGATGTTGATCGCCGCAAAGTCGGCTTGACTCTTCTTCTCTTTAGCCTCGAAAGCCTGGAACCAGGCCGCTAGCCCACCCGCTTGTTGGATCGCGCCGGCGGCCTTCGGAAAGTCAGGCCGATAGCAGAGATCAAAGGCGGTATCCCCGCTGTGACAGGCTACCGCACCGAACAAATCGGCGTGGCGCAAGGCCATGATCAGCGCGCCGTAGCCGCCGCTTGACTTGCCGAACACGCCGCGACTACCCGGCCCGGTCAGGGTGCGATAATGCGCGTCCACATAGGGCACCAATTCGGCGGTCAGGTAGTCCTCATAGCGCCCGGTAGCCGTCGAATTGAGATACTGGCTGCCGCCCAAGCGCGTGAAACAGTCGGGCAGTACAACGATAGTCGGTGGCATCCCAGCGGCATAGAGATGGTCCAGCCGCTCTTGCAGGTTGGGGGTCCATGCACCGGCGTTGAGCAGCATCGGACCGCTGCCGGTAAAGCCGGTAAGCGCGAAAATGACCGGGTAGTGCCGTTGCGGTTCCGTGTCATAGCCGGGCGGCAACAGGATCGGCAGCCGCCGCGTAACCGGGTCGCCGAGCGCATTGCCGGCCAGAACGGTGCTGGTGAAGGTGTCCCATTGGACACGGGTGCCGCTGCTATCGGGGGCTTGCATCAAGGTGACTCCTCCACGAGGTCGTGCCGGTAAAGAGCCTACCGGCCCAGGACCAGTAGGTGCGCTCTATTGAACACAGCTATTATACGCTACAGCTAGGCCGCCTGCTATCGCAACGCGCGCGATGAGACCGTGTGCTATACTGGGAAGCAGCGGTTCCAGATACGGCAACAAGGCCAGGGAGGGCAGCAATGAAAACGATTGGTCTTATTGGCGGTCTCAGTTGGGAGGCATCAGCCGAGTATTACCGCATCATCAATCAAACCGTGCAAAGCGCGGTCGGCGGCCTGCATTCGGCGCAGAGCCTGCTCTACTCGTTCGATTTTGCCGAGATCGAGCAGTTGCAACGGGCGGATCGCTGGGAGGAAGCGACGCAGCGCATGGTGGAAGCCGCCCAAAGCCTGGAACGAGGCGGCGCGGACCTGATCGTGATTTGCGCTAACACGATGCACAAAATGGCCGCCGCCGTGCAGAGCGCTGTCGTCATTCCCCTGCTACACATCGCCGATGCTACAGCCGAGTGCATTGTCGCGCAAGGCTACCACAAAGTCGGCTTGCTCGGCACGATCTACACCATGGAACACGACTTCTATAAGCAGCGCTTGACGCAAGTTTATGGTCTGGAAGTCGTTGTGCCGAATGCAAGCGACCGGCAACAGGTGAACGCGATTATCTACACCGAGCTATGCCGGGGCCGGATCAACCCGGCTTCGCGCCAAGAATACCGTCGTATCATTGCGGCATTGGTGGGCGCCGGAGCGGAAGCGGTTATTCTAGGCTGCACCGAGTTGATGCTCTTAGTTAAGCCGAAGGACAGCAGCGTGCCGTTATTCGATACCACAACGATCCACGCCGAAGCTGCCGCCCACTACGCCCTTAAGTAGCGCCGGCGCGAGGCGAGTCAGCACTACCTATAGTCGTCGCCCAATCGTAAGCTGCCCCACGTTGCACACTGCGGCCTGACACGTTGCATAAGATGATTATACGCTACCCTAAGCCGGCGCGCCGACCCAACGAGGACCGCGCGCCGGCTTGTGGGCCTAAGATCCCTACTGGAGGAACCCTGATCATGCGAAACGGAATGTTCATGCGCCGCAGCTTGGCGCTGCTCAGTGGCTTAGCCGTGCTGTTGCCGGCCCTGGCAGCCTGCGGCGACAGTACACCCACCGCGACTACAACGACGGCCGGCGGCGGCGCAACGGTGTCGCCGACCGATAGTGGCATAGGAATCACAGCCACCACGGCCCCAACCAAAGGCGTGGACGCGACCCTCGCGCCCACCACCTCGGCAGCGACAATGCCCCCAACCGCCGCTGCCCAGGCCACGACCCTGCCGACAGCGGGGGCTAATGTGACTAGCATCATCGAAAATCCCACGCTGACGGGCGGCGCGGTCACACCTAACCGGGTGGGCGGCGGCGGCATGCTGCGTTGGTCTAACGAGGGGGTGCAAGACCTCGACACGCTGGACCCGGCGCTGGTCAACGCCAGCAACAGTGTCATGGCCTCCGGCCTGATCTTTGACGGTCTAGTGCGGACGGATTCGAAGCTGGGCTTGCAACCGGCCGGTGCCGAGCGCTGGGACATTTCGCCCGACGGCAAGACCTACACATTCCACATCCGACCCAACCTGCGTTGGGCTAACGGTAGCCCCGTCACCGCCGAAGATTTCCGCTGGTCGCTAGAACGGGCATTATCCAAAGATAACGCTGCCGGATCGGGATCATATTACCTGGGCAACATCAGCGGCGCGACCGATTGGAACGCGGGCAAAACGCAGGGCTTGAGTGGCGTGACGGTCAAAGATCCGCAGACGTTGGTCATCACACTAGACAAGGCGGGCGTGTACTTCCTCTATCAGCTGACCTTCACCGCCGCCGAAGTCGTGCCGCGTAAGCTCGTTGAACAGTACGGCAAGAACTGGCCGGACCATGCCTACGGCACGGGACCGTTCCAGGTCAAAGAATGGCGACACAACGAGCGCCTGCTGCTGGCACCCAACCCCTATTATTATCGCGGCGCAGTACAATTGGACGGCATTGATATGCCCTTTGTCCAAGATCCGGCGACGGCGTTTAACCTCTACCGTAGTGGTGGCCTCGATGTAATGGGATCGCAGCAGTTTCCTAACACCCTAGCCGCGCAGGTGGCCGGGCAGCCCGACTTCAGGCAGGAGCCGCAATTTTTCGATGCCTATGTGGGCTTCAACAACAAAAAGAGTCCGTTGAATAATGTGAAGCTACGCCGCGCCCTAGCGCTGGCAGTGGACAAGAAGACGCTGACGGAACGCGTGCTGGGTGGCGGCGCGGTGACGGCGAACGGCATCTTGCCACCGGGCCTGCCGGGCTTCAATCCCAACCTGAAACCGCTGGCTTTCGACCCAACGGCGGCCAAAGCCGCACTGGTCGCCGCCGGCTTCAAGGACGGAGCTGCCGTCCCGAAGCTGACCCTGAGCTACACCGGCGGCCAAGCCGACTTCGAGAAGGTGGCAACCACGCTGCAACAGATGTGGAAGCAAAACCTGGGCGTGAGCGTGCAATTACAGGGTGAGGAGCAGGCACGCTATAACAACGACTTGACCGCGCTGGCGAATGCGCCCGATAAAAGCCCTATCGAGATGTATATCAGTGTCTGGGGCGCCGACTATCCCGACCCGCAGAACTTCTTAAGCCAGCAGTTACGGACCGACGTAGGCAATAACAACGGGCACTACAGCAACGCGCAGTTCGATCAGCTCGTAGACCTAGCCGACGTGGAGCGCGATGTCACCAAGCGCATGGACGGCTATCACCAAGCCGAACAGATCGCCATTGACGAGGTGGGCTGGCTACCGCTCTACCACAGCAGCGGCAACCTGCTGCTGCGCGGCACCGTCAAGGGGTTGGTCTACACGGCACAAGGTTTGACCACCGACGATTGGACGGGAGTTACGAACAAATAGGATGCGAGGCTTCCTCCTGCGGCGGCTGGGCAGCGCGCTATTCGTGCTGTTCAGCCTGACGCTGCTGACTTTCGTTATCGCGCGGCTCGCGCCGGGCGATCCTATCATGCAGATGATGGGCAACCGGCGCGATCCTGTGCGCTATGCCGCCTTACAGCAGCAGTATGGCCTCGACCAGCCGTTGCCGGTGCAATACCTGCAATATGTGGGCGGGTTGCTACACGGCGACCTGGGTATGTCGTTCCAATACCCAGGTCGCCCGGTGACAACGATCCTGGCCGCCGGCTTGCCGGTGTCGCTCAAGCTGGGCCTGGGCGCGCTGCTGCTGAGTACCATCGTCGGCGTGCCGCTCGGCATAATCGCCGCCTTGCGGCGCAACGGCCCCGCCGACCGGGTGATCACCACGCTGATGTTGGGCCTGTTCTCGATCCCTAGCTTTGTGCTGATCGGCCTACTGGTGTGGCTGGACCTGACGCTATATAAAGCCCACTGGCCCTCGCTGCCGGTGGCGGGGTTGCAGCAGCCCGCTAGTTGGGTTCTGCCGATTTTTGTGCTGGCCGCATCCAGCATGGGTTATATTGCACGCATCACCCGATCTTCAATGATCGAGGTATTGGGGCAAGATTATATTCGCACGGCCCGCAGTAAGGGGCTGAGTGCAGCGGTGATCCTAACCCGCCACGGCCTACGGAATGCGCTGTTGCCGCTACTAACGGTACTAGGACCGAGCGTAGCCTTCCTGGTCACGGGGGCATTTGTGGTTGAAAAGCTGTTCAACCTGCCGGGTATTGGTAATACGACGATCCAGAGCATCGGTCAGCGCGACTATCCGGTGATCCAGGCGACGACCATCCTGCTAGGGGTGGCGGTGCTGATGATGAACCTGATCACCGACCTGCTCTACAGCGTCTTCGACCCGCGAATCGCACGGCAGGGGTAACAATGGCGGTACGTAGCAGAGTCCAGCTCCCGGCCGTCGGCGAAGCCCAAGCCAGTACCCCGCCGTCGCTGTGGGCACGGCTGGTGCGCAATAGCTGGGCGCTGGCGAGCCTAGCTTTCCTGATCGCTGTGGTGGTCGCAGCGACAGTCGGCCCCAGCCTGTACCAGAACCTGGCCTCCGCCGACATTCAGCCGTTGCGGGCGCCCGACTACCAAGACTACACGATCAGCGGTCCGGCGGCATCCTGGCCCAGCGCCGTCCACTGGTTGGGCGGCGACGACCTGGGGCGTGACACGTTGGCGCGCCTGCTGACGGGGCTGCGCGTCTCGCTAGCTGTGGCGCTGCTGGTGGAGACGATCAACATCGTCTTGGGCGCGACGTTGGGCTTGCTGGCCGGCACTTTCGGCGGCTGGGTCGATCAAGTGGTAAGCCGATTGGCCGATATGCTGTTCGCCTTCCCCGGCCTGCTACTAGCGATCCTAGTCTCGGCTATCTTCGGCACGGCGGCGCAAAATGTGGCCGGCGATATAGGTCGCCTGTTGTTGGTCTCAACGGCTCTGGCGCTGGTCAGTTGGCCGCTAATGGCGCGTTTTGTGCGCGGCCAGACACTATCCCTGCGGCAGCGCGATTTCGTGCAGGCGGCGGAGGCGATTGGCGCACGGCAAAGCCACATCATGGTGCGCCACATTCTGCCTAACGTGGTCGGCCTGATCATCACAGCGGCGACGCTAGACATGGCGAGCGTGGTGCTGAACGAAGCGGTCCTCAGCCTGCTGGGCCTCGGTATCCAGCCGCCCGGCTCCAGCCTCGGTCTGATGATCAATCAAGCCCAGCCGCACCTTGAACAAAACTGGTTCCAACTGGCCGTCCCCGGCCTGACCCTCACCCTGCTCGTCCTCGCCTTCAGCTTCCTCGGCGACGGCATCCGCGACGCACTCGACCCCACCACGCGCTAGGTGGCCGGGTTTACACCACGGCTAGAAAAGCTGTCTACGGACACTCAACCTGCGTTCAGCGTCCCCACCACGTCCGGTTGGGCGATGCAGGCGCGGAAGGCAGTGACGAGGGGGCTGGGGGTCCAACGTGGGGCCGGGGGATCGCCGAGGTGATAGAGACCGAGTTCGATCCGATAGCGCTCGGCCGGGTCGTTGCCGAAGCGGTAGCGCCAATCAATCATGGTGAACAGTGGGAACCAAGTGTAGCCAACCACCGGCACCCCTGCGGCACGCACAGCGTGGATCGCCGCCAGCGAGGTGTGCAGCCAAGCCAGTCGCTCGGCATCCGTGCCGTGGGCGCTAGTCTCAGTGATCAGGATTGGGACATGATAGCGGGCGTAGTATGCTTGCAACAAGCCGGCGAAGCCCACCCCGTCACGCTCGGCAAGCCGCCAGGTGAGGCGACCGCGGCTATTTACGGCGATCTGTCGGGTGGACCACTGCGGGTAGAAATTCACACCCAGCACATCTAGTGTCACCGGGCGGGCGGCGATAGCGGCCAGTTCGCCCGGCAATGCACCGCTCCGCAGCAGCCAGAGATAGAGCGGATGATCAGGTGTGATGCGGCCGGTCAGCAGATCGTAGTGCAGGTAGCCCCGCAACTGTTCGTCGGCGGCCAAGCCGGCTAGGTCGGGGTGGGCGGTCCGTAGCAGGCCGGTCGCGTCTACATGGACCATGATCGCTTGCGGGTCCACTGCTTTGATCGCGTCCACGGTGAGCAAAATGCCTTTGACCAGTTGCAGCGAGATATGCACAAAGCCGCTATCACCACGCAGGTAAGGCGGCCACAGCCCGCGGCGCCCGCACATCAACGCGGTGATCTGCGGCTCGTTAAGTGGCGTATACCAACGCACCCAACGCCCGTAGCGCCGGGCAAACGCGGCGGCATAAGCGGC
The DNA here is from genome assembly GCA_038228295.1 of Chloroflexia bacterium. Taxonomy (GTDB): domain Bacteria; phylum Chloroflexota; class Chloroflexia; order QHBQ01; family JAICKM01; genus JAICKM01. Next base: position 8,151 of record JBBRPH010000033.1, on the reverse strand, counting down.
TACCGCCTGCGGATATTCCGGGGCGGCAAACTCGCGGCGCAGCCAGAATGGGCAGCCGTAGTGCATCAGGTCAATAATCGGCGTGAGGCCGAGTTCTTCGACCAAGTAGGGGATCACCTGATCGGTCCAACTCCAATCAAACGCGCCGGGCGACGGCTCGACACGGTACCACGGCACGCCCCAACGTACCGCGCGGCACCCCAGATCCCGCACCAGAGCCAGGTCGGTACGCCAGTGCTCATAGTGGCCGATCAGTCTGTATTCGTCGAGCGCGCGCCCGCCGGCGCGGGTCTGGGGCACAAAAGTATCTTCGATGCCGGTTGCCCAGATGAAGTCGGCAGCATTGGGGCCGAGGGTCAGCCCACTCACACGCTGTCTTCGGGAGCATTTAGCGGAGCTAGTACCGCCGCCACCCGCGCCTGGGCCGCCGGGTCGGCGATCTCGCCCACGCTGTCGGCAACCGATAGGGCGATTTGCTCGGCATACCACGTTACGGCGGCAGTGGGCAGGCGCAGCAGGTGCTCGCCCTGGCGCTGCAGTGCCCAGAGGCCGCAAGGATTGATGTGGCCGTTGCGCTGCCGCAAGACGGTATCCCAGTCCACATGGTCCAACGCGCCGTAATAGGTGATGCCGGCGATGGGGGTGCCGGCGGCACGCGCGGCCTGCGTCTCGGCGCGCAGGCCGGCGAGCCAAGCCACGCGCGCCGCCGGCGGGCCGGCTAGGTTGGTTTCGGTCAGCATGATCGGGATGCCGCCGTAGCGCGCGCTATACTGTCCGGCCAGAGCCGCCCAGCCTAGTGGTTGCGTGGCAGTTTCGTCTACCGTTGCGCCGTTTTCAGCGCGCCGGAGTTGATGCTCCGAATAGGCATAGTAGGCCAAACCGAGAATGTCGGGGCGTAGCGCGTTGGGGCCGAACCAATCAAGTTCGCCGGCGGTCAGACCGTTAGCAAGCAGATAGTCCCACAACGGGTGATCAGGGCCGACCGCGCCGTGGTAGAGGTCATGGACCAGGAAGCGTCGGGTGTTGTGGAAGGCCGCCGCCGCCGTCGATTCCTCATCCAACGCATGATAGTATTCGCAGCTGTCGGGTACCAGGAACAGCGCGTCGGGGCGCACTTGACGGATCGCTTGACCGGCGCGACACAGCCCCTCGGTCAGGTTTTTGATCGCTCGTACGGCGTTGCCTGGCCCGCGTAGGAACGGATACCAGACCGCCGACTCCGCACCAAACAGGGCACACAAGTAAGGATCGCTGGTCGGCGTGTAGTAACGGATCTGCGGGTAGCGTTCGGCGAAGGCGCGGGCATACCAACTCTGCATTTCGGCAAACAGCGGGTGCATAAAGCCGCCGTCGATCCAACGCGGCGTGCCGTAGTGAAACAGGTCAATAATGGGCGTGAGGTCCAGCGTGGCCATCAGATCCAGCACGCTATCGGTCCAAGTCCAGTCGTACTCGTGCGGTTGCGGGTTCGTGCGGTGCCAGGGGATACCGTAGCGGATGAGGCGGATGCCGGTGGCCCGCACGCGCGCCAAATCGGCGGCCCACCAGCGGTAGTGCTGAGTGTATTCCAACTCATCGGCCCCGATCTGCGGGAAAGCCGAACACTCGAAGCCGGTCATCCAGTAGAAATCACGCTGAATCATGCCGACTTCTCCCTCAGCAAGAACAATAATTCCCGCCTATTAATACGAGTAAAAACATGATGCCGGCTCTGGCGGGAGCCGGCATCGGGTCGTTGGGCAATGGGGAACTTAAGGCGCGGACGGATGGGTTTCGATACCGGCGTAGGAAGGCTGTTGCAGGAAGCCCCACAGATCGCGCGGCCAATAGGAGATCCAGGCCCGTCCGATAATGCTCTTCTCGTCCAGGAAGCCCCAGGCGTGCGAGTCGCTGCTGTTGCGGCGGTTGTCACCCAGCACAAACACATGGCCCGGCGGCACAAGACCCGCTTGCCCCGTTGTGGGCCAGTTGTAATCGGGAATATCCTTGATATACGGTTCAGCGAGTTTCTTGCCGTCTATATACACGCCATCGTAGGCTTTGATCTCTACCGTCTCGCCGGGCAAGCCGATAACCCGCTTGATGTAGTCTTGATCCTCACCCTGTACCGGCGGGCGGAAGACAACCACATCACCCCGTGTGGGGCCGGCCAGCAGAAACTTATCATGCACCGGGACCGCGTTTTGCCCCGTCAGATGGGATAGGAAATTGGTATCATATTGGAAATAGCTGGCACGGTCAATCAGCAAGTGTTCATCGTTATGCAAACTCGGCTCCATGCTCTGACCGACCACTTTGCGGTTTTGCACCACCGCTTGCACCATGAGGAAAATCAACAGGCTGAGAACTACGGCTTCGATTAGCTCATGGGCAATCGACTTGCTGCCGTAGCTTACTTCACGGACCGAAATATCCCCGCCCTCGGCCGGCAAGAGATAACGTTGGCCGGCCGGCAGCGGAGTCCAGCCCGCAGCGTCAGGCGGGATCGGGCTGGGTTGCGATTTGTCAGGATTCACAGAGCGCAAACCTCGCTATAATATAATAGAGCTAAGGAGCCGCGAAGGGCCGGCTCCCGCCAACAGATAGTCTTATTATACCGTAATCACCGATGAAACGCGAACCGCGCCACGTCAGCGAGGCGCCGGAGCCGGCTCCAAGCCCGCATAAGTCGGTTGTTCAAAAAAGCCCAACACCTCACGCGGCCAATAGGAAATCCAGGCACGACCGACTATGCTGCGCTCATCGAGAAAGCCCCAGATGTGCGAGTCGCTGCTGTTGTTGCGATTGTCGCCCAGCACAAACACCTCGCCGGCGGGCACGACATTCGCCACCCCACCCGCAGGCCAACTATAGCCCGGCGCTTCTTTAATATACGGCTCGAGCAGGCGGTGCCCATTGATATACACCCCATCGCCCGCCCGTATCTCTACCTGCTCGCCCGGCAGGCCAATCACCCGTTTGATATACTCCGCCGGTTCAACCGGCGAACGCAACACCACGATGTCGCCGCGATGCGGACCGCCCAACAGAAAATGCGGCGCCTGCGTACCGGCAGGTTGTACCGACTGCCCAGCCAGGAATAGCGGATCGAGTTGAAAGTAACTTGCCCGGTCGATCAGCAGGTACTCGCCGGTTTGTAAATTGGGGTCCATGCTATGACCCAGCACCCGCCGCTGCTGGATTAGCGTTTGCCCCAGCAGGAAAATCAGCACACTAAAGATCACAGCCTCTAGCAGCTCCCGCCCCAGCGGCTTGCTGCTGCCCGGCAGTCCGTGATACGACACCATCCCAGTTCGGACAGGTAAGAGATAGCTTGTAGGTAGGGTTTGCGCTTCTTCAGGAGACACCGATAAGAGACCTCACTATTATGAAACAGAACACACGACAGCACCTGACGATCAAGCCCATCTTTAAAACGCACAGCCGGCAGCAAAAGTTACACGGATGCTAGGCAAAATCCGATCCAGCAGCGACGACAGACCGCACCTGCCGTAACTCCCACAGGTTGACAGGGCGGGGAGCATCGGCTACGATGGAGGCAAGAGCACCGGCCCCGGAATGCCGGTGGGAGGAATAACCCCGATGCAACACCACTGGACGGCCCGCTGGACCGGAGCGGTTATGCTACTGCTAGCGGCCGTAGGGCTGACCGGCTGTGGCGAGCCGCCGGCGCTGGCCCCCGCCGAAATCGTGAGCAAGGCCGCCACCGCCACCGCCGGCATCACCACGATGCACTTTGTCGTAGACACCAATAGACTCCAGAAATATCCCGCCGGCCTGTTCCTGGCCCACGCCGAGGGCGATGTATCGCGGCCCGATAAGCTCCAGGCGAAAGCCAAAGCCCTGATCGCGGGCGCAGCAGTCGAGATCCAGGCCGTCAGCTACGGTAACGAGCAGTTTATGACCGATCCGATGAGCAGCAAGTGGGGCGCAATGTCGCCGTCTATGAATGTGTTGGCCGCCTTTGATCCAAACAAAGGCATCGGCGCGATCCTCGCCGGCGCCACGAACGCAACGAGCGACGGCAACGAGACGATAGACGGCGTGGCCTGCTACCGGCTCAAGACGACGCTTACTCCAGCCCAATTGCACGACCTGAGCAGCGAGATAGATACCAAAGCCGCGCCACTCGCAACCCGCCTCTGGATCGCTAGTACCGATTTTCAACTGCGCCAAGTAGCGCTGGATGGACCGTTTCTGCTGGGTGATCCGGCGGACGTGAAGCGGACGATCAACTTTTCCGCCTTCAACCAACCTGTGACCATCAACAAGCCCGCGGTGGGCGCGGCTCCCGCCAAAACGCCGTGAGCGCGACACCCACGGTCGATCCCGCAGTCGCCGAACCGGCACAAGTTGCGCCGACGAGTCGGGCCGGGTTGTGGCTCGCTATCGTGGCGGCGGGCGTGCTGCTGGGTGCGCTTGACCAAACGGTGGTGGTCACGGTGTTGTACAAAGTGCAGGAAGAGTACCAGATCACGCCGACCCACCTGGACCAACTCGGCTGGGTGGTGACGGCCTACTTGCTGGGCTACACCGTGACGTTGCCGCTGATGGGCCGTGTGGCTGATGTTTACGGCCGGCGGCGAGTCTATCTCGGTTGCCTCGCCGTCTTCCTGATCGGTTCGGTCGTGGCTGCGCTGTCGCAAACGTTGGAATGGCTGGTGGCGGCGCGCGTGATCCAAGCGATGGGCGGCGGAGCGTTGCTGCCGGTAAGCATGGCGATGGTACGCGGCTGGTATGGGGCCGACCGGCGGGCTTTCGCGCTCGGTCTGCTCGGCGCGGCGGCGGAAGGCGGTGGCGTGCTGGGGCCACTGTGGGGCGTGGGCATTATCAGCGTGGTGGATTGGCGCTGGATTTTCTGGCTGAACCTGCCGCTGGGCGCGATCCTGGCCGCGCTGGTCTGGCGCACGCCGGCTCATACACGCTATCCGGGCCGGGTAGATTGGCTCGGCGCGGGATTACTAGGCGGCGCATTATTGGCGCTGACGCTGGGGCTGTCGAGTTCATCGGCTAACAGTGCGCTGGCGGGTATCGGCGGCCTCAACAGCGATACGGAGGCCGCAGCCCCGGTCTGGCAAACGCCGGCGCTGTTCGCGGGCGCGGTGCTGCTGGGCATCGCGTTCGTGGCTTGGGAACGCCGGAGCACTGCGCCGCTAGTGCCGCCGGGCATCTTCCGTCCGCGCCCCTTCCTGCTGGCTCATGTGTTGAATGCGCTGGTCGGCATGGCGCTGATCACCGCGATGGTCAATATCCCGCTGCTGGTCGCCAGCGTGCTGAACGGCGGTGCGGTGGACGGCGGCCTGCTGCTGCTGCGCCTCACGCTGCTGATCCCGGTCGGCGCCGTGATCGGCGGCGCACTAGCCGAGCGCGTCGGCTACCGCACCGTGGCCGCCGGCGGTATGGCGCTGATTGCTGCCGGCTTTTGGCTGATGAGCGGCTGGCAGATCGACACCGGCGACGTGGCGCGCACGCTGCACTTGGCCGTGGCTGGGCTGGGCTTCGGCCTGGTCATCGCGCCGATCACCACCACCACGCTGGCGTGGGCCGCCGCCGAGCAGGCGGGGTTGGCCTCGGCCTTGGTCAATACAGCGCGTATGGTCGGCATGATGATCGGCCTCTCAGCGATCACATCGTGGGCGCTAGAATTGTTTAAGCACGAAATGGCCGGCCACCCCGCGCCCATTGCGCCGCTGACCGGCGAAACGCAAGCCGCCTTTGCCGCACGCACGGCCGAGTACCCCCACATCCTGGCCGCCGCCAGCCTGCACGTCTACACAGTCGGCTTCACCCTCGCCGCTATCGTTGCGCTGATCGGCATTGTGCCCGCGCTCGGCTTGCGGCGGCGCGATTGATCTGATCCACGAAGGGGCACAATGCCGATCACAACGACAGGATGATCCGCATTAAAAGCCGGCGTTCTCGGTCCTTCTGCGCACCCCTGTGCGCTCTGCGCGGATCAAGCGGCATCTGCGGTCCAATTATACTCCATGTGACGTGCCGTATCGGCGGCAACAGCGGGTCCACAGAGGCGCCGGACGATGTGCAGCGCCATATCAATGCCGGCCGAAACCCCGGCCGAGGTCACAATATGCCCGCTGTCTACATAGCGGCGGTCCCGCTGGACAGCGATCTGGGGATAGGTCGCCTGCAAGCGGTCAAGGCTGGCCCAGTGAGTGGTGGCCGCCAAGCCGTTAAGCAGGCTACGTTCCGCTAGCAAAAACGCTCCGGTGCAGACGGCGAGTGTGAGTTGCGTAGTCTGGTCTTGCGCGGCAATCCAGTCGAGCAGCAACGGATTGTGGACTTCGCGCCGCGTGCCCCAACCCCCCGGCACCACCAGCAGGTCGAGCGGTGGGTGGTCGGCGAGCGTATAGTGCGGTTGCACCAACAGGCCACCCCGACAACGCACCGTCGCTCCCGTTTCGGCCACGGTAAAGACGCGGAACAGCGCGCCGGCGGAAGCTGCCCCGGACGATACGCCGGTGGTCGCAAATACCTCGAAGGGGCCACAAAAATCAAGCACCTCTACTTCGTCAAAGATGAGAATACCGACATTCCATCCTGCGCCGGCTGTAGAACTGGATTGGGCTTCCATTAGTTACCTCGCTTTTATGAAGGGTTAATTTCCCATCAACTATTGCTTTAGCGATATTCTTGTGGTAAGATACTACTGGCGCTCGTGTTATGGCTCCACCAAGCGCAGCCCTAAACCTGGGGGGGTGACCGGCTGCGGGGGACACTGACGGGAAGCACAGCGACTCCTGAGCAGAGGAAGTCGAAGATCATGGCTCCTATTGATAAGTTGTTACACTGCCGCGATTGCGGCCAGGAGTTTCTTTGGACGGGCGGCGAACAACAATTCTATATGAGTAAAGGGCTAACCAATCAGCCCTGTCGCTGCACCGCCTGCCGCGCCGTCTATCACCAAAGCACCGCCCCACTGCCGGCAGGCGTGACCCGTGCGCGCGTCGCCCATCCCGTCACCTGCGCAGCCTGCGGGCGGCCCACCACCGTGCCCTTCGTGCCGCGTGGCACCCACCCAGTCTATTGCACCGAATGTTTCAGCCGGCAACAGTCGGTAGCAAGTGGCTACTAACGCCGCGCCGGCACCGCAGCAACTACAGCGCACAAGTGTGGCGTTGTGCGCTGTAGTTGCCGCCCACCCCACTATAGCACGAACGCCGACTGCCTAGCCAATTCCTGATTGAACCCGCTAGGGAACAGGCGGATACTACCCGCAGGAGCCGTTCCGACTACGCGATACTACCCTGTGGGTTGAGGGCTACCTATGTCTGCCATTGAACTGAGTGAAAGCGAAATCGCCATCCTGCGCCTAGTCGCGCAAGGCCGCACCAACCGCCAGCTCGGGCTACACTTGAACTTAGCGGAGAAGACGATCCGTAATGCGCTCCATGGGATCTTCCAAAAGCTGGGCTGTAGTGACCGTACCCAAGCGGCAGTGTATGCCCTACAGCACAGCCTGATCCCCGATCCGCCCACTACACCGAGAGCGTAGGTCGCAGATCGGTAAGGATTAATAAGGTCAGATGACCCTATGCAAGCGACGGCATCCGGTGGATAATAGCCATAGGAGCAGGTTGTACCGCTAACTAGAAGCAGGAGAGGAGATACTCAGTGAAGAAAATCGTTACACGGCTGCTGCCGCTACTCGCCTTTGCGCTGCTGTTTGGCGCGAACGGGGGCACAGCAGAGGCCGCCACCGCCAAGATCAGCCCGTCATCGCAAACGAGGTGTGCAGGAGCAACTGTTTCCTGGACACTGACGGTCGGCAACACAGCCTCAAACGCATTTACGTTTACCTTCGGTGATGGAAGTTATGACTCGGGAACCAGCGGCGCAGGGAGCTTCCCAGATACCTACTCCTACAGTAGCACCGGCCTCTACGGCCAAGTTCTGTCCGTGTCTGACGGACACGGAACCCAGGCTCAGGCTACTTCTAGAGTCAACATTAACTGCTTCTAGCTCTGGAACAATCTGCTCCTATTAATAAACTTAGGACTTACGCAGTTGGCGCGTTATCGGGTATATTATCGCTATGAATGCACCAAAAGTGACCGATTTGGACTATATCGACTTCCTGGTGGCGGCTCCACACGTCGTTACCTGTACAGAAGCCGCCCACGTGCAGCCTGC
>JBBRPH010000032.1:0-58853 GCA_038228295.1 Chloroflexia bacterium | reverse complement strand
TCCCGCACCGGCCGCCGCTCCACGCAGCTCCTCCGTCATACGTCCCGCGCGCATCGTCTGCACCGGCACTTCCTCTTCAGGCGCCGCCGCACGCTGCACCGAGGGGCCGCCGGCCCGCATCGTTTGGACAGCGGCAGCATCGCCGCCACCGCTAGAGAGGTTGGAAGTCACGCGGGAGGCATTCTGCTCGGCGGCCTGCTCGAAGCTGTCGCTCGGATCGCTCACCGACACCCCGCCGTCGCGCGGCGTGCCGGCGACCGGGCCGGCGGCCTGCTGCACGGTGTGCGTGGCTTCGTGCGCCAGCAGGTGCATCCCTTCAGACGATCCGGGGTTATAGGCACCGCTGCGGAAGAAAATATCGCTGCCGGTAGTGAAGGCCACCGCATCCACAGAGCGCGATAGGTGATCGGATTCCGAGTCGTTGTGGACCCGCACACCCGATAGATCGGCCCCCATGCCGCTCTCTAGCTGACGCTGCACACCAGGTTCAAGCGCACTGCCTGCGCCGGCGCGCGACTGGATACGGGCACCAATATCGTCCGCCGGTCCCTCGCCGGCGGCGCTGCGCTGGAGGGCGCGTTGCACCGCACGGTTGCCGTGCGTCTGCTGCATTTGCTGGATGGCAACCGCGCGTTGCACAGCATTACCCCGGCCCTGCGCGGTAAGAACGGCCGGCGGTAGCGGCGCGGCCTCGGCTGTTGGGCCGACCACTTCGCTTTGCGTGTTATGGTGATGATCGCTGTCGAAGTCGGCGACGCGGCTAAAGTCACTGCTCATAGCGAACCCTCTTTCTCTGTGGTGGGCCGGCAGCCCGACAAGCAAGACAATACGTGCGCGAGCTGCCCGCCGCGCCGGGGTCTCTATACAGTGCTAGTATAGCATATTTGGTGCCGAAAAGAATAGATCCAGCCCCCCTAAATTGCGCTTTTTCTTGCGGTTCGTAGCGCCGGCAACTCTTACGGCGCCGATTTGCACCACCAGCCGTTATCTGATGGATTGCCGACGAAGGTATCCACCGGCTAGGTGACAGGCTTGATAAACGGGGTCCGCCGCCGGCACACATAGGAGCCGGCGGCGCAACTAGGGTAGCGTTAACATACTTCGCCTATGGCGGAGCTATCCGGGCGGTTGAGGGCGGTAGCCGTCACCGCTTGCACTACTTTGCCCAAGTCTTGTAAGGCCGCGTTTTGCTCCGCGCTACTCTCGTGCGTGGTAACTTGATGCTGCTGACCGTCAAGCGTGACAGTCCAGGTGCTGGTGGTGCCGTCCTTTAGACGGGAGTCGGGTTCGATGCGCGCGGGCAGGCTAAAAAAGTGTGCGGTTTGGATCGCCGCTTTCAGGCGGTCTAGCTCGGCCCCTGACAAATGGGTGAGCGGCCGCCATTGCAGCGGCACCGACTGTGTAACAAAATCCCGGCCGTCAAACGACACGGTCCGGTCGCTGTATTCTTCCACCTGCCCTGCGGCAGAGATGCGTGTACCCCACTGGGTGCGGGTGGTGACTAGCCATTCGAGCAACAGATCGGCGTGAGCCATTGGGTATCCTCCAGCGGCAAGCCGCTATTTGACGCGCCATTCGGTAGAGCTGGTCAGCGTGCGGATGGCTTGCATAAACGTGGTATAGTGCTGCGGCCGCACAGTGCTACCCAGCGACATGATGTTATCGGTATTTTCAGAGACCGAGCCGGGCATCCTCTGCGCCACGGCCGGCCGGTTGGTCGCCGTGGGGTCGCCCACTTCGCCGCCGGTGCCGTTGACCATACCGCGGCTTCTCGTATTGCCCTGTGCATCCAGCACCGGGTTGCCGGCGGCATCGCGTTGCGGCGTGGTGGCATACTCATCATCGAGGCCGATCATGTGACCGAACTCGTGCGCGGCGGTGTTTTGTGCTTGGCCGCCGGCCACGTCAATGTCCACCCGCCGGCTGAATGCTTCGGCATCGGCACCGGTGCTACCGGCCCCGGTGGTGCTTTTGATGCGGGAAGCGGCGTTCCGCAGAGTCGAGCCTTCGACCACCTCGGTTCGCAGGAAGTCGGCCACGGCTTGCGCCCGGTCCTCGGAAAGCTGCTGATTATGGGCATCGCCCGCACCCGTGCCGCCGCCCGTGGTGCTGGCGTGGCCGGTGATGTCCAGCGAGGTGCCGGTGCCGCCGGCGGGTGCTTGGTAACTGATGATGAACCGGCGCAGACGATCCTTGACGGGGCTGTCCAGCGTCGCTGAGTCGTTGGCGAAGATGACCGACCGGTGCAGTAACCGCGAGGTCGCAGTGGTCTGGCCGCTACCCAGCGCCAGGGTTTGGTCGGTGCCGCTGGCGGCCGTGCCGGGCCGGACCTCGGCGCCGAAGTCAGAGTTATCGTCGGGCGTTTTGAAGATGCGCGCCTGGGTGTGGGTGGGCGTAGGACCGGCAGGGGCCGCCGCAGCCCCCGCGCCGGCCGGAGCGCTAGAGTTCGTTGTGTTGACCACGACATTGACGTTCGCTAGTTGGGCATCCCAGCCGGCATGGCTGCTCTGGAAGGCGATACCCGTGCCCGCGCTGCTCCACGCGCCTTGCACGGAGCTGCGGTAGCCCGCCATCCAGGTGGTGATACGCGGGTCGGCTCCGCCACCGGTCCACATCCAGTCGCTGCGAACTTTCGCCAGGGCCGCGTCGCGCTTGGGGCCGGCTGGGATACGGGCCAGCGCCGTGTTGAGCGCCGTAGCCGCGCCGGCTAGGCTGCTATCAGCGGCAGTGACGGTGCTGCCGGATACGCTCATCCCGTCCACAAAGGTCATCGCAACATTGACGGTGATCGTCAGGCCCATGCCCACCGGGTCGTAGTGGGCGTTGAAGCCGCCCATGCCGGTGGTCGGCACAATAGTTTGCCCATTGGCGGCCGCCGGATAGGGGCCGTGATCGCGGAAGGCTTGCAGATCAGCTGGGATCGCCCCCGGCGGCGCGGTGGTCGGTGGGGTCACGCCCGGCGCGGGAGCCGGGCTGGTGGTGGGGGCGGGAGCCGTGGTCGGTCCGTCACGCTGCACCGCGACCGGCGCGCTGCCGGCAGCGGTGCGCTGCACCATACGCTGGCCGGGCACAAACGGTTCGGGCGTGGGCGGGCCGCCGATGGCGTTGGGCGAGCCGGGACCAAAGCCCAACCGGCCCAACGGGCCACGCAGGAACGGCATCGCGGCCACGTCGGCGTGCAAGCCGAACATCAGATTATCGCCGCCGAGATTGAATTCAGCGCTCAACCAGGGCACCCCCGGCACCGGCAAGATGCGCCCGTTAAGCTGCCCCAACAAGAAACTGCGGCTTTGCGGGTTCGCCAGTGCAGCGGTGAGCGCCGGCACCACAATCGCTGCCGTGACACTAACTACGGCGACCTGTTCGCCGGTTCGTAGACGGTGCCAGTCACGTAACGCGCTGTCCTTAACTTGCGTTTGCAGGGAGGTGATCATCGCGTCTATAGCGGGTATGCCCATGAATGCATCTGCAATATCTCCCCCAGTACCGGTTCGGGCCGGATCAGGTCCCGCGCCGCGCGGCACAAGAGGGGCCGGCGGGGGCGGGGATGGCCCTGTGAGCGCGGTCGCCGGACTGGTGGTGGGCCCGCCGGTGGGCAGGGGGGGCATCGGCCCCAGGCGCAGACTGCCTAGCGCAGGGAGGAGGGCACTCGGAGCGATGTGCTGCTGCACTCCGGTCTGGATCATGGCCGCAACGTGCGGGTCAAGGTGAAGGTGGAGGTCACCGCCCAGGTGATAGCGTGCGGCCGGATCGGGCGGTTGCAACAGCGCCGGGGTCGGCAGGGTGACATCGGGCACAGGGGGTAAATCACGCTGCACCGCGATAGCGGCCTGGCGTTGCACGGCCTCGCGGGTAGCCCGGTTGCCTTGTGTCTGTTGCATCCGCTGCACCGCCGCCGCTCGCGCCGATCCATTGCCGCGACTGCCGGCTTCGCTATGGGCCAACACACTCAAGGCCGAGGCCAATCCCGCACCCAACAGGCCCGTTGTCTCGCCGACAGGCCCGACGGGAACCTCCGCCGTCTCGTGCTGCCGGTGCTGATCCTGCTCGCTATCGGCATGACTCTGATCGGTGGACATGGTCGGTACTCCCTTCTGCACTGCCCGTGCGCCAACAACGCGCAGCTTACGAACTGTTTCCTATGCTATAGTAATCCCCTACAGGCAAATAAGTTACGCCTTCATTGGGACTCATGAACTCGCGCCACGCGCTTTACGACAACCTTACTACAGCTTACTTATACTTGTGCCGACTTAAGCGCCCTTTAGGGCCGCCACAAACCAGATCCTCCTTATAAAGGCGGCGTGATTCAATGGGTTATGTCAAGAGGCAACACGACACAGCTTAGGGTTTAGGCGACACGCTCGAATTGGCGTCAGAGGCAGCAATTCGCAGAGTACAACAAGAGGCGGCACGACACGGTTTACAGCTTAGGCAGCCCGCTCCACCTTGCGGGCCAGGTCGGCATAGGGGCCAAAGTCGGTGGCGGCGATCAGGCGGCCCGTCTTTTGGTGTTCGCGGCGCGTGGCGTGGACGAGGTGGGTCATCGTGATCAGCGTGCCCGCTTGCGCGGCCAGGAACGCCGCTTCCAGCACGATGTTTTTGATGTTGCCGCCGCTGAACTTGAAGGCACGCGCCAGGAAGGCTAGATCAGCCTGCGGGTCGAGCGGTGCTTCGACAGGGAAGGTGCGCCGCCAAATTTCCAGCCGGTCGATTTCTTCGGGCATCGGGAACTCGATAGCCCCGCGCATTCGGCGGACAAACGCTTCATCCATGTTTTTCCGCAGGTTGGTCGCCAGGATCACAATGCCGTCGTATTCCTCCATGCGTTGCAGCAGGTAGCTGATTTCCATATTCGCATAGCGGTCGTGGCTGTCCTTGACTTCGCTACGCTTACCGAAGATGGAGTCGGCCTCGTCGAAGAACAAGATCGCGTTGCTGGTGCGCCCCTCACGGAAGATTTTCTCCAGATTCTTCTCCGTTTCGCCAATGTATTTACTAACTAGGGCTGATAAGTCGATCTTGTAGAGATCGAGGCCCAGGTCGGTCGCCAGCACCTCAGCGGCCATCGTCTTGCCGGTGCCGGGCGCGCCGGCGAACAGCACATTGACTCCTTTGCCCGACGACAGCTTGCGGTCGAAGCCCCACTGCTCGAAGACGATAGGCGCAAAGCGCACACCGCTGCACATCTCGTGCAGTTGGGCCATGCGGTCGGAAGGCAGCACCAAGTCGTTCCAAGTGTAGCGCGGAATGATCTTGCGGGCCAGCATCCCCAGCCCCTGGTTGGAGTGGTCACGCGAGGCGGCGACCAGATCGCGCATAGTGATCGGCGCACGCACGCCGCCGTGCGCGTGCCAGGCCGCAGCCTGGGCCGCACTCTCTGCTGCGCCGCTGATCTGGTCGCCGGTCAGGCGGAAAGCGCCACTCAGCAGGTCGAGATCTACATCGGCGGCCAGCGCGTTGCCGGCTAGTGCATCTTCCCAGAGAATGCGGCGTTGATCGTTGCCCGGCGAGGGAAAATCGAGATCTACTACCAACGGCCCACCGCTCAGATGCGGCACCCCTACCGTCCGTATATCGAACAGCGCGCAGCCCGACCAGTCGGCTAACGGCCGCAGCAAGTTCAGCCCCAGTTCGGGCAGCGACTCTTCGCGTTTGGGCGCCAATGCGTCAGCCCCGGCCCAGTAGACGATACCGCCTTGCAAACGCGCCTCGCGCAACGTGCGGGTGATCGCTAGGGTCGAATCCACCTGCGCAGCCATTAAGGCCGGGCAGTCCACCACCAGCAAGCGCCGGCCCAGGGCCGCTGCCAACCCTTCAGCCGCCGCGCGCTTGCCTTGCCCTTCAGGGCCACGCAGCCAGACGACGACGGATTGCACCTGCGCCGACCGTTCTCCTAAGAGGGAAAAAGGCGAGGGGTGCGCGCCGTTCTGCCCCGCATTCGGCAAGAGCGGGGCTTGCACGGCGGATTCGGCACCCAACGCATAGCGCGTCAGCCGCTCCAGGTGGGCGGCGATCTCAGTGGGTAATGCTTCCCCGACAGGCACAGCGCCGGGCGACACCGCCAGCAGCGCGTCTCCCAGCACCGCATCAGGCCGGTCGGACCCCAGCAGGAAGGCGGCAATACGTGTGTCGAGCACAAGGGGGCGGGTAAGCAGCGATGCCGCCGGGTTGCCGCCTTCGTCCACGGCCAGCAACAACCGGCGGCGCAACAGCGCGTCGCCGGCCAGCCGTTGCCGCGCCAGCATTCGCGTGGGTAGATCGGGGCACCACAGGCCCAGCACCAAGTCCACCGTGGCGTATTTGCGGGTCACATCGTCCTGGGCATAGGCGTAGAGGCTGGCGTAGGCCAAGTCCACTTCGGGAGCTAGGGCGGTCAGGATCGCGGCCTGCTCAAACGGCTCCAGGCCGAACAAGGCACCCAGTTGGGCCAGTCGTCCACCGGGTGTGGCGGTGAACGGCGCTAACGCAGCCGGCGCAGCGGCTGCGGCCGGATCGTCGAGCGCGTCTAGCCAGCGGTCCACGTCGCCTTCTTCGATGATCAGGCCCCGTACTGCAGGATCGCCCGCTGCACCACTGTCCTGGCGCAAGCGCGTGATCAGTGCGGTGAGGCGATCGTCCAGCAGACGCAGATCGCTAAGCAGTGCGGGCCAGTCTGCGGTGCTGCGCGATGAGGTGGGCAGCGGGGTGGGTCGGATGGTCATGATCGTCCCTACTTTTTGGCAGCCAATTCCGGTTCTTTTGCCACTTCCAGCGGCAACTCCGGCTTTTTAGCAGTCCGACTATGCCCGCCCCGGCGGGCGGCGGCCCGGCGCACCAGCGCATAAGCCAGCAGGTTCTCGGCAAACTCGACGGTAGCACGAATATCGGCCCGGCCCATGCCTTTGTCGGGGGCGCCACCGTTCCAGGCGCAAGCGTAATCCACATGGCTAAGGACCAGGCCATCGGCCTCGAAAATCTGACCCTCCTGCGCGCCGGGCGGTGGAACCGCGAAAACGTGGCGCGCGGTCAGTAGCGGGTGGTTACGGCCCACCGGTTGCGGCTGACGCTCCAGCTTACCAGCCAGGGCGGCTACCGGGCGCTTGGCCGCGCCCGCCTCAATCGCGCAATGCTCGGCCAGCAACACACCGCCACCGTCCAGGAAGGCCACGAGTTGGCGCGTCTCGGCTTCGCTCAAGTCAAAGTTGGGGTGGACAGTCATCATCAGGAAGTCACAGTCCACCGGGTCGTCGCCCCCGCTCTCATCACGGCGGCGCAACCGCCAGTCGGCGCCGCTACCCACCGCCGCCAGCATCCGCGTCGGGCCGGCCATGTGCGGCAGCAGCTTCGGCGGGGTATCGGTCGGCTTCCAGACGGCAGCCGTTAGGCGGGGACCCGGCCGGATACCGGACTGTTCGCGGTAGAGCAGATCGATCTCATCGGGCTGTGGCGCGGTCGGATCGGGAGCGGCGCGCAACGCTTTTTTGCCCGCGCTCAGTTGCAGCCGCGCCAGCTCGACGTGCGGCTGGTCGGGCAGCCGATCACGTTCGGAGATTGAGTAGGCTTCGAGCAGGCGGCTGGGGCGCTCCTGACCGTCTTCCAGCGACAGTTGCGGCTGCATCGGGATTTCGCGGAACATCAGTACCAAGTAAATCGGCCCCGCCGCCTGCGTGTTGAACTGGTAGCGAAACGGCTGGGCGACGATGATCAGCCGACCTTCGGGGTCTAGTGCTACGCCGGGCCGGATCAAGACCGAGCGGTCGGCGGGGTCGGCCGGGTCCACATCCAGCCCACCGACGATGCCCCAGCCGTGCAAGGCCAGCGCATGGGCCGAAGCCGCCTGGCGATGGTAATCATGCGAATCACCCCAGGTTTCGGCATCAATCATTAAGCCCAGAAACGGGTCCACCCGCTTCAATTGTATCCGCGGCACCGCGTCGTCCACTTAATCTCTCCTCGTATCCTGCTGGGTAGTAGGCGCGCAATGTGTTGCGCCGTAGTCGTTGGGCGGCGTGCGCCCACCTAGTTGTCGTCGTATACAGCGTGTGCCGTACTTGGTCAGCGCCGGTTAGCCGCGTGGTTGCAGCGCACAGGTGTGCGCCGCATAGCCGGTCGGTGTAGTGCAACGCCCTGATATTGCGCGATTAGAGCCGGCCGGCGGCCGGCATCCGCAATTGCTGCACTCCTGCGCGGCTCAGGTACTTCGTCCCGATAGGGAGGCGGATCAGCGGGCGTGGGCCAGGGCGGGCAGAGCGATGACGCGCAGAGTGTAAGCCGTTTCCACCGGCTTGTCCGAGTCAATAATGCTCCGCAACGTGTCCATATCAATCGTATCCGGGTCAGCCACACCGACTGTTACCGAGAACATCTGCGGGCGGACGGTACCGATACTGGTGTTCAAGCCCAGCCGCGCATCACCGTCGAGGCTGAAACCGCCGGTGCGCTCCATGATCAGCGGCAGGCCGCCGGTATAGATACCGATATGCCGCTTGATACCGTCTTTGGTGCCGCGCATCCGGTAAAGTGCGACAGCGGCAGCGATCAGTGCGCGGCGCCGGGGCAGATCCCACTCCGTACCGCTCTCCATATCCACCCACAGCGCCAACCAATCCAGCAGATCGGGCGGGGCGTTCATCGCGTCGAAGTAATAAGAAAGGTTATCCACCATCACCGCAATGGGATCTAACACATCCTCGAAGATTCGCAAGAACCGCCCAGTAAACTCGTCGCCGGAGTAGATGCCTGGCAGCAAGCGCAAGTACGACGACGGCTGGATGTCTTCCACCGGCGGAGCTTGCGCCGCCAGGCCGTAGCCAGTGCGGGCGGCCAAGTCACGCCGGCCGTTCGGGCGGGTCAGCGCCGTCGTGCCGTCGTGACCGTTGGCTCCCGGCAGTGGGCGATCTCCACGCAGGTTCGCACCCAGGTCGCTCAGATCAAGTCGTCGGCTCATTTGACCGTCACCGTATGACCAAAGGAGACCAGCATCCCATTCGGCGGGCAGGGCACAATGCCTTCGACCGGTGTGCGGGCGCCTGTCACCATGTCGGCCACCGCTAAGCTCACATTTTCGACGTGTTCCACGCCGTCAATGCTATGGACCAACGCCGTCACTTCAGACGCGAACAGATTGCGGTCCCAGGGCCAACCGCTGCCGTCCGGCCCACCATGCACAGGGTTAATGAAGCGGTAAAGCGCGCGCTCAATTTCGCCTTTCAGCCCTTCTTTCGGCGACCGCTTATGCGCGCCCACAGTCACGTCTATCGAGACCAGCCGGTATTCGGGCGTGTCAATCTGCACCTGCGACGTGACCATGCGTCGCTCGTCCAGATAGGACATGATCGCCATCTGTGTTTGAGGGCTGAGGAGCAGTTCGGCCAGCGGAATCTCCTCATCGCGGATGGGGGTATCGGGTACCAGCAGCACGCGAATCACGCCGCGCCCGGCCATCACCTGTTCGGGGGTCGGCGGCACACAGCGGGCACGGGCCACCTCGGAACTAGCCTGCTTGGCAAGGAACTCAAAATCATCGCAGGTGACGGCGCGTGAACGGGCCCGCAGCATACTCGGACCACGCAGCATCGCCATTTGCAGGCTCTCAGCATCTTCGCCGCCGAGGGCCGGGGTACTGTTTGTGACCGCCGCGACATACGGGATGGATGATTTCAGTACCGTGATCGTGCTACGGCCCACATTGCCGCGCACGCCGCCGCCGGTGCGATAGCCGGTCATCCGCAGCACCCGACCTTCGGGCGGGAACGCACCGTAATGGACCTCACGCCCACCCGCGTCGCGGATCACCGGGCCGAAGCGCAAAATGCCGCTCAAGCTATCCAGTGTATAGTGGTTATCACCTGGACTCGACTGGCCGAAGTCGTCCACTTCGCTCCAGGCCGTGAAGCGGCCGTCATCGCCCTCGACTTCCAGATGCTCGCCCGGTTCGCGGGCCAATACCGGTGGGTTGTTCAGTTGCCACTCTTGGCCGGGCTTGCCGGTCGAGCGACCCAAGATCTCGCCTTCGATGCGCTGCACCTGGCTGGCCGGCACGGTGCCGCCCAACGACTCAGTGACAATACGTCGGATGCGGGGGGCCGCCGAATAGCCCGGCTGGTCGCGGCGGGGGGCAGTGGCCCGCGTGCGGATCCAGAAGGCCACTCGTCCATCCAGATCGCGTGATCGTGCGCCGAACGGGACGTGCAACACGACCTCGCCCGGCCGGTTGAGGCCCCCCGTTCCGTCCGATTCGACCATCATCGGCAGCCACGCCTGCTCCGGTCCATCCCAGTATTCCCAACTGATCGGCGGGTCTTTGGGGTTCACGCCGATGCCCTCGGTCATACTGTCCATATCCATCCGCAGGATGTGGCCGCGCAAATCTTCGTGGAAGCCGTAGTAAATCGCGTCGTTCGGCTGCGGCGGGTCTTGGAAGATACCGATGTTCAGCGTGGGGTTCCGCAGTGCCGGCGTGTAGTCGTGATAAGTGTAGCCGTCGCGGTTGACCAGCAGTTGGAACAGGGTCGGTACATAGATCGTCAGGTCGAAGTCCGTGGCGAAGCCGATGGCCTCTTGCGAATCGGTCCGCACAGTGGCGACTTCGGTGCCGAGGGAAAGGGTCACAGGCGCGGGTTGCGGTCCAGTCAAGTAGAAGGTAATGTCGGAACGGGCCGGGCGCGGCGGTTCCAGACGCACACCCAACATCTCCAGCCACTTGATATAGTTGCGAACCGGCACACGGTTGATTCGGTAGAGCAGCAAGTCCACCATATAGGCGAACAGTTCGATCATCGTCACGCCGGGGTCCGACACGTTGTGATCGGTCCACTCCGGGCAATAGCGCGGGATCAGGCGTTTGGTTTCATTAACCAGATCCTGAAAATTGCGGTCGTCAAGTTTGGGAACGGGCAGGACCATAGGGTTACTCCGACCGGATCAAGTAGAACGGATAGACTAAGTTCCGCTCATCGTTGGTAGCCCGGATGCGATAACGGATGGTGATCAGTAACATATTGCCTTCGGCATTATCGGCGTTCACCGTGATGTCGATCACTTGAACCCGCGGCTCCCACCAACCAATGGCCTCTTCGACATAGGTGGAGACCAAGCCGGCCGTCGTCGCGTCGTTAGGGGCGAACACGAGATCATGGATGCCGCAACCGAATTGTGGGCGCATATGGCGCTCACCTTTGGCTGTACTTAAGATAATGCGCAGCGCTTCTTCGATATCGCGCTCCTGCCGCGACAAGCCGATGCCGCCGCTGGGGCTGATGCGAAACGGGAAGGCCCAGCCGTTCCCAAGAAAGTCGCCGTTGCTGGTCGCCATGGGTTGCTCCTACTAGAGGAATATTGCGATTGGTCGGCTAGCGGTTACGCCTTCGGATCTAGTTCAGCTTCACCATCGCGCCTTTGATTTGGACCATCGGCCCACCGGTGATATCCACCCCGGCGCCACCACTGAGTTTGGTCTGCGCGGCGCTGCTGATGTCCACGCCGGCCGTACCGGCAAACTTCGCTTGGCCGGTGGCACTAATATCTACGCCGGCGGTAGCAGTCACCTTGAAGTTCTGCTGCGTACCGACCGTGACATCGGCGGTCTGGCCCTGGATGTCTACGCCTTTCAGCGCGCTGATGCTGACTTTACCCTGCGCCGACTTGATCTCGATGTCGTTATTCGCCAAAATTTGGATCTTATTCTCTTGGGTGTTGATGATGATTTTGTTGTTGCCGGTGTAGTCGGCGATCACAAAACCGCCCGGTGTATCGGTATCGTCAATCAGGAACTTGTGTTTCATGCGAGTTTGGATGATCCGGCGGATCGTGATACCCCCGGTCACCAACTCGCTGGTAGGCATGGGCAGCGCATCACTGCCGTTCCAGACAGCGCCCAGCACTACCCCGCGCGTCGGGTCGCCGTTCTCGAAAGCGACCACCACTTCGTCGTTGGCTTCCGGCAGCATAGCGATGCCCCGCACTGGACCGGCCATCGTGCTTGCCATACGGCACCAATAGCTCTCCTGGTTGTCGCCCAGCGTGGGGAACTTGACCTTGACGCGGCCCTGGTTCTCCGGGTCCAAATTATTGGTGACAATGCCGACCATCACCCCGCGCTCAGTGGGGCGGGCCACCGTGCCGTCATGGCTGGGATTATGCCCATTTTGCGCGGTCAATAAGCCCGTGATGGTGTTGCTGCCGGTGCCGCTAGTCGCCCAGAAGCGCGTGCTATAGCCGGCTTTCGCGCTATAGACATGGAGCGCGCGCGTAACCAGATATTTGCCGTTGAAGCGGGCACCGACCCCACTGATATTGACCCGCGTACCGGCCAAGACGTCCGCACTGCCGCCGCACTGCCCTTCGGCTTCAACGTAGCCGGCCGAGAGCCGGTCCAGCAACGCCTGCGCCACTTTGGTGGCATCCGTCTGGTTGACCACCGGCTGATCCACGACGATAGCCTTGCCCTGGATCGAGTGGGCGGTCTGCGCGCCGGGGCCGCCTTCCTGGGTGATGCCGGTGCTGCGGCTGGCGGTGGGGCTGCTGACGGTGGCAACAATCGCGGCTTTGGCCGCCGAGTCCCAACCCCGCACTGTTACCTCCGTCACTTGGTTGACAGTATTGAGCCGGCCGCGGAACTGGGCTAGTGAAATACCCCATTCTAGATTGGTTTCGGGCGGCGACGCAGGCGGTGGCTTGAAGTAGAGGGTGCGATTTTCGACATACAGACGGTAGCCGATGCGTTTGGCACGGCCGGCTAGGAACTCCCAGTCGGTCTGATTGGCCTGCATCAGGTAGGGGTAGACCACGCTGGTGGCAGTCACATCGGCGCTGAGGCTAGCCGCCGAGGCCAGGCGTTGGGCGAGATCGGAGTCCTTCACCTGCTGATAGGTCGTGTTTTTCCGCACGCGGTTCATGCGGTGCGACTTATCGTAGCCGCGCACCCACAGCGTCGCGCGATCAGTACCGTTCAGATCCGGCTCCACCGACGTAATCTCGCCGACCATCAGCGGTTTCGTCGCCGGAGTGGGAGGGTTGGGTGTTGGGTCGGCGGGTGGGCGCACCGAGATTTTGACGCGCGTACCTAGCTTAAAAACGTCGTTTTGCAGTGCCTGCAAGCCGAAGTCTTTGAGTTGGATCGTGAACATATCGGGTAGATCGAGCGAGTCGTCCACCTCAACACTGATCAACTGATCCATATACTGCTGGGCGAGGTGGGTCTCTCCATCGCCTAACTGAATAAAGCACTGCCCAATATGTTGCGTCGGCGGCATAGCGTCACCTCTACTTAGACTTGCAGCGGCACAAGGAGCAAACGCTGACCGGGAGCCAGGCGACTGGGATCGTCCAGATCGTTGGCCTCAGCCAGATGCCGCCAGGCTGCGCTGCTACCATACTCCTGAAAGGCAATCGTGTCAATCGTTTCCCCTTCGGTGACTTGGTGGACGGCATAACCGTCGTGCCCGCCGGAGGTGGGGTTTTGGCCGGGGAACTCGCCTTCGTTTACTGCCTGCAAGAGGCCGAGCGTCACTGTGGAGCGCACCGGCGTGCCGTCGGGATCGAACATGGTAAACTTTTCGCCGATAGATGTAATTACGGCGTGAAAGCTCCACATTAACCCACAACGGAACTCGATTTGCGGCGGTTCGCTCTTTTGCGTATGAGGCTCTTTGCGTTGCTCACTGACACGGGTCATTGCCCAAAGGCCGCCGGTGATATTCCGTACATCGCGCGCTTTGCCGCTGCCCGGCGCTTCGTAGGTGTCAAACAGCAGTTCGAGCGTCATTTTCAGCGGTGATCCATGCTCATATTTGGGCGGATCCATCGTTTTGCCGACCGCTTTACCCGGTGTCCAGGAGATTTCCTTATTCACCGCGTATTCTTTAGGGCGAAATTGGCAGGATACCGTATCGCCCGTCGTCAAGTTACGGATCACCGCCGGAACCAGTTGACCGCTAGACATAGGTTAGCACTCCTTTCGACACAGTACCAGGCTTAATCCCAGTGCCGCTCACGTTCCACCGCCAACCGGCGGCGAATCAGATCATACACAGTATCAGCCATCGCGGCGAGGTCGTCGCTCGCGCCGCCGTCGAGTTGTTTCGCCGGACCGGGAGGAGTCGGGCTGGGCGGCGCCGTCTCCTCGCCCGACAAAGCTAGCGCCGCCTGTGCGGCGGTATAGCCGTTGCCGACGGCAGCTGCTACCACATCGGCCCAGGCAGTAGTATCACTGTCGCTTCCATAGCCGTCAGCCTGCCAAAAGAGGTCAGGGGCCGACGCGTCGCGCGGGTCCGCATAGCCCGCCGCCGGCACTGCGACGGAGCGGGGTGGGGGCGGGGCATAGCCGGGACTGGAGGACGGCGCGTGGCCTAAGCCCGCCGCACTCAGCGCGAAACCGGGCAGCATCCCCGGCGCCGTATAGCTCAACCCTTCGTAGCCCGACCCGTCATAGCTAGACCCATCGTAGCTCGCGCCCTGGTAGCCCGCTTCGTCGTAGCTTGATCCGTCATAGGACAATTGCGCTGTAGGGCGCAACCCGCCGGCAGCAGGCGCTTTGAAGACCATGCGTCGGCTCGCAGACCGCTCGGCCGGCGCACCGTCCAGGGTAGGTAGGTAAGCGGTAATCCATGTCGGAGTCAGATCGCGCGGGCGCGGGGCCGCCGACGCAGTTCCCGCTGCCCAGTAGCCGGCCGCCCCCGCGTAATTGGGCGACTCACCGCCCGGTGCGTAACCGACTTCCGTGCCCGGTGCCCAGTCGGCGGCCAGGGTTTGGATCGCATATTGGTCCGGGTCCACTGCGCCGGGCACAGCCGGCTGCCCACCCCACGGGATCGCCAGAGGTAACGCGCCGCCCTGCGCGGAGGGGCCGTACATCTGGTCTAGCGCCGCCGCCCAGGTTGTAGCATCACCAGGGTCAAAGCCGCCCGGCTCATCGCTCGCGTCACCGCTGAAATAGGCGGCCAACGCGGGAGCCATCTCCAGCGGCGTCATCCCGCTGCTGATAGGTAACGAACGGGCGGCAAACACGCGCAAGGCTGCACTCAACGCGGGGCTGATGGATGGGTTGCGGCCGATAGACCTAGCGTGCGGTGCGTAGGCAGTTCCACTGTAACCCACGCCGCTATAGACGAATGCACTGGTGCCGTTATAGCCGGCACCCTCATACCCTGCTGCCGCAGTATTTGACCCGCTATAGCCCAGACCCGTGTAGTTGCCGGCGTAGTTTGCACCCGCATAGCTGGGGCCATTATAAGCGGCTCCTGCATAGCGCGTCCCACCAGACGCAGCGTTTGCGTAGCTTGGCCCACCGTAACTGTAGGCAGTCCCCGCGTAACTCGGCCCGCCGACCGCTGCGCTTGCATAACTGGAGCCGTTGTAGGCAGCTCCTGTGTAACTCGGCCCGCCGGCCGCTATACCGGCATAGGCGGCGCCGTTGTAGGCTGCACCTACATAGCTCGGTCCACTGTACGCTGCGCCGGCGTAATTAGGGCCGCTGTAACTAGCGTCGGAGCCTGCATAGTCCGCCCCCACTACAGTGGAAGCCGCGCCTGCCATGCGCCGCGAGACATAGGTCAGGGTCGGACCGTCGCCCCAGCCGCTGGGGTTATCCATCGGCACAGCGTAGGCGGCTGAAGTGCCGGCGGGTCGCAGCACCCGGTTCAGCGATCCCCATACGCGCTGCCAGAGACCGGCGGGTAGCGCCTCGCCGCCTGCGGCCTGGCGCACCAGTGGCGCGTGCGCGCGCCAAACAGCATCAGCCACCGTCCCGCCGCCCCCACCGTCGGCAGCGGCAGTGTCATCGTCGGTGTAGCCCATGTGGTCCAGGTCCATGCCGGCGGACCCGCCTGCGTCAGCCGTTTGGCCGAATGTCACCGCACCCGATTCCGACGCGGCAACCGCAGCAGGTGACGCAAAACTCGGCAAGCCCGCGCCCGACTCGCCGACAACGGCGCCCGGCGATTGGGCAGAGACCACACTCGGCAGGCCCGAAGCCGGATCAACAACTACCGATAGCCCCGCCACTTGTAGCGCAGCGGGTAGCTCGGCTGCTATCGGCACGAAGGGTGCACCCTCAGCTACCGACCCAGTGGGCGCATCTGCGGCACTGCTCGGCGGCATGATGGCGACGGTTGCCTGATCGGAAGCAGCGGCAGTTGCCGCGACTAGTGTATTAGGAACCACGTTCGTTTCAGCGGGGATAGTCGGTGCCGGCATCGGCGCGCCGGCAGCCCCCTCAGTCAAGGGAGGTAAGGCGGCTACCGACGGTACCTCCGACACGGAGGATGGAACCGGCGTAGCCGCAGTGGCAGTAGAAGTAAGCCCAGCGGGTGCGGTAGGCACAGCAGACACCGTAGGTGTGCTGCCGGCGGCAGCGCGTTGCACAACCAGATTAGGCGCGAACGTGGGGAGTCCGGTCTCCGGCGCGTCGGCTGCGGCTAGTTCATCTTCAGTGTTTCGTTTGCCGGCTTGGCGCAACGGCATCGCCAACGGAGCCGGACCATCGCCCGGCCGTAGCGCGGCGGACGTGTCCCCTAATAAGCGCGCCACCAACGCGGCCACCAGACCCAACGGCCCACGCACCGAGCGCTCAGTCGCCGGTGTAATCACGCCCCGTTGAGGCACCGCCGCACGCTCCGCTACAGCAGGCACGTTGCCGGCAAGCGTAGTGAATGCATCGGCGGAGGGTGTAGCAGGCGTGGTCCCAACGGCTGCGGCGGCGACTAGCGCAGGCGCAAAGTCAATCCCCGCAGGGATGGGCGCGCCCGCAGCTACAACGCCGGGGCTGGTCGGTTTGTCGGCGCTGCCGGCTACGGCCGGCGACACAGCCTCCGCCGGCGATGCAAGACCAACGGCCGATAGCGACTCGCCGGTCGGCTGTGTCGCTAGGTGCGGCAACGATGCGGCAGCCTCCACCGTACTCCCTAGCATGACGCTGGGCAGGAGATCAGCTTGGGGCAGCGGAGTCGGTGCCACTACAGGGGCCGTAGGCATCCCGACCGGCGCTGTGGCAACCGACGCAAATATCGCCGGAACCCCAGCCGGCGGTTCTGCCGACGCAGCGCTCACCGCCGGCATTATCGCTGAAGGCGCCGACGGTTCTGCGACCGGCGTAGGCAGAGCATCAGGCTGACCGGTTAGCGCGACCAATGCGCGGCGCAGCGGCTCCGGCAACGGCACGTTGGCACTCACACGGTCAAGCAGGCGCGCTAGCAAGCCGGGTCGGCTGAGGGTGGGCACAATATCGTCGGCGGGCGCTTCCTCGACTAGGGCGACTGGACGCGGCGGCTGGGCCAGCGGCATTTCCAGCGCAGGCGGCTCGCTAGGCGGCAGCGCGACGGCTAGGGGCGCAGCTACGGGCGCAGCTAGAGGTGGATGTTCCGGCACCGACAGGGGTGCATCGTCCCAAACGTGGGACGGGCGGGTCAACAGATCCTCCGGCTGTACTAGGTTGCGATTCAGTTCGCGGGCCAGGTTGGTCTGCATAACCGCCCAGAGCGGGGTTAGGCCGGTGACGGCTTGCCAGGCCGGCGACTCGAGTCCCAGCGCGGGCGGCGTAACCAGCGGCGTGCCGATGGCGGCGTGCGGCCGGCGAAAGGCGGCCGGCGGCGGTGCGTCAGCAAAATCGTTAGTGGTCCAGGTTTGCGCTACATCCGTGCTGGGCTGCGTGGGGACGGGCGCGGCGTTAGGTATAGCCGACGGTAGTATGGCAGACCCATCCGCAGCCGCCGTGGGTGTATATGGTGTATATGAGGAGAGCATGGCCCCTGCCTGCTCCGGCGTAGTGGGCACCACGACCGCTGCCTCCGCTACCGGCGAGGCATAAAACGCGGGTGTGGTCTCCGCAGGCTCCGGTGCAGTGGGCACATCTGCTGATAGTCCGGCCGCCAAAGTCGGCGGTGCGGCTGCTTCCGCCGCAACCGTTGGTGGCGCACTAAAGTCGGTCTGGGACGTGGGTGCGGCCGCAGGCGGCGATGCACTCGCTGCTGTGAATGGTTGCACTGCTACCGGCGAGGACGTGACCGCAAACGATTGTAGCGGTAGCGGAGTCGAAGTCGTCGGCACAGGGCGCGCCATCCAGAAGGGAGTGGGCGCGGCGACTTCGGGTTCGGCAGGCGCAACAGCGGCCGGGGCCGCACGCACCCGCCAGACAAATGGGCGATCCCAACGTGTAGGCAAGCCGGCCGGCGGCGCATCGGGCGGGAGTAAAGGACTGAACACCTGACGCACTGCCGAAGCTAATGGTATAGGCGCACGCAGGCTCCTCGGCACCGTCAGTGGCGTGGCCGGCGTGGGCGACGCGGCCGGCCGGTAGGCTACACGCACAGCAGTCGGCAACGCCGGAGGCGGAATCGTTACCTCGTGGGCCGTAGTCGCTTGGGTGGCGCTAGTTTCCGATACCGGGGAACCGGCGGGCGGTGGGGCGGTGAATGTCGCGGTGCCTGCGGTCGGGGAAGGCAGCACAAAGGCCGCAAAATCATCAGGCGCAGCCGTTCCATCCGGCAGAGCAGGTACACCCGCTGATGCACCAGACGACAAAGGCGGCACAAACTGGCCCTGCGACACCGGTGGCATAAATTGGTGCTGCGGTGCAGACGGGGTGAACTGGGTTTGCGGCCCCGGCGGCACAAATTGGCTTTGCGGTGCCGACGACACAAACGGGCCTTGCGGCGCAGCGGGTGCAGACGGCATGAACTGGGCCTGCGGCCCCGGCGACACAGACTGAGCCTGCGTGGAAAGCGACCCCGACTGATCCTGCACATCGGGCGGCACAAACGGGCCTTGCGGGGCCGACGGCACCAGCGGGGGTGACACAAATTGCGGCTGGGTTGCGGATACCGGCGTAAGCTGCTCGCTGAAGCGGCGTGGGTTCCAGATCGGTGCGGGTTCCGGTTCCGGTTCCGGCAGCGGTTCAGGAGCCGCCGGCGGGCGCGTGCGCCAGACCAAATCACTGCTGTCACGCCGGAAGGGGGCGGGCAGCGCAGACGGCGCGATGGTTTGCGTGGCTAACTGCGCGGTGAGACGGGCGGTCAGATATTGAGCCAAGGCACCGGTAGGAACCGACGTAGCTGCAACCCCAGTAGGCCGGGCCGCCGGCGGCCCGGCCGGCGCGAATTGTTCCGCCGCTGCCGGTCGGGCCGCGGTCAAGCCGGGCAGCGCCGCCGGCGCCGACCAGGCGGCAGCCTGGCGCTGCACCTGTGCCCACAGCGGTGGAGCCGGGGGCATGATTTGAGCCGGCGGGGGGGAGCTATACACCCGTGTACCCGGCGAGGGAGCCGGCGGCGCAGCGACCGGCGGCGCCGACCACGCGGCGACCTGGCGCTGCACCTGTGCCCACAGCGGTGGAGCCGAGACCGGCGCGGCTTGGACCGGCCGGGGGGCGGTATACACCCAAGTACTCGGCGAGGCGGCCGGCGGCGCAGCGACCGACCCCTGTGGCGGCGGCGTGAACTGGAATTGCACCTGCTGCCAGCGCACCACTTGCGGCGTAGATGTGCCGGGCACCACCGAGGGAGTAGACGGCACGTTGTAGGACGAGGGCGGTGCAACCGGCACTGGTACGGGCGATCTCATATAAGACGCGGACCGGGCAGGCGGCGGGCTATAGGACGGCGGCGGGGCCGAGGCGGGGGTACGCGCAACCGGCACCGGCACGGGCGGGGGGTGATAGGACGGCGGACTGTAGGATGGTGGTTGCGTCGGTACCGGCACAGGTGGCGCCGATGGAGCCGCCGCCGAAAGCGATGGATTCGGACGCAGCGCAGCCGGCATGAGCGTGGGGCGGAACATCGGCCAGGTAGGAGCGGGTGTTTCCTCTACCTCTACCAGTGTCTCCGTCGGTGCGGCGATACGTCGGGCACGCCAGACGAGTTCGGGACGGTAGCTGAAAGCAGCTTGCGAGGGCACCGGCAACAATGGGCGGGCAGTGGTAGGCGGGGCATAGCCCATGCGCAGGGCTACTTGGTGCCACAACGCCCCAGCCTGTAGCGGGCGCGCGGCTGCTCCGCCGTGCGGCCCGTTGACGCGCGCCAGAATTGCGCCTACCATGCGCCCGGCGGCACTCGCCGCAAGCATCGGCATAACCGCTGCTGCGGCGCCACCGCCGGAAGCCGGTGCGCCTGCTCCAGGTCGCTGCTGACTTGCGCGATCCGTCATGCGTACCCCACCCTTTCCCTACCGGGTCGCCCGTCGCGTGTTAGCGCGAGGTCTGCAACTGTAAGCCCCGGTGCGCGAATTTCAACGTTTGTACCGCCGTTTGGCTCTGCCCCGCGTTCAACTGTGGTCCCGTCCATTTTACCGGGATCGCTTCCAGTATATGCCATATATGGGTGGTGGTGCCTTTTTGGTCCACCATCACGATGTCAATGTTTTTGCGCGGACTAGCACCCCATGGCGGTCCTTGCAACACACGCTTGTACCATTCCCAAAGTTCGGTGGAACTGGTGATGCCGTTTTTCAGCGTGATTTCGCTGATCTTACTCGGTCCCAGCAGTTGATGTTCGTGCGTGTTTAGTCCGCCTTCGCGCTGATGGATCACCTCGGTCTCAGCTTCGAAGCCCGATAGTTCGCTGAATACCGCCTCACTAATACCTTCGATCTGAATGTAATAATGGAAGGTCGTCAGCACTTCGCTGCGGTTGCTGGTGCCGGAGCGACGTGCGCCGGGGTCGGTGCTGGTGCGCTCGCGGGTTGTCACCCATTGGTGCTGACCGGGGTCGGTGCTGGTGCGCTCGCGGGTCGTGACCCATTGGTGGTCACTCGGCCCGGCGTGTGTCAGTTCGCGCGCTGTCACCCATTGGTGTTCGCCGGGGTCGGTGTGCGTTAACTCCTGCACCTGCTGTTCGGCATTTGTGACCGCCGAGTTGACTTGGCTCTCTGCTGCCGCTGCTGCCTGCTGCGCTTGCCCAATGGCATCGCTAATGGGGTTTCCGAAGTCCGGCATCTGCATCCTCTCTCTCTGGCGAGTATAGTCCGCTATACCCCGCCGCGCCGCTACCTGTGTGCGCCACGCTCCTGGCCGATCCGTAAATCACGGAGCAGCCGGCGATAGACCTCTTCCGCAACCAATTCAGGATCGAGCGGGGCGGTGCCTTTGGCCGCAGGCTGCTGTTGCATCGCCTGCAACGCCGCAGCTTCAACCGCTACCGCCCGCGCTTCGGCTCCTTGCGCGCCG
This sequence comes from Chloroflexia bacterium, assembly GCA_038228295.1. Lineage (GTDB taxonomy): Bacteria > Chloroflexota > Chloroflexia > QHBQ01 > JAICKM01 > JAICKM01. The sequence goes on along the minus strand of JBBRPH010000032.1, from coordinate 37,720 downwards.
CCGGTCGTCTCCCGCTGTACTGACAAGGATGGGCCGGAGAAGGTCGCCGGTGCGTGCGGCAAGCCGAGGCCGCTAGAACCAGGGTCGGTTACCGGAGCCGCGCCGGTTTGCTCGGCGGCGTGCGTCAGTTCGTGTGCCAGCAGGGCCACGCTACGTGGGGTCAACGGGCGCAGCAGCTCGGGGCGCACATACACATCACGTCCCACCGCAAACGCTCGTGCCCCCAGCCGCCCGGCCAGCACGCCCGCTTGCGTCGAGTCGTGGATGCGCATATCGCCCAGCGACCGTCCGATCAGGCGTTCGATCCAAGGAGTTAAGTTGCTTTCGCTCGGCATCCCAGCGGAGAAGCCGTCCTGTCCATTATCCATACTGCCACCTATGCAGGATCTAGGCCCACCGTGCGCCTAATACGGAATTGACGTACTGCCGGTATCGCCGTTTAGCTGCCGGTTGATTTCAGCGATCTGTTCCACCCAGGCCCGGCGTTCGTGGTGTTCCAGCCCCAGGATCTCCTCACGCGGCCAGTGAAAATAATAGGCGAGATAGGCTACCTCTTCTCGGAGCTGGTCGAGAGGGTAGCCGGTTATCCCCCCTGCGGCACCAACTCCACTTCGAACTCATGGTTGCACGACGGGCATTGGGCCGGGATCGTGACGTGTTCGGCTTCGTTGATGCGCCGATAAAAATCTTGCAGATAAGCGAAATCGGCGGAAAACATACTTTCGATAATACCGGTATGCACATTAGTGATCGTACCCAACTCGGTGATCACCTTCGACAGCAACACCACCGTCAGGTACGCCTGGTTTTGTTTGACACGCATATCACGCATCGGCGTGATCTCATCCATCGCCGTCGCCAGGCGCATGATGCCCTGACGGTGCAGTGTGCCGTCACTGTCCACATAACCGCGCGGCAGGGTGAATTCGTATTCGGTTTGCAGTCCTCGTTCAGCGCGTGGTTTAGTATTGGCGCTCGCTGCCATGCTTTGCTCCTCATGCGTCGTACATAATATAAGGTGTAATGTGTACCGCCTATAACAAGCTGGTAGATCGGCACAGACGCGGCGGGATTACGCCGGGGTACGACCGATCTATTATACCAGAACGGCAGGCAGTAGACCCACCCGCGAAAACGCGAACCGGGCAAGGGGGTGCCGCTGAGGGCGACACCCGCCTTGCCCAGGCCGAGGCGGGGACTACTTAACCCGCTCCAGCCCTTCGTGCGCGATTTCCAACTCTTCGATACCAACTTCGTTGGTCGAGGAGTTGAGCGACGGGCCGCTGATCTTGCGCGGCCAGGCGCGCTTGAAGTTCCAGCGCGCTACTTCCGCGCCGGTCTGGTCGGTCATGACGACCGAGCCGTTGGCGCGGGCCTGATCGACTTGGCCCTGCTCCACCAGCTTGCGCCACTTCCAGGCATCCATCGAGTCGGTGATACCGCGCTTGAGGTTGATGATCTGCCACTTGAGGCGGCCGGGCACGGCCTGGATCGTGTGGTAGTCGTCTTTCATCGAACCTTTGTATTCCACCAGCTCCGTCTCGGAGCCGAGGCCCGAAGCTTCACGGAAGACCATCTGATCCAGGTGGCCGTCCACGCTAACATAGAAGTTTGCTTGCACTAAGGGGTCTTTGCGAACGCCCCCGCCTTCCATACCGGCCATATACTGTGCCCTCCTTGTAAGTTAGAACTGTAGGATGATGGTAGCCAGCAATCTAGCTGGTGGAACTGCCGCTCTGCATCTGGCTCAGGCGGATAATGACGAACTCGGCCGGTTTGACCGGCGCGATACCGACTTCGACGAACAGCTGGCCCACGTCGCGCGTCTCCGGCGGGTTGTTCTCCGCGTCGCACTTGACATAGAAAGCTTCGTTCGCCGTTGCGCCGAACAGCGCGCCGTCGCGCCAGGTGCGGACCAGGAAAGCCGAGATGTCGCGCTTGAGGCGCTCCCACAGGTCCATATCGTTCGGCTCAAAGACCGACCACTGCGTGCTGCGGGTGATCGACTCTTCGACATAGTTGAACAGGCGGCGCACATTGAGGTAGCGCCACGACGGGTCGCTCGACAGGGTGCGCGCGCCCCAGACACGGATGCCGCGACCGGGGAAGGTGCGGATCACGTTGACCCCTTCCGGGTTCAGAATAGCCTGCTCGGAGGCGGTGGTCTGGTATTCCAGGCCAATGCAGCCCGCGATCACTTCGTTAGCCGGGGCTTTATGCACGCCACGGGTGCTGTCGCTGCGCGCCCAGATACCGGCCATGTGGCCGCAGGGCGGCACCATGATCGTGCCGCCGCTTACCGGGTCGGCGACTTTAATCCAGGGGTAGTACAGCGCGGCGTACTTGCTGTCGTAGTTAACTTCTTTCATGCGCCAATCGCGCACTTGCTGCGGGCGCAGACCCGGCGGCGAGTCGAGGATGGCGACGCGGTTGCCCATGTTCTGCGCGTGGTCCAACATGGCCTGTTGCGCGGCTTGCACGGCTTCCATGTTGATACGGCCCGCCTGATAGAGGGCCATCAGGTCGGGGAAGCAGACGATGTTAGCATCTTCGGCCACTTCTAGGCCGTTGACGCCGCTGCGCTCGGCGGCATCGCCGATCAGCAACGTGGTGCTGATCGCAGGGCGACCCGCGCCCGGTACCGCGGCTTCGACCGGCAAGCCCAGCGGGTAGGTGCCCGGCGGCGGCATACGCTCAACCGGGGTGCCCGGCACTTCGCGCTCAGCGACGCGGATCAACTTCGACTCGGCGTTGACCACTTCCGTCACGTTGCGGATGCCGCGCCCTTTGCGGAGCGAGACATTATCAAAGCGCTCGGTGACGTTGCCCGGCCCTTTGACATGGACGCTAAAAGTATCTTCGCTAGGCGGCGGCTGACCTTCGACCGGAGTCGCGCCGACGACTTCCACTTTGATTTCGCTGCCGGCCGAACCGGCTTCGCGGGCGGTGATTTCCAACCCTTGCGCGTTGGCGGCCTTGCCCGGCAGTTGCGCCGTTGCGGTCGGCAGTTGGCGCTGGGCGGCGCGCGTAGTCGCGGTATCTTCTTCGGGCATGGCAAGCCGGCCCACATAGCAGGCCGAACCACCATTGTTGAAGAAACCGTAGACGGCGTGCGCCAGATAGCCCCCCGGCAGGAAGGAGCCGAAGGTGTTGGTGAACTGAGTCCAGTTGGCGATGTAGCGCGGCTCGTTGATGGGTCCGCGCTCGGCAAAGCCGATAAAGGCGGCCAGCGACGTGCCGACCCCTTCAATGGGTTTACTACCTTTGTCCACTTCCTCGACGTATACGCCAGGCGTTAAATACGAAGTAGCCAATGCAGGTTCCTTTCACAAAACTGGTAAGCGTCTATTCTTCACACGGGTCACGGTAAGTGAAAGTAGCCGAGGCGTAGCGGAGTGCTAAAGCGAGGCCGCACGCCGGAGTCGCGTCACCTCCTTCGGGTCTTACTAGCAGGCGAATCCGGGGACTGCCCGGACTCGGCACCGTTGGCGGAGGGAGTACCCCCCGCCGAATTACCGTTGCGCGCGGCCAAGACGAGGTCACAATCCCCGCCCGGTAACTCCACCACGCGCTCCACTTGCGTGTCGCCCAGTGTCGCCCGCAGGGTATAGCGCCCATAGGGGGCCACTGCGAACACATAGCGGCCTTGAGAATCGGTCTCCGTCCGCAGCCCCGGTTCGACCAGTTGCACGGTTGCTCCGGAGACGGGCGGCGCGGCTTCGCCGGGGCGGGCCCAGATCCAGCCGCCCAGTTGAGTAAGGCGGCGCGAAGCGGGGCGCGGCGGCGGCAGCGGCATTTGCGTCGGCACGACGCGCGGCGGGCGCAGCACCAGCGGAATATTCTCGAACATTTCGGGATCCAGCGGCAGGGTGACGATATAATTGAAGCCGGCGCGGATGGGGCCGTCCATGCTGCCCCAGAAGTCGGAGGGGTTTTTGAGCGGAGCTTCGGGCTGCGCGGTCTTGGTCGGCATCGGCCAGTCTTGTGTGGTCAGGTGGCCGTGCAGCAGATCGGTCGGCAGGTAGCTGTGACGCATCAGCGCCGTCAACACCCGCCACAGCAAGCGGTGTTCGTCTTCCGGTTCATTGGCCCAGGTAGTGATCATGTAGCAGGCATCCACACGAAAGGCCATGCGCTTTTTAAGCGCGCCCGTGCCGTTGCCGACCATAGCGGATTTGCGTCCGGCCATTACACGGTCCATCTCCCACTGATTATGGCGCAGATCCTGGTTTTCGATCAAGTGGTAGAGATAGCAGTTGACGGTGGGGCGCGCCAGCGACGCACTCCATTCCGAGGTGGGCGCTTCAAAAGCAATGTCTACTTCGGCCAGGTCAAGCGGTACGCCCTGCACCAACATCGCTTTAATCGTCTCGTCCAGATCGTTCAACACGCCGCAGTCTCCATCAGTCCGATCAGCGTTCTCCGGCCCTGGTACGACAAGGGGCACTTAAACAAGAAGTAATACGGGTATATTGCAACCGCCGAAGGCGGGGTTACGGGTGCGATAGCAGCACACCGCAGTAGGGGTCAAACGGACGCTGTGGTAAGTTACGGCTTCATCATACTATGGCCCACGGATCTTTGTCAATAGTGAACCGGCCCAATACGCCGGCGAATCACAGATTGCGGAAGAGTGAAGCGTTAGGCTAATTTAGCCGCCGCCGGCTCCCCCACAGATGCGATCGAGTGTGCTATAATAGCTGCATGAATAACCCGTCCGCCGACCACACCCCAGCCCTGCTGCCGGCGATCCATGACTTCATGCAGACTCCCGATGTTGTCACCGCCGAGCAAGCGTTTTTGCAGCAGCCCTTCGGCCGCGTGCGTCCGCAATTGGACGTGCTGCGCGGCCAAGTGCAGGCACTGGGGCTATGGGCACCGCAAATCCCCGTCGCATTCGGCGGGCTGGGCCTGTCGTTGCGCGCCTTTGCCGAAGTCAGCGAAGAGTTGGGCCGCAGCCCCATCGGTCACTACCTGTTCAACTGTCAAGCGCCCGATTCGGGCAACATGGAATTGCTGATCGCGCACGGCAGCCCGGCCCAGCAGGAGCAATTCCTGCTGCCGCTGGCGCGTGGCGCGATCCGTAGCTGCTTTTCGATGACCGAACCGGAACATCCCGGCTCCAACCCCACTTGGATGGATACGACCGCGACACCTGACGGGGCGGATTACGTGATCAACGGTCACAAGTGGTTTACCTCGTCGGCCGACGGCGCGGCTTTCGCTATCGTAATGGCCGTCACCAACCCGGCGGCGCGCCCACACGAACGCGCCAGTCAGATCCTCGTGCCGACCAGCACGCCGGGCTTCATTCATGTCCGCAATCTGGCCGTGATGGGCGAGGCGGGCGAAGACTACGCCGGCCACGCGGAAATTCGCTATGACAATTGCCGAGTGCCCCAAACCGGCCGCATCGGCCCGGAAGGCGCGGGCTTTGCGCTGGCCCAGGAGCGGCTGGGGCCGGGCCGTATCCACCACTGTATGCGCTGGGTGGGCATTTGCGAGCGCGCGTTCGACCTGCTCTGCCGCCGCGCCGCCGGCCGCGAGTTGACCCCCGGCGGGCCATTGGGCGCGCGCCAGACGGTGCAAAACTGGATCGCCGAAAGCCGGGCTGAAATCAACGCGGCACGCCTACTGGTGCTGGATGCCGCCGCCAAGATTGACACCGTAGGAGCAGCGGCGGCGCGCGAAGACATCTCGGTGATCAAGTTTTATGTCGCCGGGGTGCTGGGGCGCGTGTTAGACTGCGCCATCCAGGCGCACGGCGCGCTCGGCCTGACCGATGCGACCCCGCTGGCCTACTGGTATCGCCATGAGCGCGGCGCACGTATCTACGACGGACCGGACGAGGTACATAAGTCGGTGGTCGCCCGCAGCATCTTGCGCCGCTATGGGCTAAACTTGAAGTCGGAGTAACGACTATCACTAGTAATGTCCTGGTTTTCGATCAAAGGGGGTAAGCCCGCCGGAGGGACCGCATGAGCGCAGACCCATTGGATCATCCGCAACCTGTGCGCCCCGGCGAAGAGGTAGATGCTGTGCGGCTGGCTGCCTATTTGCACGGCGTGATCCCCGAGCTGCACGGCGAGCTAACCGTTGCCCAGTACCCACAGGGCTACTCCAATCTAACCTACCTACTGCGACTGGGCGAGCGCGAACTGGTGCTGCGCCGCCCCCCCTTCGGCTCGGAGGGCGGCACAGCGCACGATATGGCACGCGAATACGGCATCTTGCAGGCGCTAGCCCCGGTCTATGCGCGCGTGCCGCAACCGCTGGCCTATTGCAGCGATGAGACAGTGATCGGTGCGCCCTTTTTTGTTATGGCGCGTGTGCCGGGTGTGATCTTGCGCGCCCGCCTACCGGCGGGCTTGGACCCCAGCCCGGCAGTGCTGGCGCGCCTTGCTGAGGCAGCGCTTGCGAATTTGGCCGTCATTCACGCGCTGCCACTCGCCACACTGGACCTACCGTTCAAGGCGGCACCACAGGGATATGTGGCGCGACAGGTAGAGGGCTGGACGCGCCGCTACGCCCAGGCACGCACTGATAGCATCCCCGAATTGGAGCGCGCCGCTGCTTGGCTGGCCGCGCACCTGCCGCCGGATAGCGCGGCGACGCTGATCCACAACGACTACAAGCACGACAACCTGGTGCTGGACCCCAGCGACCTGCCGACCATTCGCGCCGTGCTGGACTGGGAGATGGCGACCGTGGGCGATCCGCTGATGGACCTGGGCACCACGCTGGGCTATTGGGTGGAAGCCGACGACCCCCCGGCCTTGCAGGCGCTGCGCTTTGGCCCTACCACCCTGCCCGGCAACCCTGGTCGCGCCGCTCTGGTCGCCTATTATGCCGCCATAAGCAGGCGCGACGTGTCCAACATCGTCTTTTATTATGTGTTCGGCCTGTTTAAGATCGCCGGCATTGCCCAGCAGATCTACGCCCGCTACCAGCGCGGCCACAGCCACGACCCGCGCTTTGCCGGGCTGATCCACGCCATCCGCGCCCTCGGTCAAACGGCGGTGCTGGCGATTGAGAAAAACCGTCTGGATGATCTTCAGTAACAGGCTGCGATAAAGGCAGCTAGCAATGTAGACAAGCGGCAGAGTCTATGCTAGAATGGCGAATATGCTGCCATCCGATGGAGAGTACAAGGCACCAGACGATGCTATTTATAGCAACAGCTTCCTGCGCGAGATTTTGCTCTCGTTGCGGCTGGTGGCAGGCCAAGCCTACCCCCGCCTGTTGCACGCGGCCGGACTGGATGCCTATAGCACGGCGCTACCCGAACCCACCCCTGACCTTACGGCGACACAAGCCGACATCGCCCGCCTGTTCAGTGTAGGCTATACCAACCTGCCCCCGTCACAAGCCATGCTGTTTTTCACCAACATGGGCGAACACCTGGCCCGCCAAACATGGGCTGATCCCGCTGTGCAGGCTATAGCCGAGACTATTAAGATCACACCGGCAAGTGAGCAGGTCGCTGTAGCCTGGCGGCAATTGATCGCCATTGTCAACGTCCAGGCCCGCGTCGGGCGTGAGGTTCGTAGCGATGCGAGTAACGACTATCTGGCCCTGACTGACTGCCCCTACTGCCGGAATATTCAGGGGGCCAAGCAACCTGTCTGTTTTGCGACGGCACGCTTCTATGAGGTGCTGCTCAAACACCTGACCGGGCGGCCGGTGATTGTACGCGAAGTCGAATGCCGTGCGATGGGCCAGGCCCGCTGCACCTACGCCGTGCGCCGCCCCCGTGTCAGCGGTCCGTTTGGCTGATGCCGGTGGACACGCGCCAAAAATGATCAGACACAAATAGCCCCCGCCAGGAGGATACTCTGATGACGACCCCCACCCGCCCATTGACTACGCGCCCCACGTGGCAGGCGCTGACCCAGCATAGCGCTGAGATCGGCGACCACTCGTTGCGCCGGCTCTTCGCCGACGACCCACAGCGCGGCGAACGCTTGACCGTCGAGGCGGTGGGCCTCTATTTCGACTACTCTAAGCACCGCGTCACCGACGAGACGCTGCGCCTGCTGCTGGCCCTGGCCGAGGACTGCGGGCTGCCTGAGCGCATTGCGGCGATGTTCAGCGGCGCGCACATCAACAGCACCGAAGACCGGGCGGTGCTGCACGTCGCTTTGCGCGCTCCGCGTGAGGCTGAGATCCTGGTGGACGGCGAGAATGTGGTGCCTGCCGTCCATGCCGTGCTGGACCGCATGAGCGATTTTGCCGAGCGGGTGCGCAGCGGCGCATGGACCGGCCACACCGGGCGGCGCATCCGCAACGTGATCAACATCGGTATCGGCGGCTCCGATCTCGGCCCGGTCATGGCCTACGAAGCCTTGCGCCACTACAGCGCGCGCGACCTGACCTTCCGCTTCGTCTCCAACGTGGACGGCACCGATTTCGTTGAAGCCACGCATGACCTGGACCCGGCGGAGACGCTGTTTATCGTCGCCTCCAAGACCTTTACCACGCTGGAAACGATGACCAACGCGCAGTCGGCCCGCGCCTGGACGTTGGCCGCGCTGGGCGACGAGCAGGCCGTGGCGCGCCACTTCGTCGCCGTCTCCACCGCCGCCAAAGAAGTGGCGAAGTTCGGCATTGACACTGCCAATATGTTCGAGTTCTGGGACTGGGTCGGTGGGCGCTATTCGATGGACGCGGCTATCGGCCTCTCAACCATGATCGCCATCGGACCGCAGCACTTCCGCGCCTTGCTGGACGGCTTCCACGCGATGGATGAGCATTTCCGCACCGCGCCGATGGACAAAAACCTGCCGGTGTTGATGGGCGTGCTGGGCTTGTGGTACAACAGCTTTTTCGGCGCGCAAACTGTCGCCGTGCTGCCCTACGAGCAGTATCTCAAACGCTTCCCGGCCTATTTGCAGCAACTGACGATGGAGAGCAACGGCAAGCGCGTAACGCTCGACGGCACAGCGGTGGATTATCAGACGGGCGCGATCTACTGGGGCGAGCCGGGCACCAACGGCCAGCACTCCTTCTACCAACTGATCCACCAGGGCAGCAAGCTGATCCCCTGCGATTTCATCGGCTTCTGCCGCTCGCTCAACCCGCTGGGCACCCACCACGATATTTTGATCGCCAACCTGTTTGCCCAAACCGAAGCGCTGGCCTTCGGCAAGACCGCCGACGAAGTGCGGGCGGGCGGCGTGGCCGAAGCGCTGGTACCCGCGCGCACCTTCCCCGGCAACCAGCCGACCACGACGATCCTGGCCGACGAACTGACCCCCTACACGCTGGGCACGCTGATCGCGCTCTACGAACACAGCGTCTTCACGCAAGGCGTGATCTGGAACATCGATTCGTTCGACCAGTGGGGGGTCGAGCTAGGCAAAGTCCTCGCCCAGCGCATCATCCCCGAACTCACCAGCCCGACCGACCCGCCCGCCGATCACGATAGCTCCACCAACGCCCTGATCCGCCGCTACCGGCGGCTGCGGCAAGCGTCCACGTAGCCGGCAATGGCGATCCGGCCCCAAACCAGCGCGGCGACTGTAGTTCCGCAATTCATTGCGGCGGCGATGTAGTTCCGCAATTCAGTGCGACGGCGGACAGGGCGATTGTGTTCCAGAGCGAACAACGCGCCGCTAAGGCACACGAGGCGAGGGAGTGGGAATCGCACCGAAGGTGAAGGGCTGATGCGCCAAGTTGCCCAAGTACCAGAACAACCCGACCATCAGCCCTAGCACTACGATTGCGATGAACCCCAAACGTAACAAACTGCGCGCCGGCGTATAGCCCAAGCGCAAATCAAAAATCACGCTGAGTACCGCTGCCACCCCCGCCCCCGCCAAGAGAATATACCCCAAGCCGCTCTGGGCGACCGCAGGTAGTAAACCCATAAGCAACCCATAGGCACCAACACAGCCGACAAACATACCTAGCACCTCATTAGCCCCGGCGATCTGACGGCGACGGTAGCGGCGGTTGGCTTGATCCTGGGACCGCGTTTGCGACTCGGCCCGCAACGCCTGCCGTACCTCCTGACCCACCGCTTTGCCAATCTGCTGGGCCAATACTAGGCTCCAAGTTGAGCCGTTAGCACGCAACTGGAGTGGAGTACGACAGTAGGGACAAGTCAAATATTCTGAGGTAGTGGGCAACGGTAACATCCCGCCGCAAGATGGACAAGCTAGGCGCACCACGGGCGGATCGGCGGGTGTCGTCGTAACTCCGTCGGCAAGGGACTGGCCGCAGTGAGGACAAAGCCGCCAGCTTGGTTGAACAGGCTGTCGGCAGCGCGGGCAAGTCGTAACAGATTGAGACATAGATCCTCCTATTCAGCCAAGAAGCCATAGCTACCGATCCAATACCCCATCCCCCGGCTGCGCCTTGACCATCGCGGCCAGGCCGGCCACGAACAGCCTCAGCAGGCGGTCAAACTCCACCAGATCGGCCTCGCTGAAATGGGCCACGATATGCCCTATGTCCGCCTCGCGTTGCTGGTTGGCTTCGACCAAGCGCGCTTGGCCGGCGGCGGTCAGCGCCACGTAGACCACGCGGCGGTCGGCGCTGTCGCGCGTGCGTTCCACCAAGCCCGCCCCGATCAGGCGGTCCATGATGCCGGTCAGGGTGGCCGGGCTTTGGTGGGTCAGGCGCACCAAGTCGCTCATGGTGCTGCGCCCGCCCTGCGCGGCCAACGCCAGCAGCGCATTATGCTGCGGCAGCGTCAGCCCGACGTGCTCGGCGGCCACCATGCTCTGGCGGTGGCCCTGCCACATCATCGCGCCCACCGTCGCCGTCAATGCCTGGAGCCGCTGCGTGCGGCGCGTCATCGTTTGCATCGCTCTCCCCTTGTTCACCACAACGAAGAACGCCACCACGGAGACACGGAGCCACGGAGATTGGTACGGGTTTTGTAACGGTTCAACGTATGAGATGAAGAGAGAACCCTGTCATTCTGAGCGCAGCGAAGAATCTGTCGCCCTAGCAGTATGTTCACCAGGAGCGACTCACGTCCGCCGGAGTACGCATACCAGGGAGCTATGTAGCCGCCCCAACCGATTCTTCACTGCGTTCAGAATGACAGTTCCCGCTGTTATCGTAATATCAGCCGTCCGTTGCGATCTCCGTGTCTCCGTGTCTCCGTGGTGAGAAAACGTAAGAATAAGTGCCGGCCCCGCCTATTGACAGCGCCTGCCAAATGCCCTATAATACTTTGTGTAACGAAATGTTCTTAACACGAAATATTATAGCAGTCGCCAAACCGGGTGTCAAGCCCAGAGGAGACAATGATGGTCTTGCAAGCAGATGCGCCTGTCGCGGGGATCAGCGCGGAACCCGCTCCCGTCGCCATTGATCCGGCGCTGGATTTTTACGATTTCAACGCCCTGCTGACCCCGCAGGAGCGCGATGTGCGCGACCGGATGCGGGCCTTTGTGGATAGCGAAATCACGCCGATCATCAACCCCTACTGGGAGCGCGCCGAGTTCCCGTTTGAGCTGATCCCGAAAATGGCGGCGCTCAACCTCTGCGGCGGACCGATCCAGGGCTATGGCTGCCCCGGCCTGTCCAGCGTGGCGACGGGGATTGCCGGCCTCGAACTGGCGCGCGGCGATGCCTCGATCTGCACCTTTTTCGGCGTGACCAGCGGCCTCGCCATGTCCAGCATCTATTACTGCGGCTCCGAAGAGCAGAAGCAGGCGTGGCTACCGGCGCTGGCCCGCATGGACCGCATCGGCGCGTTCGGGCTGACCGAGCCGGAGATCGGCTCCGATGCCTCACATCTGCTGACCACGGCGCGCAAAGTGGGCAACACCTATGTCCTCAACGGCGCGAAACGCTGGATCGGTAACGCGACCTTTGCCGACGTGACGATCATCTGGGCGCGCGACGAAGAGACCGGCCAAGTGGGCGGCTTCATGGTCGAAAAGGACACGCCTGGCTTCCAGGCCACCCCGATCACCGGCAAAATTGCCAAGCGCAGCGTGATCAACGCCGACATCAAGTTGGTAGACTGCGCCGTGCCGGTCGCCAATCGGCTGCCCAAAGCGCGCTCCTTCCGCGACACGGCCAACATCCTCAAGAACACGCGCTACGGCGTGGCCTGGGAGGCCATCGGCCACGCGCAAGCCGCCTACGAGATCGCATTGCGCTACAGCCAAAAGCGGCAGCAGTTCGGCAAGCCTATCGCCGGCTACCAGATGACGCAGGAAAAGCTGGTCAAGATGCTGGCCGAGATCGTCGCCATGCAATTGACCACCTGGCGCTTGAGCGTGCTGCGCGACGAAGGCAAGATGACCGAGGGCCAAGCGTCGCTGGCGAAGATGAACAACGCGGCCAAAGCGCGCCAAATCGTGGCCCTGAGCCGCGAGATCTTGGGCGGCAACGGCATCCTGCTGGAAAATCACATCGCGCGCCATTTCGCCGACATGGAAGCCGTGTACACCTATGAAGGCACCAACGAAATCAACACGCTCGTGGTCGGGCGCGAAATCACCGGCATCGCCGCTTTCGTGTAAGTGGTCGCCGACCGCCCTCACCCCCCAACCCCCTCTCCTACGCAGAGAGGGGGAGTATAGACGGGGGATGTGGATATAGTGGCAAACAAGGCGCAAGACTGCCAACCCACAGACTCCCCCTCTCTGCGTAGGAGAGGGGGTTGGGGGGTGAGGGCGGTCGGCAAACAAGGTGCAAGACTGCCAACCACAGACTCCCCCTCTCTTCGTAGGAGAGGGGGTTGGGGGGTGAGGGCGGTCGGACATAGAAGGAGCATTTGATGACTACTGGGATCAATCGGGTGGCCGTCTTGGGCGCGGGGACGATGGGCGGCGGCATTGCCGCCCTGGTGGCCGGGCTGGGCATTCCCGTGCTGCTGCTGGATATGGTGGGTGAGCCGACCGCCGATGAGGCGGCCAAAGGGTTGAGCGCCGACTCACCGAAAATACGTAACCGCATCGTCGAGAGCCTGTGGGACCGCCAGGTGAAAAGCAAGCCCGCCGCGCTCTACACACCGGAAGCCGCCCGCCTGGTTACGCTCGGCAACTTCAGCGACGACTGGGCCAAAGTGGGCGAGGCCGACTGGATCATCGAAGTCATTGTCGAGCAGTTGGAGCCGAAGCGTGCGCTGATGGAGCGCGTGGAAGCCGTCCGCAAGCCGACCGCCATTGTGTCGAGCAACACGTCGGGCATCCCCATCGCGCAGATCGCCGCCGGGCGCAGCGCCGACTTCCGCGCCCACTTTCTAGGCACCCACTTTTTCAACCCGCCGCGCTATCTCAAGCTGCTGGAACTCATCCCGACGGACGACACCGACCCCGCCGTGGTGACGTTTATGCGCGAGTGGGCTACGCGCACGCTGGGCAAGGGCGTGGTGGTCGCCAAAGACCGGCCCAACTTTATCGCCAACCGCATCGGCACCTATGCCGGGCAAGTGCGGATGCTCTATGCGCTGGACCACGGCTACTCGGTCGAAGAAGTGGACAACCTGACCGGCCCGCTCATCGGCCAGGCCAAGACGGCCACCTTCCGGCTGGCCGATCTGGTTGGCCTGGATGTGCTGGCCCATGTCACGACCAACCTCTATAAGGCCATCCCCGACGACGAAAGCCGCGAGACGTTCCAGTTGCCGCCGGTCATCAGCAAGCTGCTGGAGGCCAAAGCACTGGGCAACAAGAGCGGCGCGGGCTTCTACAAGCGGGTCAAAGGCAAAGAGGGTAGCGAGTTCCACCCGCTGAACCTGCAAACCGGCGAATATGAACCGCCGACCAAGATCCGCTTCGATCTGGTCGGCAAGGTCCGCAACATTGAGCCGCTGGAAGAGCGCCTGCGCGCCATCTTCGCGCAGGGCGCGGGCGACCGGGCGGGCGACTACCTGATCAACACCACCCTGCCGACGCTGGCCTATGCCGCCCGCCGCGTGCCCGAAGTGGCCGACTCGCTGGCCGATGTAGACAACGCCATGCGCTGGGGCTTCAACAACGCGCTGGGGCCGTTCGAGCTATGGGACGCGCTGGGCGTGCCCGCCGCGATCACGCAGATGCAGCAGCGCAACATCGCCGTCGCGCCGTGGGTCGAGACGATGCTGGGCAAAGGCATCACGAGCTTCTACCGCCGCGAGAATGGTCGCGTGACGGGGGTCTACAGCCCGGCGCACGAGACTTATATGCCGCTATCCCGCGCCGCCGCCGAAATCAAGTTGAGTGAACTGCACGGCACGGCGCAGGAACTGCAACGCAACGAATCGGCCAGCATCCTGGACCTGGGCGACGGGGTGCTGCTGTTGGAGTTCCACGCCAAAGTCAACGCGCTGGACCCGCAGATCATCGAAATGGGTCACCGAGCGCTGCGCTTGCTGGAAGGCAACGCGTGGCGAGCGTTGGTGGTCGGCAATCAGGGAGCGGATTTCAGTGTCGGGGCCAACCTGGGGCTGTTTATCGGCGCGTTTATGAGCGGCCAAGTAGATCAGGGGGAGCAGGGCACCAAAGCGCTGCAAGATCTGCTGATGGCGCTGCGCTTCGCCCGCAAGCCAGTCGTCACCGCGCCGTTCAGCCGCGTGCTAGGCGGCGGCACCGAGTTCGCGCTGGCCGGGGCGCGCATCTGCGCCGCCGCCGAGACCTACATGGGCCTGGTCGAACTGGGCGTGGGCCTCATCCCGGCGGGCGGCGGCTGCAAAGAACTCTTGCGCCGCAACGTCGCGCCGCACGTTATGGCCGGCTCCGACCCCATGCCTTACCTGCAAAAAGTGTTCGAGACCATCGCCCTGGCAAAAGTCAGCACGAGCGGTCAGGAGGCGCGTGCATTGGGCTTCCTGGAGGCCGCCGACCCGATCATTCCTAACACCGACCACCTGATCGGCTATGCCAAGCAGACCGCGCTGGATCTGGCGGAGATGGGCTACACGGCCCCCGACCGCAACACGCCCTCGGTCTATGCGCTGGGCAGCAAGGGCAAGGCGGCGCTGTTCGCCGGCATCGCCCAGTTGCTGTGGGGCCACTATATTTCAGACTATGATGCCCAGATCGCGCGTAAGCTGGCCCATGTGCTATGCGGCGGCGATCTATCGGCCCCGCAGTGGGTGCCGGAGCAGTACATTTTGGACCTGGAGCGCACGGCGTTCATCGAACTACTGGGCGAGCGCAAGACGCAGGAGCGCATCGCCGCCATGCTGCAAACCGGCAAACCGCTACGCAACTGACGAGCGTTGAGTATGTAGTGCTGAATGTTTAGTGATCCTTTAGGATCGCTGGGGAACGGGAACGGGAAAGGAACAACGGAGATGCGCGAAGCGGTGATTGTGAGTGGGGCGCGCACGGCGGTGGGCCGGGCGCACAAGGGCAGCCTGCGGACGGTGCGCCCGGACGACATGGCGGCCACGGTGATCCAGGCGGCCATTGAGCGAGCCGGCGGGCTGGACCCCAACGAGATCGAAGACGTGATCCTGGGCTGCGCGCTGCCCGAAGCCGAGCAGGGGCTGAACATGGCCCGTGTCGCGGCGACGCGCGCGGGGCTGCCGCATAGCGTGCCGGGGCAGACGGTCAATCGCTTCTGCTCGTCGGGCTTGCAGACTATCGCCCTGGCCGCGCAACAGATCATGGCGGGCATGGGCGAAGTGATCGTGGCCGGCGGGGCCGAGAGCATGAGCATGGTGCCGATGATGGGCAACACCTTCGCGCCTAATCCGCTGCTGGCCGACCTGCACCCCGAACTCTACATGGGCATGGGCCTGACCGCCGAGAACGTGGCCGCCAAGTACGGCATCAGCCGCGAACAACAAGATGCCTTCGCGTTGCGCTCGCACCAGAACGCCGCCGCCGCCATCGCGGGGGGCAAGTTCCGCGACGAAGTGGTGCCGCTCGATGTGACGGTGAACACGTTGGACCCCGACGGCCGGCCCAGCAGCCGTAGCTTCCGGTTCGATACCGATGAGGGCGTGCGCGCCGAGACTTCGCTGGCGGCGCTGGCCGGGTTGAAGCCGGTCTTCGCGGTCGGCGGATCGGTCACGGCGGGCAACTCGTCGCAGACCAGCGACGGCGCGGCGGCGGTGGTGGTGATGAGCCGCGAACGGGCCGACGCGCTGGGCATCAAGCCGCTGGCGCGCTTCGTCAGCTACGCCGTAGCCGGCGTGCCGCCCGAAATCATGGGCATCGGCCCGGTCGCCGCCATCCCCAAAGCCCTCAAACTGGCGGGCCTGACCCTGGACGACATTGACCTGATCGAGCTAAACGAAGCCTTCGCCGCCCAGGCGCTGGCGGTCGCCCAACAACTCGGCATTGACCCGGCCAAGCTGAACGTCAACGGCGGAGCCATCGCGCTCGGCCACCCACTCGGCTGCTCCGGGGCCAAGCTAACCGTGACCCTGCTGCACGAAATGCAGCGCCGCAACGTCCGCTACGGCCTCGTGACCATGTGCGTCGGCGGCGGCATGGGCGCGGCCGGCGTGCTGGAGAACTTGCAGCGGTCGTAATTACCGCCTGTTAGAACCGATCACGTTAAACAATGGGGGTGCCGCTTGGCACCCCCATTATTTGCACTAGCACAGATCAGAGCGTGCAATAAACCTGCTGCAAATATCGGCAACATTCTATACGGACCCGTAACTTACCGCTTCAAACGGTAATTCTAGTACCAGACCGCTGATACTATACACGTTGGCAACTTAGTATCATAAGTTGCGGCTACGCTCTATTGTGCAGCATAACACTGCACGTGAGAGGAGTATACAATGAATCGCAGTATCAGTTTCGAACCGGACGGCATTTGCCCACCAGGGCTAGACGAGTTGCTGGCGTGGCTACTCAAACACTATCCCCATCCCCCCAAGCCGGAACCCGGTCCCGAACCCTACTGGATCACCAGCGAAATCCTCGCGGCGACCACGATCTACCACATGGCGAACATGATTGCCGACAGCGAGGTGCGGAGCCAGCTTCGCACCGCAGCGGCGGGTGTCTTAGCGCAGGGCGCACAACAACTGGAACACCAAGCAGGTATGCAAAAGTAGCGCTGCTCACCCAGGCGCAACAAAAACAGGGGAACGGTCAACCGTTCCCCTGTTTTTATGCCTAACGTAGCCGTCCGAACAATACCCGACAAGAAAGAGGCGCTGAATTTAAGGCGTGGCTGTTGACTCCTTTTGCAGAAGCCTATGCACTTGCTTGTTTCTGTTGCTGACCGTGACGATGCTGCACGAAATGCAGCGCCGCAACGTCCGCTACGGCCTCGTGACCATGTGCGTCGGCGGCGGCATGGGCGCGGCCGGCGTGCTGGAGAACTTGCAGCGGTCGTAAGCAGTAGGCCCTCCCCTGCGCGGCGCAGACACAAGTAAGCACACAGGGAACGGACCTAACTCTGGCCTGTTCCCTGTGTGTTGGCTGCGTCACGGGTGCGCGGTGAGGGCATAGGTCACGAAACGGCCCTGGCCCTGATAAGACAGCAACCGCTGCCCGTCGGGGGTGAGAGTGAATGCCCGCGTGAGGCCGGGCGGCGTGATGTCGAAGGCGTGCCCGGTCTGTGGGTCGGCCACGATCAGGCGCGTTTCCTCTGGTTTCTGCACGCTCACCAGCAGATAGCGCCCGTCGCCGGTCCAGGCCACGGTCGTGCTGCCGTCATCGGGCGTGACGGGCACCAGAGCGAGGCGCGTGCCGTCGCGGGCGATCACGACTACATCGGCTCCGCGCCCGAAAACGGGTGTCCCGCCCGTATTAGCGCACGGCACTAATACCGCGAGTCGCGACCCGTCGGGACTCCAGGCTAACGCCTGTACTTGATAAAAGCCATAAAGCGGTGCGGGCAAGCGGGTTGTCGCTGGAGCCTCATCCTTGCGATCTACTTGGCACACGCCGTCCTGGCACGGATAGGCCAGCCGGCTACCATCGGGGCTGAGGACCACAGCGCTTTCGGTTCTGGTATGCACTCCACTGAACTCCACCGGATGCGTCCTGCTGCCGTCAGCCGGCACCAGCACAAACCCCCGGCTTTCGTTGACCCAGATTCCCTCTGCCGTGACAAACGCAACTGCGGCGCTGGTTGTCGCCCCATCGGAACTCCAACTCTCAGCCGTGTTATGGGTGGCTCCCAATGGTCGTCGCGTCTGCCCGTCGCGGCTCACCGCGATCCAAGTGAAGTAGGGCATCTGGACAGCGGTTGTCCCTGGACGGGGAGATTCCCGTACCGCGTAAAAGACTTCCCGCCCGTCCGCTGACCAAGCATAGGTTGTTGCGTTAGTAGCTGCGTACTCGAATGGACCGGACACTGCTACCCGAACTACCAACTGCACTGGCGGTTCGCCGGTTGTCGGCACCAGCCACAGTTGACCAGTCTTTGTGGCGACCAAGAAGGCATCGCCGGTTGGTGATAGGATCGGCGGTTTAGTCGGGTCAATGCCCACCGCGCCGGCATCATGGTCCCAGCGCGCCACGGCAGGGTGCAGGGATAGCGGCTGCGGCGGGCCGAGACGCAGCGGTGCCGCCGCCGCTGCCAGGGGCGTAGGCCGGAGGGTAGGCGTGGGTTGGGGCGGTTCCGGCGTGGGGAAAACGGTTCGCACCGGCGGCGGCAAGGGCGCGACCGGCTTGGCGGGTCCATCCGTCGGCACCGGTGACGGCAGCACACTCGTCGGCAACACGCGCGTTGGTGCCGGGCTAGGCGTGATCGTGGCCGGCGGGGTGCCCCAGTCCTGCCGCCCAGCGACCGCCTTTTCTACGGCTATTCGTAACGCCTGGCTACCAAGTCCCGTATGGAAGGGTGTCCAAGAGCTAGGCTGCCCGCTAATCCAGACCGTTGCGTCGCGCTCAACTGCCGGACTCAACGGCACAAAGAGGCGATGCACGTTTTGCATACCCCCATCGGTGGGGAAAGGCACGCCGAGGAGGTTACTCTGGTCGAGTTTATAGGTTAATTCGATGCCTAAATCGCGCTCCCGCTCCTGCCATGTGTATGGTTCGGTAGCATCCTCACCATTATGCCAGCCCAGGTCGGCCAGCAACGGCGTGGCGGCCGCGAGGAGCGCGCGGTAGCCCGTCGTAGCGGGCGCGAAGCTGATCGCTTGGCCGTTGTGGTAGACCGCGATATAGTCGGGCGCGGGCCAAACCGGCGGGGCCACGTAGTCTGCGGCCGGCGCGGCGGCCAGGAACAGCGCCGTGACTTCACGGCCCGCCCCTACTTGGCCGTGCGCCTCAAACGCATAGACCGGCACCAAGTACAAGGGGTCACTCCGATCAGGGCCACCACTGTACGCATAACCCAACTGGACATGAGTGAGACGTAGGTTGAGCGGCTGGGGAAGCCGCCGCCAATAGGGGCCATCCAGGTTCACCTGGAAATCGCGGCCCAAGTCCAACGCTTCAATCGTTTGAATGGTGGCCGTATAGGTGACAAAGCCGGCGTAGAGCACATGGCGCACCGGCGCAGACTGAACAGCGGCCCATGCCGCCTGCGCGCTGCCTAGCGGGTACGTTTGCGTGCTGCTGATCGCACGGGGCGGCACATAAAGTACCTTATCAATCGCTTTGGCCGTAGGGAAATAATTCACCCGGATACCCGGCCAGCCACTAGAGTCATCAGCCGGCCGATAGCCGACCGTATAGAGCGGCAAGCCGTCAATCTGCGAACCAAAAGTGATTTGCGGGCTGCGCGCATAGTAAAAATGCGTAATCGAAACCGCACCGGGCGTACTCTGCCCAGCCGCTAGGCCATGCGCGGCCAACCAATCACGGCTCTGCGCTACAGCAACCGCCGCATCCAATGATCCTGAGTCACTTTGTACTTGGGTATTGGACCAGATCCGGGTGCCGTCCGGGGGCAAAATGGTGAGTTGCGGGCCTTGCCCCCGCCATGACCAATTATCCAGCCCCATTTGGGGTGGGTCTTTCATGCCAAATTGCTCAAGGGCGATACGGTTGGCCGTGGCCGCGTCCATTGGCGGCGGCGGAGCCAAGCGGTACACCGCCAAGCCGGTCGGCATGGGGCCATGATCCACGGTTGCCGGGTCGCCCTGAAGGCCAAAGGCCACACCGGCGAGGCGCGCCGATCCCAGCAACGCTTGCACCGGGTCAGGCACTAACGGCAAGGCGACACGCGGCGGGGTCGCCGACCGCCCGCCGATCCCTAGCACCAAACCCGTGACCAACGCCAGCGCCAACAGCCCGCTCGCCACTCCGGCAACTAGGCCGCCGCGCCGACGCGGCGGGGCCAGCACCGCTTGGGCCAACCGCTTAGGCAACTCCGCCGCCGGAGCCACAGCCGGCGCGTGGAGGCGCGCCCGCACCGCGCCAGCCACATCAGCGGCCCAACCGTCCAGCAGCGGGCGACCCAGCAGCCGCGACAGCGGGGCTAGGCGCACTGTGTCCGCGTGGCACATCGCACAGGTCACGAGATGTTCACGCACGGTGGCCTCTTCCGCGATCGAAAGCTCTCCGGTGCCTAGCAAGGGCACCTGATCCGCATACTCAGGGCACATACGACGTATCCTCTCCAACAGGCGGGCAAGGGTCGCCGTCTGCTAACGGTTGACGGCCGCCTAGCGATTGCTCCTCATAGGCCACTATGAACGCCCGCCGCCCCCGTGCGAGGCGGTGTTTGGCGGCGGCCAGGGTGATCCCTTGCTGCGCCGCGATAGCCGCACAAGGCAGGCCGGCGACTTCGTGCAGCAATAGACACGTTGCCTGTGCCGGCGGCAGGGCGGCTAAGGCCGTTCGCACGGCCTGCCGCTCTACGGCGACCATATCAAGCGCGGGACCGGCGGCGATACGGCTCCGCAACCAGTCGAGCGGCAGCCAGCGAAACCGCCGCTGCCGGCGCAAGGCCGACAGTGCATTATGCGTCGCCGCCTGATAGAGCCACGCCTGCACCGCACGCACCTCCACCCGCCCCAGACTCTCAAATAGCTCCACAAAGGTATCTTGCGTCAGGTCCGCCGCCAATTCGCGGTCGCCTACCAGATGCAGCAGGTAGCGCGATAGTGGCCCCTGGAAGTAGACCACCAGCGCGGTAAACGCATCCAGATCCCCACTCCGGCTGCGGTCTAATAAGCGGGCGAGTTCAGCAGGCGGCATCAGCACGCCACACTGCCATATTGTTGTGCTTGCCAACCGACCAGCGTAGCGACCAGCCTGTAAGAATTACCCTGTAAGCTGGCACAACTGTTGACCGGCGTGTAAATGGAGAACGAAATGGTCAGTGCATGCTTACCTTGCACCGTCTGATGGCGCGGCGGGCTGACCATCAGCACCACGCCGTCGCGATCCTCCTGCGGCACTTGGGCCAGTCCCCGCGCTGTCGTGTAAGTAGCCAGCAGGCGGAGAATCTCCACCGGCACCGGGGCCGGCGGGCGGTCCCAAGTCGGTTGGATGTAGACCGCCTGGTGCTTCGCCAAACTGAGGCTGAGGCGGGGCGCGTCACCGGCGAAGAAGGCATCCGCCACGGCGGCGTACATTGCCGTTGTCGGCGGTTCCCCCGCCGGCGTAGCGGTCAACACCGGCGTGGTGGACACGGGCGAGACCGGCGCGGGCGGGCTGTCGCAAGCGGTTAAGCTAACCGCCAACAGCAGGACGCTTTGTAACAGTCGCCGTATCTTCATGGTAAGCCTCCTTTGTGCCGAACTTGCACTATATACGGCGCACAAGCGGGGCATTTGGTGACACAGAACGGACCCAATGCGGCCAACAAAAACAGGGACACGTCTAGCGTGTCCCTGTTTCACCGTTGGAACCTGTGCATTCGCCGGGTCTCCATGTCGCCGGGTTGCACAGGGAGCGCACATAAGAGCCTAGCGGAACATATTCATCATGCCGCGCAGGGCTTTGGGCGGTTTGCCCTTGCCGTTCCAGCCACCCATCTGCTTCATCATCTTCTGCATTTGCTTGAACTGGTTAAGCAACATATTCACCTCCTGCGTGGTCGTGCCGCTGCCTTTGGCGATGCGCCGGCGGCGGCTGCTGTCAATCACGTCGGGGCGGTGACGCTCTTTCGCGGTCATGGAGCGGATGATCGCTTCGATGTGCTTGAGGTCGTCGTCCTCCACCTTCACATCATGCTGGCGCATCGCCGCGCCCATGCCGGGGATCATCTCCATGATCTGCTGCAAGGGGCCGAGCTTTTTCACCATCTGCAACTGGCTTAGAAAGTCGTCGAGGTCGAACGTGGCGGTGCGGATTTTCTTCTCCATCGCCTTGGCCGCGTCTTCGTCGTACTCTTCCTGGGCACGTTCAATCAAGGTCATCACATCGCCCATGCCCAGGATGCGTTGGGCGAGGCGGTCGGGATAGAACGGCTCCAGCGCGTCGGGCTTTTCGCCGGTGCCCATCAGCTTGATCGGCACGCCGGTGACGCTCCGCACCGAGAGCGCCGCGCCGCCGCGGGCATCGCCGTCCACTTTAGTCAGCACCACGCCGGTGATCCCGACCTGCTCGTTGAACGACTCAGCCACGCGCACTGCGTCTTGGCCGGTCATCGCATCCACGACCAGCAGCACCTCCGTGGGCTGCACCTGTGCTTTGATCTGGGAGATCTCGGCCATCAGTGTCTCGTCAATGTGCAAACGGCCGGCGGTGTCAAGGATGATCGTGCCCGCACGCAGTTCAGCGGCCTTTGCCACCGCATTGACACAGATCGTCACCGGACTAACATCGGTGCCTTCGCTGTAGACCGGGATGCCGAGTTGCTTGCCTAGCGTCTCCAACTGGTGAATGGCGGCGGGCCGGTATACGTCGGCGGCCACCAGCAAGGGGCTGTGGCCGGCGCGCTTCAGTTGCAGGCCCAACTTGGCCGCCAGCGTGGTCTTACCGGCCCCTTGCAGACCCACGAGCATATAGATGGTCGGCGGTTTGCCGCTGCGGGCCAAAGGCGCGGCCTCGCCTAGCAGCGCGATCAGTTCGTCATGGACGAGTTTGACCACCATCTGCGCCGGGGTCAGGCTATGGGTCACGTCTTGCCCAATGGCCTGTTCGCGCACATGGGCCACGAAATCTTTGACGACCTTGAAGTTTACATCCGATTCGAGCAACGCCCGGCGGACTTCCTTCAACGCCTCGTCTACATCGGCCTCGTCCAGCCGCCCCTTGCTGCTCATGCGCTGGAACGCGCCCTGCAAGCGGTCGGAGAGTGTTTCAAACATGGGCGTACTCCCTATGTGATGCGCAATACGTAATACGTAAATTTGCGGGTTGCGCTAGTAAGCGGCCGGTTTTGGAAGGCTGCTGGTTAGAGTTCTATTCTCAGTAAACGGCACATTGGCGCTGTATGTACTTTACCACATTATAGGCATTTCGTCACGACCGGCACGCCTGTTACACGGCTGACGCACAGGTCAATCCGGCGTGACAGCGAGGGAGCGGCCGCTGACGAGTTTGAAGACCAGCAGCACAGTAAACGAGGTGAGGATGAGCAACGCGGCAAGGACAATCGCGGCGTTCACATCAGACTCTAGGGCCGTGTAGATCGCCAGCGGCATCGTCTGGGTACGGCCGGGGAAATTGCCCGCGAACAGGATCGTCGCGCCGAACTCGCCCACGGCGCGCGCCCAGCCCAGGATCGCGCCGCCGGCCAAACTGGGCGCGGCCAACGGCATCGTGATATGGCGAAAAGTGGCCCTCGCGCCTGCGCCCTGCGTCGCGGCGACTTCCAGCAGCTCACGCGGCACGCTCTGGAAACCGGCCCGCGCCGTCTTGATGTAAAACGGCGCGGCCACGAACGTTTGCGCTAACACCACTGCCGCCAGCGTAAAAGCCACATCCAGGTTCCAGCCGTGCAGCAACCCGCCGAGCGGGGTGCGCCGACCAAAGGCGAATAGCAAGGCCACCCCGGCCACCGCAGGCGGTAAGACCAGCGGCAGTTCTAGGATCGTCTCCACCAGTGCTTTGCCGCGAAAGCGGTAGCGACCCAGCCCATAGGCCAGCGGTGTGCCGAACAGCAGCATTAGCCCTAGGCTGGCCGCACTGCTGATAGCGCTCAATCGTAGGCCGTCGCGCACCAGCGGCAAGGTTAGATAGTGCCCCAGATCAGCCGGCGGCACGCGCAGCAGCAGGGCCAGCAGCGGCAGGCTGAGGAACGCGAGACCCACCGCGCTGACTGCGGCGAGTAGCGCGCCCCCCAGCACCCGATCCCAAGCTAGATGTGGGCGGGCACTGGGGGGCGCCGGCCCATTATAGCCCGCCGCCCGCCGCACCAAAGCCGTATTTGCTCAGGGTCGCCTGACCGGCGGCAGAGAGGACATAATTGATCCAGGCTTGGGCAGCGGCTGCATGGGGCGCGCCTTTGACCGCCGCAATGTAATAGACGGCGATCACGTTGTATTGCGTCGGGATGGTCAGCGTCTTGACCGGCGCGACGGACCCGGTCGCGGCGGCATTCGCGGCCTGGGCATCGGTCAGGTAGACGATACCGGCATCCACTTCGCCCAGTTGCACGCGCGTCAGCACCTGGCGCACGTTGTCTTCGCGGCTGACTACGTTATCAAGCACTTGGCTCTTGAAGGCCGCCCCGTAGGCCGGGTCGGCAGCGAACTTATCGAGCCCCTGCAAGCTGTAATTACCCACCGGCACGCTCGGATCGGCCAGCGACAGTTTCACGCCGGGCCGAGCCAGATCATGCAGCGATTGGATAGCGGCCGGATTATCATTGGGCAGCACCACCACCAGCGCGTTGCGCGTCAGTTCCTGGGGGTTGCCGTCAATCACCCCTGCCGCCACCGCTTTATCCATGTTCAGCTTGTCCGCCGAGGCAAATACATCGGCGGGCGCACCCTGGCCTAGTTGCGCCACCAGTTGCTGCGAGCCGGCGAAGTTGAACTGGATATCAGTGACGTTGGGGTTGGCGGCCTTGAATTGCGCGCCCGCCGTGGTGAATGATTCTTTGAGCGAGGTGGCGGCAAAGACCGCCAGCCCCGTGGGGCCCAGCGTGGACAACGCGGTCGGGCTAGGCTGCACCGGAGCCGGAGTCGCGGCGGGTTTGCCCGCGCCGTTGTAGCGCCAGTCGTAGTAGTGCTGCCCGATATTGCCTGCCTGCACCTGGAACGCAGCGGGAGCAGACGGCACATAGGTCAGCACGCGCCGCTGAAAGAGTTGCACCAGCACCCGCGTGCCCACCTGCCCGGTGATCTTCACGTCGGCCCAGTAGGCTTCGCTGATCGGGTAGCCGGCGGCATAAAACCAGGGATCGCTGAGGCGGGCGGGCACGGTCTGCCCGTTTTGCCGGACCGGACCGCTGCTATTCAGAAAGGTCCAGAAGGCTGCCGGAATGTTGTGCCCCGTCGCCGGCTCATAGTAGGCCACGCCGGCGGCGGGGTCATTGCCCAACGTAGGCTCAGTCGTAACTTTGCCGGCGCGGTCCAAGCGCTCCATAACCGGCTGACCGACCCGCGCATCAGCTTTACCCAGCAAGGCGCTGAACGTGGCATAAGTCGGGGCCATCGCGTCGTCGGTGTCGGAGGCTAATGGAATCTGGGCGGGGTAGCGCACGATAAAGCGAGTATTACCGACCTGCAAGCGCCCACTGACCAGTTCGACCGTTAGCAGACCGTTGGTGACATAAAACGGGCTAGTAGGGTCGGCGCTGGGATCGTTCAACTCCATGCGGCTTTTGTCGAAATATTGCACCAGCCGTGCGCCGCCTGTGCCTTCGGCGTAGGCTTCTTGTTTCGCCACGCCGGGGCCCGGCCCCCAGAAATAGCCGCGCGTGACGGCATGGGCCGCCACCGGCTGATCGGTGCGCGTCCACACGCGCTCAAAGGCGCTATTAGCGAAGGTGGGAACCGTCGCCGGGCGGGCTAAGGTGAGGAGCGGCAACCCGCCCATGATTAACAGCAACAGCCCGATGATCGGCCAAACCCGGCGCGGGCCGGCCACAGTCGGCCTGTGCAGTGCGCGCGTAAAGGGATACATACCAGCCTCCTGATTGGGGGACGCAGCCCCGGCTAGAGTCCGCCCACTTGTGTATCGCCGGTCACCAGCATCACCGAGGTGGATTTGATCAGCGCGGCGGCGGCCATGCCCACTTGTAGACCTAATTCGGCGACTGCCTCGGCGATAATGACGGCGACTACCTGATGATCGCCCACCTGAAGATCCACTTGCGCCATGATACCGTCGCTCTTGATCGCGGTGATGCGACCGGGCAACCGATTGCGTGCGCTCAATTTGACCCCATTTTCTGCCATTTGTTACCTCCAACTATGGACGAAAGGTAATAAACCGCAAGCTGCCCCGGCACCCGGCGCGGGTAGGTGATGCCCGCATTAGGCAGCTTGCGCCCGCAGCGTGTCTTCCAACCAAGCAAGGACGGCGCGATTTTGGCGCAGGCGCATATCTACCACCAGACATTGGAAATCGCCGGAGGGCAGGTCGGCCAACTCCGCCCATGCGCGGTCCAGACGGGCAAGGCTGTCTCGCGTCACTGCAACTTGCGCGGCCAGCAGCGCCGGCACCCCGGCCGGGGCCAGCCGTTCGGCGAAATAGAGCTTCAATAGGAACTCCAGCCGCACATCGCGGGTATGGGGTACCGGTCCGGCTAACCAACCGGTCAGGACCGCTTGCCCGGCAGCGGTGATCGCCAGCCGGCGGCGGGGCGGGGTTGCGCCGCTGCTCTCCACGCCGGTCGCCTCGACCAGGCCGCGCGCCAGTAACTGCTTCAGCAGCGCGTAATGCTGGTTCAACGGCAGGCGGCATACCTCACGCAACGCCCCGCCCGCCGCGAACGGGCGATGCAGATCATAGCCGTGCGCCACACCGCCGACCAGCAAACCTAGCAGCGCATAGGCGGCGGGCAACAACGCCTCGGAACGGTGCGCCATGAGCAGCTTCCTTCTTTTTATGACTAATCATTAAGTGACTATCGGCATTATTCTAGCCGTAGCATCCAGTCTTGTCAAGCGGGGGATCGGTGAGTTGCCGACCCTTGACGCGAACAGGGCCAAGCGCTATGCTGGGCCGAACGGGTAACCACATAACAAGATTTTGCTGGCGAATTGCTTTGCGCTGCCTAGCGCCCTTGCGTCCTACGGTGCCTGTACGCTTGATGGGGGAATTCGCCAGCAAAATCATAACAAGGGAGGGCAACGGTGCAGACAGATGTACAGCTAGATAAAGCAGATCAGCTACCAGCAGAGCAGGGCAACAGGGCACACGCGGAGCCGGCGGTTTCGCCGGGGGAGAGCGACGACGGCACCACCGGCCCCTGCCCCAACTGCGGCGTGGCTATGCACGCAATTCGGGGCAGTAAGGCAGCAGTATGCGCCAACTGCGGCTTCAAGGATAGCTGCTGCTTTTAGCGGCGCGGGTCAGGAGATGGCGCGGGCGATCAAAAACGCGGCACCGGCGGCCAAGCCACCAATGAGGGCCGTTTGCAGGGCGCTGCGGATCGGTTGGGAGCCGGTAAAGCGGCCCTTGATATAGCCGAACACGGTCAGTGCGATCAAAGTGGCGACGACCGAGATGATCAAGGCAGTAGGGGCGTGGGAGATCAGGATATACGGACTGAGCGGGATCAGCCCGCCGGCGATATACGAGGCGGCGATTGTCAGGGCGCTGGTGAGGGCGCGCTTGGGGTCGGGCGCTTCCAGCCCTAGCTCAAAGCGCATCATAAAATCAATCCAGGCTTCGGGGCGGCGGCTCAGGGCGGCGACGATGGGCGCGCTCTCCTCCGCCGTCAGCCCATACGACTCGAACACCTCCTGCACTTCGGCCCGTTCCAAATCCGGTTTTTCCACCACTTCCTGTTGCTCGCGCAGCCGCTCGCTGGCGTAGTGTTCCGCGTCGCTACGCGCGGCCAGGTAGCCACCTAGCCCCATCGCGATAGATCCGGCGGCGATTTCGGCTAGCCCAGCCGTGACGATGATGCCGGTGGATGAGACCGCGCCCGACAGGCCGGCGGCCAGCGCAAACGGCACCGTTAAGCCGTCGGACATCCCGATAACAATATCGCGCACGGTTTCGCCGGCGGTGAAATGCTGTTCGATATGCGGGGTTTGTGGCATTGTTTTTATGGTCTCCATTGGCGGCTTAATTAGGAACGCCTACTTGCGGCCACGCAGGGTCGGCGGGGGCGCTAGGTGGTCGGGTAGCGGCACCGGCCAGTAGGTCACTGGCGGTGGCCCCGTGGCGCAACGCTTTGGTTTGGGCGCTGTGGCGGATGATCTCGCGTGCGTTTTCCAGGCTCCCGGCCGTGACCGGCAGCCCGCCAAGCATCGCGGCCACTTCGGTCGCACGGTCAGCGGTATCCAGGGCGTCTACGCGCGTGCTGGTGCGGCCCTCATGTACTTGCTTGGTAATGCGGTAGTGGCTGTCGGCGAAGGCCGCGATCTGGGGCAGATGGGTGATGCACAGCACTTGGTGGTTGTCGGTCAGCGACCAGAGCTTTTCGCCGACCACCATGCCGCTGCGCCCGCCCACGCCCACGTCAATCTCGTCGAAGATGAGGGTCGGTGTGTAATCGGCATCCGACAGGATCGATTTGAGCGCGAGCATCAGGCGCGAGGTTTCACCGCCCGATGCGATTTTCGCCAGCGATTTGAGCGGCTCGCCAGGGTTGGGCGAGATCAGGAACTCAACGCGATCCAGGCCGCGTGTGTCGAAGGCCCAACGGCCCGGCGCACCGTCCGGCCCCAGCGCGGGCAAGCCGGCGGGATCGGGCGTGCGGGTGATACCCGCCGCAAACTGGATACTGCCCATCAGCAGTTCGCGCATCGCGCCTTCGACAGCCCGCGCCAGCCGTTCGCCTGCCGCCTGGCGCAGGGCCGACAGTTCGGCGGCCAGCGCGCCCGCGTCGGTCAGCAGCGCAGCCTCCTCCTCTTGCAACTCGGCGATGCGCTCCTCACTGTGAGTCAGTGTGTCGAGTTCGGCGGCGGCTTCCTGACCGAAGGCGATGATTTCGGGGATGGTCGGCGCGTATTTACGCTTTAATTCGTGCAGCAGGCTGATGCGCTCCTCCACCTCCAGTAGGCGTTCGGGGTCATGCTCCACCCGTTCGCGGTAGAGGCGCACCGTGCGGCCCAGTTCATCCACACCGTCAATCAACGTATTCAGGCCGGCTTGCTGGTCGGTCAGATCAGGGTCCACGCGCAGCAGTTCGCCCAGCAAGGCGGCGGCTTCGCCCAGCGCGTCGCGCACCGGTTTTTCGCCTGCTATAGGCACGGCGCGCCCGTTGCGCCCGGCGCCGCGCCCCGTGCCGCTGAAGGGGTCGGCTTCCTCGGCTCCGGCGATCAACAGGCCGTAGATGCCGTCGGCCAGTGTGCCCAACCGCTCGGCGTTCATCAGGCGGGAGCGTTCCTGGGCCAATTCTTCGTCTTCGCCGACCACCAGTTCCGCCTTCTCAATCTCATCCACCTGGAACTTGAGCAGGTCAGCGCGGCGGGCTAGTTCGCGCTCGTCGCGTTGCAGCGCGGCCAGATCTTTGCGGACGGCACGCAGCCGCGTCACCTGTTCGGCCAGACGCCCGCGCAGTGGCCCCACCCTGGCGTGCTGATCCAGCAGATCCAGATGGGTCGTCATCCGCAGCAACGACTGGTGTTCGGTCTGGCCGTGGATATCTACCAGCAGGCTCCCGAGCTCGCCTAGCATGGCCTGATTGACCAGGCTGCCGTTGACACGGGCTACCGTGCGCCCCCCTTTGTGGATTTCGCGGCTGAGGGTCAGGCTGCTGTCGTCAGCGGCTTCATCGCCTTCCTCCAGCAGGCCGGCGGCGATCAGGCGCGCCCGCAATAGGTCACGCGCGGCAGGAGCCAAGCGGGTCAGGTCGAACAACCCCTCAACCCGCGCGGTGGTGCAGCCGTGGCGCACAAATTCGGCCCCAATTTTGGCCCCCAGCATGGCTGACATGGCATCAATGATGATCGACTTGCCCGCCCCGGTCTCGCCGGTAAGGGCGTTAAACCCCGGCCCGAAGCGCAGGTGGAGCCGGTCAATAATGGCGAAGTTGTTGATCGATAATTCTGCCAGCACGCACGTACCTCGTATCCTTGTCTATGTGGGCACACACTAACACCCAGCTAATTTTACCATTCCGCCCACTAATGTGCAACAGGTGTTCTATTCAGACGGGCGCAGGCCAGCCTTGACACCCCATTTCCGTCGGTGCTATACTGCGGCCAAGACTAATTTGGCTTGTGCTGCCCCGCCCGCGATCCGTCGTTGCCGATGGGCCGGGCGGTTTTTATGTGTAGTGTACCCCGCACTGCCGAGGGGTGCGCTAGTCTGACAATGGAGGTCAGTCCGTATGCCCGAACTGATGCGCGCTGTGGTCAAGGCGGAACCCGCCGCCGGCGCAGTGCTGGCCCAGGTGCCGATCCCGGCGGTCGGCCCAGATGATATTTTGGTGCGGGTGCGCGCCGCCAGTATGTGCGGCACCGATCTGCACATCTACAACTGGGATCCGTGGGCCCAATCGCGCTTTGCCGCTACGCCGATGGTCTTCGGCCATGAATGTTGCGGCGATGTGGTCGAAGTGGGCCGCACCGCCACCGGCATTGCCGTCGGCGATTTTGTGTCGCTGGAGAGCCACATCATGTGCGGCCACTGCCTACAATGCCGCACCGGTCAGGGCCATGTGTGCGCCAATGTGCAGATCCTGGGCGTGGATCGGCCCGGCGTCTATGCCGAATATGTAAGCGTGCCGGCCAAAGTGGCCTGGAAAAACCCGCCGGGCATGGCGGTGGAAGTCGCCTCGATTCAGGAGCCGTTCGGCAACGCCGTCCACACCGTCTTCTCCTGCGACATCCCGACCAAGCGGGTAGCGGTAATCGGGTGTGGGCCGATTGGCCTATGGGCGGTCGCCATCGCCAAAGCGGCAGGCGCGGCGGCCATTTACGCGGTAGACATCAACCCACTGCGGCTGCATCTGGCGGAACAGTTGGGCGCGACGCAAGTGATCAACTCGTGCGAAACCGATCCAGTGGCCGCTGTGCGCGCCGCGACGGGCGGTGAGGGGGTGGATGTGATGCTCGAAATGTCGGGCAACGCACGGGCCATCGCGCAGGGCTTCGAGCTATTACGCTTCGGCGGGGAGGCGGCCTTGCTCGGCCTCCCCGCCCGCCCGGTCGAACTCGATCTGAACAACGCGATCATCTTCAAGGGCGCGCACGTCCACGGCATTTCCGGGCGGCGCATCTGGGACACCTGGTATCGCACGCAGGGGCTGATCCTCTCCGGCGCGGTCGATCCGACCTGTGTGATCACCCACCGCCTGGACCTATCCGAGTTCGATCAGGCGTTTGCCCTAATGAACCGGGGCGAGGCGGCAAAAGTCGTGCTATTTCCATAAGCGGAGGAACTTACCTGTGCAAACAACCTTACAAGACCGGCTGACGGGCGAAGTGGACATGCTAAAAGAGAAGCACCTGTTCCGCAAGCTGCGCGTCGTAACCGGCGAGCAGAAGGCCGTCTGTGTGATTGACGGCAAAGAGGTGATCAACCTCTCCTCCAACAACTACCTGGGCCTGGACACCCATCCCTACCTGCGCCAGAAGGCGACCGAGGCCATCGCGCAGTACGGCGTGGGCACCGGCGCGGTGCGGACGATCATCGGCACGATGGACCTGCACGAGGAGTTGGAGCGGCGGCTGGCGGCGTTCAAGCACACCGAGGCCGCGCTCACCTTCCAATCCGGCTTCACCGCCAACAGCGGCACGATTGGCGCACTGATGGAAGAGGGCGACGCGATCATTAGCGACGAACTGAACCACGCCTCGATTATTGACGGCATCCGGCTGTCAAAAGCGGCTCGCTTCATCTATCACCACAGCGACCTGGACCACCTGGAAACGCAACTGCAAGCCGCCGGCAACGCCCGCACCAAGCTGATCATCACCGACGGCGTGTTCAGCATGGACGGCGACATCGCCAAGCTGCCGGAGATCGTGGCCCTGGCCGAACGCTATGGCGCGGCGACTTATGTGGACGATGCCCACGCCAGCGGCGTGCTGGGCGCGAACGGGCGCGGCACGGTGCATCACTTTGGCTTGCAAGGCCGCGTGGACATCCAGATCGGCACCTTCTCAAAGGCGCTGGGCGCGGTCGGCGGCTATGTGGCCGGCGTGCAGCCGTTGCGCGACTTTTTGCTGCACCGCGCCCGCCCCATCCTGTTCAGCAACACTCACCCGCCCAGCGTGATCGCCACCTGCATCGGAGCCATTGATCTGCTGGAACAACAACCCGAACTGATTGACCAGTTGTGGGAGAACACGCGCTACTTCAAGGCGCGCCTGGCCGCGCTGGGCTTCGACTGCGGGCACAGTGAAACGCCGATCACGCCGGTGATTGCGGGCAGCGCCGAAAAAGCGCACCGCCTGAGCGACCGCCTGTTCGCGGAAGGCGTGTTCGCGCAAGGTATCGGCTATCCCACTGTGCCCGAAGCCAAGTCGCGCGTCCGCACCATCGTCACCGCCGCCCACACCCGCGCCAATTTGGACACGGCCCTTGCCGCTTTTGAGCGGGTGGGCCGCGAACTGGCGCTGATTTAGCAGTCGTCCATGAAAGGTCCCTGCCATGACCACCGCTACTCCGCCACCGATCAACAGCCCAGAAGCTATTGCACAGGGGCTGGCCGCCAAGACCGTGGCCGTCGTCGGCCTGTCGAGCAATCCGACCAATCCCAGCTACGCCATCGCCCGCTATTTGCAAGAACACGGCTACCGCATCATCCCGGTCAACCCAAAGGAAACCGAGGTGCTGGGTGAGAAGGCGTATCCATCGGTGCAGGCCATCCCAGAGCGAGTAGACGTGGTGGATGTGTTTCGCCGCGCCGAGGCCATGCCCGACGTGGTGGAGGACGCGATAGCCGCCGGCGCTCCGCTGGTCTGGATGCAACTGGGCATTCGCAACGAGGCCGCCGCCACCCGCGCCCAGGCGGCCGGCCTAGCGGTCGTCATGGACCACTGCATGAAGGTGGAACACCACCGCCGCGCAGTGGCCGAGGCGGCCGCAGGCGGAATCGCGCCGCGTTAAAACTAGCGTTGGTAGTGACGATCAAACAGCTGATCTTGCACCCGTCGCTGCACGGCCGCTAACTCTATATCTAACTGGGCGGCATCAGTCGTCGATAAGATATATTGCGGGGTAGCGACCGGGTGGGCACGTATGAGCGCCATCCGGTAGGTAGTCGGCGGGTGTGTCACGTCTATGCGCGATCCCGCGACCTCTCTGATCCGGCGGATACGAGCGAGTTCGCGCGCTGGAATAGTGGTCAATTGTTCGCGTAAGGCCGTAAACACATTAGCCTCACCCACTCCTAACGACATCCGGCGCAAGGTAAAGGTGAAAGCAGAGGAATAGTGAAGTTTGTCCAGCGCCGCGCAGATGGCGTCAGTGCCGGCTATCTGCGCGGCAAGAGCATCAGCCAAATACTCGGCACGCTGGCTATCGCGCCAGAAGAGATGGAGTAGGCCGTAAATTAGCAGACGCACAGTTTGCGCGAGTAATAACAAGATGAGGTTTACGGGAATAGCAACCAAGCTATAAAAATCCCCAGCCCCGAATATGCTACCAGGATGCAAAAAGTTGTGCTACTCTACCAATGTCGAGATCGTCGTTTGCATCACAAAGCCTCGTGCTGGATCGCCATTCACCCCGTGCGCCAGTTCGTGACTTAATATAGCGATTCGTTCTTGCGGCTCCAGAATCGTCAGTAACGGCAAACCCAACTCTAGCAACCGCTTCCATTGCAGGCCGTAGCGCCCAAAACCGGCGTTAAATTCTTCATCTATCAGTACCGTATCAATTTCCCCGCCGTGTAAGATAGTAGTGATGTCGTCTATGA
This sequence comes from Chloroflexia bacterium, assembly GCA_038228295.1. GTDB lineage: Bacteria > Chloroflexota > Chloroflexia > QHBQ01 > JAICKM01 > JAICKM01. The sequence goes on along the minus strand of JBBRPH010000032.1, from coordinate 4,015 downwards.
TGCGAAACAGGGTAGGGAACTCGGCACGAGTCACGATGTCGGAGAACGCTGTGAATTGCGGGATACGCGGGCGCAGTACCCAAACAACCATGAGACCAAAAAGCCCGGCCAACACGGCAAAGGGATGGCTGGCCCCTTGTAGCACGGCTCTTTGATATTTAGTGTGCTTGAGTCCAGATGACGTAAGTTGACTGCCGCTTGCAGCGTGCTTATGGCAGGATGTTGGTGCCGCAGTCAGTCCGTTCATGGGGTCACTTAGCACACTAAATATCAAAGAGCCTGTAGCACTAACGAAAGGCTGATATAAAGCAGATAGAGGGTGAGGCCGTGGACTGCCAACGCCAGTGCGTATGCTAAGAGTATCGGCGCATCCCAACGCGGCCGGTAAGGACCACGTTGCACCAGCGAGTCAAACAACCCTTTGCTGAACCGCCACCCCAGCGCGGCATACTGGCGTTCAAATAGAGTCTGTGGCTGATCGGATTTGCTTGGTTGTAAGTTCCAATCACACTGATCACACCAAATCACATACTCAGGATTGATCGGCAGGGTTGCGCCGCATTGGGGGCAGGGCTGCGTGGCCGGTGGAGGTACAAGGGCGGGGAGGGCAGCGCGCATGGGCAGGGTTCCTTACCAGAAGAGGTTGCCGAAGGTCGTCGGCACGTTCCATTGCAGGCGGCGGCAGGTGCTGACCATGTGCTGCTGCTGGGCCGTGCCCGGTACATCGTTATCGCCGGCGCCGGCACAGAAGCCCATGGCGCTGCCGGGCGCGGGGGCGTGGCTCAGGTGCAAAGCCGCCCACGGGATCGCCGCTTCGAGCGTGTAGCCGCCGCTGCCGGGGCGCGGGAGGGCCGCCACGCGCACACCGGGCGGGCTACCGGGCACCGCTTCCGGGCGGAACTGCACCGCTTCCGGTCCCAATTTGGCGAAGTCGCCGGGCGAGAGGCCCAACTGCACATCGTCCCCGTTGCCGGGATCCAGCGTGAAATCGCCGGCCAAGTCAGTGTCGAACCACAGTTCGATGTCGTCACCTTGCCAAAGCGCTAAGCCACGGGTGAGGCTATTTTGCACATGAACGTTATCCGTGATCGTCGCGCCCAGGTAGAAATTGGTGGCATCGTAGCCGAAAACGAAGCCGGCACTCAAGTCGGCGGGATCGGTCGGCCGGCTCACTTTCGCGTCGGCCAACTCATTGGCGGCAATCCAGGTGTTCGCGCCCGTCCAGTCGGCTAGGCTGCCGTCTATGGTGGGGGCGCGATTGGCGTGGTTCGCGTGGATGTCGCCGCCGTTATCCCGGCGCAGCGGGCCGGTCCAGGTCTGTGGAGCAGGAGCTGCAAAAGCCGACGTATCACCCGGCGCGCCGGTCGGGCCGCGTGGCCGCAAGGCGAGGAAAGCCACTACACCCAGACCCAGCAGGATCAGCACGCCCGCCGCCGTTAGCCGGCGCGTGCGACCCACCGCCGGCGATAACAGCGCACGCTCTGCCCTGGCAGGAACCGGGGGCCGGGGGGTAAGATCGGGCAGCACGGTGCCGACCGCGGCCGGACGCAACGTGACCGGCCCACTGGCCGCTAAAGGCGGAACGGCAGGAACCGCAGTGGGCGCAAGTTGGATGCGCGCGGTGGGGGGCACGCCGATTGCGGCGGTGAAGGCGCGTACCAACTCCGCGCCACTGGGATAGCGCAAAGCCGGGATTTTGTGCAGCGCGCGGTCCAGGACCGGCTGTAGCGCCGGGGGGAGGGTTGGGTTCAGGCTGCGTAGCGGCGGCGGCGGGTTGTTGACTTGCTTATAGAGCGTTTCGGCGGGATGATCGCCGGCGAAAGGCGGCTTGCCGGTGAGCATTTCGTACAGCACCACGCCCAGGCTATAGAGATCACTGGCGGCGGTGGCCGGCTCCCCGCGAATCTGTTCGGGGGCGAGGTAGTCCGCCGTGCCCATCACCTGTCCGACGCGCGTTAGGTGGGCGTCAGCGCCATTGCGGGCGATGCCGAAGTCGGTCAGCACTACGTTGCCGCCGGGTTCCACCAGGATATTACCCGGCTTGATGTCGCGATGGACCACACCGTGGCTGTCGGCATAGTCCAGTGCATCAGCCATCGGACGTAGGATAGGGCCAATCCGCTCCAACGGCAGCGCGCCGTCGCGGCTGAGGATGGCGCGCAGGCTCTCTCCGGGTACATAACGCATGACGATATACCAGAGGCCGTTGGCTTCCTGCACATCGTAGACCGGCACAATATGAGGGTGTTCGAGATTGGCCGCTAGAATGGCCTCACGCTGGAACCGCTCCACTGCGCCGGGTTCCACGGTCGTGGCGGGGTCCATTACTTTGATTGCCACGGGGCGGTCGAGTGTCGCGTCATGTGCTCGGTAGACGGTCGCCATGCCGCCCTGCCCAATAGGCGTGTCCAGCACATATTTGCCCAGTTGCCGGCCGTTGAGGTCACGCATAAAGTGCTGCTGCCTAGTAATTAGCCGCGCCGCAGTTGCGGAAACGCCGCCCAGCCGGGATAGACCGCCCCCGCGCCCAAGTCGCCTTCGATGCGGAGCAGTTGGTTGTATTTGGCGGTGCGTTCGCCACGGGCCGGCGCGCCGGTCTTGATCTGGCCGCAGTTCAGCGCCACTGCCAAGTCGGCAATCGTCGTATCCTCGGTTTCGCCGGAGCGGTGCGAGAGGACGGCCGTCCAGCCGGCGCGCTGGGCGGTTTGCACCGCTTCCACCGCCTCCGTCAGGCTACCGATCTGGTTCACTTTGGTCAACAAGCTGTTGGCGGATCGTTCGCTGATGGCGCGGCGCACACGGGTCGGATTGGTCACCAGGAAATCGTCACCGACCAATTGTACCCGCTCGCCCAGCCGCGCGGTCAACTGCTGCCAGCCGGCCCAGTCGTCCTCCGCCAAGCCGTCTTCCAGCGAAATAATCGGGTAGCGACCCACCCAATCGGCCCAAAAGTCAATCATTTCGGCAGTGCTGAGACTGCGACCTTCTTTGGGCAGATGATACTGCCCATCCGCGTACAATTCGGTGATCGCCGGGTCGAGGGCGATCATCACATCGGTGCCGGCACGATAGCCCGCCTTTTCGATGGCCGCCAGGATCACTTCGACTGCTTCGGCGTTCGATTTCAGCGACGGCGCGTAGCCGCCCTCATCGCCGGTATTGGTGCCGTAGCCGCGCCCGGCCAGCACGCCTTTGAGCGCGTGATACACTTCCGCACCCCAGCGCAAGGCTTCGGTGAAGCTGCCCGCCCCGACCGGCATCACCATGAACTCCTGGAAGTCGGTCGAATCGGCGGCGTGCTTGCCGCCGTTCAGGATGTTCATCATGGGCACCGGCAGCGCACGCGCACCGGGACCGCCCAGGTAGCGGTAGAGCGGCAAGCCGACGGCCGCCGCCGCCGCGTGGGCCGCCGCCAGCGACACGCCCAGGATTGCGTTCGCGCCCAAGTGTGCCTTATTTGGCGTATCGTCCACTTGCAGTAGCAGCGCATCGAGGCCGGTCTGGTCCAGCGCATTGAAACCCAGCACCACCGGGCGAATCGCATGGATCACATTGGACACTGCATCGCGCACGCCCTTGCCACCGTAGCGCGCCTTGTCGCCGTCGCGCAGTTCGACCGCTTCGTGCGCCCCGGTGGATGCGCCCGACGGTACGGCCGCCCGCCCCCGCGTCCCGTCGGCCAAGTGGATTTCGACTTCCACAGTGGGATTGCCACGCGAGTCGAGCACTTCCCGGGCCAATACATCAATAATCGGTGCGCGTTTAATCATCGGGCCTAAGTCCTCCCTGGTCGCCGGCGTAGCACTAACGGTCCCACAAGATGGGCGTACTATACCGTATCCCGGCGGCGTTTGCAATGCATCCAGCGCACAAGAGCAGGGCTTACGCATCTAATCTGGAAGGGGGTCAGCGGCGGGTGGGGGCGCGGATTTGGTAAGATTAGGGTAGCCTTTAGCAAAGGAGCTACCATGCCATCTACTGACCAGCAGTTCGCCACCGTACTCGAACACCTGCG
>JBBRPH010000031.1:0-60141 GCA_038228295.1 Chloroflexia bacterium | reverse complement strand
TGCCTAGAGCATACGACCCCCTGTCCGGCGAGGCCGGCAGGCGCAACTCTAGCAGTCGTTGCAACCCCGCGTCAGCAGTCTACTAAACCGGCGCGGGTGATTGATGTCAGCTAAACGTATGTGGTTGGGAAGGTACACCGCGTTGCTCTCCACGAGGCGGAGGGGCGGATCCGATGAACCACCGGCGGTTGCTTGTCACGGCAAGCAACCGTTAGGGGTCCATGGGCTATCTAGGTTTAAGAAGGTGCAAAAGAGACAAAGAAAAGAGGCCCGAACACTGTTCAAGCCTCGCGTACACGCTATTCAGCTTTTCCAGTAGCTTTATTCAGTTAATGGGCAAGCTGTTCATCATACGCTTGGCTCTGTCTCCGTCTGGATTTTCGCAGCCGGGGCAATTCCCTAACTGCTTTGCTATTATAGCGAACCTTGCATTGCTTGTCAAGGCTTTTGGCTACTCAGTTTCGCGCATTTGAGTTCGATTTCTCTGTTGTTCCCGATTTGCTTTCCGCAGACTTGGCTACTATAGCCAAGTCAATCAGTTGTGTCAAGGATTTCAAGTACCGGAGCGGCGGGCGGGTCCGGTTGCTGCACGAACCGCCGACTGCTGCCGTGCGCTGACGCACCGACCCATCAGCAAGGTGCCGGCGGCCCCACCAGGGCCGCCGGCGTCTGTGGTATACATCTTGATCTCCCTCGGCTATATTCGCTTGTAGAGTTGGAAAGGGGATTTGGCGATGGATGCAGAAACGACAAAGGCCCAACTGTTGGCGACCCTTCAAGCCGAACATTCGGCGTGGTTGGCGCTGCTGGCCGCAATCAGCGAAGATCGGATGCTGCTACCGGGGGCCGCCGCACCGGAGTGGACGGTCAAAGATGTTATCGCCCACCTAACCGCCTGGCGCGGGCGATCGTGCGCTCGCTTGCAGGCCGGGCTGCGGCACACAGCGCCTACACAGCCGCCGTGGCCGGCGGAGTTCGACGAGAATGACGCCGCTGAGGTCAACAGGATCAACACTTGGATCTATCAGACCAACCGTGATCGGCCGCTCGCGGCGGTGCTACACGAATCGGAAGCGGCTTGGCAACAGCTGGCGGACTTGGTGAGCGCCTTGCCCGCAACCGATCTGCTGGACACACAACGCTTCGTCTGGCTGGGTGGTGCGCCGCTGGGTTCTGCAGTGCTTAACGCCTCATTCGCGCACCTGCACGAGCATATCCAGATGCTCGCGATTCAGGGATGGCTGACGCTGCGGAGTAGGGTCGAGTAGGCCGACCGGCGCAGGGGTGCAGGCAGCGGGGCCGGCTCAGTCGCGGCAAACACTTTTGCGCTATGTGATTGGGAGGCATCCGGCAGCAAGGTCTCGTCGCCTGCTGCCGGGTGCCTCTCCTTTTATTACTTACTTACGGCGCTTTAGTCGGCGCAACGGTCACGGCGGGCGTAGTACCGGCGGCCGGTTTGGGCGGCAATGGAGTCTTGATTTCGGTATAGGTGCAACCTTTGGCGCGGGCGATCAGCGACGCAGGCAGGGTCACCTTTTGCAGTTCGGCGGCTTTGGTGTTGATACACAGCGATTCTTTGGTTGTCTTTTGCACATCCAGGCTCTTGATCGTGGCCTTGCCGGTCAGGACTTGGACCACCATTTGGCCGGCTTCTAGGCCGTTTTGCGTGTAGTCCAGCCCTTGCGCGGCGACGGCTCCGCGACTGGCTGAGAGGGGGTCATTGCCGAACAGCGGCAGGCTGTTCTCCTGGGCCACACGCACCACCGAGTCGAGGCCGTTGACCACCGAGTTGGTGGTGCTAACGAAAAACGCTTCGGCGTTGTAGCGGGCCAGCGTAGTGGCGGCGTCCAGCGTATCGGCGGGCTTAGTTGCCGGGCGATCTACCAGCGTGATGCCCAGTGTTGCGGCCACGCGGCGCGCTTCATCGGTTGTCGCTTTGGAGTTAGGTTCGCCGGGGTTCCAGAGCAGGCCGACTGTTTTGATGCCCGGCTTGACCTCTTGGATCAGCTTCATGCCCTCTTCGACCGGCGGGAAGGCTTGCACGCCGGTCATATTATCGGGGTGCAAATGCGGATCGGCGGTCAGCGTGTCGCCTTCTTTTTTGCCCGCGAAGCCCGGCCCATAGGGATCGGCCACGGCGGAGAAGAAGATCGGGATGCTGCTGCCGGCTTTCTTGGTCTCATTGATCGCCGCCGCCGTGGCGGGTGAGCCGATGGTGACAATCGCATCTACCTTGTTGGCGATGAAAGCGTCGGCCATCTTGGCGGCGGTGGGAGCGTCTAATTCGGCGTTCCGCACGTCAAACGTGACGGTGGTGCCTTCGACCATACCCGCCTGAATAAAGGCTTGTTTGATGCCCTCGCGCGTGAAGTCGAGCGCCGGGTGGGTAGACGTTTGCAGAATACCAATGGCGTACTTTTTGCCGCCGTTGCCGCTAGCGCCGCTGCCCACCGTAACGGTCGCCGCGCCGCCGCTGGTGGGGGTCGCGCCGCCAGTCATGCTGCCGCCGGTGGGGGTCGCGCCGCCAGTCATGCTGCCACCGGTGGGAGTTGCGCCGGTCATGGCTGTGGCGGCAACGGTGACAGTGGCCCCACCCGTGGTGCCGGTAGTGGCGGCCGGGGTGGTTGCTGTGGTGTCGGACGTAGGGCCGCAGGCTGCCAATAGCAAGCTCAGGCCCGACACCAGGCTCAACAGCGGTAGCGCGGTGCTGCGGTGTGCGCCGAGGCGGCCGGCTCCGGTTCTGGTGCGTGCGTCGTTCATGGTCTGGGTTCCTCCTTGTGGATATACCGATCCCGTTTCATCACGTGCGTTTAACGCCCTCTGTACTATTATAGGCTATAGACCCATTTTATCTGGTGCGCCTAGTATAACAGCATTCGGTCGGACACGGCGCTGCCGCGTAAAGCGAAAAACTTGTCTACCAGCGAGCGCACTGTTTGGCCCTGTCGCTCCGTGCTGCTCAGGTCCATAATCACCCCACCCTCGTGCATCATCAGCGTTCGTGTGCCCACGGCCAGGGCCATGCCCATGTTGTGCGTTACCATCAGCGCCGTTAGTCTGCCTTCAACAACCAGGGCCGTGGTCAGATCGAGGATCGTGGCCGCCGTGGCCGGATCGAGCGCGGCGGTGTGTTCATCAAGCAGTAGCAGGTCGGGCGGCTGGAGCGTCGCCATCAGTAGCGTGAGCGCCTGACGCTGGCCGCCCGACAACAGCCCGGCCCGTGTACCAAGGCGGTTTTCCAGGCCCAGGCCCAGCCGCGCTAGCCGTTCGCGAAAGATCGCCCGGCGCGCATCCGTCACACCGCGCCCCAAGCTACGTGGGCTGCCGCGCAGCAGGGCCATCGTCAGGTTTTGTTCGATCGTCAGGTTGGGCGCGGTGCCCGCCAACGGATCTTGAAACACACGGCCTATCCACTGCGCCCGCGTGGCCTCGTCCAATGCAGTGCAGTCGCGCCCGGCAAGATAGACCGTACCGCCTGTCGGCGGGGAGACTCCGGCGATTGTGTTGAGTAGGGTGGACTTACCCGCGCCGTTGCCGCCGATTACCGTCACGAACTCGCCCGGTTGCAGGCTAAGGCTGATCCCTCGCAGCGCACGCACCTCATTGACCGTGCCGAGGTAAAACGTCTTGGTCACATCGTGCAAGGCCAGCGCCGGGCGTTCGCCGCCGCCGGCGGCACTCGTCGTCACGCGGCACCCCCTTTGCCGGTGCTCGCCCGCGCTGCCCGATTCAGGCCCAACCGCGCCCGTACACTAGGTACCAGCAGGGCGATCAGCACAATCAGCGCGCTGGCGAGTTTGTAATCTTGCGCTTCGATACGGATCGTCTGTTGCAATTGGGTGACGGCCAACAGCACTTGGAACAACACTGCGCCTAGTACCGCGCCCAGTAGTCCGGCGCGCACGGTGCCACTGTGCAGCAACGCCTCCCCCAAGATTACTGCAGCCAGCCCGGTGAGGATCGATCCCGGCCCCAGTGTAATGTCGGCGAAGCCGAGGTATTGCGCCAGCAGCGCACCCGATAGCCCGCACAGCCCGTTGGCGACAGCTAGGCCCAGCATTTGCATCCGCCCTGTGTTTACGCCCAGCGCCCGGATCATACGTGGGTTGTCGCCACAGGCACGCAAGGCAATGCCCTGCTCCGAGTTTAGCCACCAATTCGCGATCACCAGGATGATCGTCGTTAGGATCAGCAGCACAATACACGCCTGAACGGAGATCATTTTACCCAAGTCGGGGCTGACCGTTTGCAATGCCCGGCCCACTGGGCCGGGTTGGTAGTCGGCTTCATAAAACACGGTGCCGTGGCCGGAGACCGAGACATTCGAGCCGCCCATCACGCGCAGATTAATGGTGAACATACTGATTGAGACGAGGATCGAGGCGAGCAGGCCGTTGATGCCCAGCCGGGTATGAAGTAGGCCGGTGGTCAGCCCGGCGGCGGCTCCGGCTAGCGTGGCGGCCCCCAGCGTCAGCCAGGGACTCCAGCCGGCGTTGATCAGCACCGCGCTGACTGCCGCGCCGAAACCGAGGCTGCCGTCCACGGTCAAATCGGGGAAATCCAGCACACGAAAGGTGAGATAGACCGCCAGCGCCAGGCCGGCAAACGCCAGCCCACTGGCGACGGCGCTAAACCAGGGATCGAGGGCTGCCACAGGCGCACAGATCGCTTTCTGCCGCCGCCCGTTACCGGACGTTAGCGGGGGTCTCCACCCGGTCACGCGGAGATCGGCCGGCGAGCCGGCTGTGGGGCCATTATAGCGGGGGATTGGGCTAAATGCAACTTGTGTTTGCTTAGCGGGTGTGCTATCATGGAACTAATCCGGCCTTTGCCTCGCTGACCTTATCCGCCGGCTAGAACGAGAAACCGCCCATGCTACAGCTTCGGCCGCGCACTTTACCAATCTGGACTTGGTTTGCGCTGATCCCGTTGCTCCTGCTGCTCGGCAGCGGCGCACCCCCGGCGACCCGTGCCGCCGAAGGCCGCTGGGTGACGGTGCAGGACGGGCAGTTGCGCTATGCAGGTGCGCTGGTGCATCTGAAAGGCGTATCGTTTTATCCCAGCCACGGGCCGTGGGTTTATTTCTGGCAACACTGGGACGGACCGGCGACCCGCGCCGACTTGGCGCGCATAGCCGACTTCGGCGGCAATACCGTGCGCGTGCTGCTACCCTATCGCGCCGACCAGGGCATCATCGAGGATAGCGGTGCGGTTAAGCCGGTGCTGCTTGATCGCCTGCGGCAGTTGGCGCAAACGGCCGGCGAATTGCACCTCAAGCTGATCATCACCCTGTTCGATTGGTATGACGATACCCCGGCCACGAGCGATACGCGCTGGCAGGGCAACCTGACTTATCTGCGAAGCCTAGCCGGCGCTTTCGCTGACGACGACCGTGTGCTGGGCTGGGATCTGCACAACGAACCCGACCTCTACGCCAGTTGGACCGATCATCAGCCCGCCGCGCTCGATTGGTTGTTGCGCGTGGGGGCTGAACTGCACCGTCTCGCGCCCCACCAATTGGTCACCGTCGGCGTGGCCCATGCCGCCGCGCTGTGGCAAGCTGACCCACAGGGCCGCACCCTGCTCGACGTGTCCGACTTTGCTGCCTTCCATAGCTATGATGCCGGGGCAATTAACAGTGAAATCGCCGCGATTCACGCGCACACCCATAAGCCGGTGGTGCTGGAAGAGACCGGCTGGCCGACCGGTCCGTGCGGCGCAGACCCGCTGTTTAGCGACACGCAGCAAGTGGCGCTTTATAGCGGCATGGTGGGAGCCGCCGAAGCGGGCAGGCTGGACGGTCTGTTGGCCTGGATGCTGTGGGACTTTCCGCCTACCTCCTCATCGGGTGGCGGCGTGGAGAGTGAGCAGGATCACTTTGGCCTGCTGCGGCTCGACGGCAGCCTCAAGCCGGGGGCAATGGTGTTCCGCGCCGGCTACCGAGCGGACGTGCTGCCGCTTGATAGCACCACCGTCAGCACGGTGCCCTTGACGGTGGCGCCACCGCCCAGCCCGGTGCAACATTCGGCGGATTGGCTGCCGCCGCTCGTTTTTCCGCAAACGGGGCACGATCTGTGGGACGAGTTCCGCGACTATTGGCGCCGCTTCGGCGGTGTGCCTATTTTCGGCTACCCGATCACTGAAGCACGCTTCGAGGCTGGGCGCAAGGTGCAATATTTTGAGCGTGCCCGCTTTGAATATCACCCGGAGAACGTGCGTTTGCCCGGTTTCGCTGATTTGGCGAAAGGCGAGAAGTTGCGGCTGCTGGTACAATTGACACGGTTAGGCGCCCCGCTCGCAGCGGCACAAAAGTTTGCGCCCAGCCCACTGTCGCCGGAGGGCGACCCACCGGACGTGACGCGCTTCTCGCAGACCGCCCATAGCTTGCGGGGCGGGTTCAAGGCCTTTTGGGACCGCAACGCCGGGCTAACCAATTTTGGTTATCCGTTGAGCGAAGAACGGGACGAGGTATCCGCGACCGACGGCAAGCTGTATCGGGTGCAGTATTTTGAGCGCGCCCGTTTCGAGTGGCACCCGGAAAACGTGGGCACACCTTATGAGGTATTGTTAGGCCAACTAGGCAGCGAAGGGCTGGCCGCACGCGGCTGTCGCTGACGCAGGGCCCCCGACCCTGAGCCGCAATCAACCGGTCCACTAACCACTATTCGCCGGCCGCAGCCGTACTGAAACCGTACCGAGGAGTCGTGTATGCAGACCTATGAAATCGCGCCCGACGAATCAATGGAAACGTTGGTCCGTTCTCTGAGTCGGGCGGTGCGTAAAGATAAAGACGTAGTGCTGATCATTCCCGCCGGGATCAACCTGTTCAGCGGCGGCGGTGAAGGCATCAGCAAGCTAGGGGCGATCATGCGCAGCTATGATGCGCGCCTGCAAGTGCAGGCGGCCGACCCCAGTGTGGTCGATCTGTTCCGCAACGCCGGCTTGAAAGCGGGTCCGTTGGAGGCCGGGGCGGGCGTGGCAAGCAGCGCCACTACCCTGGTCTTGCCGCCCACGACGGCTCCTATCGCGCCGCTTACAGCGGCTACCGTACCGCTCCAGTACACCGCCGCACTCACTCCGCAAGCCGCAAGCCCCATACCGCAATACGCTGCGCCTGCGCCTGCGCAGCCGACGGGGCTGCCCGACGACATCAACAATATGAACTTCGACTTTGAGGAAGTCGGCGTGGCTCCCCACCCGCTGGGCGGCGCGCCTAATTCGACGGCTGCGCCCGCCGCGAATCAGGGCGGAGGCTTCTTATCGAAGCTGCGGAACCGCATGGCCCAGCCGGGCGCGCCGGTGCCGGTGCGCCTGACCGATTCGCAAACTTACGCGCCGCCGCCTGCGGGCGCGACAAGCAACGCAACACCGCCGGCACCCGAATCGTTCGACTTCGGCGGCATGGGCCTGGATGCGACGCTGCCTGCGGGCCTCACCGATACAACCGCACCGGCGGCCGGCAATCGGGTGGTCGCCCGGATGCCGGCGTCGAACCTCGATGTTACCATGCCGCCTATGCCCTCCGGCGCCGGCATGAGCGGTGCTGATCCCTTCGGCAGTGAAAGCGGCTTGCCCTCCTGGTTGGCCGATCCGCCGGGCGGTGCCTCCGCGCCGGCGGCGGCTGAACCCTTCGCCGGCGATGCCGGCTTGCCGTCCTGGCTGGCTGATCCCACGGGAGGCAACCCCGCGCCGCCGTCCTACGGCGACTCGCCCGACTGGTTGCGCGGCGTCGGCGCGCCCGCCGCAGTCCCTTCGACTCTCGACAGCCCGTTTATGATGGGCACCGGCGCAGCAAGCAGCCCGGCTACGGCTAATCCAGCGGGGATGGGCAGCGCAGCAAGCAGCCTCGCGACGCCTGATCAGCCGCCGCCCGCTGTTGCGGCTCCTATGCCGACCGCTGCACCCGCCGCTGCTGCTGCGGGCAATCCGCAATCCCCATTCGCCGGCTTGGGCGGTACGTCGCAAACCGCCGATTCTGTCGGGCAGGCGGTGCAGGCGGCCGGCCTGGATGCACGCACCCGCGCCCTGCTGCTGTTCGGAATGGCGCTGGTGCGCCTGGCCGGAGCCGAAGCCCACGCTGCCGCCCAAGCGGCGCGGCAGGCCGGTTGCACCGATGGGGAGCTGCGGCTGGTAGTGGAGATGGCCCAGGCGCTCGGCGGCGGTCCCAGCGAACGGCTCGGCAAAAAGATCCTGGGCTAGGCGGTCGTGGAACATCGGGATCATGTAGCGTTGTTGCGCGACGGTGTACCCAGCGGCGGGGGAATATGGGCCGATTTGGGCGCGGGCTGGGGAGCGTTTACCTTGGCCCTCGCCGATTTGCTCGGTCCCGGCGGTACCATCTATGCCGTAGACCGCGACCGTGCTGCCCTGCGCGACGGAGAGCAGGTAGTCCGCGCCCGCTTTCCGGCCACTACTCTGCACCCGCAAACAGCCGACTTCACCCGCCCGCTAGACTTGCCCCTGCTTGACGGTATCGTGATGGCGAATGCGCTGCATTTTGTGCGCGATAAAGCGCCGCTGCTGGCGCAGATCAGCGGCCTGCTGCGCCCCGGCGGACGGTTCATCCTGGTGGAATACGATGCTGACCGAGGCAACCTGTGGGTGCCCCATCCGCTAGCCTATCCCACCTGGGCCGCGCTGGCGGCGCGTAGCGGCTTCCGCGACACGCGCCGCCTGGCAACGGTGCCTAGCCGCTTCCTCGGCGCGATCTACTCCGCGCTCAGTTTTAGTGGTTAGTGCCGTCTGTCGCACATCCGCCGCGTTTTGCCTGGAAAATCGCGCCGCATACGGCTGGACATTCCCGCTATGATCTGGTATAATCAACGCTTGGTGCCACCTGTGGCGCAGGCTACAGGTTGTCCTGCGTGGGCAGCAGTCTAACAGCGGAAAGCGGAACAGGAATGCGCCCCACCGGCACAACGGAATACGTCGCCCGGATTGTGGCCCCACAGCCCAGCGCGCTCTTTCTGGTGGAGTTGGAAAACGGCAACCGCGTGCAGGCCCATGTGGCGCTCGAAGCGCGGCTGACCGTAGGGCGTTTGTTGCCGGGTGATAGGGTCTGGGTCGCCTTGTCGCCCTATGATTTGACGCGGGGGCGGATTACCCGCCGCTGCCGGTAAGCCCCTACGGGGGAGGAGTAACGCGCAACATGAAAGTGAAAGCCTCGGTCAAAACACGCTGCGAACGCTGCCGCGTCATCAAACGCAAGGGCGTGATTATGGTCATCTGCACCAACCCGCGCCATAAGCAGCGACAAGGGTAGCAGGAGTGTTGAGGGTTGAGTACTGAATAAGGCTTTTAGTTAAGCCGCTAATTCAACTCAGAACTCAGAATTCAGAATTTTGTCGGAGAGGAGGACTACAGATACATGGCACGTATTGCTGGGGTAGACATTCCCCGCGAAAAGCAAATCGCAACCGCACTGACGTATATCTATGGCATCGGCCCGACCACGGCCGCCAAGATCATGGTCCGCTCGGGCATTGCGCCCGACACCCGCGTGCGGTTGTTGAGCGAAGAAGAAGTCAATCGCCTGCGCGAAATCATTGACCGCGAGTATCGGGTCGAAGGTGATCTGCGCCGCGAAGTGAACCTGAACATCAAGCGCCTGATCGAAATCAAGTGCTACCGCGGTATCCGCCATCAGCGCGGCTTGCCAGTGCATGGGCAGCGCACACGCACCAACGGCCGCACGCGGCGCGGCCCGAAACGGGTTGTCTCCGCGAAGAAGAAGGTTCGCAAGTGATCGGGCCTGGCCCCCGCCGGCGTAACGGCTTATGCCGGTCTACAGTATGGGGCCGGGCGGTGTTATAAGGAGAGCAGATGGCAGAGAAAAAGCAGGCGGCGGCTCCGCGCACCGCACGGGCGGCCCGTGGTCGTCGCCGCGAACGCAAGATGGTGCCGCGTGGGCAGGCCCATGTGCAGTCCAGCTTCAACAACACCATCGTCACGCTGACCGATCCGGTCGGCAACGTGTTGAGTTGGGGAAGCGCCGGCGCATCGGGCTTCAAAGGCTCGCGCAAAAGCACCCCCTATGCCGCCCAGGTGACGGCAGACGGCGCGGCTAAGCGGGCGATGGAACACGGCTTGCGCCAAGTAGATGTGTTTGTCAAAGGGCCGGGATCGGGCCGTGAAGCCGCCATTCGGTCGCTTCAGGGGGCCGGCTTACAGGTGACTAGCATCACCGATGTCACGCCGATTCCGCACAACGGCTGTCGCGCGCCGAAGCGCCGCCGCGTTTGATCCGGGTGCCTCGGCTCGCCGGCGTGGCGGGCAGGCAGCCTCACTAACAATCAAATCTGCTCGCGGGTTGAACTATTTTGGCCTATTGGGCCTCACCCGTGGAGCGACACAGGAGGAAGAACATGGCCCGTTATACCGGACCGGTTTGTAAACTGTGCCGTCGCGAAGGGATGAAGCTGTTCCTCAAAGGGGAACGGTGCTTCACGCCGAAATGCGCCATTGATCGGCGCAATCAGCCCCCCGGCCAACACGGCCAGCGACGGCGCGGTAAAGTATCGGATTTTGGTCTGCAACTGCGCGAAAAGCAGAAGGCGCGACGGACGTATGGGGTGCTGGAGAAGCAGTTCCGCCGCCATTTTGCCATGGCCGAGAATCGCCCCGGCCCGACGGGTGAGAACCTGCTCCAGGTGCTGGAAATGCGCCTCGACAACGTGGTGTATCGCCTCGGTATTGCCGACTCGCGGCCTCAGGCGCGCCAGTTAGTGAACCACGGCCACTTCACCGTCAACGGTCATAACACCGACATCCCCTCGTACATCTGTAAGCCCGGCGACGCGATCGGTGTGCGTTCGGAACACCTGGGCAACGAATACTTCAAGACGAGCCTCGTGGGCATCGCCCGCAAGGATATCCCGTCGTGGCTAACGCTGGATCCGCGTGCCTTGACCGGCAAAGTGATCAGCCTGCCTGCCCGCGCCGATCTCGAAGTAAACCTCAACGAGCAACTCATCGTCGAGTACTACAGTCGCTAATGCGGGGACATGAGGAACAGGTTGAGAACTAGGCAAAGGGAGGGGATCGCGTGGCCGATTTGTTAATGCCGCGAGTCGAAGTGGTAGCCACCGCTCCGAATTATCGGCGCTTCGCTATCGGGCCGTTGGAAAAGGGTTACGGCCTCATCCTGGGCAACGCGCTGCGCCGCATCTTGCTCTCGTCGCTACCCGGCGCGGCTATCACTAGCGTGCACATCGAGGGCGTATATCACGAATTTTCGACTATTCCGCACGTTAAAGAAGACGTGACGGAAATCGTCTTGAATGTCAAAAAGCTGCGCTTGCGGTCGTTCAGCGACCGGGCGGTACGGCTGCAACTCTCAGCGACCGGCCCCGGTCAGGTGCGCGCCCACGACATCCAACTGCCCAGCACAGTGGAGCTGATTACTGAAGATCAGGTCATCGCCACACTGGATAGCGTAGAAGGGCGGCTGGAGATCGAGTTCACGGTGGAACGCGGGCGCGGCTACATCTCATCGGAGATGCGTGAAGGAATGCCTATCGGAACCATCCCGGTAGATGCGGTCTTCTCGCCCATCCCGCGCGTCAACTATGTCTCAGAGCCGATGCCTGACGGCACGCCTGATGCCGAACGCCTGTTGCTCGAAGTTTGGAGCGACGGCACGATGGATGTCGGTGAGGCGTTGAGCTTAGCCGCCTCGGCGCTGGCCCAACACAGCAAACTACTCGCCGACTATCGCCTGCCCGGTGCGGCCGGCGACGACGCAGTGGCCGCCGGGGGTGTCGCGATCCCGCCCCATGTGGCCGAGATGCCTATCGAAGACTTGAACCTGAGCGTGCGGACGTTTAACTGTCTCAAACGCAGCGGGATCACGAAGGTCGGGCAGATCCTGCAAATGGATCGCAAAGAATTGTTAGGAGTCCGCAACTTTGGGCAAAAGTCTTTCGATGAGTTGCAGGATGCGCTGGCCGTGCGCGGCCTATCACAACCGGGCGGCGAGGTAGACGCAGCCGCGTTCACCGACGACGAAGACTTGGACGACGCCCTGGACGACGCGGACGAGTTCGAGCTTGATCCCGGCCAAACAGAGTTCACGGCTACACCGGATGAGGACGCGACGGTCTAAGCGCCGTTGTTGGAGGAATAGGACTAATGGCAGCACGTCACCACATCGGTGGGCGGCAACTCGGCCGCAACAGCGGACAGCGCCGCGCGCTCTACCGCTCCCTGCTGAATGCGCTGGTCGAGCACGATCGCATTCGCACCACCGAAGCGAAAGCCAAAGAAATCCAGCCGATGCTGGAGAAACTGATCACCCTCGGTCGTACCGACACGGTGACGAACCGCCGTACAGCGCTCTCGATTCTGGCAAAGCCCGGCTCGGTGACGCGCCTGTTCGAGGATATCGGCCCGCGCTTTGCCGCGCGCGCCGGCGGCTATACCCGCATCTTCAAGATCAACGTCCGTCCCGGCGACGGAGCAACGGTCTGCCAGATCGAAATGGTCGAGTGAGCGGTCAGGTATCAGGTGTCAGACGGCAGGAGACGCACGTGAGGCTGTTAAACCATCTGACATCGTAGTAGCCGAGGTTTCTAGGCGCTGATCTGCTGACACCTCACACTTGATACCTGACACCCATGCAATACAAATTAACAATCGAATACGACGGCAAAGCATTCCACGGGTCGCAGGCCCAGGCCGCTGAGCGCGGACGGACCGTGCAGGGCGAAATGGAACGGGCGCTGGCCCAACTCACCGGCAAGCCGGTGCGCATCGCTCTAGCGGGGCGCACCGATGCCGGGGTCCATGCGCGGGGCCAAGTGGCCTCGTTCGCGCTCGATCCGGTCTGGCCGCGTGCCAAGTTGCAGCAGGCACTCAACGGTGTGCTACCCGGT
The DNA here is from genome assembly GCA_038228295.1 of Chloroflexia bacterium. Lineage (GTDB taxonomy): Bacteria > Chloroflexota > Chloroflexia > QHBQ01 > JAICKM01 > JAICKM01. Next base: position 47,269 of record JBBRPH010000031.1, on the reverse strand, counting down.
GATCTTAAGGTGCGTAGCATCGAACGGGCAGCGGATGATTTCCACGCCCGCTTTAGCGCGCAGCGACGGGATTATCGCTACCTGATCTGGCACGCGGCGGCTCCGGCCCCGTTGCTGCGCGACCGCGCTTGGCATGTGCGGGCCGCGCTTGATGTGCCGGCAATGCACCAAGCGGCGCAAGCGTTGCTGGGGCAGCACAACTTCGCATCGTTCTGCGGCGGCGGGTTAGGCGTACCCAGCGAGGGCTCGCCGGACCCGGATCGGCCCAGCACGGTACGCGCTATGACGGCCGCCGCCTGTTACGTGTGGTCACATCAGAGCCTGTACGAAGCCGAACCGCCGGTCGGCGACATCGAGCGGCTGATCGCGGTGGACCTGAGCGCCAACGCTTTCTTGCCGCAGATGGTGCGGACTATCGTCGGCAGCCTGGTGGCGGTCGGGCAGGGTAAATGGACTGTGGAACAGTTTGCCGCCGTGTTGGCGCAGGCGGATCGCCGCCTCGCCGCGCCGACGGCCCCCCCGCAAGGCTTGTGCTTGGTGCGGGTACTGTACTAATCGAGGAGAAGACCAATGTTTCAGCCAAAAACCTGGACCCCCAAAGGGGCCGAGGCGGCCGCGAGCCGGCACTGGCATCTGATTGATGCTAAAGGCCAGACGCTGGGCCGCTTGGCGGTGCTGATCGCCCGCCTACTGCGCGGCAAGCACAAGCCGAACTTTACGCCACACCTCGACTGTGGCGACTTCGTGGTGGTCATTAACGCCGGCCAAATGGTCGTGACGGGCAAAAAGTTGCAGCAGAAGATGTACTATCGCCACTCGAACTATCCGGGCGGCTTCCGTGCTGTGGCCCTGCAAGACCAACTGCGCAAGCACCCCACCGGCCCAGTCGAAGCGGCCGTGCGCGGGATGCTGCCGCGCAACAACATGGGCGATAACCTGTATCGCAAGCTGCACGTCTACGCTGGGGCCAACCACCCGCACGCCGCGCAGAACCCGACCCCGTATGACATGGATCTGGCCGCCGCTGAGACGGGCCAGAACCGTTAAGCTGGAGACTGCCCAATGACGACCCCTCAGACTAAGAGCTATTTCTACGGCACGGGGCGGCGCAAGACCGCTGTGGCCCGTGTGCGGCTCTATCCCGGCACCGGCCAGATCGTGGTCAACGGCCGTAGCCCGGAGCAGCACTTCGGCGCGCGCGTGGCCTACGAGCGCACCGTGACGGCGCCGCTGCGCCTCACCGAGACGCAGGGCCGCTGGAACGTGAGCGTTAAAGTGGACGGCGGCGGCACTACCGGTCAGGCGGGCGCGATCTCGCACGGCATTGCCCGCGCCCTCTGCGATGCCGATACCGAAGCGTACCGCGCCATCCTGAAAAAGGCGGGGATGCTGACCCGCGATGCGCGCGTTAAAGAGCGCAAAAAGGTCGGCCTCAAGCGCGCCCGTAAAGCGCCGCAGTACACCAAGCGCTAATCTCTTCGGCTATTCATCCGCGAAGCACGCGAAGGATCGCGACGATGGGTGGTAGATCCGCGGAGTAGACACATCAGAACGCCCCCGGCGTAGCTAATTACACTCCCCTAACGGGATGTGGTTGCTGCGCTGGTGGCGTTTTGTATACTGGTTCTTGTCGGTGAAACTCCCTCCTACCAATTTTGCCCTTCCACATAGGAACGTGCGAATGTTAAGTTTACGTCTGAATCGCGTTTTGCTGGCCTTGGTCCTGCTGCTCTTGGCGATCAGCTTGGCCGTGAATGGGGCGACGTATGGTGGACCGGCAATGTTGCCCTATCTCGCGTGGTTTTCGGGGCTGGCTGGGCTGCTCATCCCCTGTGTACTGTTTGTGTTGCTACTATTGTGCATAGCACAAGTCAGCAGCATTCGGTGGCAGTTGCCCAAAGGCAAAGGCGTGGGGTGGATTCTCCTGTTGGCTGGACTGTGCGGCGTTTATGGTCTGTATAATGCGATCACGGTATTTGCTCAGGGGCCGACAGCTGATCCGATAACGAGGCAGCTTTATTCTATTCGCACTATGTCCATCGCCAATATGGCGCTCGCGTTAGGGGTAGTTAGCTACCCATATAGGCTGATAATGCAGCAGCGCGGTGGTTCCAATGGCACGCCGCTAGCGTAGACCGAGATCGGAACTCTGTAACAGATCGCTGCCTCACGCAGCCACAAAATGGGCCGGCACCCCCCGCCGAGGAGATGCCGGCCCCTATTCGTGTATGCGCATTGCGTTCGGGAACCGCCTGCCTTATGCAGGCACTGCGGCCTCTAGCCCAGCGAACAGGTCCGTTTCTTCGGACGGAGTTTCAATGCGACTGTGGATCAGCGTGTAGTGTTCCTCGCCGAAGATCAGCGGGGCGATATCGTCGGGCATAGTCATGAACGGGCCGGTAGGGTCGAACTGTGTGCGGTGGCAGCGGGCAGCGGCCACCTTGCGGGCGACCGTGGCTCGTACATCCAGGCGGGCAGTGACGGGCGGCGGCTGGTAGGCAGGCGGCTTCTCCTCGGCTATAGCTTCTTCGTCTGTTTTTGGCTCTGTGTCATCGTCGTTGCGTGCTCGGCGGTCGAAAGGCCATTCCAGACCGCGTTCCTCATACACAGCGCGAGCGGCCTTCCAGCCCTCTTCGTTCCAGGCGCAATAGTAGAGTTTGAGCGGGGTCCAGGGGGTGCCCAGGTCGGGTCGGTAGGCCGGATCGCCCGCTGTGTCCCAGGCGGCCATCGTTGCCAGGTGGGCGGCGATGTGATCGGGGTGGCCGTAAGCGCCGAAATCGTTATACGTGACCAGCACCTGTGGCTGGTAGCGGCGCACCAGGGCGACGATCCGCGCAGTTGCCTCGGCGCGGTCGGCCTGGTGGAAGCTGGCTGGGTTGGCATTCGCCTCACTGTCCACCATGCCGGAATCACGATAACCCAGCATCTCCAGGTGATCTACGCCCAAGTGGCCCACTGCGCAATCGAGTTCGCCTCGCCGAATTTGGGCCAGTTGTGGGCGGGCTGTGTCAACATCCAGGTCGGGATCGTGGATTTCGCCTTCTTCGCCGCCGGTGCCGCAGACCAGTACAGTACGGATGCCCCGGTCGTGGGCCAGCGCCAGCAAGCCGCCTGTAAATACCACCTCATCATCTGGGTGGGCGTGGACGGTCATCAGAGTTAGAGGTGTGTTCATAGGGTTATTATAACACGGTTTGGGAGTGTAAGGCGTAATGCGTAATACGTAAGAGGGGGAGTAAGAACGTTCACGTATTACGCATTACGAATATTTGGATCGCCGCAACGCTGACCGCGATAGCGGCGATGCTGCCGGCAGCGAGCGGCACCCCACCGGCGGCGAGCAATTGGCCGAGGGCGTAGGGCAGCACCGCGCCGCCGAGCGTACCGCCGAGGACTAGGACGCTGGATACCGCCCCGGCGGTGGCTGGGTAACGGGTCGTGGCGAGGCCGAAGGCGGTCGGGAAAATGGGCGCGAAGCCGAGACCGCACAGCGCCGCGCCCCCGAACAGCGCTGGTGCACTGCCGGGCAGCGCGGCAATCGTCGTCGCGCCCGCTGCGCCGAGCAGCGCACCGCCCCAGACCAGCACCGTGCCCGGCAGCCGCCCGGCCAGCAGCCCGGCTCCGGCGCGACCCAGCGTGAAGGCCAGCCAGTAGGTGGAGACTACGCCTGCCGCCCATTCTGCCGGTAGCGCGGCACGCCCGGTTGCGAAGCTGAACAACCACGCGCCCACGCCGATTTCTAGCCCGACGTAGAGGAAAAACATGGCGGCTACCAGCAGCACATAGCGATCGCGCAGCACGAGCAAGCCGCTGCCGCTTGGCGGCGTCGTGCCCACGGCAGCGCGGTGCGCTGGGAAGTGCAAGGCGACATAGCCGGCAGCGGTGAGCGCGGCAGCAGCGGCCACCAACAGCAGCACCGGCCCCGGCGTGCCGCTACCCTGGATGGCGCTGCTGATCAGCAAGGGACCGACCAATGCCCCGCCGCCAAAAACGGCATTCGTCAGGTTGAGCGCACGTTCGGCACCGGCCGGGTAGAGATCGGCGATAAAGATGTTGAGCGTGACATCGAGACACCCCCAACCCAGACCTAGCACGGCGGCACAGGCCACGGCTACGGTCAATGTCGGGGCGACTGCCAGGCCGGCTAACCCGGCCGCCATTCCGCCCAATCCGCCGACCAGCAGCGGTTTGCGGCCTAACCGGTCGAGCGTAGCCCCCGCCACAATGACTGTGACGCACGCGCCCGCGAACAGCGCGGTGAACAGCACCCCGGCATCGGCGGGCCGCACGCCCCAGTGGTCGGCCATCCAGGGTAAGCTCGGCCCGATCATCGCGCCGCTGAGACCCAGCGCCAGAAACGCCAACACCGTGTTGCCGGCCAAGACAGATCGGCGGGTGGGCTGCCGCTCAATGGTTGCTTCCATAATAGAGCGCTCCTCCTTGTGAATTTTGCACAAAACAGCTCACTATACCCGACTGCACCTACTCCGTCAAGGAGCTTGACACCGCCGAACGTTTGTCCTATGCTTACTGTGGAGGCGCGCAGGATGCGGATCACGGCGCTGGCGAGTGGTAGTTCGGGTAATGCGTATCTGGTGGAGGTGGGCAGCACGCGCGTGCTGCTCGACGGCGGGCTGGTCGCGCCACTACTGGAGCGCTACCTGCGCCGGCAGGGAGTTGATCCGCTGACTCTATCAGCCGTCTTTGTCAGTCACGAGCATAGTGACCACTTGCGAGGTGTGGGCGCTTTGGCGCGACGATTCCGTGTGCCGGTGGTCGCTAGCGCGGGCACGCTACAGGCCGGCGCGGCGGCGCTGGGTGAATTACCGGAGACGGTGGTCTTGGCGCCGGGCCAGGAGTGCCGGGCTGGGGCGCTGACGGTGCGGACCTTTCCCGTCTCCCATGATGCTCGCGAGCCGGTCGGCTTCTGGGTGCAGGCCGGCGACCGCCACGCTTGCATCTGCACCGACCTGGGTGTGCCGACTCCCGCCCCGCGTGCGCCGCTGGCCGCCGCCGATCTGCTGGTGCTGGAAGCCAACCATGATCTCGACCGGCTATGGCGTGGTCCCTATCCACCCGCACTCAAACGGCGTATTGCCGGCCCCCAAGGCCACCTTGCTAACAACGCGGCCGCCGATCTGCTCGTTGCCCTTGCCGCCGACGGGCGCCCGCGCACGATCTGGCTGGCGCATCTCTCGGAGACCAACAACACCCCTGACCTGGCGCGCGCCGCTGTCACCACGCCATTGGCCCAAGCCGGTATCACGCACTACACTCTGGCCGTCGCCGAGCGGGATCGACCCAGCTTGGTGTGGGAGGTAGGGGTGTGAAAAGTGAAGTCGGGATTGCAGTGTAGCAGCGCTGCTTGCCGCACCTGTAGCCGGCGGTCAGCCCGCGTAGGCGGCGGCTGTTTCGCTTGCCGCGCCGGAGCCGTGCTGTGCCGCTACACGGTATAAGGTAAACACCTGGGTTAGCCCTTTGAGCGGCGTGGTGAACAGTGTCACCGCTTGGCTAGTGAGCAGGGCGGCGACGGTGGGATCGGCGGCAACCGCCGCCGTGAGGATCAAGTCGCCCCCCTCGCCGGCTCCCTGCACGCGGGCGGCGATATTAACTGTGGAGCCGAAATAGTCGAGTACGCCGTTGGCATTGATGGCGATGCACGGGCCACAGTGTAGACCGAGCTTGACGCTGAGTGGATCATCGGGCATGGTCCCGTTGTAGGCCGTGATCTGCTCTTGGATCGCCAACCCGGCCGCCACGGCATCGCCCGGCGCGCTAAACACCGCCATCACAGCATCCCCGATAGTTTTGACAACAGCACCACGATGATTGCTGATAACCTCGGTCAGGATGCCGAGGTGGTCGCGCACCCGTGCGTAGGCCGGCGAGTCGCCGATCCGCTCATACAGGCTGGTTGAGTCTTTGAGGTCGCTGAACAGCACAGTCATACTACGGACTGCCACGCCCAGACCGGGCGTCGGTACCTGCGCTGCAAACAGCCGGCGAAACTCCTGTAGCGATGTGACCAATGCCGCACTTACACCGTCGGTTGTCCAATCGGCGCGCTCTACAATCAGCAACAGCGGATCAGGGCCGGCATTCTCAAAGCAGAGCAGGGCCGCCGGTCCCAGCACGCGCACAGCGGGCAGTTGCACGGTGTCGGGCGTGAAGCGATAGGTCAGGGTATGGCCCGCGCCGGCGGCGGTTAGCTCCACCGTGCCCCGTTCCGCGCGTTGGCGGGTGCGCCAGCGGTAGGTGCCGGGGGCGAAGCCGGTTAGCGGCACCGCGCCTGTTGCGCCCGGCAGCACATCCATTTGGGCGAGGATATGGCGCGTCTGAAAAGGACCGCCGATGCAGAAGGTCGCGTTGTAGACCTCACGCACCGCGTCGTTGGCAGTGAAGCGCAACTCCACGTATTCATCGAAGTTCACATCATAGCGGATGTTGCAGGTGTCACAGTGCGCTTCAGCGGGCAGGTCGGCTAGATCGGCCGGGTGCTCTTGGGCGACCCGGCAGTTGGGGCACAGCACATCCCAATGCAGATCGAGCAGGCCCGCTCGTGTGGCGTAGAGGAACACGCGCAGAGTTTCCATGCGCTCCAAGCCCCAAGTGTCGGCCAACGCAAAGGGGCGCATATCTATCACCGCGTCGTCGGGTGCGTGGGCTAAGTGATCGAGCAAGCGGTTGATGCCGGCTTCCGCAACCGGCATCGCGCGCAAATCGCGTGCCCGGCTGACCAACACCCGCTGCTGGACCTGCGGCCGGTGTGTTTCGGGAAACACATCCGGTGCCTGTTGCTCATAGCGGACAGCGAATGTGCGATACAGCCGAGCGAGGCGACTGAGTGTGTACACGCCAAACACAAAAAAGCCGCCGATGCGCCCCAGAATGTTAGTCGGCAGCACGTCCACCTGAATCTCGACCTGGGTGCGGGCGCCCGCCAACGGCTGTAACCGGGTCGTTACATCAATCGTTTTCAGCGGCACGCCTTCAAAGAGGCGATGAACCACCCAGTAGCGCCCGTCCACCCACTCGAACGGTAATTCATACCAGTGGACCGGCACACCGAGCACTCGTGCCTCGGCGCGTAAGGCTTGGCGGCCACCGGGTTCGTGGCTCATTGTGAAGCGAACCGGAGGCAGCCCGGTGAGCCGCTGCACCCGGTCGGTCATCGTGGCCGCCTGAAAAAAATCCGCCGGGGGCATATCCAGTGTCAATTTGCGCGTAAGGCGCAATGATTTTGCCATGAGCTAACCTTGTGTAGACTTATCTATGTCACCAGAGGCCACGATAGGGACACTAGTATTACGCAAGGGTGCCACTGTTAGATGTTGTAGAAGCTTACGCCCACGGGCACAAAAACGTCAATATCCCAGTGGGCATTACACTCGGCCGTGTGCGATCAGCCAGCGGGCGCGCTGATCGCGGGCCACCTCCGGATCGGCCGTCTGGTAGGCGGCCAGGAAGTCGGCTTTGGCGGCCGGAAATGTGCCGGCCAGGATGTGCGCCCGGATCTCGCCGGCTAGGCGCACCAGGAAGCGTAGGTTGTGGATGCTGGTCAGCCGGTAGGCCAGCAGTTCTTTGCACCGGAACAGATGATGCACATAACCCACCGAGAAGTTGCGGCAGGTCCAGCAGTCGCAGCCGTCTTCGATCGGCGTGTCTAGCCGGGCGAAGCGTGGGCTTTTGAGTGGCAAGCGGCCGTGGCGGGTGAGCAGCGCGCCGTTGCGCGCCAAGCGCGTCGGCAGCACGCAGTCGAACATATCTATGCCGCGATCCACTACCTCCCATAGGTCTTCGGGCGACCCCACACCCATCAGATAGCGCGGCCGGTCGGCGGGCAGCAGCGGCACCGTGGCCTCTAGGATCTCGTGCATGATCGGCTTCGGTTCGCCCACGCTGAGGCCACCGATGGCATAACCGGGGAAGTCGAGGTCGGTCAGGGTGGCGGCGCTCTCGGCGCGCAGGCCGGCAAAGACGCCGCCTTGCACAATGGCGAATAGCGCTTGCCCGGTGTCGCCGTGCGCGGCTTTGCAGCGGGCGGCCCAGGCGTGGGTGCGGCGCAGCGCCTGCCGATTATAGGCTTCGTCGCTGGGGTAGGGGGTGCATTCGTCCAACACCATGATGATGTCGGCCCCGATTTGCTCTTCGAGCTGCATCACGCGCTCCGGCGTGAACAGATGGCTGGAGCCGTCAATGTGCGAGCGAAAGGTCACGCCGTCGTCGCTGATCTTGCGGTTGTGGCTAAGGCTGAAGACCTGAAAGCCGCCACTGTCGGTCAGCATCGGGCGGTCCCAGCGGGCGAAGCGGTGCAGCCCGCCGAACGCGGCGATCAGGTCGGCTCCCGGTCGCAGGTAGAGGTGATAGGTGTTGCCTAGCACACACGTCGCGCCCAGTTCGCGCAGATCGTCCGGCCCCACCGCCTTGACGGTGGCCTGCGTGCCGACGGGCATGAACAAGGGGGTCAAGCATTCGCCGTGTGCGGTCTGGATACGCCCGGCGCGGGCCATGCTGCCGGGTGCGGTGGCTTCTAGCTGGAAGCCGAATGGTTGTGGGTCTGGGGTCACCAATGGTCCTTTGTCTAGCGTAAAACAAAACGTAAGTAACTCTGCTGATCCTGCTCGTCTGAACGCGCAACGCCTCTATACTCGCCTGAAATCCCGCTGTACGGATCACGCCTCATGTGTCGTACACGCTTCCAGCGCCGATACGATTTCCTCGCGCACCCAAGCATCCTCCTCGACCGCCAGACGGGCGGTGAGGGCGGCGTAGGCTTGCGGGCCGGCGAGGCGACCGAGCGCCCAGGCGGCGTGGCCGCGCACCAGGGCGGGGTCTGCGTCCAGCACGGTGATCAGGGCGGGGACGGTGCTGGGGTCGCCGCTGTTGCCGAGGGCGACGCAGACGTTGCGGCGCAGGCCCGCCCATTTGGCGCGGCGGATGGGGCTGCCGCGAAACCGCTCACGGAACTCGGCCTCGGTCAGCGCCAGCAGCGGGATCAGGGCCGGGCTGGAGCCGACCTCTGGGCGCGGGCGGAACTCGGCGTGATCGGGTGGCGTGCGGTGTGCGTTGACCGGGCAAACCTCCTGGCAAATGTCGCAGCCGAAGATCCAGTTGCCGACCAGTGGGCGCAGATCGCGCGGAATCGGGCCGCGCAGTTCGATGGTCAGGTACGAGATGCAACGGTCACTGTGGACCACGCCGGGCGCGACAATGGCTCCGGTGGGACAGGCGGGCATACAGCGGGTACACGCGCCGCAGTGCGTCCGCAACGGCGCATCGGGCGGCAGCGCCACATCGAGCAGCAGTTCGCCCAGCAGCACCCAGGAGCCGTGGCTGTGCGTCAGCAGGTTGCTGTTTTTGCCGTACCAGCCTAAGCCGGCGCGTTGGGCCACCGCCCGATCCGTGATACGGGCCGTGTCGGACAGCAGCCGCGCCGCTACCGGGCGACCGAGTTGCGCCTGCACAAAGGCGTGCAACGTCCGCAGCCGCACCTGGAACACCTCATGGTAGTCCTGGCCCCAGGCGTAGCGGGCAATGCGCCCGTGCGGTGTACCCGGCTCCGTAGCATCGGCGGTACTCTGGGTAAGATAGCTGATACCTAACGCGACGATACTCTGCACGCTCGGTAGTAGGTGGGCTGGGTCGGCGGCCACGTCGGCGCGGTCATGGCCGAACCAGGGCAGGCCACTAAACAGCCCTGCTGCGATCCGCTCGTGCAGCACCGCCGCCGTCTCCGCGAACGGGGCCGCCGTGGTGACGCGCACCAGATCGAAGCCGAGGCGCTGGGCTTCGACCACCAGGGCCGCTTTCAGGGCATGGGCCGCTGCGTCGCTGAACGGCGCGGCGGCCGGCGCTATAGGGATCATCGCCGCTATTCCGCCGTACCATCGGCGACCGCTGCGCTGATCGCCCGCCGCCCGACGCCCAGGATCAGGGTGATGTCGGCGGCCGACGCAGCGCCATCCAGCAGTGTGCGGCAGGTCTGTTCCAGACTGTCGAGCACTACGGACAGGATTATGCCTGCATCGTAGCCGCGCACCCGCAGCACGTCGGCCATCCACCGCACCTGGTCGGCCGGCAATGTGGGGTCGTCTAGCTCCAACGCGAAGGCCAATGTGGCCGGTAAGTCGTAGCAAGCGTGCGCCATAATGCCGCTGACGGTGTCGGGATTCGCCTCCATTGTCGGCCAGTAGGAGTCTAGCTGTCGAGTCAGAGTTTCGCCCACTTCACTCCGCCGGCGGCGCAAGGTGGCTGCTAACGCATAGCGCCGGCCGGCTTCGGGCGGCAACATGGGCGCGGTCCCGGTTCCCCGCTTCCCCTGCATCATATTAGAGCCTTTCTATACCCATAGGCGGCATATACCTATTATACGGGCCGGGGGCGCTGTCCGCAACAGACAAATGGCCTTGCTCCACAGGGAGCAAGGCCATCAGCAGGACGGGCGGACGGTTACGGCTCAACGCGCACAACATAATCGGCGGTGACGACTTGGCCGTGATAGAGAAATTGCAGCCAGGTTTTATACTGGCCGGGCTTCTCAAACTGATGCTCAAACGTCAGGTCGGGACCACCGCCGGTCGGACGGACAAAAGTCGCCTGGGCGGTCGGACCGGCCGCCGATGCCGGTGGAGTTACAGCGCTAGCGCTACCGCTGCGTGTATCGGCAGTGGGGCCGGCGGCAGGCACCGGCGTGTCGCCGCCCGGTGCGGGCGTAGTCATCCCCGCCCCTCCACCAGCGGGGTTGCCGCTTTGGCTGCCGCTGCCGCCGCCCGCGCTCGGATCGATCTCGGCGTTGCCCATAGCCGGGGCGGCCTCTTGTGCGCGCAAGTGGGCGAACGCCTCTTTATCGGCACTAATGATGTAGAGCTGACCTAGCGAGCCGTTGTACGGCTCTAGTTCGTGCGTCGGCTGCCCGCCGACGCTCAAGGTGTAGTGGAAGCGTGCGGGCCGGCCCACATGGTAGACGAGGGGCTGCCCATCCGCCTGGGGCGCGCCGTTGTCCAGTTTCACCGCCACGCCGTAGTAGACATTGCCTTGCCCGGTGCTAGTATTTTCGGGCAGCGTAACCTTTTCTTCCAACGAGGCGGGACCGGCCCCGAAACTGAGTGTGTGCGTATAGATCAGTTGCTCGGTCGGCGTATAGGCTGAGGTGAACTCAGCATACATCTCATAGGAGTCGGCGCCCTCAAAGCGTAGGTTGACTGGGTACGCACCGCCGACCGGGCCGACGGCTTGGCCGGTGTGGAACCATTTGAGGTCGTGGCTGACCCCCACAGTATGTACCGTGACGCCGCCGACCATCGGCAAGGTGGTAGTCTGTTTGCCGGTTTTGCGGTCGGTGAAGACGTAGTTGATAGTAGCCTTCTGGCCCTGTTGCATGGTGGTAGGGGGGTCTACCCGTATCACCACATCATAGCCGTGTGTGGCCGCGCCGACACTGGGCGGATCGTTACGGACGGTAGTGCCGGTGCAAGCCGGCAGCAGCGCCGCCAGCACGAGGGTGCTCCCGATGCCGAAACGCAAGGGTGATAGGCGGGGCAGAGCAGACAGACGGCGTACCATAACTCTCCTCAAATCTTTTCACTAGGGGTCGGTGGAATCAGCCCGGCGCCGGCGTAGCGGGTGAGTAACTGACGCAAGCGTGGTTCCAGGGCAGGCGGCAACGCGCTGAGGGCAAAATAGCCGTAATCGCTGATCTCGGCGTTGGGCCGAAACTGCCCACCCTGCGCGTGGCACAGGTAAAACAACTCTAACATAAGGCGGCTCGGATGCCGCTCCAACGCAATCAGGCCGCCGATGGTACCTTGCAGCCCGGCTTCTTCGCGCAACTCCCGCAGGGCGGTTTGTGGAGCCGTCTCGTGGCGCTCCATGCCGCCACCGGGCAAGCCCCAAGGATAGCGGCCTTTATAGGTATGGCGCAGCAGTAATACACGGCCCGCTCCGTCAAACACCAACGCCTGTACGCCTACTGCGTATTTCGCGCCCAGTAGCCAGTAGAGCATTGAGCGTGCCCGCCCCGACACCGGCAACCGCTGCCAGAGCCATAGCATGATTCGTTTCCGCCGTTCGCGCTCACCACTCACGCTGGGTAGTATACAGCAAAGTGGGGCAAGTGGAAAGTGGAAAGTAAAAAGTGGGGCCGGCGCTTGATAGGCGCCGGCCCCACTAGCGCGGCAAGTGGCGTCGCTACATTGCGCTTATCTGCCACTTTCCACCCGGCGCACGACTTCGCAGCCGTTGAGCGCCATGTGGTAGAGGAAGATGAGGTGCAGCAGGTTGCCGTCGTGCGGGGTCGCACCGATCTGCTGGGCGACGGGCACCGGCAGATCATAGGTCTGTACGCAGTTCTCCGGCACGATCACGCGCACCCGGCGCCCGGCGGCGTTGGCGCGTAGCTTCAGGTGCATTGCCAATTGATAGGTGCAAAGATCGGTGCAGTCGCCGACGATCAGAAACGTGTCCACGGCGGCCTGGGCTGGGCTGTCCAGCCAGGTGTCCAATGGGGTGCCGTAGGCGCTGTTGGTACTGTTTTTCTCTACCGTCCAGAGCAGGTGGGCGAAATGGAGATCACGCAGTTCCGGAATCGTTTCGGCCTCAGCAGTCCCGCGCACGCAATGCACGCCCCATTGCGCGAACTCCGGCGCGTCGGGGTCGTGTGTGTCCTGCGTCAGCACGAAGCGCGTCACGCCCGCCGCGTGGGTGGCTTGTAACAGCGCCACGCTCGCTGGGACGATGTCCGCCACGCGCGGCCCACTCAGCGGCCCCTCATAGCAGAAGCCGTTCACTAGGTCCACCGCGATCACCGCCGTGTGCGCCGGGTCAGGCACCGCTGCGCCCAACGGCAGCACCGGTAGCCGGTCCCACCACCCGGCCAACCAATCCAAAAACGCTGCGCTGCCCTGCACCAATGCGGCCCCACTCTGAGTCGTCTGTTCTACTGTTTGCGTTGTCATTGTCGTGTCTCCTAGTTGTCGGTCGTCGGTCGTCCGAATACCGCACGCCGCATTCGTCAAGGTCCGTCGCCGCCCGTCGCGCCCCACTCGTAGCGACCTTCCTCTACGAAGCGGTAGAGTTGAGCGGGGCGATGCGCGCCGGTGAGCCGTGCGTTAGGCACTGCCTCGATCACCGGAGTGCGACTATGCAGCATCCGTTTGCTGAAGTTCTGCTTGTCCAGTGTACGATCCAAGATGATACCATAGAGGTTCCGCAATTGGGTCATGGTGAACTGTTCCGGTAGCAGGCGGAAGGCAATCGGGGTCCAGTCCAGCTTGTTCCGCAACCGGTCCAGCGCCACCTCGATGATCTTGCCGTGGTCGAAGGCCAACTCCGGCAGATCATAGACCGAGAACCAGCGTACCGCCGCTGCGTCGCTACCCGACTGGAGCCGCCGGCTCACATCGGCGGGCACCAAGGCGAAATAGGCTACTGTGATCACGCGAGTGCGCGGATCGCGATCCGGCTCACCGAAGGTGTAGAGCTGTTCCAGGTAGATATCGCTACCGGCCAACCCGGTCTCCTCGCTTAGTTCGCGCCGCGCGGCGGCGTGGATCGCTTCGTCTATATGGACGAAGCCGCCCGGCAAGGCCCACATCCCAGCGAACGGCCACTGCCCGCGCTGCACCAGCAGCACACGCAACTCGCCCTCCCCGATAGTGAAAATCACTAGGTCCACCGTCACTGACGGTCGCGGATAGCGGCCTGCATCGTAGCCGGCGGCAGCGGCTTCAAGCTCCTTATGTTTCGTCATCATCACTCCTCTATAGTGTTCTAACTACACTTAGTATAGCAGACATTTTGTATCTTGTCAAGACTACACTATGGGCAATTTATGGTGAGGTAATTGCGGCAAAGGATAAGAGGGCTAGCGCGCACCAGCGTTTAGGCGGCGGGTGTGCCGGGTCAGCGGGCTGTTCGCACCCACTCCTGCGAACGATTGCGCTTGCCGACGGCCATAGGCAGCCACATGATCAGTTTCCAGACCACATAAAACGGCGCGTAGATCAGCGATAGGTAGACTTTCGCGGGCGCGCGCACCAACCACAAGCCGACCAGGGTGTAGGCTACCTGCCCTACGAGCGCGAAGAGGCCCATACCTAGTGCAAGCGGATTGCCCCAGATCAGCGACGCCGCCGTCACCAGCACTGCCGCCGCAAACGACACACTGAACGGTGGAATGATATGCTCCATCGCTGCGTCGAACAGCACGAAGCGCCGCTGCGCCAGCGCCGCACGCAACAGGCGTGGCACATAGTTAGTGAGCAATTCGAGTCGTCCGCTCTCCCAGCGAGCGTTTTGTGCGTGCGCCGCCTTGAGCGAACCAGGCATCTCCGACCACACGACGGCATCGGGCGCGAACTCTACCACATGGTTGCTCAGTAGGAGATCCAAGTGGAATTGCAGGTCTTCGGTCACGGAGAAGGCGTCCCAGTGCATCCCTTCCAGCACAGTGCGACGGAAGACCATACCGTTACCCTTGAGGCCCGCCGACCCAATAAACAACTTACGGCCCAATGGGCGCAGATAGTGCAGCAGACAGAAGGCAATATACCGTAGAGCCGTGCCCCACGAGGCGGCGGTGTTCAACACGGTGTCATAGGCCTGGATCGCCACCGCGCCGCATCGCAGCCGCCGATCGAGCGCCCGCAAGAAGCCGGCGTTGACCAACGAATCTGCATCTACGATCACAAAAGCCTCACCACTTGTGTGATCGGCTAGTAACTGGCTGAATAGCCAACGCAGGGCATAGCCTTTGCCGCGCTGGTCTGGATCGTTGCGCTCGTGGACAGTGGCGCCTGCCGTCCGCGCTAGTTCGGCGGTGCTGTCGGTGCAATTGTCGGCGATAACGTGTAGGTGGTAGAGATCAGGCGGATAATCTAGCGCTAGCAGGCTGCCCACCACGCGCCGGATTAATAATTCCTCGTTGTGCGCCGGCACCAGCACAGCAAAGCGCGTTTGCGCGGGCGGCCAGTGGCCCGACGCAGGCACGCGCCCTACCTCGGCGGTCGCCATTTGTAGCACGCCGTCGGCCGCTAAACGTTCCGCTGGGCGGCTGATCCACACGACTATTGCGGCCGCCGTCAGGAATAGCAGATAGCCTACCAGTAGTACTAAAGCCAGCGCGACGACCAACACCAGCGCACCGGCGAAGAAACCCAGCAGGGCTAGAGCAATGCCCATCTTAAACGTGTGTCCCTTCCGTTGTGCGGCCCCGCACCAGCCGGCCGATGCCCACTAGGGCAATAGCGGCCAGGATGGTCAACCACCAACCTGCCGGGCGCCCGGCAAGCGGCAGTTTCGTCGGAGCCGCTACACTCGGCGCAGAGACCGCTACGCTAGGCAGGGGGGATGGTTGCACCACTGGTGCAACCGGCGGCGATACAGATTGCGGCGGCAGTGCCGGCCCGGCCGGCACTACTTGCGGCGCTACCGGGTGTAGCGGCGCTGCGGCCTGCACCACACCTGGGGCCGGTTCCGGCGGACGCACGGTAATACCAAAATCGAGGTGGTAATCCTGATGCGGATACGCAGTCATCACCTGCGTATAGCCCCAATAGTGGCTCGTAGACGGTACATCCACAACCCAATCGCCTACTCCCGCCGATAGGTAATATAGACCCGTCGCGTCGGTCGTGGTCTCGCCTAGCAGCGCTCTTGCTTGTGCATCGCGCAAAACCACACGCACTCCGTCCACGGGCGTATCCGTGCCCTTCCAGGTGATAGTGCCGCTGATCACTGAGGCGGCCCAGGCCGACGGCGCCTCCCAAGCCACCGCCCGCCCAGCTTGGGTACGCCACGGCAACCATAGTAGTGCGTATAGTGCAAGCGCTGCACTCACCGCCGTCAGCCCGCGTATCAACCACCCATGCCGTCTTGTGTGCATTGTTGCCATCCTTCAATCTCCAACAGCCGTGCCCACTCATCCACAGCGCAACTATAAACATACCCGATTCCGGTCTGCTTGTGCAAGCCTATGCTTTATGCGTCTCCGCCCACGCCGCCAATAGCGGCTGGGTCACCACGGCCCAACTGTAGGTAGATACGGCGAGCTCGCGGCCCGCCGCGCCCAGCGCTGCCGCCTGCGTCGGGTTGTGCAGCACGCTGACCACAGCGGCCGCGAATGTCGCCGGCGTATCGGCCAGCAGCAATTCATGACCGGAGGTAACGGTGATGCCTTCGCAACCTATCGTTGTGGAGATCACCGGCTGGCCCATCGCCAGGGCTTCTACGATCTTCAGGCGCGTGCCGCCGCCCATGCGCAACGGCACTATGCTGGCCCGGCTGCGCCAAACGGCGGGCCGCACATCGTCTACCCGCCCGGTCACAGTGATCCCGTTATCGGGTGTGGCGAGGGCGCGCACCTCGGCCGGCGGCGCGGCCCCCACAATGGTCCAACCCACCCCCGGCACAGCAGCGTGCACCGCCGGCCAGATCGCCTCGGCGAAATAGAGCACAGCATCATGATTGGGGTAATAGGCCATCATCCCGGTGAACACGATCTGCGGGTCAGTCGCCGGCCCCGGTCCATCCGGCGGGTGAAAAAACGCGGTATCCACCCCGTTCGGCACCACCGTCACTCGTGCCGCCGGCCAGTCGCGCCGCACCAGCTCGCCGTCACGGGCCGACGTGACCAGCAGCCCGGTGAAGCGCTGCCATAGCTGCGGCTCGGCGCGGCGAAACTTCAGATACTCCGCCCAATTATAAACCCGGCGTAGCGGCGCGCCGCCCGCGCGTGCTACGCGGCCCAGGATCTCGTACTCTACGTTATGCAGGTCCAATAATGCGGGTACTCCGGCGGGCAACCGGTAGTAGGCCATCTGTGAGAACTCCACCTGCACCAGGTCGGGCCGCGCCTGGGCAAAATAGCGATCCAACGCGGTCTGCATCCGAGCCGAATAATGGGCGTAAAACTGGTAAGGTCGTGGTGATAGCAACGACTGCAACTGCCCGCGCCGCTTGCGGGCAACTGCCGCCGCATCTGCTGCGCCAAGCGCCGCCGGCAACGCATCGGCATCGGCTACCAATGTTACTGAGCGACACAGCGGGCTGAGGGCTGCCTGCGCCGCTGCATCGCGCGCCGGATCGCCGAAAGCGAAAGCCAGCAAGTCGATCTGGTGCCCCGCTCGACTCGCCTGCTCTACCAAGTTATAGGTGCGCCGCGCTCCGCCGAAATCGGCCGGGTAGGGCGCATATGAACAGAGCCAGAGTACACGCATAGGGTTAGCTTGTCGGTCGTCAGTTATCTATGGTCCCAGTAATTCAAAACTCAGCACTACTCAAACAACGGGCGAAAGCCGATGCGGTAGCGCATCGGGCTGCTGCGCCGACCAATGGGGCGGGCAGGGCTGCCGCCGACCACAGTGTAGGGCGGCACATCGCGCGTGACGATAGCCCCAGCGGCCACCACGGCCCCTTCACCGACGGTCACGCCCGGCATGATCATCGCACGCATCCCGATCCAGGCATAGTCTCCGATCTGCACGGGGCGGGTGTGGGTGCGAAACGCCGGGTCGTCCAAGCGGTGCTGGGTAGTCAGGATCACCACGTTGGGCGAGATGCTGACATGGGCGCCGATCCGCAACGGGCCGCGTGCGTCCAGCACACAGCCGCGATTGATCAGGCTGTCGGGGCCGATCATAAAACCGTCGCGGCGTACTTGCGACAGGCTGAAAAACCAAAGAAACTGGCCCATTGCCAGCGCCGACCCACGTCCGATCTGTACGCCCAACACGCGCCGATACCATAGATGGCGCAGCGTGTAGAAGGGGATATGCGCGATCAGCCCGTTCGTCAGATAGGCGACTATCGCCACCAGGATTGTCTTCACCCGTCCTCCCCGCTGCCCTATGCCGTGTCCCGCCGCAACGCTTTGCGGATCAAACGCATCTCGTCGGCTCCCACCAAGCGCAAGACCCAGGCCGCGGCGCCGAACACCAGTCCACCGACCAGTCCCGCTCCCAGCAAGGTCACCGCCGCGCCGAGTTGGCTGTCGGAACCGCCGGGGGCCAGGCGGGCCAAGAGCGGCAAGAGTAGCCAGAGTGTGCCGCCCATCAGCGCCGCCGCCACCGCCGCCCGCCCAGCGAAGCTCAGGCTGCCCCAGCCCAGCACACCGCGCGGCACCAAGGCGATATAGCAGAAAAAGATCACCGCCTCCGTCGCCAGCGTCACCACCGCCGCTCCTAACGCGCCGTTGCCCCATAGCCGCTGCGTCTGCGGGATGAGCCAAGTGTTGGCGATCGGGTTCAGCAGCGCCGCGATCACTGCTACGGTGGCCCACTGCCGCTGCTTATCCACCGATACTAGGATCGTTGCCAGGATCATATCCACATAAAGCGGCACCAAACTCACACCTAAAATGCGCAGCGGCACGACGGAGCCGGGGTATTTCTCCAACCCGCCGACTAGCGCGATCAACTGTGGCGCCAGCAAGACCACCGCCATACTCATCGGCAACGCGGCTAGCAGGATCAGGTCGAAGCTGCGCCGCGAGGTGCGCGCCATTGTGTCGCCCTCACCCACAAAGGTGCGTGAGAGCACCGGTAGCACTGCCGCTTGGAAGATATAGGGCACAAATGACAGCGTTTCATACCAGCGCACTGCCGAGCCGAACCAACCGACCGTAGTCGAATCGGTCAATGCTTGGAGTTGAATGGTGGCGTTACGTTGGTAGATCACGCCAAACGCGCCCCAAAGGAAAAACGGCGCGCCGCCCCGCAGCAAGGCCCAGGCCAAGCGGCGGTCGAATTGCGGGCGAATCCAACCCCGGCGCGCCGCTTGGCTGCCCACCACGGCGAGATTCACCCCTGCGCCCAATAGCATCACCGCTGCGACGGCGACTAGGCCATAGCCCAGTAGCAAGAGGATAATGCTGACTACAGTGACGGTTAGTTTTTCGCCGATGGTGCCCAGCGCTTGCCAGCGCATATTTTCGTTGCCCTGAAAGGTCGCCGCGCACGCCTGGGTAAAACTCGTCACGACAATCGCCAACCCGACCACGGCTACGGCCAGGAAGCCCTCTTGGGTTAAAGGCTTTTTGAGATTGGTCAGCAGCGCCCAGGCCAGGATGCCGACATAGATGAGCGCCGTGCTGAAAGTCCGCACGCTGATCGCGGTACTGAGCAGCCGGCGTGAGTGTTCGCGTTCGCGCGCCACTTGCTTGGTCAGGTAGGTGGCGATGCCCGCGTCCATGAACACAGCCCCGGTGAGCGCAAGTGACTGGGCGTAGAAAAGCTCGCCGAAGACTGCGGTGCCTAGCTTGCGCTGCACCGCGATGTTCCAGATCAGCGTCGTCGTTAGCGTGACCAGTTGCGAGGCCAGCATAATAAGCGTATTACGCGCCACACTGCCGGCCACCTCCGCAGCGGGGGCGAGTGGGGCTTGCCCCGCTGCGTCATCGCCCGGTAGTGGAGGTATCGGCGGGGCCGGCGCATCGGTTAGCGGTCGGGGATCGAGGATTTGCACGCACACCTCTCCAACTAAGGCAACCGCACTCGGCCTGCCACCGCGCTGTCATAGCAGGAAAGATGCCGCCGGCGGACGATTGGTGAGTTCGGAGCGTTGAGTGCTGAATGGGGATCTTATACTTAGCTTAAACCGTTTCTGCGATTGCGCTGACGGCGGCTGAGGCGACGGCAACCGGCGCAGCGGGGCGGCGGAACTGCGCGCGCAGCACGCGCCAAGCAATCGGCGGGGCAGACAGTGCGGTGGGTACTTTCAGCATATTCATGACGTACAGGAATTGCAGCAGTACCCGTGAGTCGTAGGCCGCGAGCGCATAGATCCGGCCCGTATACCAGTGCAGCAGGCCCAAGCCGGGGGGGCGTTGCCCTCGGTCTGCAGATAGCGGAAATCCTCGCCGGTCGCCATCAGCCAGGGGTTGGCGGTCACGCCGGCCACCCGTTTGCGGAAGCGATCAGCCAAGCCGGCCATAACACATCTGAGCTTGGTCGCGGAGCGGCATGGAGGATCACGCAGCTCGGATACGATGCCGGGCCGGCTTTCGGCAACACCCGCGTGTTGGAAACTCAGAACTTAGAACTCAGAATTCAACACTCCGTAATAGGCGGCGCTGTTGCAGGGCAAACCAGGCCACGCCGAGCAGGGGGCTGAGGGCGATAGCCCAGCCAGCCCATTGCGACAAGGCGGGCGCGGGATTGACCGGCAGCAAGAACCCGTCACTACCGGTGCCGGTGCGACCGGTCGCCGTTACCTGGATCTGCCACGCGCCTTGTGCCGGGATCACCAGGTCGGCCGCAGTATTGCCGCGATCGTTCTCATCGGGGGCCAGGCCGGCGGCAATGGTTGCGCCTGCCGGTCCCAGCGCCCGCACCTGGAATTGCACTCCGGCGCGTTTGGCAAGCGCATCGGGCACCAGCAAAATTTGTATGTGGTCGCCCGCATTCACCTTTTCATTGAAAAGCAGGGCGCGCCCGCTATATGGCCCCAGATGCAAGGGATACTCGCGCGCTGGGAAGGCATTATGTGCCGCCGCCGGTGGGCCGGCCGACAACAGCCAGAACAGCGCCGCCATCGCGGGAATCGCCCAGTGGCTAACGATTCGTTTTATCATGGTATACCTCTCACATCCTTATTGCCGCACGACCCGCAGCACGGTGCCTAGCCCGTTGCCCAGCCAGGCGCTGAACAGCGCCGGCGGCACGATCAGCAGCGTGCCCAGCGTCAAGGCCATCGCCACATAGCCGGGATCGTGGCCCATGCTCAACGGCCGCCACCAGACGCGGTCCCACAGCAGATCCCAGCCGTTCATCACCACCAACGCATCAAGCGCGTGCATCGCCAGCATCGCCAACACGCCGCCGATCAGGGCAGGCCGCAGTGAGTGCTCTGCCGGCGCTCCGCTACGGCGCGCCGCCAGCCAATACACCCCGTCCACCACCAGCCCGCCGACAATCATCCAGGCCGGGTAAATCGAGGCCACCAGCGGGTACTCGGGCGCGTAGGGTCGGTAGGTTTCGTGCAGTGCCGTTGCCAGCAGGCTGGTCAATGCCGGAGCCAGCCAAACCATCGCCAACCGCAGCGCCGTGAATAGCAGCCCCACCAACGTGGCCGCGCCGACCCGCCCAGTGAAACGCACCGCCGCGATCAACACCAACGGGGTCATTAGCGCAACCATCACTGGATAGGTCAGGAAGGCCAAGGGGCCGATCTCGGTAGTCGGCCATTGCAGAGCAGCGGGCAGCAATAGCACCATCGGTGCGGGCAGCAGAAAGGCCAAGGCCGCCACCACCAACCCGTTCAGCGGCGACCAGGGCCGTGGCTCGGCAGCAGGGCGTGGCGCGGCGGCGCGATTTGCTTCCGAGGCGACCATGTAGATCAGCCCTAGGCCGCCAATCGCCGCACCGAGAATACCCATCACATGGAATGCCGCCCAGACCGTCACATCAATGCCGTAGAGTTCGTGCCAGTCGTTGTCGAACGGCGCGGCGATCAGCAAGGTTAGCATCCCGAAGCCGCAGACAATGAAACCGATCGGCCCATAGAACCGACCTAGCACGTGCACTGTGTTCGCGTCGCTCACCCCCGACCCCGGCTTGCGCCACAGCCGGCTATCGCGCAACACCAACGCCAGCGAGAGTACCCCGGCGATGATCACGCCCGAATAGAGCATCAGGTGCGACGGGATGAAAAACGAATCGCGCCCTACGGCGGCGTGCCACTGCACATCCCAGCCAACTCCGATGATAGACGCGCCAAATCCCAGTGCGATGCACGCGGCTAGCACGCGCCGCACCCGACTCTCGCGCCGTTCTGCCGCCTGCGTGTCCTCCGCCGCTACCGGCAAAGGTACTACCCGTCCCACTTGCACCGACCCTGCACTCATCGCCGCATCCTCTCTGCTCCAGCCACGAACCGCTGCTACCCGGTTATTGCGCTACGATGTAACGCAATAGGTATACGTAAAGCCGACAAGTGCTGGTTGTGTGAAAGATTTCACAATTCCTGGCAAAACGTCTCCGACTTCGCTATAATAGTCAACGGGCAACACCCATCCAAGTAGCCCGTGCTGTTGGCCTAATCTTTTATAATTGTCTAAACTCTCTGCGTCCTTCGCGTTCTTCGTGGATCAAACCTATCGCATCTCTGTGATCCCTCGTGTTCTGCGTGGATCAAAAACAGGAGCCAGTATGCGCTACGAAACTCATACCCATCTCAAGCCCGAACAGGTACTCGATGCTGCCGAAGCGTTTTTCGGCGAGTCGGGCCTGAAGATGAAACGCAGTGCCCGTCAAGGCTTGCAAATCGCCTTCTATGGCGACGGCTTGGCCTGGATCACCTGCTGGCCGGCCAACGACGAAAAGAGCGGCTCGCGGGTAGACCTCGACAGCAGCGACCGCGATGCCGACATCCTCCGCTTCCGCGATCACCTGCACGCCCTCGAACACCAGCCGCCCGCGCCGATGATCGCCCCGCCATCAAGCGATCTGGGGCCACGGTAGCGGCAGTTAGGGTAGCGTAGGCGTCGGAACGACAAACGGCGCGCCCGCAGATCCCCGAAAGTCCAAAATGGGGGCAGCACCTGCCGCCCCCATTTTGGATTTCAATTTTATACTAGCGCCTTAAATGAATAGCGGCGCCAGCACCAGCGTCACCGTGGCTAGCAGCTTGATCAGGACGTGCAGCGAGGGACCGGCGGTGTCCTTGAAGGGATCGCCTACTGTGTCGCCGACGACCGAGGCTTTGTGTTCATCACTGCCCTTGCCCAATACATTGCCGGCCAGATCTTTCATCCCGCCCGACTCGATGTACTTCTTGGCATTATCCCACGCCCCGCCGCTGTTGTTCAACACATTCGCCATCAGGATACCGGTGATCGTGCCGACCATCAGCAACCCGCCGGCCGCTTCCCAGCGCAACAACAGACCGATGACTACCGGCGTGGCGACCGCTAACACGCCCGGCAGTACCATCTGGCGTAGGGCGGCGCGTGCGCTCACATCCACGCAAGCGGCGTAGTCGGGCGTAGACGTGCCGGCCATGATGCCGGGGTCCGCGCGGAACTGGCGCCGCACTTCGGCGATCATGCCCTGTGCTGCGTTGCCCACTGCGCGGATCGCCAACGAACTAAACAGGAAGACCAGCATTGCGCCGAAGAATGCGCCGACAAACACCGTCACCTTCGATAGGTTGATCGGCAGCACGCCGTCTACGGTTTGCAGGTTGGGGTTGATCTGGCGGATTTTATCCAGGTAGGCCGAGAAGAGCAGGAAGGCCGCCAGCGCCGCCGACCCGACGGCATAGCCTTTGGTCAGCGCCTTTGTCGTGTTGCCCACAGCATCCAGTGCATCGGTGATGTGGCGCGTGCTTTCCGGCTGGCCCGACATTTCGGCGATCCCGCCGGCGTTGTCGGTGATCGGGCCAAACGTGTCCATTGCCAGAATATAGGCACACGTCATCAGCATCCCCATTGTTGCGACCGCCGTACCGAACACACCCGACGCGACACGCAGGTTGATGGAGAGCTTGTCAATCATGACGTTGCCCACGATAGCTGGGTCGTTCAGAATGCCCGATCCGACGGCGGGCGTGGCTTGCTGGCCCAACCAGAACGACAGCAGCAGCGCGACCGCAATAGTGATCGTGGGCAGGGCGGTTGTCTCAAACCCAATCGCCATGCCGGAGATGATCGTCGTGGCCGGGCCGGTGCGCGCCGCGTCGGCCAGTTCGCGCACCGGGCGGGCCGAGCCGGTGGTGTAGTAGGTGGTGATGCGGACAAAGGCCAGCGAGGTGAGGATACCCACCAGGCCGGATAGGCCCAACCAGAGGCCGGTACCGGCCCCAAACAGTCCCAGTGCTAAGAGCATCATAAACACCGCCGACAGCCCGGCGACGGCATAATAGCCCCGGTTGAGCGCGGCCAGCGCCACCTGATCGTTGACCGGCGCGCCGGCCGGGATGCGGGCCAGGAACAGGCCGACCATCGAGGCGATCAAGCCGAAGGTTTGCACAATCAGCGGGAAGATAATCCAGGCCGGGTTATTATGGCCCGTGGCCGTATAGAGCAGCACACCTAGGATCATCGCGCCGATATTTTCGGCGGCTGTGGACTCGAACAGGTCGGCCCCACGGCCGGCACAGTCGCCCACGTTGTCGCCTACTAGATCGGCGATCACGGCGGGATTGCGCGGATCGTCTTCGGGGATACCGGCTTCGACTTTGCCCACCAGGTCCGCGCCCACGTCGGCGGCCTTCGTGTAGATGCCGCCGCCCAACTGGGCGAACAGCGCCACAAACGACGCGCCAAACGCGAAGCCGACGATCAGGAAGGGTGCCTGGGTTAGACCGCCGCCAATTGCGCCGTAGACGGAATAGATGGTGAACACGCCCAGCAACGACAGCGCTACGACCAGGAAGCCCGACACAGCCCCGCCGCGCAAGGCCACCGTCAGCGCTTCGTTCAGGCTACGCCGCGCCGCCGAAGCTGTCCGCAGGTTGGCGCGTACCGCGACAAACATCCCGATGTAGCCCGAAAGGGCCGAGCAGGCTGCGCCGAGCAGAAAGGCCGCCGAGGTCATCACGCCCAATAAGTCCGACGAAACGCTGGTCAGGCCCAATGTGCTCTTGGGCAGAAAGGCGATCAGCAGGCCGATCAAGGCCGAAGTGACCAGGGCCAGGATACCGATGGTGGTGTATTGGCGGCGCAAGAAAGCCACCGCCCCCTTAAAGATCGCGTCGGCCACCGCCTGCATCTCCGGCGTGCCCTGGTCGCGGCCCAAAACATCGCGCGCCAGATAGCCCGCAAAAGCAATAGCGAGCAAGCCGACGACCGGGATTAAATAAGTTAATAGATCAACCATGCACTCCTCCACGTACCGAATATAAAACAGATGCGCCTGCCTCTCCTGAGAGAGACACGCGCGACGGCTACAACGCCACGGACCCGTAGCCTCGTTGCTCGGATCACGCTGATCTTACGCGCTCGACCCGATAGGCGAAGCGACGAGCCGCGCAAAATCTTGTGAATTGTAACACAATCTTCTTTTACTGTAAAGTAGGCTTCACGGGGCGACTGTGTTGTGCCGAAAGGGGTAGGCTTTAGTCGCGCCGTCTTCCCCGCCGCCGCACGCGACGGCTGACCGTCACGATCAGCGTGCCGAGCAGGGTTAGCGCAATGCGGCGGCGCAGCGCCGGCGGTGGAGTGGCGCGCACGCGGCGGGGTTGGTGTGCGCGGGATGGCGTAGGCAAGGGATCTGCCGCTGTGATCAGGATCGTGTCGCCCTCGGCGGCCCAGCCGATAATCCAGGACGACCATGGGCCGCCGGTCAGACGGGTGATGAGATCGGCCCATGCGTGCTGTTGCGCTGGTCTGAGGTCGGCGGGTGCCTCTACCGCTGCGTTGTCCAGCGCCAGCCGGCCTGCCGGGCCATCCACGGACCGTTGCACGCGCACCGCACAGGCTACTGCGGCGGGCGATGGTTCATGTTCCCCTCGCCCGCCCACGGCCGCTGCGCTCCACAAATCCGCCCAGCAGTCGCGCACGGCATCAGCCAGCGCTTCGCTGCCCGCGATCGTCGTGGGCGACGGGATGGAAGCCGCCGCGCCGGTCCCCAGCGGCACCCGTTGCACAGTCACCGCCGGATAAGGGTCGTCTGTTGCGTCTGTTGTTGCTCCTAGAGCAGCGGCCAATTCCCGGTAGGCGCTCGCTAAATCAGCGGCCACGGTTGTCGGCAGCGGTGCGACGGCAATGCGCCGCCGCAAGCGATCTAGCAGGGCGGCGGACTGGTGCGGCGTGCCCTCAGTGCGCGTGTAACCCGCTAACGGTCGGTATGCTGCATCGAGCGCCCCGGCTACGCCGCTTTGTGCCACGTGCTGCCGGTAGGCTGCGGCGGTGAGCCAAAAGCTCGGCACCACCGGCAATCCCGCCCGCGCCAATTCGCCCAGCCGCCCTGCCTCGGCCCCGATCTGGGAGGCATCCGCCGGCAGCGCTTCGGCAACTCGCTTGATAGATACCTGCTTCATTCGCTACTCATCACGTTTCATGTATCGCGCCTCATTGGGCACCGAGCCGTACCACAACCTCATGATCACCCGGCGCAGAGTTCAACGGAATCGGGCCGAGAGGTTGGGCGATACCGTCGAGTGTCTGACCGACGACTCCGTGACCGACCCCGGCGGCGTTGTCCACCTGGATTATGTAGGCCGCCGCGCCGTGGCGATAGGCCACGCGGAAGCCCGGCCAGGCCGCCGGAATCGTTGGGTCTACGATAAGCGAATCGCCCGTGCGGCGAATACCGAGAATCGCCTCTAGGCCCAGGCGATACATCCAGGCCGCCGAGCCGGTATACCAGGTCCAGCCGCCGCGTCCCAGGTGTTGCGGGTGAGCATAGACATCGGCGGCGATGACATACGGCTCCACCTTGTAGCGTTCCACCGCCGCCGCATCGGCAGCATGGCGGATCGGGTTGAGCAACGCGAAGACCTCGTGCGCGCGGTCGCCGTCGCGCAGGGCCGCGAACGCCCAGCCCGCCCAAATCGCGGCATGGGTATATTGGCCGCCGTTTTCGCGTACACCGGGGATATAGCCTTTGATGTAGCCTGGCTCTAACGTGCCCCTATCGAACGGCGGAGTCAACAGCAGCACCAGGCCGCTGTCGCGTTGGATCAGTTGCTCGTCTAGTGCGCCCATCGCCTGGCGGGCTTGCGCTGGATCACCGATGCCCGACAACACCGCCCAGGATTGGGCAATCGAATCGATGCGGCACTCGTCGTCGGCTTGCGATCCCAAAGGCGTGCCGTCGTCCATATAGGCGCGCCGGAACCATGCGCCGTCCCAGGCGGCCGCCGACATGATCCCGCGCAGACGCTCGTGTTCGGCGCGGCACCAGGCTGCTCGCTCACTGTCGGCGCGGTGATCTGCGATGCCGGCCCAGCGGTCGAGTGTCGCGGCCAGGAACCAGGCCACCCAGACACTTTCGCCGCGCCCTTCGATGCCCACGCGGTTCATGCCGTCGTTCCAATCGCCGCCGCCCATCAGCGGCAGGCCATGCACGCCCTGTGTATCACCGTGTTGCAGCGCGCGCACGCAATGATCATAAACTGTTGCGCTTTCGGAACTGGTGTCAGGGTGTAGGTAGGCATCTTCTTGGCCCGGCTTCAGCGGCGGCGCGCTGAGGAATGGCTGCACGCTATCCAGCACACTCCAATCGCCGGTTGACTCGATATAATGTGCAGTGACAAACGGCAGCCATAGTAGATCGTCGGAGAAGCGCGTTCGCACGCCCCGCCCGGTGGGTGGGTGCCACCAGTGTTGCACATCGCCTTCCGGGAACTGCCGGCCGGCGGCACGCACGATCTGTTCGCGCACCAACGCCGGCGCGGCATAGACCAACGCCATCACATCCTGCAACTGATCACGGAAGCCATACGCGCCGCCGCCCTGGTAGAACGCACTGCGTGCCCAGACGCGGCAGACCAGCGTCTGGTAGAGTAACCAGCGGTTGAGCATCAGATCCAAGCCGGGATCGGGGGTTGTCACCTGTATGGTGCCGAGCAGATCATCCCACGCCCGCCGTGTCGCCTCCAGCGCGGCCTCCACTGCGCCGGGTACACGCAGCGCCGTCAGCAGCAGGGCTACAGCCGTCTGGTCGGCCACTTCGCCCAGTGCAAAAGTGACTTCGCTAGTCGCGCCGGGCGGTAGGTCTAGCGATACCTGGATCGCGGCGCAGGGGTCCAGACCGGCCCCGCTGCGCCCGTCCAGCGGCCCCGTATCGCCGGTGAGCGCGGCGGGGGCTGTTGGCGTACCAGTGCGTCCCAGGAACGTAGCCCGGTCGGCGCTGTAGGAGAGGCCGTCGGCTCCCGGCGTGGTCAACGCGGCCAGGAAAGCTATACGCCCGGCGAACTCATTGTTGTAGGGATTACGTGCCAGCAGAGCGCCGCTCGCTGCATCCCACGTCGTGATCACGAAGCGAGCGGAAGGGTCGCGTGTCACCCCCAACACCCACTCGATATAC
This sequence comes from Chloroflexia bacterium, assembly GCA_038228295.1. Taxonomy (GTDB): domain Bacteria; phylum Chloroflexota; class Chloroflexia; order QHBQ01; family JAICKM01; genus JAICKM01. The sequence continues at coordinate 19,304 of JBBRPH010000031.1, read as the reverse complement.
TGCGTCACCTGGATACGCCGCGCCGTAGGGCCGGGGTTGTGCAGCACCAGCCGGGCGATCCGCACCGGCATATCCGGTGGCACGAACAGGGTCAGTGCGCTGCTGATGCCCTGCGCGGTATGCTCATAGACCGTGTAGCCCTGGCCGTGGCGTACCGTGTACGGCACATCATCGCGCAGCGGCAGGGGCGTAGGCGACCAGAGGGCACCGCTTGGCGCATCACGCAGGTAGAGGATGTCGCTTGGCGGATCGCTCACCGGATCGTTTGACCAGGGCGTGAGGCGGTTTTCGCGGCTGTTGACGCTCCAGGTGCTGCCGACTGCGCTCTCCGACACTAGCGTGCCGAACTGCGGGTTCGCCAGTACATTGCCCCACGGGGCGGGGGTCCACTCGCCCGCCCCCAACTGGATCACATATTCGCGCCCATCCGTGCTGAACGCGCCGCGCCCATTGGGAAACTGTAGAGCGGCCTCCGGCTGCTCCGCCGCTGCTTCTGAAAGGTATGGCGTGGGCGGATCTCGATCCTCGGCGGGCGGGCTGTCGGCGTGCGCGGCGAGACGCACCGGGGGCCCGGCCGGGCCGATTGGGCGGGCGGTAGGGGAACCGCTCTCCCCAGTGCTCTTTAGGGCCGGCGTCGGAGCAGTGAGGTCCGTCCGGCGCAGTTGTGCGCTGAGTCCGCCGTGACGGCCCAACAGCACCACACGCGCCGCAGTGGAGAGTAGGATGCGGTCGGCTTCGGGTAGGATGGCGGCTCGCAGTAGGAAGATGCCGCCCGGTTGATCGCGGCGGGCCGCCGTAGGGCTTTGTGCTAGCGCCGCCTGAACGGTGTCTTGCACCGGCTGCATATAGCCCTCGCTATATTCGTTGAGGATGACCAGATCCACGCGCAGGCCGAGGTCGCGCCAGTAATTATGCGCCTGTACTACGGCGCGTACCAGCGGCAATTGGGCCGGATCGCTCAGGCGCAGTAGCACAATCGGTAAATCGCCGGAAATGCCGTAGGCCCATAGGCCCGATTGGCCCAGCGTGTTGCGCGCCAGCACGTCGGCCGGCGGGCGCAAGGCGGAGCTGGGGAATAGGACACACCCGGCCAAGCGAATAGCGCGCATCGCTGCCGCTGGGGTCAAATCGTGGGACGCTAACTGGATGCGACTGTAGGTGGCGGCGAGGCGCATCGCCCGGCGGTCGCTAGCTGCATTGTCATAGCGGGCGGCCAGGCCCAGCGCGGCCTCACGGGTCTCGGCGACCCCGATAGCGAACGTCAGGCGGGCGACTTCGCCGGGGGCTAAACGCACCCGCCGACGCAGGCTGATGATCGGGTCCAGCACTGCGCCGACCGTGCCGCTTAACGGCGCGGCTCCGGGGGCCAGCGCTGCCGGCGCACTAGGATCGTGACCACGGCCGAGGAAGCGCGCGCGATCCGTCTCATATTCCAGCGGGCCGCGGCTGTCTCCTTCTACGCTCAAGATGTGCATCAACCAGGGCACGCTTTCGCCGGGACTGCGTGGGCGGCGCGTCACCAGCAATGCGTCGGGGCCGGGCACAAAGGCCGTCTCAATGGACAGCTTCTGGAACGCCGGGTGGGCCAGATCGGCGGCAACAGGGGCCAGTACAATCTCGGCATAGCTGGTCACTTCGATTTCACGCGGCCGCATTGAACGATTGGTCAGTGTGATATGGCGCAACTCTACATCATCGTCGGGACTGACCAGCACCTGTGTGTGCGTTTCAATATCCTCGTCGCGCCGCCAGAACGCGCCGTACCCCGGCAGCCACTCACCCCCATAGCCGGTCACCCTGCCGCCGACTGGAGCATAACCCGCTGACCAGAGCAGCCCTTCGCGCACGTCGCGCAGGTAGCAAAACAAGCCCCAGTTGTCGCGCGTTGCGTCGTCGCGCCGGCGCGTGACGGCGAGGGGCGTATCCGTCCCGGCAGGTCGCCACTGGCTGTAGCCCCCTCCGCTGTTAGTCAGCACAACAGTGTACTCGCCGTTGGACAGCAGATGGGCTAGCGGCTGCGGCGTCGTGGCAGTCGTGAAGCGGATCACTTCGTTGCCCGGTGCATCCAGCGTGTTCGGTTGGCGGTCGGGCCGTTCCAACGTCTCGGCGGCATCGGGTGGCTGCGTCAGCGGAGTCTGACGCGGAATGCGCTCTTGCAGCAGCAGATCCGCCGCTTGCATTTGCGGCTCGGCCTGGAACAACGCGGGCAGCGCGTCGTTGTGCAGCGCGTTATCTAGCGCCAGCAAGCTCATGCCTTCGTGGTGGACCATATAGGTGCGGACAATAGCGCCGCTGACCTCTCCTCCGACTCCGCCCCTACGAAGGATGGGGAGAGCGCCCGCACGGCCCTCTCTCCCGCCCCTGTGAAAAGGAGGGATATCCCTGTCGTCTCGTCCTTCTTCTGTACGGGGGGAAGTCGGGCGATCCAGGCGGTCTGCCTCGTTCCGCCCGGATGTATAGTCTATTGCATCGTAGAAGCCGTAGCGCCCGACCAACCCAGCAGCGGCCAAGCGCCGTAGGTTAGCGACAGCGGCGGGCGCATCTACGCTCAAGGCCAGCATCGTGGCATAGGGGGCGACCACCAGATCGTCCTCCAGGCCGCGTTTGAGGCCCAGACTCGGCAGGCCGAAGGCGTGGTACTGGTAGGTCTGACCCGCGTCGCGTCGGTTATACGCCGACTCAGAGATGCCCCACGGTACGCCGCGCCGCCTGCCATAGGCCTGCTGGGTCGCCACCACCGTGCGGCTCGTTTGGTCCAGCAGCGTATCAGGGAACACCGGCAGGACTAGGTTGGGCATCAGGTACTCAAACATGGTGCCGGTCCAAGAGACCAGCGCCTGATCATCCCTCACCGCCGTCAGGGCGCGACCTAACTGGAACCAGTGTTCCGGTTTGACTGCCCCACGCGCTACCGCGACATAGCTGCCCAGCCGTGCTTCCGAGGCCAGCAGGTCATAGTAGGACGCATCGCGGCGGCCTTCGGTGACATTGTAGCCGATGGCAAATAGCTTACGCTGCGGGTCGTAGAGGAAGCCGAAATCGGTGCCGACGGTCAGGCTGTGGACCCGCGTCGCCAAGTCACGGATGCGTGTGGCTAGCTGTTCGCTGGCCGTCCAGGCGGCGGTCAGACTCTCCTGGAGCCGGTCGAGCCAGGCCAGCGCTGTCGTCTCATCCGGTGCGTCCAACTCCTGCCGCCGCACGGCCTGGCGCATCCGGCGGATGGCGGGCAAACGATGCGCGCACCAGATCAGGTTGCCGGCAGGCGACGGCTGGGGCCAGATCGGCGGCGGTGCATCGGTCGCTAACGGTCCCACCCAGGCCGGTTCGCTGGCGAACGCCTCGCCCAACAGCCGGCGCGCTAAGTCTTGTAAGCCCTCCGGCGGATCGGCCAACAGCCCGACCCACGGTAGTAATGCCGCGCAATCGTCGCTGTAACCCGCGATCTGGGTCACCAGCGCACCTGCCCAATAACGCAGATCGGTGGTTGCCGCGTTGTCCCCGCTAACCGCCGTCGCCGCGCTCGCTAACTCGTCGGCGCGCCTGTGCCAATCCGCGATGCGGTGGACCCAGGCAGGCAGATCCGCCGGCTCCGGCGTGAGCGTGGCGCGAAAGGCGGCAATCTGCGCCCGCGCTGCGGGCGCGTCGGCAAGTGCGCCGGCTTGCACCGCGCCATCCAGGGCCGCCGCCAGCGCCGTGAGTGTGTCGGCTGCTCCCGCTACGGTCTCTGGACCGAACAATGGTGCATCCAGTCGGGCTAGGCAACCCTGGCGTAGCGCGACCAAGTGACCCGCTAGGTTGCCGCTGTCCACCGTCGAAATGTAGCGCGGGGTCAGGGGCGCCCCGCCGGCTGTGTCGTACCAGTTATAGAAGTGGCCGTGGAGTCGCTCAAGCCGCTCCATGCCGCCGAGCTGTGCGTCAAGCCGTGCGGCCCACGCGCCGAGGCTGAGATAGCCGAAGTGCCGCGCCGAGAGGGTCGCCAGCAGCGATAGGCTGAGGTTGGTGGGCGAGGTACGACGCGCCAACACGCCGTTCGGCGTTTCCTGGTAGTTGTCGGGGGCCAGCCAGCCGTCGGCGGGGCCGACAAACGTCTCGAAATAGCGCCAGGTACCGCGCGCCCAGCGGCGCAGATCGGCTTGCTCGTCGCTACGTAGCGGGCGGGTGGTTGCCCGCTGCCGCCGGCTGATCCAATAGGCGACCATTGGGGCGGCGGCCCAGGCTAGTATAAATGGAGCGGCGGTGCGCACCCGGCGCGGCAGCGCCGCCAGCAGCCCTACGCCCACGCCCAGCCCCCAACTATCGCCGGCCATACGCCGCACATAGTCCGGTAGCTCATTACCGACGCTGCGGTGAGCATCGGCGGCGGTTTGCCAGGCCAGCAACTGGCGATGCGTGATGCCCATGCGGACCCAGGCGCGCCCAATGGCCTGGAGGTGGACCAGCGCCTGATCGGGCAACAGCGTCGTGGTCAGCGCGATATGGACAGCGTTCAGCACGGTCTCGTGGCGCAGGAAACGTAGGTGTCGTCGCCAGGGGGTACCGGCTGGTTTGTGCGGCAGGCCGTTGATCAGGTGGGTCAGCAGCGGGAAGGCACGGACTAGCGTTGCCGCCGCAGTCCAGGCAGCCGGCGACCCCGGTAACACGCTCCACCCGGCGATCAGAAAGGCTAATGAGGCCGGCGGATCGAGGCTGCGGCGTAGGTTATCGAAAATCTGCCAACGTGCCGCTAGCGGCAAGGGGTTGCGGACGCGCCGACCCTTTGTGTCAGGTACTTGCGGCAGCAGCCAGCGGGCGATCTGCCAGTCACCGCGTAACCAGCGATCCTGGCGCAGCGCGTAGACCGAATAGCGGCTAGGATGGTCTTCATACAGCGCGATGTCGCTGACCAACCCGGCGCGGGCATAGGCGCCTTCCAACAAGTCATGGCTGAGGAGCGTGTTATCGGGGAAACGTCCGTCTACTGCCGCTTCGAATGCTTCCACATCATAAATGCCCTTGCCGATGTAAATGCCGGTATGGAACAGATCCTGGTAGACATCGGATACGGCGGTTGTGTAGGGATCTACGCCGGTATGCCCGCCGAAGACACGCGCAAACGGTGACTGCGCGCCGCCCGTAACGGTGCCCGCGATGCGCGGCTGTAAGATGCCGTAGCCGCGTACCACCCGCCGGTCGGCATCCAATTCCGCACGGTTCAGGGGGTGATGGAGCGTCCCGACCAGCCGCGCCGCCGCGCCGGGCGGCAATTGCGTATCGGCATCGAGCGTGATCACATAACGCACGTCCGGCAACACTGCCGGGTCGCCGATGCGCGTGGTAAAATCCGATCCGCCGGTGCCGCGCAAGAGCCGGTTGAAGGTGAGCAATTTGCCGCGCTTACGCTCCCACCCCATCCAAACGCCGCCCTGTGCGCCTTCAGCCGGATTGAAGCGCCGCCGCCGGTGGAACAGGTAGAAGCCGTCGCTGCGTCCATAGCGCGTGTTGAGCGCGGCGATACCCGATTCCGCTTGGCGCAGTAAATTGGCTTCGCCCGGCAGGTCGGCACTGGGCGCATCGGGAAAGTCGCTCAACAGGCCGTAGTGCAGCCGGAGATCGGGGTTCGCCAGATAGCGTACCTCTAACTGTTCCAGCGTCTCGCGCAACTGCACTTCATCGCCTAACAGGATCGGGATAACAACAAATGTCCGCGCATCTGCTGGGATGCCGTCGGTGAAGTCTAGCTTAGGCAACACATGCGGGCGCAACACCAGGGTCAGAACGTGGTTGACCAAGCTGGTGGCAAGGTTACTGGCCGGCATGGCGGCGAGGATCGCCGTACCCACTAGTGCTCCGCCGTGGCCGCCGCTGCGCTGCGCCAACCGGGTCGCCGCTGCTACGCCGGCCGCCGTCACGCCACCGAGCAGGCTCAGGTAAAATCCTGCCGGATGCGCTTTGCCCCAGCGGCCCAAGCGGTCGCGCAGGCGTGGTTGCACGCCCAGGGCTGCTTCGAGCTCGGCCTGCCCCGCGTCGATCAGGTAATAGCCGACGTGCCTCGCACGTCCGTGCCCAGCGGCGAGTGCTAGGTGTATGACAGTTGCGGTGACTAACGGCTCTGGTTGTCCGATGCGCCGCGCCAGCTTTTCGATCTGGTGTCGGTAGCGGTCGCGCGTGGCAAAGTCCATCGTTGGATAGACTCCGGCCGGATCGTCGTGTAGGATCGCGTCGGTGGCGCTGAGGCTTTCGACAAAGATCGGCCAATCAATGGCGGCTACGCGGCGCATACTGGTGATAGTGTTGCCCACGGTAGCGATCACCGCTGCCTGCCGGCGGTGGTCCAGACGCACCACTTCTTCAGCGTTGCTGCCGACCGCCTGCAAGCGACTCTCCAGCCAGACGCGCACCAGGTCCAGCGCCGCGCCGCCGTCACGCAAGCGCAGGTTGAGGCGCACCAGAAACGCCGGATCGTTGCTCCCGCCTTCGGCGATCAGGGCCGCCGGCACTGTGACCGGGCCGCTGTGCTCTTCGGCGATGGTCAGTAGGCGATCCGCCCAGTGGTCGCCGCGTAGCGCCCCGGCGCGCAGGCGTGCGCCCGCGCTGAGCGCGTGGGCCAGTGTTTCGACCAGGCTCAGGCGCAGCATGATCGGCACTGACCAGAGTTCGCCTAGGGTCAGCGGGCAGTCGGCCGGCACGGCACTCTGATAGGCGCCGACAAAGGCGCTGATGCGCTCCAAATCAAGCAAGCTGTCGGTTTGGGCGACTAATGCGCGCGCCAACGCATAGACGCGCGGATAGCTCTGCAACGGGCCGTTCGCCAGATTCGGCAGTTCGCGGTAGAAGCGTCGCGGCAGGTCTACCCGTATCTCGGCAATCTGTTCGGCGATGATATAGTAGTTGTCTAACAGCCATTCCGCGCCCGGTATTGAGCTGTCCACCCCGGGTGCGGGCGGGCGGGTCGCCGGCTCAGTGCCACGCACGGCCGCGTGAACGGCGGCTAGGAAGCGCGCCGCCGCCGCCAGTCGTGTGTACAGTGAGCGCGTGGCCGGCGTGCCGTCGGCCACCCGGTGGGCTGCGGCTAACTGGCGTCCACCGGCCGCCGGCCGCTCGGCAGTGATTGAACCGAGTGGGGTGAAAGGTCGCGTAATGGGTGTATCGATCTGAATCAACGGCTGGCTCTCCTGTCGCACGCAAAAATCGTTCGCTGTTCCTCAGCGAACTCGTCTGTAGGCATAGCAAGAAGGAGACCATACGTGTGCGCCTGCTATGATGTGCGCGGAACGACGCAGAATGCGCGTGATTTAGTTACGAAGGACACGCAGGATCACGCAACTGGTTTTCAGCGCAGACATAAGATCGCGTAACGTGCCGCTTGATTACGGCCTATAATTAGCGAGGGCCGGGGGGCGACACAACCGGCCGGGGTACAGCCGAACACAACAAGGAGGCGGTAGCTATGGCAAAGACGCAGGTGGCGTTGGTCCTGAGCGGCGGCGTATCGCTCGGCTCATATATCGCGGGCGCACTTGATGAGTTGCTGGCGGCGCTGGCGACGGTGAGTGATCGCTATGAGATTGACATCATTACCGGGGCATCGGCGGGGGCGACCACAGCGGCCTTGATCGCCCATAGCCTGCTTTACCGCAACGGCATGACCTCGCTGCATCATGCCTGGGTCGAAGCGGTGGATATGGTGGATCTGCTGGCCCCCACCGTGCCGCCGGGCGAGGGACTGTCGTTGTTGAGTGGCCGGCCGCTGGTAGAGATCGCCGGCCGGGAATTGGCTTGGCCGCCGGGTACGCCGGTACAGCGGTCGGCTCTCTGCGCGCCGACCCTGACCGTGGCGATGACCCTGACTAACGTGATGGCGCTCCAGTATCTGTCGCGGGTGCCGGAGCAAGCGGCCGGGCGGCCCGAAACGTTCGCCCAGTTGCGGAACTCCGAGCAGCAAACGTTCCATCTGGGGTCGAACCTCGCCCCGACCGATCCCCTGTGGCAGACCCTGGTCGACGTGGCGCGCGCTTCAGCCGCCATTCCGTTCGTCTTCCCACTGGTGCCGCTCACGCGCGAGGCGACCAACCCGGATCACTATATTCAGTCGCCCACGTTCAGCGGCAGCGCTCGCTTCTGGTATTACGACGGCGGTACGTTCAACAACTTGCCCATTGACTTAGCGCTGTGGCTGGCCGGCCCCACCAACCTGGCGAATCGCGTGGTGATCGTGATCAACCCCTGGCGCAATGCGGCCCCCTCCATTGATCGCCATGCGACCCGTCCCAACCTGTTCTCTGTAGCGGGCAACTTGTTGACGGCGCTGGTCAACGAAAGCACCGCGCTGCAATTCGAGCACGAGGTGTTGCACCGCGTCATGACCTCGGTGCCGACAGGGGCCACCGGTGCCGATAGGGTCGCGGCTGCCGCCCCACCCGTGCCCGGCGGTCTGGCCCGCGACTTGCCCGGTGTGGACCCCGCCCCGGTGGAAGTGTTAGGCCGCGTGGCTCTGGTGATGCCGCGCCCCGGTGATCCGATTTTGCGTGGCAATCATCTGCACGCGCTGGCGGCTTTTCTTGACCGCCGCTTCCGCGAGTACGATTTTCGGCGCGGGGCTGCTGACGCCCAAGCCACTGCCCAACAGGTGCTGGGCATCGCCTATCCGTCGCCTCATGCCGCTGCCTACTACCAGCCGGACGCGGATGCCGCCCTGGCCGCCGACCTCTCGGCCTATGAGCGGCTGGCCGATCTGCCCAGCAGCCGGCCTGATGCCGGCGGGCGCAGCGTGCGGGCGGTGTTTGAGGAGGCGCTCGACCAGCGCATTGACGCGCTCTTGCACGCCTGGAACGCGCCCGGCCCCGACTTCCTGATCGATCCGCTGCTGGCGTTGGCGATCAAGCCGCTGCTCCGCGCACAACTGCCGGTGCTTTGGCTGCCGAAAGCAGAGTGGGGAGTGGTTAAAGCGTGAAACGTAATGCATGCACTATAATATGCGGAGCATTAGCCATACATATTCATGTATATTACGCATTACGTTTTATGCTTCACGCTTCCGCAGCAAGCTCGCTACCACCGGTGTGGTCAGCAGGCGGCGGAAGTTAGGCCAGGGGTCGGCGCCGGCTAGTAAGGGGGCAAAGAGGCGGCGGCCGTAGTAGTAGGTGAAGGTGTAGACGCGCCAGAGCGGCGATTGCAGAAAGCGTAGGCTGTGCAGGGCTTCGTCGGGGCGCCGCAGTGCCCAGCGTTCCAAGTAAGCGGCGACCTCACCGACCGGCCGGCCGTCGGCGTGCAACAGGAAGGCGGCGTTGCCGCTGACGGCCTCTAAAGGTTGGGCCGCCCGCCGAATCTGTGCGGCCAGCGCGGTATCCATGCTCATGCCCAGCGGCGGCAAGATCTCGGCAGCCGTCCAGGCGAGATCGCTGTCGTCGGGAAAGATCAGGCTGCGGGCCGAGGTAGCGATAGCCTCCGAGATCAAGCTCTCCGGCGTATTGATCAGCTGGATCGCGTATTCGCCCTGGCCCTGGCCCTGGTACTGTAGCGTTTCGCGTAGCGCGTGTTCGGTGTGGTGGCCGGGATAGCTTTCGTGTGCTAAGTAGTCCACCAGCCCGTTAGCCTGCATCGGTAGGTCAGTGTTGATCTCGATTAGCGAATGGGCCTGCCCCTGATACCAGTTATAGGCGCCCCACGGCTGATCGCGCACCAACGCCAGCGTAATGCCCTCGCTTTCGGGCAGCGGCAGGTGGGCAACGGTGCGCGCACGTACTTCGGCGGCGATGCGGTCGAGGAGCGGCAGCACCCGCTCCGGCGTGGCCTGGAAGCGCGTGCGCCAAGCCGCCCAGCGCTCGACCAGCAAACCATCACCCGGCAACAGGCGTTCCAACTCGGCGTGCGCGGCGGCCAGCGTTTCTTCGGGCACCCGTTCCGGCTGGATGTCGAAGTAGAGTTCAGCCTGCTCAACCAGCGGCAGCGTCTCGCCGGCCAGTACGCGCGTCTGCGCGCCCAGCGCACGAATTTGCCGGCCCAGGTACGCGGCGCGAGCCGGGGCATAGTCCATAGACGGCAGCATCTCAGCCAACACTTCAGCGGCCTGGCGCAGATCGGGCGGGGTGGGAACCGGCTCGGCCTCGACCATTGCCCGCCAACTCGGCGGGCCGATCCAGGCATCCACTGTGCCTGGAGCCAAGCGCTCGATCCGCAGGCCCAACAGGGCATATTCGTGCGTCCAGGGGTCGAACAGGTGCGTTGCCTCGGCGGCGGGATTGGTGGGGGTCACAGCGATAGCTCCTTCTAGAACCGCACCCCGCCGCTGCCCTAGGAAGGGAGGGGCGCTAGATGTACTCTGCTCTCTACGACAGGGAGCGGATAGTAATCTAACCGTCCGCTCTCCCTTCCTAGGGCAGGGGGGTAGGGGTTAGGATGGGCGGTGCAGCCGGCGCCCTAGCATCAGCAGCGCCGCCGCGCCGCCCATACATAGCGCGGCCAACGGCAGCGTAAAGGGCAGCCCCGCAGCCGGTAGTGTGCCGCCCGCGCCGCCTGCGCCCGGATTGAGGCCGCCACTGTTCATCAGTGCGGTCAGATCGCCGCAGGCCACGTAGGTGCCGATAGCCGCCGCCGAGGCGTGGACATTTACCGCATAGTGCCCGCCGAGCAGATCCGTGATCGGCAGCTTCAACACGGTGATCGAGTGCCCGTCCACCACATCATTTAGCGGATAGGCCGGGGTGGGGTTCAGCGCGGCGCAGGAGCCGGCGTGGACATGGGCGGGCTGCGTTTTGCCTGCCGTCGCGCCGGTGAGCGTGATCTCCACCTGGGTGCTGTTTGCACCGCTGCTGGTTAGCACCACCTTGCCGCTTTCGCCTGCCCCGTTTTGTTCCAGCAGGTCAGCCTGCGACAGCCCACCTTGCGCCGCCACGCGCCCGACTGCGGCCAGGGCTAGTAACGCGACTACTACTGCTAATATCGCCTTTCGCATCAGGGTTTGCTCCTCTAGCGCTAGGATCCATTCCGATTTGATCGTCTGGACCTTATCTTAGCACACAAAGCAACGCCCCGCCAGTAGGACCGGCGGGGCGTGCGCGACCCACTGAGGGGCTTACTTGCCGGTTAAGACGCAGCGGCTGCTATAGTTGCTCCATTCCTGCTGGAGTTCGTAATGGCCGCTACCAATGTTCTGGTTGTAGTCGCCGCCGTTGATAGTGCCCAGGCGGGTACCGTAGTTGTAGGCGCACTTGTCGCCGTTCTCGTTGCCGCTGCGATCATACCAGGCGTTGCCGAGGCCGTCGGTGATGGTTTCGTTCGCCTCGTGCGAGGTTACGCTGATCGTGGCATCCGCTCCGGCATCGGCGTTCGGCGAGCCGTTGGCTCCGCTGCACGCGCTCAGGTTGTGGCCGGTGTACGGCATATTGGCGTACAGCGTATTGCCGGCACCGCTGCCGTAGTTCGAGTGGTAGGCGCAGAAGGCGGTGAAGGCGCAGCTGCTGCTATTGTAGCAGGTGCTGATATTGTTGCCGAGGAAGACGAAGTATTCGTTGCCCAGCCCACGCGGCCAGCCGTTGACGTTGATCGCCTTGGTGACTTCGGCCTGCACCTGGGTATCGTTCAAGCAGAGCGACCCGCCGGCGGTGGATGCGCAGCCACTGCCCGGCAGCACCGTATCACTCCACGCTCCATTGAACTGCTCGCTATAGCTGACGTAGCTTTTCACGCCGCCGATGATCTGGTAATACTGGGTATCGCTGTAGTAGACGTTGCTGGTGCGGCCGCTGTCGGCGGCGACGTTGGCGAAGTAACCGTTGATGAGGCTCTTGTAGTTGGTGCTGAAGCTGGTGCCCCAGTAGATGGCGTAGGTGTGATGGGTGCCGACTTGCACTGAGCCGCCGCTGTGGTAGACCAGATTACTGGTCGCGACCGGTCGATCGGTGGCGGGGCCGCCTTTGCCGGCTACGCTGTCGGTGCCGGCCGGATTGATTGCATGGAACGCATTGCCTTGCGTCGCATCGGGCTGGGCGGCAAAGGCGTTGGGGGCATACGCTGTGACTGCGAGTGCCAGGGCGGCCAGTCCGGCGGCGAAGTGAGCTAGTTTACGCATTGCTGTTTTTCGTCCTTCCATCACTAATAAACCCATCCTCAGCCCGCGCTGCGGGCAGTTACCCCATGCCGACGGCCCGGCGTATTTCGCCTGAGTAAACGAGTCGACTGTCACAGGACGATTCGCGCCTGGATCGTCGTGCTACAGCGGATTCTATTACATACTCATTAGGGGACAACTTGCTACTATCATAGCACGGGTTTACTGACAAAAGCACTGACACGCGGCTCCCGCAAAGGCCAATTGCCCTAGCCCAAAAGTACTATACAGCTAACCTAATGGTCCTAAGCTAGCCTTACCGAATAGTTGTGTAGTAGCTTAGACCTCTACTGGATCAGGCTCTGGTAGAGCATCTTGCTCAGTTGGGCGCGCGTGGCGCTGCCGGTGGGGCGGAAGGTGCCGTCGCTATAGCCGCTGATCACAGCGTGGACTTTGGCCGTCTCGATAGCTCCATAGAAGGTGCTGCCCGCCGGCACATCGCTGAAGCTGGGCGTGGCCGGGTTGACGACGGCCCAGGCAAACGCGCTCACGATCATCTTGCTGATCTGGCCGCGTGATACGGGGTTGCCGGGCTGAAAGGTGCCGTCGTTGTAGCCGCTAATGCTGCCGTGCGCTTTGGCCGTCTCAACCGCGCCGTAAAAGGTGCTGCCGGTGGGTACATCGCTGAAGCTGGGTGTGGCCGGGTTGACGATGGCCCAGCCGCGCGCCGTGACGATCATTTTGGCAAACTGGGCGCGCGTGGCGGTGCCGGCAGGGCGGAAGGTGCCGTCGTTATAGCCGCTCACGATGCCGTGGCTCGCCAGGTACTCGATGGGCGTATATGCCCAGTAGTCGGGGCAGACATCGTTAAAGCGGGCGCTGCAACTGACGTTGACGACATAGACTGGACCGGGGCCGACGGTCAGTGTTACCATGCCGCCGGCCGCCGTCAGTCGGGTGACCGCACCGTCGCGACTCACCACGTCTACCTGGGCGGTCTCCGCCGGGTAGGCGATGGTCGCTGTGTCGTTTACCCGCCAGACCATGTGCAAGACGGCGCTGCCGCGCGTGAAGCGGTAGTCAAAGCCGGTAAAGTCGGAGCTATCGGGTTGTTGCGGATTGTTGCCGGGGATCATGGCCGGGCCGGTGCCGCTGAAGGTCGCGCCGTCGAGTTGCGCGGCGGCGGTCTTGTAGGCACTATAGGCGGGCTTGGTCGTCAGGTCGTCGCGTACAATGGACATCGCGCCGTAGAGATCGCTCGGTGTGTTGAACTTGTCTTCGAACTGGAAGTAGTCGAACTGGGCGACGCGCGGCGTGGCGGCGGCAATGCCGTACATCCGCGCCAGCATGGACGCCTGATCGCTCTCGCTCCACGGGTAGGGGCAGCCGTTGCAGGTGCTGCGCCCGTCTTCGGTGATCCAGATCTCGCTGGGGTGCCCGCCGTGCGCGTCAATCCAGGCGTTGACCATGTTGAGCCGGTACTGGAAGTTTTGCACTACACTGTCGGGCCGCATTCCTTCGGGCACACGGTCGGGCATATAGGTGTGAATCGATAGGGCGTCAAAGTTGATCGCGCCGCCCGAATCGGCGACCACCTGGTTAAGGAACGCCATGCCCTCGTTGGCGGTGTCATGCACATAGAGGCCGCCGATCAGCACGCGGGCGGTCGGGTCCACCTGCTTGATGGTGGCATACGCACCCTGAAGCAGTACGGCGTAATCGGCGGCGTGGTCGCACGGGCTGACGCAGTTCCAGGTGGCGGCGTAATTCGGCTCGTTCCAGATTTCCCACACATGGATCTGGCCCTTCCAGCGGCCCACCGCCGCCCGCACGAAGTCGAAATAGTCCTGGCGGTTGCGCGGCTCCCACCAGTACCAATCGGGTGCGCCGGGGTTGGTTGAGGCCCATTTCGGCGTGGTCAGTAGCATCCCTACGACGTTAATAGCATTGGTTGCATCGTAGCCGAGGCGCGTGTCATACGTGGCCCAGGCAAAGCTACCTTTGGCTTGCGGCTCCAAATTGGCCCACGACAACTCCTCGCGCGACCACTTGACCCCGGCCTGCGCGGCCAGTGTGCCCAACGTACTCGCCTGCGCGTTGCTGCGTTCCAGCCCGGTCAGGTAGAGGTTCATGCCGAACAGCGACACCGGCGCGACGGCGGGGCTTTTGCCGGTGGGTGCGACCGGCGGCAGCGACGGGCTATAATCCGGGTTGGTGATCGGGGTGAAGCGCGGCGTGTGCCCGCCGTAGCCGGGCTGCTCGGCAATGGGCGCGGCTAGGCCCGGCAGGGCGGTCAACATTAACGCTAACACCAGGGGCAGAGTGGGGCCAAGTCGAAGCGGCATGAGTAGGGTCTCCTCCTGATTGCCGAGGGGGTCGTCTTGTGGGACCGCGGCGGCGGCGCTCAGGGCGGGCTGATGCGGCGGATCGCTGTGTCGATCTTGACCTCAGTCACGCCACTGCGATAATTGTTGCTGCTGTAACGCATCAAGCGCAGGATTTCAGCGGCCAAGTCGGGTTGCTCCATTAGCCGTTCGGTGATAAACGCCTGTAGCTCCGCTTGTAGCATATCCACTAGCCGGGTCAGGTCGGTGAGGTCCACCCCGGCGGCAACAGTCTGTTCGGCAATGGTGCGTGCCTCATCGCGGACGATCTGCGGCGTGCGCCAGACGCTGATAGCAAACTGCATATCGCCGGCCGCCCCGGCGCGCCGCTCTTCCGCCATCATCTGGGCATAGTGGCCGCCGACCCGCTCCTGGACGCGCACCATGATGTCTACCAGATCCGCTTCATGGACCGCCAGAAAATGGTTAATCGAAGTATAATACATAAAACGACTCCACTAGTAGCCGGACCCGGATCGGCACACTACCCCCATCGTACCATGTCGCCCGGTAGCTGTCAATCGGTGGCGTGCCCGTGCCTCCACCGGCTAAATCTGGTATACTGCGCCTATGGCACGATCAGAGACTCAGAACCCTGAGCAGGCGGTGACGGCGGCGGATTTGGCGGCGGTGTACACTACGCCGCTATCGGACGACGCGGCGATTCATGCCGCCGCCGCCGACCTTAGCCACACCATTCAGGAGTATCTGGAAGCTGTCTACAGTATGCAGGACGAGGGTAAGACGGTGATCGGTATCCGGCTGGCCGAAAGGATGCGTGTGGCCCCGCCCACCGTCACGGCGACGCTGCAACGCATGGTGGCCGCCGGGCTGATCGTGCTGTCACCGCATAAAGAGGTGCTGTTCACCCGGCGCGGCCTCGATATTGCTCGCATTATGATCCGCCGCCACCGGCTGATCGAGCGCTTCCTGACCGACATCATGGGCTTGCAATGGCACGAAGCGCACGGCGAGGCCGTCCGCATGGAGCAGGGCTTCAGCACGCGCATGGAAGACCGCGTGATCGCTCTATTGCACAATCCCACCTGCTGCCCACACGGTAACCCCATCCCCGGCCTGGCCGCCCGCGCCCCGCGCAACCGCCTCGTGCTGGCCGATGCCGCGCCCGGCGACGACTTGTTCATCGAGCGCATCTCCGAAGAAGCCGAAGTGGACCCGCAACTGCTGGCCTTTCTGCAAAGCAACGGCCTGGTGCCTGCGGTGCGGCTGCACGTCAACCTCGTCCTCAAGTTCAACCACACCTACACGGTGCAAGTGAACGACGACCCGGAGCCGGTGGTGGTCGGCGAAGAAGTGGCCGCCCTGATCTGGGTCTATCCGCAAAGCGAAGCGTAGCGTAGGACAGTCGCTAGATCTCCGGGCCGCCGGGCTGTCGTCCGTGCCCAAATTGGCAGAAAGGTGGCTCCCCATGAGCGACGGTCCCGATCCCCTGGCGCACGACACCGCCGCGACCGTCTACGCGGCTTTCCGCACCTATCACGACACCTTCCAGGCCATCACCCAGCGCGCGCGGGCGCGCTTTGCCGCGTGCGACTGGCCCCATGTCCACCAGGATGCCGAAGAACGGCTGGACCTCTACAAGGACCAGGTGGATACCGCTGTCGCCGGGTTGCGGGCACGCTTGGCCGAGCGTGCCGCCGACCGCCCTTTTTGGCGCACAGTGAAAGCGATTTACACCAACGCCATCGCCGGGCGATCCGACTGCGATATCGCTGAGAGCTTCTACAACTCGGTGACCATGCGCGTGCTGGCAACCCATCCGATGGACCCCGACATTGAATACGTGGGCGCAGCCAATGAACCCCCCATCAGTGACGACGATGCGCCGGTTTACCGGCGTTACGAGGGGGCGGCCGACACCGCTGCGCTGATCGGCACAATCTTGGCCGACTATCGCTTCGCCGGCGATGCCGCGACCTTCGCCCGCAACGTGGCCTGCACAGCCGCCGCGATTGACCGCTATTTGGCCGACACGGGCCGCCCGCCCGCTATCGAGGCTATCGAAATGGCAACCCCGGTCTTTTATCGCGGCAAAGGCGCGTATTTGGTGGGCCGTATCCGTATCGCCCACGCGGCCATCCCGCTGCTGCTAGCCTTCGTCAACGATGGGCAAGGCGCGCGCGTGGACGCGGTGCTGCACACGCCCGACGAAGTAAGCATGGTGTTTAGCTTTGCCCGCTCCTACTTTCATGTCGAGGTAGACACACCGCACGCCCTGGTGCGCTTCCTCAAATCGATCCTACCGCGCAAGCCTATCGCGGAACTCTACACCTCCATCGGCTACAACAAGCACGGCAAGACCGAACTCTACCGCGACCTCTTACGCCACCTGGCCGCGTCGGACGATCCGTTTGTGCGCGCGCCCGGCGAACGGGGCATGGTTATGGTCGTCTTCACGCTGCTCTCGTATGACGTGGTGTTCAAGATCATCAAGGACAGCTTCGATTACCCCAAGACGACCACCCGGCGCGAGGTAAAGAACCGCTACAACTTGGTGTTTCGCCACGACCGGGGCGGCCGGCTGGTAGACGCGCAAGAGTTTGAGCATCTGCGCTTTGCCCGCGCCCGCTTCGCGCCCGAACTGCTGGCCGAACTGCTGGAGGTAGCCGCCAATACGGTGTCGCTCGACGGCGAAACGGTGGTCATCAAGCATCTCTACACCGAACGCCGCATCACGCCGCTCAACCTCTATTTCCAGAGCGCCGACCCGGCCCGCGCCGCCGAGACGGTGCTGGATTACGGCCAGTGCATCAAAGATTTGGCCGTGACCAATATCTTCCCCGGCGACATCCTGCTCAAAAACTTCGGCGTGACCCGCCACGGGCGCGTCGTCTTCTACGACTACGACGAACTCTGCCTGCTCACCGACTGCCTGTTCCGCGAATTGCCCAGCGACGAGGGCGACGACCTGACCGCCGAGCCGGCCTTTGTCGGCGAATACGACGTGTTCCCCGCCGAAATGGTGACCTTCCTGGGCCTGCCGGCCACCCTGCGCCCGATCTTCACCGCCGCCCACGGCGACCTGTTCGGAGTCGCCTTCTGGCAGAGCCTGCAAGCCCGCCACCGCGCCGGCGAAGTGATCGACATCTTTCCCTACAAGGACAGCCGGCGGCTGGCCTAGCGCCCGGCGGCCCCCCCACCGCGCATAATTCACCCCACAGCCGCCAAGAACACGTTGGTATGCACTTTCACCCCGCTATGCTATAATTGCCGAATTAGCGGGCCGACCGGGCGGACAATGGGGTGCGTCCGGCACCCGTAATCAAATAGGGTGTTCGTGTTTGACAACCCAATGAGAGGAAAGCGCATGATCACACCAACCACACGCCAGGCGGGGGATCGGCTCCAGATCACCGGGCCTGTCAGCCCCGCCTATGCCGAAGTGCTGACCCCGGACGCGCTGGCTTTTGTCGCCACGCTGGCCCGCGAGTTCGGCCCGGCGCGCACCGCCCTGCTGGCCCCCCCCACCGCCACCCAGCACGTTATGCGTTATATCCTTGCGGATCATGCCGGCGATCTCACACCATGACCCCACCTGCCGCCCGCCCCCTCCTGACCGCCGCCACCCCCGCCGAAGATTTCGAGAGCTTCTACTGGCTGCGGGACGAACTAATCGCCTTTTGCCGGATGCAAGAGCTGCCGACCGGCGGCGCGAAAACCGATCTCGCCGCCCGCGTTGCCGCCTATCTGCGAGGTGAGCCACTACCTGAGCTGCCGGATCCGCTCCCAAAAACACGCGCTACTGCGCTACCCGCCGAGTTGCACCGCGATACGGTAATTGGCGTGGGCTGGTCGTGCAACCAAGCGTTGCGGGCCTTTTTCCAGCACGAACTTGGCCCCGGCTTCCACTTCAACGGGCCGTTGCGCGCCTTCATCCGCGAAGGCGTGGGTCATACGTTGGGCGAAGCCTTGACCGTCTGGCAAACCGCCCAGGCCACGCCGCCGGGCACAACTCCTATCGCCCCGCAGTTTGAGTACAACCGCTATATCCGCGCCTACTTTCGGGCCCACCCTGGCGCGACCCAGCAAGAGGCCATTGCTGCTTGGCGTGCCCACCGCGCCGAGCGTCGCCCCGACTGAGTGCCACTCTGCCCCGCCGCCTTTCGGAAGGGGTGTGCTATCTTACCAAAGTCTACCTCTATTTGTCAGCCCATTTGTCACCACCACTGCTTTATAATGGCGGTACACTTACGCGGTGGGTTGCTGTAGCGCACAGTGCAGCAATGCCGTGGCTGCCGGCAACGAAAACCAGGATGCCTGCAACGTCTCCCCAGCCAGCGCCGCCGGCACGTTCACCACCGCCGCTTCGGACCGCAACGATGCCAAAGCCTCGTTCTCCAACTATGGCTCATGTGTAGACGGCTATGCTCCCGGTGTAGCCATCAAGTCCTCCTGGCTGAACTCCGGCACCAACACGATCAGCGGCACTTCGATGGCGACTCCGCACGTCGTCGGCGCGGCGGCCCTCTACAAAAGCACCTATGGCGATGCCGCATCGTCCCCCGTTGTCAGTTGGCTGATCAACAATGCGACCAACGGTGTGATCAGCGGCAACGTGGGCAGCACGCCCACCCGTCTGCTTTTCCGCCCGTAAACCATAAGGCCAGCCGCGCGTCACAGTAGAACACAACAGGGTCGGGGCGATTTGCTCCGGCCCTGTTGTGTGCGCCGCTTTTCTCGGCTCCCGCCCCCCGCCCCACCCATCCACGCCCACGACCACGCCACTGCTTTAGCGGGCCTCAACAACGCCGCCCAAATGGTCGTAGATTTTGCCCCAATATGCTATTAGACCGGAATGATTAGCGGGACCGTGCGGACAATGTGGTTCTCGGGCCACGCAGAATAACCGACTACTGAGTTCGTGTTTGATAACC
>JBBRPH010000030.1:0-61240 GCA_038228295.1 Chloroflexia bacterium | reverse complement strand
TTTGCCGGGCTGGCCTATGCGCTAGGCTACGGGAGCAAAGGCAACACCCTGCGCCTGACCACCGGCACCGTGGTGCAAACCTATCCCGGTGCGCCGGTCGCGACGGTCAGCAGCTTCGCCGGGCTATTCTCGCCCAGCCGCCAGTCATACGATCTCGAATGGGACACGGCGGCGCTCCTATCGGAAATCAACACCCAAGGCAATGCAAATGGAGCGGCGCGGCTCTACACCGGGCGGCCCAGCGCGGTGCGTAGCTTACAGGTTGATACCTGGGCCCTACGCGGATTCCTGGCCGAGACGAGTCTCCCAGCCGCCGCGCCGTTTAGCGGGCACTTGCAATTGAGCAACGGCACAGTGAGCGGGCGCATCACCAACATCGGCAACGCCCCGCTGCACGACGTGGCGGTGGTGTTAGGCGACGAAGCACGTCTGCTGGGCACCCTTGCGCCGGGGGCGGGAGCCAACCTGCAAATTGCCACGGTCGGCAGCGGCAGCAGCGGGCATAACCTGGATCGCCTACTGACTCAGTTGCTACCCGGCTTTCAGACGCAAAGCTACCCGCCGCCCAACGGAGCCGCCGACCGTCTGCGCGCCCGCAAAGCCGCACTGCTGACGACGGGCCTCACCGCTAATCCCGATCTCGCGGTAACTGTGTTGGGCTGGGCCGATACTGTGCCGCTGACGGTGCAGGTTCCCGGTCAGAATCCGGTGCGCGACGACCTAGTGCTGGTGACGACTCGCCTGCCGCTCGACACGGGCCAGGGGCGTGTGCTGTTGGGGCCGAACTTGCTGCCGCGCACCCTGGTCAATGCTAACGGCCAACCACAGGGTGCTAATCGCAACATCAACGATCTGGAACTCTCATCCGACAACGTGTTCCAGTATCATCTACCCCTCGGTCTGATGATAGACCAGTTGGGCCTGGACTACGACATTACGCCCCAATACGGTAGGGCGAACTTCCGGCTAGAAGCCTATAATTGGGACAAAGCCGGTTGGGAGGCTGCTCAGGACACCAATGGCGCGCCCATCGGCGATCAGTCGACCTTTAAGGGCAACCTGGCGGCACCAGCCACGTATGTAAGCAAGGAAGGCTTGTTGCGGTTGCGACTGCTGCTCCCCGGCGGCGGGGCGGCCTATGTCCATTTCAAGCGCTTCGACATCAGCGTGGAAGGCCGGCGCTAATGGGTACGCCTCTGGTCAGCATCCGCAATCTGAGCAAAAGCTACGGCAAGTTTGTCGCGCTCGACAATCTGAATCTGGACATTGAGCCGGAGGCGATTTTCGGCTTCATCGGGCCGAACGGCGCGGGCAAGACGACCACGATGCGGATCTTGTCCACACTACTCGCGCCGACGACGGGCGATGCCTGGGTCGGCGGCGCGTGCCTTTCGACCGACCCCGACGCGGTACGCGCCCAGATCGGCTATATGCCCGACTTTTTCGGCGTATATAACGATATGCGTGTTTGGGAGTACCTAGATTTCTTCGCCGGAGCGTATAAGGTGCCACCCACCGCGCGGGCGGCGATGGTCACCGACCTACTGACGCTGGTCGGGTTGGAAGCTAAGCGCGATGCTTATGTGGATGCGCTGTCGCGCGGCATGAAGCAGCGCCTCGGCCTGGCCCGCACGCTGGTCCATAACCCGGCCCTGCTGATCCTCGACGAGCCGGCATCAGGTCTTGACCCGCGCGCGCGCATCGAACTGCGCGAACTACTCAAAGAGCTGCGCCAATTGGGTAAAACGGTGCTGATCTCATCACATATCCTGACTGAGCTAGCCGAGGTCTGCACCCATGTCGGCATCGTGGAGCGTGGGCGGTTGTTGGTTAGCGGTTCCATTGACGAGATTATGCGGCGGATGCAGCCGGCGCGCATCATTCAGGTGCGCGTGCTGGGGCGCGGCGCGCAAGGGATGGAGGTGTTGCGAACGGTGCCCGGCGTGCAAGAGGTGACCTGGCTGCCGCTCCAGGCCGCAGGCAGCCCGCCCCCACTGCCCGCGCCCGCCGGTGCCCCGCCCGCGCCGATCCCCGACGGTCCCGGCCTGTTGCGCGCCCGCGTTATGGGCGATGAACGGCTGCAAGGCGCGATGCTGACGCTGTTGGTGCGCCACGAAATCCCGGTCTACGCCTTCCACGAAGAAGTCAGCGACCTAGAAGATATTTTCCTGCGGACGACGCGGGGGTTGGTGCAGTAGGGGCTTACCAGCCGACCGGCTTGGTGAAGGAGCCGTTCGCGTCGGTTAGTGTAGCAGGGAACAGGCTGCGGCGCAAGGCACGGGGTTGAATTTGCTTGAAGAATTGTGCCTGCCGTTGTAATTGCACGCTAGGGTGTGGCTGGGGATTGAGTACGCCGACTGGCTTACCAAACTCTGCATACACCAAGCGTATCGGTTCAAGCAAATCCGAGTCGTTGCTGATCACAACCGCCGTGTCGAAGGCGTTACGACAAGCATCCATGAGGAGATGAGAAGCGAGATTAACATCTGAGCCTTTTTCTTCGGTTTTGATGACCTGGGCCATAAAGGGTCCGCCGGAGGGTGGATGTGCCAATGGCATCTTAACAGTATGTGAGAGGTAATGCCCATAGGTAATGGATACTTTTGGCAGAGTGCCTAGCGCTCGTAAGTAAGTCTCCTGGCTCACGGCTTGACCAGGATTGTTCAAGCGCGGGGTAATACGGGCGGTGAAATACTTAACCTGCTGGATGGGATCTTGGGGAATCATAATCCGGCACAAGGCTTCGAGGTTAAGCCAGCGATAAGGTGTACCTTTAAGACAGCCGTAGTAGAGGTTGAAAGCATCAACGTAAACGTTAGTTCGCATCGCTTGCTCCTGAAAACGCAGAAGCCGCCCGAAGGCGGCTTCGCACCGGGTACCCGAAGGCATACCGGGGGATTGATGTGATTATACTGTAGCTTTTCGCCGTTGTCAAGTATGTTATAGTATAGCCAGATAAGAGCAAGACAAGCATTACCGGGAGAAAGCAACGCCGATGAGTACCCTAGCGGCACGCCTGGGCCAGTGGGCTGGGGCGAATCCGATGATCAGCAAAGAGTTGCGCGGGCGGATGCGGAGCGGGCGTTCGATTGTGCTGCTTACGATCTACCTGAGCCTGTTAGCAATGTTCGCCTTCCTGTTCTATTGGCTGATCTATTCGACCGCCCAAAGCCGTGGCCCTTATGACCAGCAGGTGGGCCGCGATCTGCTGAATGCTATCGTTGTCTTCGAGACGCTGCTGGTGATCTTCCTGGCTCCGGCGGTCACGGCGGGCACGATCAGTGGCGAGCGTGAGCGGCAAACGTTCGACCTGCTGATGACCACGCTGCTCAAGCCGCGGGCGATTGTGCTGGGCAAAATGGGTGCGGCGCTGGCCTTCCTGCTGGTGCTGATCCTGGCGGTGGCCCCGTTTGAGAGCTTGGCCTTTATGATCGGCGGCGTGGCCCCGGAAGAAGTGATCTGTTCGTTGCTGGTGCTGGTCTGCGCGGCCTTACTCTTCGGCAGCGTCGGCATCTTCTGGTCGAGCCTGATGCGAAGCACGGCGGCTTCGACCGTGCTGGCCTATGGATCACTGCTGCTGACGCTAGCCGGGCTGCCGTTCATTTGGACGATCATTAGCGTGCTGCTTAGTAGCGCCGCCGGCCGCAGCGGCAATGGCTTCCACGCCGATCCACTCTATGTTTACTTCTCCGGCTTCATCTTCTCCACCAACCCGATTTTTGCAATGGGCATCAGCGAGATCTATGTGCGCCAGGGTAAGGGCATCCTTTGGTTCACCGACACGACGCTGGTCAATGGGCAGACGCTGTGGTTGCCGCAATCCTGGCTGGTGTTCTGCGTGTTGGCGCTGCTGGGCAGTGGACTGTTGTTGGCGTTGAGCGTGCGAGTGTTGCCGCCGGTGCGCCGTCGCGTTGCCTCACCCCTAGCCGGCGCGGCGCCGGCGGATTTGCCGGCCTTCGCCGCCGGCCCCGCCGCCCTCTCTCCCGACCTCTCCCCTACGCAGGGCGGGGGGATTATGCCCATTGATAGCGGGGCGGACTTTCGGGGGACACAGCCCTCTCCTACGGAAGCGGACTTTCGGGGGACGCAGCCCCCTCCTACTCAGCCACCGGGGTTGAGCGGGAGTAGAGCAGAGACGGTTGCTCGCGTATCTCCGCCCACGCCGCCTCCGCTGGAGCAGGTGGCGGAAGCGCCGATCGGCGGCTCCCAGTTCGAGATACTGCCCGATGAATAGGCGGACGCGCACCCAGGCGGCGACAGGGCCACCCGCCACGCCGTATACGCGCTTGCTGGGCGGGCTGCGGACGGTGGAGCGACAGGTGCGGCGGCAGGATGCGGTGCAAGGCGCACCGTGGGCGGCGGTGGCGGCGCTGGTCGCCGCGAGTGCGTTAGCGCTGGCGGCGCGGGTCACGCCGATCCTGCCGCCGCTGGGGGTCGTGGGATTCGCGGCGGGGCTGGTGGTGCTGGCGATCCTAGCCTGGGTGGGGTTCGCCGCCCTCCGCCCGCGTCCGCTAGGGCCGCTAGCCCGCCGCGCTGACCAAGCGCTGGACTTGGATGAGCGGATCGCCACGGCCGTAGACCTGCACGCCCGCCCGCACTCTGCGGGCGCAGGATCGGATTTGCAAGCCGCGCAATTACAGGACGCAGCGGATCGCCTCAGCGCTGCATTGCCGCTGCTGCCAATGCGCCTACCGCTAGTCGTGGGGCAACGGGCGGTGTTGCCGCTAGTGCTGCTAACGCTAGTGTTCGGCGCAGTGTTGCTGGCTCCCAACCCGCTGCAAAGCTATTGGGACACGCAGAATGCCGTTCATCAGCAACAGCAAGCCGAAGCTGCTAAGATTGAGCAGTTGCGCCAGGAACTCACCGCCCGCGCCGGCGCGGGTGACCCGGCCCGCCAGGCGCTGCTGGCCGAACTCGACCAGTTGCATCACGATCTGCAAGCGGGCAACCTAAGCCGCGACGAGGCTATGGCACGCCTGTCGACAGCGGAAGCGGCGCTGCAAAAGCAGTTGGACACCCGTGCCCCCGAAGAAAAAGCGGCGCTGGATGCGCTGGGCAGCAGCCTTGACGAGAGCAAGGGCGCCCTGGGCGCGGCGGCCAAAGCCCTCCAGCGTAACGACAGCACAGCCGCCGCCGCTGCGCTTAAGCAAGCCGGGACCGAGGCGCAGCAGATGTCGCCCGCCGAGCGGCAG
Source organism: Chloroflexia bacterium (assembly GCA_038228295.1). GTDB lineage: Bacteria > Chloroflexota > Chloroflexia > QHBQ01 > JAICKM01 > JAICKM01. The sequence continues at coordinate 56,048 of JBBRPH010000030.1, read as the reverse complement.
GGTATGGCGCAAAGCCTGCGTGACGCAGCGAAAGCCGCCGCGCCCAACGACCCGGCGCTGGCGCAAAAGCTAGCAGACGCAGCCAAAGCGGTCGAGAGCGGCAATCCCCAGGCCATGCAGCAGGCGCTCGACAACTTGAGCGCCCAGGTGGGCCAAACCGGGCAGAGCCTAGCCGACCAACGCGACCTGAACCAAGCCTTAAGCCAGATCCAGCAAAGCAAAAGCAATCTGGCGAACGCCGGTCAACAAACGGCGAACGGCGTACCGACCCCGCCACCCAGCGCCGGTACGCCCGGCGCAGCCGGTACTGCCCAAGCCGCCGGTACGCCGCTGAACAGCACCGCTGTCGCGTTTAGCACGCTGCCGCCCGGCACCACGCCGCAGGTGATCAGCGGCACCGTCGTGGTTGCCACCGGCACCCCACCAAGCGGCGGCACTCCCGGCACCGGCACCCCCGTTATCGTCCAGGGGCAAGGGGGCGGCACGCCGGTAGTGATGCCCGGCCAGGGCCAAGGGCAGGGACAAGGGCAAGGGCAGGGACAAGGGCAGGGACAAGGGCAAGGGCAAGGCCAGGGACAAGGGCAGGGTTCCGGTGTGGGTGGTAGCCAAGCGGGTAACGGCCATACCGAGCCGGTCGCTGTGCCGCCCTCGACGCTGAACGCGCAAGGCACGCCGGTGGGCCTGACGGCCAAGCCGAATAGTGGTGAGACCGGTACCACCGGAGTCAATGTGGATCCCGCCGCTGGGACAGCCAATGTGCCGTATGAGCAGGTCTACGGTAGCTACAATCAGGCGGCGCAGAAGAACCTGGAGACGACGTATATTCCCGCCGGCATGAAAGACTTGGTGCGCCGCTACTTCACGGCCATTGAGCCGGGCAAATAGGGCGCGGTGAACCGTAAAGCCCGCCGTCGCCGCCGCCACGCCGGCCTGCTGCCGAGAGGTTCGCGCTGGGCCGCACTGACTCGTGGCCTGCGCCGCCAAGCCCGTAGCGGCCTCCGCACGGCACGCGGGCGGCGCAACGAACTCGCCATCACCCTGCTCTACGCGGTGGCCGGCGCGCTCTGCCTGGCCCTCGCCGCGCTGCTCCTCGTCGGCCCCGGCCCTGCCGCGACGCTTGGCCCCGCTATCGCGGGGCGCGCCGTTGCGCCCGCCACGAGCCTGCGCGCGGAGCTGATCGGCGTGGTGCTGTTAGGCGGGCTGGGCGTGATCCTGCTGGGCGTGGCACTGGCGCGATTGCGCGCGTGGTGGGCGGCGCGGCAGGGGTAATAATTCTTCTGTATTATGTCAACCTACTTAGTGGTCCGCAATCCGATCTCCGCGCCGGCGTTCGCCTTTCACCCTAACCCTCTCTCCTGCGGGGGCGAGGGAATCAGTCGATCCTTGGTATGTCAGCAGATGGGATGCGCTGCTTGCCGCAAAACGTAACCCAACCGCCATAATGAACCGTATATAGTATAGTAGCGGTAGAAGAGATGGTCTTAGCACAGCAGCCTCGTCATAGAAGTCGGCTGTTGTACAGGAGTAGTACGCGCAATGACAACGGTTACGGAAATTGAGGCACCCGAACAGGCGGAAGCGCCCGCCCCTAGCGAGGTACCGACCGACCCACCGGCGGCGCGGGCGACGTTTCTCACCGTGCTGCGACACGCGGGGTTCCGCAACTTGTGGCTGGGGCAGATTGTCTCGCAGATCGGCGATTATTTCGCCTTGCTGGCGCTGATGGTAGTGGTTAGCGGGTTCTCCAACAAGGCGGCGGATACCACGCAAGCGGTGTCGGGGCTGATGATCGCTTTCAGCCTGCCCCGGCTGCTGTTTGGCGTGTTGGCCGGGGTGTTCGTGGATCGGTGGGACCGCCGCCGCACGATGCTCGGCGCAGATGTGACGCGGGGCGTGCTGGCGCTGGCCCTGATCCCGGCGTTTTTGACGCACAATTTGCTGCTGGTCTATGCGCTGGCCTTTGTGATGTCGGCGTTCGGCACGCTGTTCAACCCGGCTAAAAGCGCGATTATTCCGCGGCTGGTGCCCACAGAGCAGTTGACGGCGGCCAATGCGCTGTCGCAAACCTCGCAGATGCTCGCGACCTTTATCGGGCCGGCGCTGGCGGGTCTCACGTTTGCGGCGGTCGGCAAGGGCAACGAGTGGGTGGCGTTTGCGGTTGATGGGCTGTCGTTCGCAGTGTCGGCGGTCGCGGTGTGGAGCATCGCGGCGCAAGTGGGTAGCGCGCCCGCGCGCCCGGTAACTAGTGATGACACCGGCGCGGTACGGCGCGTCTGGGACGAGTTGCGGGTGGGCTTGCGGGCCTTACTGGGCAGCCGCACAATGGCGACCTTATCAGCCGTCATGGGCATCACCATGCTGGGCATTGGGGCCATGAATGTGCTGTGGATCGTCTACCTGAAAACGCGCTTCGGCTTCGAGGCGGCGGATCTGGCCGGGCGGATCGCCATCTTAGACATCGCGTTTTCCGCCGGCATGGTGCTGGTGACGGTGCTGGTCGGCAATCTGCTGTCGGGCGTGGCTCCCAAGTGGCTGGTGGTCGGCGGGCTGACCATTGGCGGGCTGCTGCTGCTGCCCATCGGCTACATTCCCGACTACTGGCTGCTGGTGGCGCTGATGTTCGGCATCGGGTTGGGGGTCGGCCCGATTAACGCGGGCATCAGCAGCCTCATGCAAATTGTGGTGCCCAACAGCCAGATGGGGCGCGTCAGTGGCGGCTTCGGCACGATTATTGACATGAGTATGCTGCTGTCGGTCAGCATGGCCGGCGCGCTCGGTGGCTGGCTGGGCATCCCTGCGGTATTGCTACTCAGCGGTCTGTTTTGTATCGGCGGCGGCGTGCTGGCCCTAACGTCACTGCCCGCACTGACGCTAAAAGATAAGGTCGAAGAGGCTCCGCTAGCAGCGGTCGAGGAGCAAGCGGCATAGGAGGCGCGCAATGGTGCAAATGCGAGATCAAAATCCCCTGGTTGAAATGTTCCGCCACAATACGTGGGCCACGCTGCGGCTGTTAGATGCCTGCGCGACGCTGGACGACGCGCAATTGGACGCGACCGTGGCCGGTACGATGGGATCGATCCGCGCCATCCTGACGCACATTGCGGGGGGCGAAGGGCGCTATGCGGGCATTTTCACCGGCCAGCCCCCGGCGCAGGTGCTGGAACAGGTCGGCTTTCCCGGCATTCCCGCCTTACGCGAGCTGATCCAAGCCAGTGGCACGGCGCTGCAAGAGCAGGCCGCCGTGCGCCAGGCAACCGAGCTACTGACCGTGCAACGCCGTGGTGAGACGCAGCAACTCCCCGCCGGCATCGTGCTGATCCAGGCGATCAACCACGCCACCGAACACCGCGCCCAGGTCGCGACCATCTTGACCCAGCAAGGCCGCACGCCGCCGGAGATGGACGGCTGGACCTTCATGGCCGCGCCGGAGGATCAAGGATAATCAGCACCCCGAACTCTGCGCTGCGCCCAGAATGACAGTCATACTTTCTACTTTTCACTTTTCACTTTCTACTTGCCCGTTTCACGCGGAGACTCACCCATGACCCTGCTGCCGGCCAATGCGAGCGCGACCTACACCACCCTCTTTGATGCCGCGTTCCTCAAGAAGCTGGAACGCCTCAGCATCATCAGCCGCAAGCTGCGGGCGGGCCGCATGAAGGGCGAGCGACGTTCCACCAAGCGCGGCAGTTCAGTGGAGTTCGCCGACTACCGCAACTATGCGCCGGGCGACGATCTGCGGCGGGTGGACTGGAACGCCTACGCGCGGCTGGAGCGGCTGTTTATTAAGCTGTTCATGGAGGAAGAGGACATCACCATCCATGTGCTGCTGGATGCCAGCAAGTCTATGGACTGGGGCGAAGGCGCGGCGGTGTTCGGGCTGGGCGCGCCGGCGGTGCCGGGCGCGGGGGCCGGGCCGGCGGCGGATCGCAACAAGCTGATCTATGCCAAACGCACCGCCGCCGCACTCGGCTACGTGGGGCTGTCCGGCTTCGACCGCGTGACGGTGGCGGCCTTCCACCGGGGCAGCATCAGCCGCTTCAGCCCGGTGCGTGGGCGCGGTCATGCCGTCAACCTGCTGCGCTGGATCGCGGCGCTGCAAGCGGGTGGCGAGACCGATCTGGATGCGTCGCTGCGCGCCTACGCCGCGCACGCCCGCTTCCCCGGCGTGTGCTTCATCCTGAGCGACTTTTTCACGGCCAGTGGCGGGACGGAGGGGCTGGCCGCGTTGCAAGCGGCGGGGCATGAGATCCATGTGCTGCACATCCTGGCCCCCGCCGAAGTCCACCCCGAAACCGCGCTGCTGGGCGACCTGCGGCTGCGTGACAGCGAGACCGGCCAGACACAAGAGGTGTCCATTGACGGCGGCCTGCTCGACCTCTACGCCGAGAAGTTCGCCACTTGGCAGGGTGCCCTGGAAGGCTACTGCCGGCGGCGCGGTATCAACTATCTGCAAGTGACCACGGATAACCCGTTCGACGATCTGGTGCTGCACTATCTGCGGCGGCGCGGCGTGATCGCCTGATGGGTGTACTGGAACCGGCGGGGCTGCTCTTGGCGCTGCTGGCGATCCCGATCATCCTGTTCTATATGCTGCGCTTGCGGCGGCAGGAGATCACAGTGTCAAGCAGTATGCTCTGGCGGCAGGTGGTGCAGGATCGGCAGGCGAATGCGCCGTGGCAAAAGCTGCGCCGCAACCTGCTGCTCTATCTGCAATTGCTGGTGCTGGCGCTGCTGGTGCTGGCCCTGGCCCGCCCCTTCCTGGTCGGGGCCGGGCAAACGGCGGGCAATTTGGTGATCATCCTCGACGGCTCGGCCAGTATGCAGGCGACTGACGGCGCGGAGAGTGGCAGCAGCCAGACGCGCTTTGCCCGCGCGCAGGCCGAAGCCGGGGCGTTGGTGGACGGCTTGACCCCCGGCAGCCGGCTGACGCTGATCCTGGCCGGGCCGGTGCCGGTGACGGCGATTAGCGGCGGCAGCGACAAGGCGGCGCTACGGGCGACGCTGGCCGCGCTACGGCCCACCGCCGCGCCCGCCGACATGGCGGCCGCCGTCACGCTGGCCGCTGCATCGGCATCCGCACCCGACACGACGCTGGTGGTGATCAGCGATGGGGCGATTGGCGCGGCGCAGTTGCCGCAAGTAAGCGCCGCTGTGCGCTACATCCCCGTGGGCCACAGTGGCGACAACACGGCGATCACGGCCCTTGCGCTGCGAGATGCCCCACAAGGGCCGCAACTGTTTGTCGGGCTGGCTAACAGCGGTGCGACGGCAGCCGGCGGCCTGCTGAACATCGAGGTAGACGGGCGGCTGTGGGACTCGCGGGCGGTGCAACTGGCCCCCGGCGCAAGCGATGAGCGCACCTTGCCCGACTTGCCGCTGGACACGCGCCTCGTCACGGCCACGCTCAAAATCGCCGACCTGTTGCCGCTGGACAACACGGCCTGGGCAGCGCGGGCACGCGGCGCGGGCGCGGCCACCCTGCTGGTCAGCGCGGGCAACAGCTTTATCGAGAAGGCGCTGTCATTGCTGCCCCAGGTGCGCCTCGCGCGCGTGTTGCCGGGCAACTACAAGCCCGGTCCCGGCAACGACCTGACCCTGTTCGACGGCTATCTGCCGGCCACCCTGCCGGCAGGCAACCTGCTGCTGATCAACCCGCCCAATTCGTCGTTGGTACCCGTCTCCGGCACGTTGGCCTATCCTGCGTTGGGACCGCCCGAAGGTGGCGATCCTCTGCTACGTTATGTCAACTTAGACGGCTTGCATATCGCAGAGGCAGCCCGGATGCAGACTCCGCCGTGGGCGCGCACGCTTATTCGCACAGCGGGCGGCGACCCCCTGCTGTTGGTGGGCGAAACGGGGGGTCGCCGTGTGGCGGTGATCGCCTTCGATCTGCATAAGTCGGACCTGGCGCTGCAAGTCGGGTTCCCCATTTTGATGGCGAACCTGATCGGCTGGCTGGCTCCCGGCAGCGCGCTAGACTTGCCGCCACGCCTGACTCCCGGTAGTGCCCTGGCAATCCACCCGCTGCCCGAAGCCGACCGCGTGATTGTGGACATCCCTGCCGACGTGGATAGCCCGGCCCGTACCGTCAACCTGACCGCGAGCGCGGATCTGTCGTTTAGCGACACGGCCACACCGGGTCTCTACCGCATCCGCCAGACGGCGAAAGATAAGCCAGTCGGTGATGCTGAGTGGTTCGCGGTAAACTTGTTGGATGCAGTGGAGTCCACCATCACGCCGCGCACTACGCTCGATCTCCAGGGGCATCCCGTCAGCGGCGCAGCAGCCGCCGGCCCGCAGGAAATCGCGCCAGTGCTGCCGGTCCTAGCCTTGCTGTTGCTGGCATTGGAATGGTGGCTCTACCATCACGGCCAAGCGGGGCTGTTGCGCAGCCTGCGACAGCGGCCGTTGCGCGTGAAGCGTGAAGCGTGAGAAGTAGCGTGGCGCAGAGAGTTATCCACAAAATGTCTAGTTATCCACAAGTTTTCCACCGTTTTGGGCTTTGTTGGGGGATAACTAGGGATTCTTCAGGGATTTAATGGGGGTTCATTAGGGGATGACTAGAGGGTATAGACGGTGCAAGGCTGACCGTAACCTCCAGCGACCGGCCACTGACCAGTGACAACCCATAAACCGACGACTGACACCTGACGACTATGGACCCAACAAGCGGACGCAGTATCATCCACGCCGATATGGATGCCTTTTATGCCTCAGTGGAGCAGCGCGATCACCCGGAGTGGCGCGGTGTGCCATTGGTGGTGGGCAACGGCACTGGGTCGCGGCGCGGCGTGGTGGCGGCGGCCTCTTATGAGGCGCGGCGTTTCGGTGTGCGCTCGGCCATCCCGCTGTGGCAGGCGTTGGAGCGCTGTCCCGATCTGCTGGTAGTGCCCGCGAACCATAAGCTGTACCGCGAGGTCTCGAACGCTGTCCACGCTGTCTTCCGCCGCTTCACCGCGCTGATCGAGCCGATTGCGCTAGACGAAGCGTTCCTGGATGTGACCGCCGCCGCGCCGACGATTGTCGCAGCCGGCGCGTTGGCCGCCGAGCTGAAGGCCGAGATCCGCGCAGCGGTGGGTCTAACCGCCAGCCTGGGCATAGGCAGTGGCAAAATGCTCGCCAAAATTGCCTGCGACCACTCCAAGCCCGACGGCTTGCTGGCCGTGCCGGCGGGAGGCGAGGCGGCGTTTCTTGCACCGCTGCCGGTGAGTGTAGTGTGGGGTATTGGGCCAAAACGACAGGCTGAATTGTCGGCCCGCGGCATCACCACTATCGGCGAATTAGCCCGGCTGGACGAAGAGGCGGCACGGGAGCTGTTTGGCCGCTGGGGAGCCGAGGTGCTGGACCTAGCGCGCGGCTACGATCCCCGCCCAGTGATGGCCGACCGCGATAGCAAATCGATCAGCAGCGAAACCACGTTTGACGATCCGCTAGCGGTGCAGCAGGACAGCGAAATACGGGCTATTCTCAGGGGATTGGCCGAAGAAGTGGCGGTGGCGGTGCAAGCCGAGGGCTTTCTAGCTCGCTGTGTGGCGGTCAAGATCAAAACCGCCGACTTTCGCACACAGACGCGCCAGCGTACCCTGCTGGCCCCCAGCGCCCAGGCGGGGGTATTTGCGCGGGCGGCGGTGGCCGAGTTCTACCGCTGGTGCACCGAGCAGCGGACCGCCGATCCCCGCCGCCGGTTGCGGGTACGCTTGCTGGGAGTGCGAACATCCGATTTTATTGCGCCCGATGAAACCCGCCAGTTGAGCCTGTTTGAGGATCTGTTACGCCATTAATTCGGCGTTTTTAGCCCAGCGTACCCGCCTCTAGCCCTTACCAGAAGAACAGATGTGCATATCCGTCCGACTTCTCCCCCAACTTTGCACAGCGTATGTGGATAACTCGGGCCCGCTTGTCCACAACAAAAGCGGCGGCAACTCCTATATGTGGATAAAAATGGGCTTTTATCCCCTAAATGAGGTATATAGCATAATCACCACTGGATAGGTTGTGGAAATGTGGATAACTATCTATAGGGGCTATCCACATTGCCGGCGAGTCTCAGCTATGCAATGCGGGGTATAAGTAACTCTTATATAAAATGGCTCAATTACCCCCTTGTCAGCCTGTGGATAACTTGCTATAGTTATGGCACCCCGCCGCGAGTGGGCGATTGTAGTCTGCACAGCGGGAGCGGGCAGGAGTAACCGATGGAAGCAACACAACTCTGGCAAGCAGCACTTAATGTGCTGCACGGCCAAGTCGCCCATAAAGAGTACGAAACCTGGCTTAAGACCAGCACCATCGCCGATTTTGATAATGGTACGGTGGTGGTGGCGATGCCGAACACCTTTGCCGTGGAGTGGGTAGATAATCGTGTCAAGCCCCTGGTGGAGCAGACACTAAGCGAGATCGTCGGCTATGCGCTGCGCGTGCGTTTTGCCGTGCGCCAGGGCAACGGCTATTTTGTGCCGCCTCCGGCAGCCGACCGGGCAGCAGCTATGGCGAACGGCGCGACGCAGGGGTTGGGCAGCGTCGCCGATGTTCCCAATCAGAGGGCGAGTATGGTACAAGTCAACGAGGAAACGCCGAGCTACAGCGGTAATGGGCGCAGCTACTCAACCGCGAACGCCGCCGGCAGCAACGGTAACGGTAATGGGCAGCGCTATCAAGCACCCACGCGGCGGGAAATCGCCGCGCAAGCCGAAATGACCATGGACGACTCGACTCCGCTGAACCCCAAGTATGTATTTGAACATTTCATTGTCGGCGCCAGTAACCGCATGGCGCACGCGGCCAGCACCGCCGTCGCCGAGAAGCCGGCCCATGCTTATAACCCGCTGTTCCTGTACGGCGGCGTAGGGCTGGGCAAGACCCATCTGCTGCACGCCATCGGCCATTATGTAATGAGCAATTACGACGGAATGCGTGTTCTCTACGTGTCGTCGGAAAAATTCACCAACGACATGATTAACGCCATCCGCGACAACCGCAACGAAGAATTTCGCAACCGTTACCGCACCATAGACATCTTGATGATTGACGACATCCAGTTTATCGCCGGCAAAGACAGCACGCAGGAAGAGTTCTTCCACACCTTCAATGCACTGCATGGCGTGGGCAAGCAAATTGTACTCAGTAGCGACCGCCCGCCTAAAGCGATCCTCACGCTCTCCGACCGCCTGCGTTCGCGCTTTGAGGGCGGCTTAATCGCCGACATCCAACCACCCGACCTGGAGACCCGCACCGCGATTTTGCGCGCGAAAGCCGATTCGCAGCAGATCCCGGTGCCGAGCGAAGTGATTGACTATGTGGCGCATAAAGTACAGAGCAATATCCGTGAGTTAGAAGGCGCATTGAACCGTATTATCGCCTTCGCTATGCTGAACCACAAGCCGCTGACGGTCGAAGTGGCCGGCGTAGCGCTCAATGATCTGGCCGCCAATAATCGCCGCAGGCAAATCACCCCGGCGCGGGTAGTCGAGACGGTTGCCAGCTTCTACAGCATGGATATTGATGACCTCAAGGCCAAGTCGCGCAGCCGCGACATTGTGGTGCCGCGCCAGATCGCCATGTACATTATCCGCGAGGAGACCGATAGCTCGCTGACCGACATCGGCGCAGAGTTCGGTAACCGCGATCATACCACCGTGATGCACGCCTGCGAAAAGATCGAGAAGGCTAAAGAGACCGACAATCAGATCCGCCAGGCAGTCCTTGCCATCCGCCAGATGCTCTACGGCGAAATCACGCATTAACCTCCCACGCTTGGAAATCACGACCGGATAGCTAACAACGGTGTCAGCTACCGGTCCATACCCGCCGGCACATACGCCATGCACAAGCAGAGGCGGGCACGCCACTGAACATAAAATTGTGCATAAGTGCCGTGTTTCTGTGGATAAAACCGACCCTTTGTGGATAAGCAAGGGCCGGCGTTACCGATTCAGGAGCGCTTGGCAACCCCTCTTCCGGTACTATTGCATCCACTGCTGGATCGCTTGATTCGCGGGCACCGCCACAAGAGCGGGATCACCAGCGGCGGCAACTTCGGCGACGCAGCAACCGGGTCGCTTGATCCACCGGCACCGCCACAAGAGCAGGCTGCCGTTGCGTCGCGTCCACCGATCTCGGTGGATAACGCTGCGAATAATAGGTGTATAAGTGGAGCATAAAGGGTCGTAGCATTGGGATAACATTGGGACAAATAGGGGATAAATAAGGGCTAACAGCTTATCCACAAATCCACATGAGGATAAAGGCTGCGGATAAGTGGACAAGCGGCAGGTGTTTCCCACCGGATGTGCAGAGAGGCAGCGGCGGTTTTAGGCATAAAATGGAGCTTTATCCACAAATCCACTGCGCCTACTACTAAGACTACGGGATCATCCTTATATAACAGAGAAAGAATACGGATAACTTACGACCACAATATTATCCACAGAACAGCAGTGCCGGCGGTCCGCCTCTTCCAGCCGTTTATGGGGCTTAGGCCGATTGGTTTGGAGCAATCTGAGCAAAAGACTTGTATCCCCCGGCTGGGATATGTTATAATGACAACAGTCCCCTACCGGGGTTGGGCTATTATCTTGTGACGAGGGAGAGGCGATCATGAAAATCGTTTGCAGCCAAGACCAATTCAACCGCGGTCTGAATATCGTCGGTAAAGCGGTGACGACACGTACCACTCTGCCGGTGCTAAACAACATCTTGCTAGCAACAGAAGATGGTCGTCTCAAACTAACAGCGACTAATTTAGAGGTGGGCATTACCTACTGGCTACCGTGCAAAAGCATCGAAAACGAAGGGGCCATCACGGTGCCGGCACGCCTGCTGCAAGAGTTCGTCAATAGCCTGCCGAACGACCTTATCACGGTAAATGCTGACGAGAGCAATGGTAACGTCCATTTGACCTGCGCGCGCTACGAGGCCAACATTCGCGGCATTGGCGCGGACGAGTTCCCCAACCTGCCCAAACTCAGCGGTGCACCGCTGGTGACGATCCCGGCCACGCTACTGCGCGAAATGATCAACCAAGTCAGCTTTGCCGCTTCGCACGACGATAACCGTCCGGTACTGGCCGGTGTACTAATGAGCTTCCAAGGTCGCAAGTTGACGATGGCCGCCGCCGATGGTTTCCGCTTGGCGGTTCGCACTGCCGAGCTGGAACAACCGGTCGGCAGCGAAGGCGATCTGCGGATCATTGTGCCGGTGCGGGCGATGGACGAACTGGCCCGTGTGCTGCCTGATGCCGGGGCCGGTGACGACGCGAAAGTGGAGATTACCGTCACACCCAACCGCAACCAGGTCTTGTTTCACGCCGACAACCTGAACGTCACCTCGCGCTTAGTGGACGGCAACTTTCCCAACTACGAGCAGATCATCCCCGGCCAGTGGACTACCCGTACTGTAGCGACGACTACGGACCTGCAAAAAGCGATGAAAATCGCTTCGTTCTTCGCCCGCGACAACGCCAGCGTGGTCAAACTCAGCACCACCCCCGCCGGCGAGTTAGAACCGGGCCTGCTGACCATCACCGCCAACGCAGCGGAGGTCGGTGACAACCAGAGCCAACTCGACGTGCTGATTGACGGCACCGGTAGCCAAATTGCCTTCAATGCCCGCTATGTAATGGATGTGTTGGGGGTAATCAACACTGCCCAGGTTGCCATAGAAACACAAACTTCCGGTGCACCCGGTGTTTTCAAGCCGGTCGGTAGCGACACATATTTGCATGTTATTATGCCGATGCACCTCGCACAACGTTGATCGTCAGTGGTCTTCCCTGGCAGGGGCTGCTGAGTCAACGGGTTTATTACTTGCCCCGCAGATGTTTCATGTGAAACATCTGCGGGCTTGTTTTAACGAATGGCTCTTTCATGTGAAATACTGCTGATGTTTCACATGAAACAATGCAATACGGTAGTGACTAATGTACGAGTGTTTCACATGGGATGGGGACCTGTTGTTTCATGTGAAACATTGCTGTTGCACCATACCAGTCGGCTGTATGTTTCACATAAAATAATATTAGTGTCGCGGTGGATGCTGAGATGGATGTTTCACATGAAACAATGTCGGCTTCATAGTGAAGGATATGCCGGGTGTTTCACATGAAACATCGGGTTGGTAGGTAGATAACCGTAGCTAAGATAAACAGCACGGGACGGTGCCCTAATTCCAGAGAGAATGTTTCATGTGAAACACCTGTTGTGGTACTCGTCGCATCCATATCCTGTTCTACGTTTATGCTAGTATATAGCTGCTTAGTGCCGTTGCGTGCGTGCCGCTGGATGTTCGGCCCGATTTTATGGTTTAGGGAGGTATAGCTATGATGCGCTGGTTGATCCGGCTGACCATTGGTGGATTGATCGTGGGCCTGCTGGCCTATGGCTGGTCACAACTTAATAGCGATTTAGACGATGATGATTTGGATGATGATATTCCGCTGGAATTTGAGGTGCCGCTGGATAGCCTACAGCCGTCTATGGATGGTGCAACGGCGGTATCTGCCGAAGCGGATTCCGACACCGGCGAGGGACCGGGCGCAAATCTGGCGGCTCCTGTGGCTGACAAGCAGCCGGCAGGCGATAACCGGGCGCGTGTAAGACGCAATGCCGGCATGAACGAAGACGATCTGACAGAGATTCGTGGCATTGGGCCGGTCTTCCAAAAACGCTTGTATGATGCCGGTATCAAAACCTTCCGTCAACTGGCCGACAGCAACCCAATGCACCTAGAAGCGCAAGGAATCGAAGGGGTCGGCGTGGACTTGGCGAGTTGGATTGAGCAGGCTCGAGATCTGGCCGACCGCCAAGCCTGATGCGAGACTTTGAGCCGACTGTCTTGGCGGATCTGCATGAGCGCCTAGCACCAGCGGCGCACACGACCCCCGCCGACCGACAACGCTTGCGCGAGGATCTGGTGGCGGCTCTGACGCACCCGCAGTGGACCCTGCGCGCATCGGCTGCTGAGGGTTTGGGTCGGATCGGTGACGAACGCACAGTAGTGCCCCTACTTCAGGCACTACACGATCCCGCTCCGCTGGTGCAATGGCAGGCAGCTCATGCGTTACGGGCGTTGCACCACTACGGCTTGGTCTCGGTAGAGCGACTCTCTTTTCAGGATGATCGGCGGTTCGACCACTGGAAAGCGGCGCGCTTAGAGCAACTGCGGATGCAACTTCAGCATGGGGTGGACGAGCAGCGCAGCGCAGCAGCTTATTCGCTGACGGTCATTGGGGACGGCGTAACGTTGCCCTGGCTGCTGGATGCGTTGGCCGATGAGGATGCTGCGGTGCGTGCGGAAGCGGCACAAGGGGTTCTTGCGCTGGTTGCGGCGGATGATGGGTTGTACGCTACAGCGCAGGAAGGGAGCACCCGTTTGTTGCGCCACGGCGATCCTGACTTGCGACGAGCGGGCGCGGACTTGCTAGGCCGCCTGGGGCGACGTGCGGCGGTCGCTGTATTGCTGCCGCTGTTGCATGATGTGGATGCCGGGGTACGTTGGAGCAGCTGCACGGCACTTGGTCTCCTTGGCGACCCACGCAGTGTCGAGGCGCTGATTGGGCGCTTGGCTGATGACGATGCGTGGGTGCGCCGGGGTAGTGCCGATGCGCTGGGGCGCCTGGCCGATCCCTACGCGGTGCCGTCGCTGCTGCAACTAATCGCCGACGAACAGCCTCTGGTACGGCAAGGCGTGATCGGCGCGCTGGCCCAGATCGGGGGGCCGGCGGTCCACTCGGCCCTGATCCGAGCACTGAACGATCCTGATGCCGCTACCCGTTTGGCAGCGGTGCAAGCAATGGCGGCGGTAGGTGACACGACGGCCCTGCATCCGCTGACTGCTTTGGTCCGCGACCGGTCCGTGGTTGGCGCGACGACGCTGGGTGAGGCCGCACGGACAGCGCGCCGGCAGATCACACAACGTCTACACTCGAACGAGTAAGGTATCCGGTAGGGCAACACAGCGTTTAGTCCCGAATTGTCCACTTATCCAGATTTTATCCACCGTGATTGTGTATAACTATTAAGTCTATTGGCTACACATGAGTGGTAGGGAGAAGCAGGCTATGCCGACAGCGATTACTTCGGCGGGCGGGGTAGTTTACCACCAAGAGGGTGAGACTATCTCGATCCTGATGATCGCCGACAGCCAGGGGCGCTGGAGCTTTCCCAAAGGCATTGTTGAGCCCGGCGAAGATCCCGCCGCCGCCGCCTTGCGCGAGGTGCAGGAGGAGACGGGTATTCAGGGCAGCCTACTGCGCCTACTGGGCGAGACGCGCTACATCTACCGTCAGAGCGGCCGGCTGGTAACTAAGACCGTTTATTTCTACCTGATCCGTGCCGTGTCGCAGGTTATCACACCGCAGCTTTCCGAGGTAGCAGATGCCCGTTGGTTCTCCAGCAGCGAAGCCTTACACCGCAGCGCCTTTGCCGCCAACACTGACTTGCTCAAGCAAGCACTGACCTTGTTGAAGGCGGGCGAAGCGAGCAGCCCGTTGACTTGACATAATATAAAAGTGTGCTTTGTTCTAGTCTGGGTTAATAGGGTATAATAAGGCGATCGCTATACGAAATCGTTTCAGCCGCAAGGAATCGTTATGCACATCCGCTGCCCATACTGCTACCACTGGAATCTGCTGCCCGCTTATTATATGCCGACTCGCCCGCTGCGCACGCACTGCGACGGCTGCGGCGACCCGTTGCCTGCTGTGGCCTACACACATCGCTACACCCTTTGCCGCATCTGTCTGCACCATTATGCCGGCGACTATGCCGTATGCCCGGTTTGCCCCGCGCCTGATGATGCAGCGACTGCACTAGCGTGGCAAGACCTCCATTTCGCTACGCCCGTTGCTATCCCCGCACCGCTTTCCGACCGCTATTGCGCCGACTTATGGCAGAGCTATGGGCAGGAGCAGGCGGGCCCGCAAAAGGCCGGCTACAGCAACGGCAATGGACGCAGCAACAGTAATAATGGGGGCTATAGCAACGGCAGCAGTACCGGCAAGGGCCGTAAGGATGGCCCTCGTCCCCTCCCGGCTCCCGCGTTGACCCTTGTGCCGACTATGCCTGTGCCGGCAGCCGATGCCGTGGCCTTCCTGCCTAGCGGTCCGGTGGCACTGTTTGAGATGGCCGCCGCTGCACCACCCGCCGCCAATGGTCATGCCGGCGATACATCCGCACCTGCCGCGCCGGTTCGCACCGATGAAGGGTTGAGCGGGGTGGAGTACGAACTGATAAGCGATGCGGCCCGCCTGCACGAAGTGGTGGACCTGTTGAGTGCCGAACCGGTACTAGGCGTGGACACCGAGACCGACGGCCTTGACCCCTACACCACACGCTTGCTGCTATTGCAGGTCGCTACGCCGCACAAAGCCTATATCGTGGATTGCCAGCGGGTTGACCCGCTGCCGTTCAAGCCCATTCTCGAAAGCGGGCGCAGCCTTAAACTGTTGCAGAACGCCAAGTTCGATTACAAGATCCTGAAACAGATCGCCGGCATCGAACTCTGTAACGTCTTTGACACGATGCTGGCCGAGCGCCTGCTCACCGCCGGCCGTACGCGCGAAGTCAGCCTGCGTCAGATCGCCATGAAGTATTGCGGCATCGTCATGGATAAGACGATCCGCAAGAGCTTTGTCGGTGTGCGCGGTGACGGCTATCTATCCGAAGAGCAACTGACCTACGCCGCCCGCGACGCGCTCATCCTGTTTGAGATCCAGCGCTTGCAAGCCGCCGAGTTGAAAAAGCTCCGCATGAACCAAGTGGCCGAGTTGGAGTTTCAGTGCGTAGCCGCCGTCGGTGATATGGAACTGGCAGGCGTGAAGATTGATACCGCAAAGTGGCGCGAGATCTTGCGCCGCGTCACTATCGAGCGCGATCATGCCGCCGAGGAACTAAACGAGATCGTGGCGACGGTCGCCCGCCAAGCCACCATGTTTGGTGTGCCGACGATCAATCTCAATAGCGGCCAGCAGATCATTGAAACGTTTAGCCGCTTAGGGGTTGAGTTGGCCGACACCAGCGAAGCCACGCTGACCAAAGCAGGCGACCACCCGGCCATCAAAAAGCTGCTCGAATATCGCTCGCACGAAAAGACACTCAGTGCCTTCGGCGAACATTTGCTGGAGATGATCAATGCTCAGACGGGCCGGCTGCATCCCAACTTCCAGCAGTATGGTGCCGACACCGGCCGCTTCTCCTGCACCGACCCTAATGTGCAGCAGATCCCGGCCACCTCCGACTTCCGCTCCTGCTTCGTTGCCGCCGAGGGCTACAAGCTCGTGACTTGTGACTACAGTCAGGCAGAATTGCGTATCCTAGCCGAATTGAGCGGCGATCCGGCTTTCGTCGAAGCCTTCAAGGGCGGCGGCGATTTGCACGCAATCACCGCCAGCCAGATGTTCCAGGTGCCGTTGGAGGGCGTGACGAAAACGCAACGTTCGGCGGCCAAATCGATCAACTTCGGCCTGGCCTACGGACGCGGTCCCGGCTCGCTGGCGCTGCAACTAGGTGTGTCGCCCGACGAGGCGAAGGCGTTGATCGAAAAATACTTCCAGGCCTATACCGGCATCCAGCAGTGGCTCGACAAAGCCGCCCGCGATGCCGTCCGCAAAGGCTACAGCGACACTCCGCTGGGCCGTCGCCGTTTTTACGATGTGCCCAACCGCGACGACCCGGAGTACCGCAGCAAGATCGGCTCGATTGAGCGGCAAGGCAAAAATACGCCGATTCAAGGAAGCAACGCCGACATGACCAAGATCGCACTCGTCTATCTACGGACGGCATTGCAGGGATTCGATGCGCGCGTGGTCAACACAGTGCATGATGAGATCGTGGTGGAGGTGCGGACCGATCAGGCGGAGGCGGTCAAAGAGATCGTGGAGCATGAGATGGTGCGTGCCGGCGAGCAGATTCTGCAAAAGGTACCTATCGTGGCCGATGCCGCCATCGGCGACTACTGGAAGAAGTAGCCGTTGCGCCCCTCCTCACCCTCCACCCGGCTCCGGAAAAGGGCAGAGAGCTACAGTCCTCCTTCCTCAGTAGGCAAGGGGATCAGGGGATTAGAACGGCTCATTGCCGTACTGCTCTTGCTACTGACGGCCGCCTGTAGCGCACCGGAGCCCCCGGCACCCGGCACCCCTGGTCTGAACCTAGCAACGCCGCTGCCGTCTTTCTTGCAGGCGACCGTGACCCGCCCAGTGCCATCCACAGCTACTGTGTTGCCTGCTACAGCCACATTACCGCCGACCGTGGCTCCTACGCCTCTAGCGACCCTTGCGCCTACTCTACGGCCCACGCAGGCCGCCGGCTCGCCGGCCCAGCCGACCGCTGACCACGCGCTGCCGTCGCTAGTGATCACGCCGACACAGGGCAGCGCGGTGCGCCTCTACATCGAGATCGCCGACACACCGCTACGGCAGGAGACGGGGCTGATGAACCGCCGCACGATGGCCGAGGACCAGGGCATGATCTTTGTCTTTCCCGGCGCGACAACCGTGGCGTTTTGGATGCACGATACGCTGCTGCCTCTCAGCATCGCTTTCATAGATGCCAACCGGCGCATTGTAGACCTGCAAGACATGCAGCCGTTAGACGAGACGCTGCACAGTTCGGCCCAACCATATGTCTATGCGCTGGAGGTCAACCAGGGCTACTTCCGCCGCCACGGGATCGCGGTGGGCAATGGGGTGGGCTTGCCACCGTTCCCGGCGACTCCTACGCCGGAGCCGTTGCAGCCGCTACCGACTACAGTCCTGACCCCGACTCC
Organism: Chloroflexia bacterium; assembly: GCA_038228295.1. Classification (GTDB taxonomy): domain Bacteria; phylum Chloroflexota; class Chloroflexia; order QHBQ01; family JAICKM01; genus JAICKM01. Next base: position 38,285 of record JBBRPH010000030.1, on the reverse strand, counting down.
GTAAGCCCCGCCCACAGCTGTTGCACGGTTGCGGCCCAGGTGGCGGGTTGCTCAACCGGCGCCAAGTGACCCGCGTTCGGCACGCTGCCCAGCACGGCCCCGGCGATGTGCGCTGCCAGCCAGGCGCTGTATTTCGGCGGGGTCATCGTGTCCGCGTCGCCGCACAGCACCACTGCCGGTCCCTGGATACCGCCCGCCGCGACCTCGGCCATGATGTCGAAGCCGTTGCAGGCGGCATAATCGCCCAGCGTGACGCTGGGCGACACGCGCAGTAGTTGGCGGCGCACGCCCTCGCGCCGATAACCGGTCGGTGGGGCAGCAAAGCCGTGATCGATTACCCAGTCTACCGCCGTCGCTGGATCGCGCTCGATCAACTCCGGTAACTCCGGTGCAACACCCAGCCGCGCCCCGGTGCCGGAGAGGACCAGTCCCTGTAACCAAACCGGGCGGCGCAGGCCCACCAGTTGGGCAATCGCCCCGCCCATCGAGTGGCCGACCAGCACCACGGTGGGCCGGCCCTGCGCGCTAATCGCATCCATCAGCCAATCGGCATAGGCGGCCACCGAGTCACGGCCTGCTTCGGCCGCCGGTGCGGGTTCCCCGGCGCGGCGCGCCCGTCCGCTCGCGTGGCCGGGCAGGTCGGGGCACCACGCGCCGGGGAAGTGTGGTCGCACCAGCTCCCAGAAATCGCCGCTGCCGCCCGCGCCATGCACGAAGACCCACTGTAATGACTGCGGAGTGGTGCCCGTCATGGCTCCTCTGCTGCTTCTGGACTGGGGGCGGCGAGGTCTTGCCCGGTCAGCCGCCGGCGCAGCGCAGCGATTTGGCCGCCGAGGCCGGGCAGGGGCGGGCGCTCAGTGGGCGGGGCCGGCGGCGGGGCTAGCGGGGCAAGCGGCGCGACGGGACGGGGCGGGCGCGCCGCACGCGGCAGCGGCTCCTTATCGGCAACGGCCGCCCCATTAAACGCGTTCATGGTCTTTTCGATGCCGTTGCCCAGCCAGTACTCCGCCGCGTCGGCGGCCTGGCGGATGGCGACTTGCACCTCCTCCAGGTCGGGTTTGCTGAAATGGCCCAGCACCCAGTCCACCTGCTCGCCGGGGCCGGCGGGGCGTTCGATACCGATGCGGATGCGTGCGAACTCTTGCCCGCGCAGGTGCTGGATAATGGAACTGATGCCGTTATGCCCGCCCGCCGAGCCGCGCGCCCGCACGCGGATGCTACCCAACGGTAGGTCCATGTCGTCGTAGAGCACGATCAGCTTGGTCGCCGGCTCTTTATGCCAGTGCAGCAGCCCACTGACCGCCTCGCCGCTGAGGTTCATAAACGTCTGCGGCTTCGCCAGCGTCACCGGCACGCCGTTGATCGTGCCTTTGGCGATCTGCGCGCGCGCCTGCTGCCCGCGCCAGACGAGGCCGTGCCGCTGCGCCAGTTCGTCCACCGCCATGAAGCCGACGTTGTGCCGGGTACGCTCATATTTTGGCCCCGGATTACCCAAACCTACGACGATGTACACGATCTGTCTCCCTGCGTAATGCGTAAGAACCACGACTAACGACCGACCATTAATCCCTAACCCCTGCTACCTGCCGATACAGTGCTAGCGTCTGTTGCGCGGCCTGGGCCCAAGAGAAGCGGGCGGCCTGTTGCGGGCCGCGCCGGCGCAGATCGGCTTCCAAAGCGGGATCACCCAGTACACGCTCCAGCGCCGCAGCCCAGGCGATTGGGTCGGTGGGCGGCAACAGGATACCCGCGTCGCCCACCACTTCGGGCAGCGCGCCCGCGTCGGCGGCCAGCACCGGCGTGCCGCAGGCCAGTGCCTCTAGCGCGCCTAAGCCGAAGCCTTCGTAAAGCGAAGGCAGCGCGAACAGCCGCGCCCCTTGATATAACGCCGGCAAGTCTGCTGCCTCTACGCCACCTAGTAGGTGTACTACGTCATCCAGGCGCAGACGGCTAATCGCTTGTAGACTGTCTTCATAAAGCCAGCCCTTGTGCCCCACCACCCACAGCGGCGGTACCGGTTGCACCCGCCCACCATCCAGCAGCAAGCGGTATGCCTCCAACAGCGTCCGCAAGTTTTTGCGCGGCTCGATGGTGCTGACGAACAGCAGATAGCCGGGTTGGACCGGCGGCGGACCGGGCCGGAAGATCGGCGCGGCGGCTTCGTAAATTGTGTGGATTTTTTGCGGATTGGCTCCGGCTAACTCGACTAAATCCTGCGCGGTACTGGCTGATACCGCAATAATCGCTTCGGCGCTCCTGACTGCCTGACGGATCTGACCGTAGTAGCGCCCGCTTTCGCCGGTCAGCAAGTTGGGGAAGCGCAGGAAGGCGAGATCATGCACCGTGATTACCACGGGGCATGGGCGGCGGAACGGCGGAATGAAATCGGGGCTGTGCAGCACATCGGCACGCAGCGGCGCCAATTCGACCGCTAGTCCCGCCTGCTCAAAGCGATGATGGCAGGGCGTGACCAGGGGGTGGCGGCGGTAGCGCGGGTCGGCAATCAGCGGTGTCGGATCTTTGCGGCTTTGCAACAGGGTCACGCGCAGGTCGCCGGTTTCAGTGGGCGGCAAGGCGGCGAGAGCGTGTAGCAACTGCGTGCTATATTGCCCGATCCCCGCCCGCCGATAATAGACCATGCGCGCATCAAAGGCCAATCGCACGTCTTTACGCGCCGTCGAGCAGCGCATACGCGGCTCGCGCTACCGCAGCGGGCCGCAAGCCTGTCAGGCAAGGGCGTGGACCACAGCCCTCGCGCAATCCTAGATCCAGCCCCCGATATAGACACGGCTGGCAGGGCAAGTCCCGGCGGATGATCGCGGCGGCTGATCCCGCACCGGGCACATACGGCCCATACGCCTGCCAGTTACTCAAGCCGAAGATGCCCAGTGCGGGTGTGCCGACCGCTGTAGCGATATGCAGCGGGCCGCTATCGTTGCCGATGAACAGCGCGCAGCGTTGCACCAGCGCCCCGGTGCCGGCAATAGACGTGCGTCCGGCGACCACATGGACATGACCGCGTTCTGCTGCGGCCACGCCGTCACGCACTTCGGCGGCCAGCGCGGTCTCGTCCGATCCGCCCAACAGCAGCACATCCGCGCCGCGTTCGCCTACCAAGCGGCTAATCAGCGCGCTGAAGTGCGCGGTGGGCCAGCGACGGGCGGGGCTATACCAGCCTGCGCCGCAATGGACGGCGATTAGCGGCCCGCTACCGGGCAATCCTAATGCGGCTAGCAGCGTGGTAGCGGCCGCATGGTCGGCGGCGGTTAGCGGCAGCTGTAGGCGACGGTCGGCGGGCCGGGCGACGGCTCCCACCTGTGCGGCCACGTCCAGCCAATACTAGACTTCGTGCTGCACGCCGAAGCCGCGGTCCGCAACCTTGTGGGTCAGGAACCAGCCCCGCCCGCGAGTATCTACGCCGACCCGCACCGGGGCACGGCTCGCTAGGGCCACGGCGGCAAACTTGAGCGCGCCAAAGCGCAGCGTGTAGTGGTGGAATATCAGGATCGCGTCGTAGCGCCGCCGCGCCAATCCCGTCAGGAACCCTAGTGCGCCGCCCACCGTTTTGAGATCGAACAGGCTGCCTAGCGTGTCGAAAGGGAACTTGTTGAAGACCAACGTCTCATTGATCTCCGGTGCATAGCGCAGCACCGCCGCCGATACGGGCGGTGTGAGTAGGTCAATCTGCGCTCCGGGCCAGCGTGTCCGCAAGGCCCGCAAGGCCGGTGTGCAAAGCAGCACATCGCCGATATCGGCCAGTTTGACGCACAAGATGCGCGGGTTGGGCGGTAAAGATGCTGGGTTCACAAGCGTTATTATAGCACGCCGGCCGCGAAACGTGAAACGTTCTGTAAGGCGTAAAACGTAAAGCGTAAAAGGTAATGCGTAAGAATTGATGACTGCCGACGGCCGACCGCCGACGGCACGCAGGTTGCACTTGTACCGCTGGGTCGTAATGCGGTACAATATTATGTTTGTCTGCGCTTTGGGCGAGAAGGTGCAGAGCCAAACAAGGCGTTTGCTTTAGAAATACGCAAACGTGGGTAGGAGGCGGGTTCGGTGGACGTACAATCTATTTTGGTCATCCCGTTTGCCGACGGCATTGGGGATTTTATCAATATGCAACCGCTGCTGGCGGTCATCCGCGCGCAATATCCAGGCGCGGCGGTCAGCGTCGCAGTCTCGGAACACGGCAATCTGCTGGGCAACGATCCAGCTGTCCAGCCACTGAAACCGTCGTGGTTTAATCACAGTCCTGGTCGGGCGACGATTAACCTGCGTCCGTTGCTGCCGCAAACCGCTCTGGCGTGGGCGGCAGGACCGTTGTTCGAGCGTGAACTGGGACCGTTTGATCTGGTGATCAACTGCTTCTATGCTTGGGAGCGGGCGATGGACTTTCGCCGCACCTGGACCCCTCACCTACCACCTACCGACGATGCGCCACTGCCCATCCATTCGCTTGACTGCCTGGCCGACGAGTTGGAACGCGAACTGCGCCTGACTATTCCCTCGGAAGCACGCAAACCACACCTCATCTTACGCCCTGCCGCCGCTGTTTGGGCCGCCAATTGGCTCGCGGCGCAAGGACTGGACCCCGCCCGCCCCTTGGTGGCCCTGGTGCCCGGCACCAACATGATGATCAAACGCTGGCCGTTGCGCCATTGGTTGGAACTCGATAGTCGCCTCCAGGCGACACGCCCCGATGTGCAAACGCTCTTGCTCTGTGACCGTCCGTTGGACCAGAGTTCGCCGGCGGCGGCATTTCAGGCGGCCGGCTCGGCGGCCGTCCCGGTCTACACCTCGCTCGACCGGGTGGCGGCGTTACTGGCCCGCTGTAGCCTCACTGTCGCGGTGGATACCGGCCTGCTGCACATGGCCGGCGCGCTCGACCGCCCGTGGGTCGGCCTGTTCGGCCCCACTAACCCCGACGTGACCGGCCCCTACGATCCTAGTTGGGGTGAAGCTCTGATCGCGCCGTTCCGCAAGCCTACCTCCTGCGCCAGTTGCTGGAAACAAGCCTTCAAGTATGAAGACGATCAGTGCCGCACTCTGACCCACGGCTCTTGTATGGACAAACTGGCGGTTGGCCCCGTACTACACGCCGCCCTGCGCCAACTGCGCGCCCCCGGCCTGCGGAATGCGGAACGCGGCTTGCGGCCGCTGGACTACAGCTTGCCGCCGCTGGGCAACCCGGTGCCGGCATTCAGCTAATGTAGCGATGTTGCTTGCTGCGCTCGTGGAAGACCGAGTCCGACCGTGGTTTGGCCGGCGGGAACGTATATAGTACAGTAAGCTTTATGCTTGTTCCTCGATTAAACTAGAGGTTGTGGCTACCTGGCTGCTTGGTGTGGTTTGCATAGTGCCGAAGATCGCGTCTAGTACCGGGCGGCAAGCATAGACACGCCCTTTTTGTTTGTTGGTAATTTCAAACACTAGATTCTGACCTATAAGAAATTCAATAGCAGCGTTTGCAGAGTTAAGTGATACATGAGCGCTTTTGGATAATTGTGCAAGAGGTTGTACAGGTTGCTGGAAAAAGGCATCTATGATTGCATTGATAGAAGCGCGCCGGCCTACATTTGTTATGCTATGCTGTAGATGCTTACGTAATTCTAAGATCACTTGCGTGAATTTTATTGTTTCTCTACATTGCTGGGCTATACCTTCGGCAAAGTATTTAACCCATTCATTCCAATCTCCTTGCTCCCTTACAGCCTGTAGCCGCTGATAATAATCAGCGCGTGTGCGTTCAAAATAAACGCTGGGATAAATCAGTGGCGCACTTAACAGTCCTAGCTGAATCATTTGTAGGATAATCAAAAGCCTACCCACTCGCCCGTTACCATCGTTAAATGGGTGAATTGTCTCAAACTGATAATGCGTTAAGGCACATTGTACTACACGAGGTTCCCTATTTTCTTGATTAATGTATTTTTCTAATTCATTTATGAGATCAGAAACATCCTCTGGTGGTGGGGGTACAAATACCGCCTTCTCGAATGGTTCGTTGGGATGTGAGCCAATACGGTTTTGGCTTGTCTTAAAACGCCCTACAGCGGATGCCCCACGTACATTTTCTAGTAGCCGTTCATGGAGACCGAGTATTAGTCGGCTTGCAATAGGTAGCACCTTTATTTGTTCAACACCCCATTCCAGGGCTGCAACATAATTTGCTACTTCGCGCACTTCCGCACGCGTAGAATACTGAGAAACTTGAAAGTGCATTAGCTCATCCGGTGAAGCGATTGTACCTTCGATAGTTGAACTAGCTAGTGCTTCTCGCTGTAAGGAGCTATAGATTAGTAGATTTGCGTTGGGCAGCAGTAGGCGGCACATTTCCACTTGGCCCAGCAGGTGAGTTGCCTCTTCTATTGTGTAAGATGTTTCAGGATCTATTATTAGCTTAGATGGCAGGGTATTCGGTATGAATGTACGATGCCCGCGTAATGAAGTTTTATAGTGCCCAGGAACTTCAATCATAACAACACTCATGTCCAACTAGTGAAAGTATTATCCTCAAATAATAGAATTACTATTGTTGTGTTTCATTCGCGTAGACAGGTGTAGCTGATTAAGATAGGCCAGTAAGTAGCCGTTTGCAGCGAGGCTTCAGCGCTGCAATTATACATATGTTCTAGGCTAATGTCAAAAAAGGGCTTTTTTTGACATTAGCCTCCTCCTAATGTCAAGTTTTGACATTACAGGGGGCTGACGCGGATAGAGCCAGAGCGCAAGATTTAGCCACACTCGTAAAGCGTGGCTAAAACACGCTATCCGCCGCGATAAGAACGGCGCCGGGTCTTACCCGTTTGCGCTTCCTAGCCCAGCCCCTGACGATCCCTCCTGTAAATTGATCTCCGGGTTCTTTGTGCCGCTCTGCCTTTGTAGTGAGGGTGAGCTGTGACCGGATGTCAGATCGTGTAAACGCTTGACAGGCATTAATAGTTATGTTAGAATGAATGAATATTCATTCACTGAAGGTGAGACTTATGAAAGACGCGGTTCAGGCGCAGCTTATCTTCGCACGGCGCAACCAGATTCTTGATGCTGCCGCCAAGATGTTCGCCGCAAAAGGCTTTCATCCGACCACGATCAAGGCGATTGCGCGTGAGGCCGGTCTTGCCGACGGCACCATTTATATCTACTTTGCGAACAAAACGGCCCTGCTGCTCGGCATTCTTGACCGGATGAACGAGTCTGACCAGCGCCCTACACACTTCGCGCAGTTTACCACAGGTGACTTTCGCACTTTCATGAAAGCCTATTTGCGCCGGCGCTTAATGGTACTCAAAGCGGATAACTTCGCGCTATTTAGGGTCGTCATTTCAGAGGTTTTAGTCAACGGCGAGTTGCGCGAGATCCACTACCGGAAGATTCTTGAACCTACCTTTACGCTGGCAGAAACGTACTTTCAACAGTGGGCGGCACAAGGCATCATTAAGCCTACCAACATCACCCTGACGATGCGCGCCATATCCGGCATGGTGCTGGGCCTGATTGTGCAGCACGTCATGGGTGATACGATCTTGGAAGCGCAGTGGGATGACCTGCCGGATCTGCTGACCAATCTGATTTTAGACGGAATAGGGAGTGACAACGCATGACTACACCACAAACGGTGCCGACACCCGCCCCGGTGCGATCCATTGCGCCGGTAGACGTTACCAGCCCTCAGTTCAAAGCCAATCCGTTCCCCTTTTATGCCAAACTACGAGCCGAAGCGCCCGTGTTTCCGGTGACGCTGCCCAGCAAGCAGCGCACCTGGCTGATTACGCGCTATGACGATGTACTTAATGTGCTGAAAGACGAGCAGTTTGCCAAAGACCGCCGCAATGCGATGTCCCCGCAGCAACTGAAAAAAGCGCCCTGGATGCCGCCGATGTTCAAGCCACTGGAGCGGAATATGCTGGACCTGGACAGCCCCGACCACACGCGCCTGCGAGCACTCGTCCACAAAGCCTTTACACCACGCCTGATCGAGCAGATGCGCGACCAGATACAAGCCTTGACCAATAGCTTACTGGATACGGCCCAGCGCACTGGCGGCATGGACTTGATCGCGGATTTCGCGCTACCCCTGCCGCTCACGATGATTGCGCGCATCTTGGGGGTGCCGGCCACCGACAATGCGAAGTTTCACCACTGGGCAAAGATTATCGTTTCGGCCCAAACCAATCGCAATCTCCTGGTACTTGTGCCCAACATCATGCGCTTTATGGGCTACTTGAAAGGCATCATCAAGCAGCGGCGGGCCCAGCCGCACGATGATCTGATCACGGCGCTGGTGCAGGCTAAAGAAGGCAGCGATCAACTGAGTGAAGATGAGATTTTGGCGATGATCTTTCTGCTGCTGATCGCAGGGCACGAAACAACCGTCAACCTGATTGGTAGCGGCACGTTAGCTCTGTTGGAACATCCCGACCAGTGGGCAAAGCTGCGCCGGGAGCCGGCGCTGATCAAGCCGGCTATTGAAGAATTGGTGCGCTTTGTGTGCCCGGTGGAAATGGCAACGGAACGCTACGCTCGTGCCGACATCACGATTGCGGGCACCACCATTCCCCGTGGTGAACTGGTCCTAGCGGTGATCGGGTCGGCCAACCGCGATGCGGCCTATTTTGACCAGCCGGATGAACTTGACATCACGCGCGAGAAAAACAAACATTTGGCCTTCGGGCAGGGCGCGCACTACTGTCTGGGTGCGCCCCTAAGCCGGCTGGAAGGACAGATCGCCATCAGTACCCTAGTCCAGCGAATGCCCGATTTGCGGCTGCGCCTTGCGCCCGATCACCTGCGCTGGCGCGGTGGGTTCGTTCTGCGCGGCTTGGAGGCACTGCCGGTGTCGTTCTAACAGAAATCCCGACAATGTAGCGGCGCTGCTTGCCGCGCCTGTGGAGGGAACACCATGACTGAAGCGCGCAAAGGACAGATATTGCGAGCTGGCGTGTTGGTATTGCTTTTTCTCTGTCTAGCCGACATTGCCTCGTATTTTGTATTCGGCCATCTCAGCGATTGGCTGATGTGGATGATCTTCACTATGATAGCTGTCGGCGTGCTTTCGATGGGACTGAAAAGCACAGTGTTCATTTTGAGAAACACAGGAATTGCTATCTTGGTTTTGGCTCTGATTGACTGGTTGTGGTACGGTAGCACAAATTGGCAATAGCGCGAAAGTCGCCCTGTGAACTGCATAGCCGTCCGGGCACTGCGCGCGGAGGCGTAGTTGCGGTATCATGGATCATCACCCACTTGCAGAAGGAGATGATCCATGACCCCCGCCAAAGCATTATATCCGACGGAGCGCCGCATTTATCATCCCGAATTGACTCACTGCCCCCACTGCGGCACGCCCACGGCGCTGCTCAACTATTTGACTTGCGATAAGATTGTGCAAACGCTGACTACCGCCCTGGCGCTCGCCGTCCGGCCCAGTCATTGCCCCGATCCCGCCTGCCCCGGCTTCCCCCTACGCCTACGCTCCATCCCCGCCCAGCATCTGGCCCTCCCTGGCGGTACCTACGGCCGCGATGTGATCGCCCGTCTCGGGTGGCTGCGTCAAGAGCAGGCCCTGACTTTCACCCAGGTCCAGGCCGCCCTGGCCCCCACCGTCCAGATTTCGGAAACCCACGTCCGCACCCTCTACCACGAAGCCTATCTGCCCCTGCTAGCCGCCAGCATCCGCCGCCACCACGCTGCTCTCACCCGCCTGGCCGACCAGCACGGCGGGTTGCTCCTCGCCTGCGATGGACTGGCCCCGCAAGGCGGCGAACCGCAGCTCTGGTGTGTCTATGAACTGCTGACGGGGCTGCTGCTGCGCGCCGGCTGGGTGAGTCAGGTCGATCAACCCACGTTTGAGCGCTTTCTCCAGCCGCTGGCGGCCACTTGGCCGGTGCGGGCCGTGCTCAGCGACAAACAGCAGGGCCTGGAGGCCGCCATTGGCACGGTGTTTCCGCGCGCCGCCCACCAGTTGTGCCAGGCCCACTTTATCTGCCGTCTAGCCGATCCCATTGCGCCCGCGGATGCCCAATTAGGGCAAGCCGTGCGGCAGGCGGTACGCGCCGGGTTGGGGCCGGCGTTGCGCGTCGAAGCGCCGACTGCTACCGCCAGCAGCGGGATCTTAACGGTCACGGGACTGTTGCCCGCACCACTCCCGGCCGCTGCGCTGGATGCCGATTCGCCGCCGGCGGACACGCAGCGCGCCAACGAACTGGTGGCGGAGCTGCTGCGGCGCGTGCGCTATCTACTGAGCTTAAACGGCCACCAGCCAGAGCGCTGGGCGGGGTTGGAAATGGTAATGGGGTTAGAAGAGGTGCGCCAGTTAAGCCGGGAGTTACTGGCGCACCGCAGCCACGCGGACCTGACGGTGCTGGCGCAGACGCTTGACGAAGTATTGAGACAGGCGGCCGACCGCGTGGCCGGGCTCCGGCAGGCGGTACGCTGGCTGACCGACATACAGACGTTGCGCGACCCCGCGCGAACGCCAGCGTTCAGCGGGGCGGCAGTGGCCGCCGATCTGAGTGCCTATTTGGGGCGACTGGCGCACCAGGCCGGGGCCGATGAATTTCTGATTCGGCTGATGGCGCATATGCGAGCAGTGAGCCGGCGGTATTGGGGCAGTTTGTTTCACACCTATGACCAGCCGGGCCTGCCGCGCACAAACAATGGCCTGGAGAGCCGGTTCCGCGATGTGCGCCGCCGGCTGCGCCGCACGACGGGGCAAGCGGGCGCGACGGCGGAACAACTGCAACGACTGGGGGCCTGGGAATTGGTGAGCCGGGCGGCCAGCGAAGCCGAACAGGGGGCGGTGTTCGCCAGCGTGGCGGTCGCGGAGTGGCAGCAAGAGCGGGCACGAGTGCGGCAACACCAGGCCCGCTTTCGGCTGCATAGCCGTAAGGGCCCGCGCGCGCGGCCAGTTGGCAGATCTCCGCCGGCAGTGGCGTGCGCTCCCAGCCGCGACAGGGTGACTTTCGCGCTATTGCACAAATTGGATGATGTCTGCGGCTATAGGAGCCGTTGCGCTGACGTTGGCCCTGTTGCTGCAACTACTCTTGCTCCAGCAGCGCCGCGCAAAGCAGTAAACGCACAACCGGTCAAACACCTGCCACGTTTAACTTGCTGCTTGCCACTTTTCACTCGCTACTTGCCCGCCTCTTCCAGCACGCGCAACGTCTCTGCCGCGCAACGGGCCCAGGTGAAGGCGGCGGCACGAGTCGGGCCACGCGCCGTGAGGTCGGCCCGCACGGCGGGAGTGGTCAGCACGCGCAGCAAGGCGGCGGTCCAGGCAGCCGGGTCGTGCGGATCGATTAGCAGGGCGGCCTCGCCGGTCACTTCGGGCAGCGAAGAGGCGTTGGCGGCCAGCAACGGCGCGCCGCAGGCCAGCGCCTCCAGCGCGGGCAGGCCGAAGCCCTCATACAGCGACGGCAGCGTGACCGCTGCGGCGCCGCTGATCAGCACCGGTAGGTCGGCATCGGCCACATAGCCCAGGAAGCGCACCGCATCCGCCAACCCCAGCCGCTTTACCTGCGCGAACAGTGTGTCGTAGAGCCAGCCCTTTTTGCCGCCCAGTGCCAGGATCGGTGCTGGGCCGGCGGCCGGCTCCCACCGTGCACGCAGCCCAGCGAACGCCTCGATCAGCAGGCCCAGGTTTTTGCGCGGCTGCAATGTGCCCACGAACAGCAGGTAGGGTGCGGGGCCGGCTAGTCCGTAGCGCGTCGTCACCTCAGCCAGTTGCGCCGGATCGCTCACGCGGTGGAAGGTCGGATCGACCCCGTGTAGTACCACGCGGATTTTGCGCGCCGGCACCCGGTAGCGCGTCTGCAAATCGCGCGCCGTGGCCGCCGAGACCGCGATGATGCGCCGGGCCGCGCGGGCGCTGTAGCGGGTGGACAGATGCAGATACCAGCGCGCAAAGCGGGTGTGGGCCTCCGGGTAGTAGAGGTAGCCCAAATCGTGGATCGTGACCACTGTGCGGCGCGGATGGATCAACGGCACCACATGGGCGGGCACGAACAGCACGCGCGGTGCGCGGCGCGCCATCTCCGCGCTCAGGCGCAGGTGGGTCCACAGGCGCGGAAAAGGGATGGACCGCAGGTGGAACTGTGCCGGCAACGGAAAGCCGAACAACTCCTGCGGATCAGCTTGTTTGGAGTTGACATAACACAAAAAACTATGCTGTTGCGCTGCCTCATTAGCGGTCAGTTCACGCAGCAGGTTTGCGCTGTAATGTTCGGTGCCCGTGCGCGCTCCCTGCACGGCGCGGCTGGCATCTATTCCGATCTGCAAAGGGGCCAACTCCTCGCTGATAGGGAAATGATATGATTGTGTTACGATTATGCTACGTAAGCAACGCACTTAGCCCTTGATTATACACTGGCGAGGCTAAGGTGGAAAGCAAAGCTCCGCATTACAGCCTGCACTGGGATTTTGCCCGACGGTTATAGACTGCCTGTTGCAGTGTGTAATGCGGTTTGACAGGTAGCGATAGGCGGGCGTATAATGGGATGCCTATGAACCTATCCGGCCTGCTGCCTCTGCTGCACGCCCACCCGGCCTATGCGCGGCTGGCGGGCGCGGCGGCGCGTGCCCTGGCTGCGGGGCGGGCGGGTGTGGCGGCGGTAGACCCAACCGATACCGTCAAGCCCTACCTGATCGCCGCGCTGGCTGCCGACCCCACTGCCGGCCCGGCAAGCGGGCGCATCCTGGTTATCACCGGGCGACCGGAGCGGGCGCGGGCGCTGACTGCCGCGCTCGAATTGTATGCTGCCGGGCCAGTGTTGCGCTTTCCCGCGCCCGATCTGCTGCCCTACGAGCGTATTGCCGCCGACTCGACCATTGTGGCCGGGCGCTTGGCTGTGCTGGCCGCGTTGAGCAGCGATGCGGCCCCGGCGGCTTCCGCGCCACTCGGCCCGGCGCTAGCCCGCCGCCCGATCATCGTCAGTTCGGCGGTTGCGCTGATGACCCCCACCATGAGTCCGGGTGACTTTGCTTGGGCCGGTCGCCGCCTGCACCCAGCGCAAGAGGTGGTGATGGACGACCTGCTGGCGCACTGGGTAGACCTGGGCTACGAGCCGACGGCGCAGGTGGAGCGTGTGGCCCAGTTCAGCCGGCGCGGCGGCATCGTGGACCTCTGGCCGGCCACTGCGCCCGCCCCGGTGCGCCTGGAGTTCTGGGGCGACCAGATCGAGTCGCTGCGCCAATTCGACCCACAAACGCAACGCTCTACCACGCCACTCGACCAAGTGCTGGTGCCGCCGTCGTCCGAACTGCCGCTCTGGCGGCGCGACGCGGCGTTGGCCGATCTGCGCCGCCTGCTGCTAGGCGCTGTGCGGCTGGAAGTGCGCGAGGAATGGGAGCGCATCCTGAGCGGTATGGCGCTGGGCGAGTTCGGCGAGGGCCGCGAATTGTTCGCGCCCTACTTCCACCCCGGCCCGCTACCGTCGCTGCTCGACTATCTGCGCCCCGGCGACGCGATCATTATAGACGCACCCGCATCCGTGGCCCTGGCGGCAGGCGAATTGGAGCGTAGCGCCGAAGAATTGCACGCCGAGTTTGAGCAGCAAGGCGAACTGCCCGCCGGTCTGCGCCGCCCCTACCTGCCGTGGGCTGACCTGCACCCCGCGCTGACCGCCCGCCCGCGCCTGACGTTGGGGACCGATCTAAGCGCCGACGGAGAACGCGAGCCGCTGCCGCTGCCGGAGTTCCAGCCGGCCAAACTCTACGCCGGCGACCTGGACGGCCTGATCAGCGACGTGCGCGACGGCCTGGAGCGTGGCGAGCGCATCGTGATCGTCAGCCGGCAGGTGCAGCGCTTGCGCGAATTGCTGGAAGAGGCTGACCTCTACCCGACACAGCGCAAAGTGCCGCCGGGTCTAGTCCCGCGCCCGGCCGCCCGCCTAGCGGAGAGCAAAGCAGACGCGCGGGCCGCCACCGCGCATCTCAGCGGCCTGATCGAGCCGATCCTGGACCCGCCCACGCCGGGGTCGCTGCACCTGCTGCAAGCGGGCCTCGACAGCGGCTGGACCGGCGACGTGGTTGCCGGCACCACGTTGCTGACCGACCTGGAAATATTCGGTCGCAGTCAGCCACAGCGCCGTGCCTCGACCAAGCCCAGCCGCACCGCCGCCGCCGAAGCGTTCCTGCGCGACGTGCAGCCGGGCAGCTATGTGGTCCACATCGAACACGGCATCGCCAAATATGCCGGGCTGGTCAAGATGGGCGCGGGCGACGTGCAGCGCGAGTATATGCAACTGGACTACGCCGATGGCGACCGGCTTTATGTGCCGATTGAGCAGACGGATCGCGTGTCGGCCTATGTCGGCACCGGGGCGGGCACGCCGGCCCTGCATAAACTGGGCAGCGCCGACTGGGGCCGTGCCAAGCGCAAGGTCGAGGCTTCAACAGTCGAACTGGCGCGCGAATTGCTGGCGCTCTACGCGGGCCGCGAAGCTGCGCCCGGCCATTCCTACGGCCCCGATACCGAGTGGCAGGAAGAACTCGAAAACGCCTTCCCCTACATCGAAACCGAGGACCAGATGCGGGCCATCGAAGAGGTCAAGGCCGATATGGAGAGCGAACGCCCGATGGACCGCTTGGTCTGCGGCGACGTGGGCTTCGGCAAGACCGAGGTGGCCCTGCGCGCGGCGTTCAAGGCGATCCAAGATGGGCGACAGGTGGCCGTGCTGGTGCCGACGACGATCCTGGCCCAGCAGCACTACAACACGTTTTCCGGGCGCATGGCGGCCTTCCCGGTGCAGGTGGAGATGCTGTCGCGCTTCCGCACGCGCAAAGAGCAGGACGGCGTGGTGGCCGGGCTGGCCGACGGCGGCGTGGATATTGTCATCGGCACGCACCGCCTGCTGCAAAAAGATGTGCAGTTCAAGAACCTGGGCCTGGTGATCGTGGACGAGGAGCAGCGTTTCGGCGTGCGCCACAAGGAGCGGCTCAAACAATTGCGCCGCGAGGTGGACGTGCTGACTATGACCGCCACGCCGATCCCGCGCACGCTGCACATGGCGATGGTCGGCGTGCGCGACATGAGCGTGATCGAGACCCCGCCCGACGAGCGCCTGCCGATCAAGACCTATGTCACGGCCTACCGCGACTCGCTGGTGCGTGAGGTGATCCAGCGTGAGTTGGAGCGCGGCGGGCAGGTCTACTTTGTCCACAATCGGGTGCAAAGCATCGGCATCGTCGCGCGCGACCTGCAAAAGCTGCTGCCGGCCGCGCGCTTCGCGGTGGGCCACGGCCAGATGGAAGAAGGCAAGCTGGAAGAGATCATGACCGCCTTTGTGCGCGGCGAACATGACGTGCTGATCTGCACCACGATCATCGAGTCGGGGCTGGACATCCCCAACGTCAACACGCTGATCGTGGACCATGCCGACACCTACGGCCTGGCCCAACTCTACCAGTTGCGCGGGCGCGTGGGGCGGTCCGATAAGCGCGGCTATGCCTACTTCCTCTACCATCAGGGTCACAAGGTCACGGACATCGCGCAGGAACGCTTGCAGACCATTGAGCAGGCCACCGAACTGGGCGCGGGCTTTCGCATCGCGCTCAAAGACATGGAGATTCGCGGCGTGGGCAACCTGCTCGGCCCGGAGCAGCACGGCAACGTCGGCTTGGTCGGCTTCGACCTCTACACGCGGTTGCTGTCGGGCGCGGTCGAAGAGGCCAAAGGCCAACCACGCACGCCCGACCCGCCGCCGATCACGCTCGACCTGCCGATCACCGCCTACCTGCCCGAAGACTATGTGACCGACGCGAACGAGCGGCTGCGCCTTTACCAGCGCCTGGCCCGCCTGACGCGCGAAAGCGGCGTGCGCGACCTGCGGAAAGAGCTGGAAGACCGCTTCGGCCCACTGCCCGACCCTGCGCAAAACCTGCTGCTGATCGTGCGCTTCAAGAGCCTGGCCCTGCGTGCCGGCGTAGACGCGATCAACACACTGGAAGACGAGTTTGTGATCGTCCTCAATGCGGAGGCCGCCCGCAAACGGCTCGGCCCGCAGTTCCACTACAACATGGGCCAACGCTTCAACGAAGGCATCCGCATCAGCCAGCGCCAGGTGCGCCTCAAACGCGCCCCCCTCGGCTCCACCTGGGTGGCGGCGCTCGAAGAGGTGCTGGAGGAGTTGGGCGAGTCGGGTAGCTAGGCTACGGGGCGAAGGCGAACAGGCGACGCGCCCAGTTCATCAAGTCTTGGGCGTAGGGGGAATTGCTATCGAGGTAATTGCTGCTAACCGCCTCACCCAATGGTCTTCCCGGTTTTTTCTGCCAAGCTAACCAAGTATGAATATAAACTTTGCTCAAGTGGATGTCTGAAAATAAACGTTCCGAAGTGGGAATTTGATCCACACAATCTTTAGCCCGCTTCCACAGAGTATCTTGGGGAGATATAATAGATTTTGCGAAATCCTCTAGCATACCTTGTATATCTTGTATGGTGTTATGGGGCATAATCCAAATGCCAATCTTAGCTTTGTCGTCCCGCTCAACAACCGTTCCAGCAGGATCAGGCATAATAGGTATAGCAGGGTAGGTTTCCTTACTCACACTATCACGCCAACTAGCCCAACGGCGCTCAAGTTTATCATCCGCATCTACAATAACACCCAAACTTGCAAAATCGCCTATCTTGACCCTGACCTTGAAATCCTCTAACACAGCTTCTGTACCATATTTAACGATAATTAATATGTCTTCCCCATCATAAGTATCATGTTCATTGTCTCGTGGTACGTAGCATGAGATGTCACATTGACCAAATAAGTTTTTCAATATGTGCTGATCATCACGGCCTTCTACCAGAAGTACCCGTCGTCGCACATCGCTCACGCTTAACGAACCTCGATCCCATTGCTAGTGGCAATTGCTACCTCTTCTTCGTTAAACGCAGTAGCAGTAATGTCATCGCGCTTGCGTTGTAAGCGAATTAGCACGCCTTCTGTCTGTGTATCTTCAATCGCGGCCTTGCGAAATCCTCTGATGCAATCCAAACTGTGCGTGGTAGCAAAGACCTGGATGTTAAACCGCTGCGCTGCGCCAAAGATCAAGCGCCACATATCCGCTTGCACTGAATAATGAAGACCGCTCTCTATTTCATCTATGAGTAGCATTCCGTTTCGGGCACTCACCAGCGCTAGTGCAATACCGAACATACGCACCATTCCATCGCCCATACTACGAAGCGGTATAAGTCTAGCTGCCTCAGCAATTTTCACAATAGGTATGTGTTCTCTGCGCCCTCGCTGATCTACACGCAAACTGATGCGCTGTACTTCTGGCGCGATAATTTGCAATGCGCTGAGTACCGCATCCTCCAAGCCTGCGGTTGCCATCTCGTTCCACAAGTCACCAATGCGCCTTGTATCTAATCCGTTTGCTCCAATGAAAACTTGGGAAGTATCTCTACTAGCTGTTCTTAGACCGAATCTAAAAAATGGATCAAGACGGTATCGTTTTGCAGCATAATTTGCCCCTTGGACTACAAGAAACGGTAAAGTCACTGTGCTATAAGGTATTTCTACTATAGCATCTGGTAAGTCCATTAACGGCAACGTCGGCTGATCGAGGTTTCGATCTCTATTTCTATCCAATCCTTCATATATTTCAACTAAGATTGACAGAGTCTTGCTGCTAGAGTTGATAGGGCCGATAAGAATGGGTTTTAGGTGATCTATAATGTCCGGTCTTCCGTAGAAAAGATATTTAATTGATTGAAAGGGTTCATCCTCATCGTCGAACTCAGAAGCACTAAACACTTGGCTGCTATGGATTACTTCCCTACTTTCTTGCCGTGTTACCAGAAGCTCTCGAATTAAGGAGGGAGATCCGTTTTCGGCATACAGGCGCAATGCTTCCAGCAACGACGACTTGCCGACGTTGTTTTTGCCCACGATCAAGTTGACCACGCCTAAATGCGGGATCTGCAAATCGCGGAAGGCGCGGAAGCCTCGCACTTGGAGACTGTCAAGCAGTAATGTGTCTGGCATAATCGGCAACTCTCTACTGAAAACGATGATCCCTAAAGAAGATAACCTATACTCCTACAATAAACTACGGGGATCGATGTGTCAAGTTTCGGGTTTGTTTAGCTAGGGGAGGTGTAGCAGCAGTTACGCTATGGCGTGCCCTACCGCGCCCGCCAGCGCAGCGTGCCCAACTGCGCGAGGACTACGGCACCCTGATCCGCGTGCCACTCCAACAGCGCGGCGGCATAGTATTGCACCGGGTAGGTGTGGCCGTCGAGGGCGGCGGTTTCGCTAACGATGGGGGAGAGGGGCGCGCCCAGGTTGAATTGCTGGGCAGTGGTAGCGAACGCGTCTTCAGCGTCTATATTTGACATAACGTGTAACGGCGTAGCTGGGACGCGAGCTTGCCACCGCAGGCGGCCCAGCGGCACGGGGGCTACGCTGCCGCCGGTGGGATCGGGCTGCCAGGTCAAGACGGCGCGCTGGAAGTATTGCACCACTCCCAGCGGGCTACCGAGGGTGGCGGCTTCGGTCAGCGGTTCACTGATGGGGTAGCCGAAGCGCGGCAGCCCGCCGTGTGTGTCCCAATAGGCCAGCAGTGGGCCGCGCACGGTTTTGCCGGTGGCGGCAAAGCGGCGGAACGGGGCGGGCCGGCCCAGGTGCGCGGCGAAAAAGTCCAGCACCTGCGCGTCTAACTCGGCAATGCTCGGCTGCGGCGGGCCGTCGGTGGGGGTAAAGACGTGACCGCTGTGTTGGACCCAGATCAGCGTGACCGGTGCCCCGACGCGATGCAGCGCGTCATAGAGCGCTTGGGCGTGAGCCGGCGGCACCAGCGGATCGGCGGTACCGTGCAGGATCAGGAACGGCGGCGCATCGGAGCGGGCATAAGTCACTGGGCTTACGGCGCGCAGCAGAGCCGCATCGGGCTGCCGGCCTAGCAGCAGTTGCGCCATTACGCGATTGGCGGGGGTCAGATCAATGGCGGTGTAGTCGGTCGGTGCGCTCATCGTGACCACCGCCTGCACCGCACTGGGCACGTCCGGCCGGCCGCCGTCGCCTTCCAGCCCGGCAGCCGGCCCGGCCAAGCCCAGCAACGCCGCTAGATGCCCGCCCGCGCTGTCGCCCCACACGCCAATGTGATTGGGGTCGAGATCGTATTGCGCGGCGTGGCTCCGCAGGAAGCGGATGGCGCACTTGGCATCGGCGATGGGTGCGGGCCAGGGATAATGCGGGGCCAGTCGGTAGTCAAGCGCGGCCACGGCATAGCCGCGCGTCGTCAGCGCGGCGGCGGGCAAGATGCGCTCGATCCAGGTTTTGTCGCCCTCTTGCCAACCACCGCCATGCACATAGACCGCCAGCGGTGCGGGCCGTCCCTCCAGCGGCTGGGGCTGGTAGAGATCCAGCCTGAGATCGGCGGCCCCGCCCCGGCAGTAGGTGAGATTGACCGTGACGCGGCCCAGCTCCGGCCCGATCAGCGGCGTGCTGGGCGCAGGGTTGGGCGCGGCGTAGACCCAGGCGATGGGCGCGGCGATCAGGATGAGCAAGGCGACAGAAATGCGCCGCAGCCGGCGGTTGCGCTTCATGCGATAAGCATAACATAGCGCGGGCCGCCCAGCATCCGTAATTTTGCCGAACTTTGCCTGCGCCCCACACAAGCCGAACGCGCAGATCCGCAACAACAAGGATCTGCGCGTTCTCCCTGTACGGTGTGTAGCTACGGTGTAGTGCCGTGCTGGGTGTGGTAGCGGAAGGTGCCCAGTTGCGACAGCAGCACCGCGTAGGGCGTGCCGGCGTTCTCCGGGTGGCGCTCAAACACGGCGCGCTCAAAGTATTGCACGGTGTAGGTCTGGCCGTTGAGGTCCGACTTTTCCTGGAACTCGTCGGAGATCGGGTAGCCCTGCTGCATCAGCCCGCCATGACCCTGCCAGTAGGCCAGGAAGTCGCCGCCCACGCGGTGCCCGGTCTGCGCGAACAACACCGAGCCGGGGCTAGTGTTGGCTGTTTGGCTGGGCGCGCCGTTGGGGTACTTCTCCTTGTAACGGAAGCTGCCCAGCAGCGAGAGCAGCACGTTGAACGGCGCGGTGTTTTCGGGGTGCTGCTCAAACACGGCGCGCTCAAAATACTGCGTGGTGTAGGTCTGGCCGTTGCCGGCGCTCTTTTCCTGGAGTTCGCCCGAAATCGGCAGTCCTTGTTGCGCCAGCCCGCCGTGGCCCGTCCAGTAAGCGAGGAACGGATCGCGCACCGTCTGGCCGGTTTCGGGGAAGACGCGCCCGCCACCGACTGGGCCGGGAGCCGGCGTGCCCCCCACCGGGCCAGGAGCCGGACCCACGGGGTTGTTCTCCACTGCTTGGCAGGCTACGCCGGTGCAGGTTCGCAACGCCGCCAAGCGCGCCGCCAGTTCGGCTATCGGTGCTGAACCCGGATGGGCGGCGATGTTGGTCAGCTCATAGGGATCGTTGTTGCGGTCGTAGAGTTCCTTTTCGCCGGTGACGTATTCGACATACGTGTACTGGTTGGTGCGAATGGCTGCATATTGCGGCGGGCTTTTGACGTTATCCGCCTTCTTACCGCCGCCCCCAGGACCGGGCACCGGCGTGGGCACATACTGATTCTCATTATCGGGGTCAGGCGTACCGTTCGCATCCGGCGTGGGTTGCCCGGCCACCGGCCCGGCGCTGCCGTAGTGTTCCACCAGTACGTTTTGCCGCCAGGCGCTGCTAGGCGGCGGATTGCCGTGCAGCAGCGGGTCCAGCGAGCGGCCGTTGGCAAAATCGGGTACCGTCGCCCCGCCCAGCGCGGCCCAGGTGGGGGCGAAGTCAATGTTCAGCACCGCCTGATCGCGGCTCTGCCCGGCGGGGATGCCCGGCCCGCGCACGACTAGCGGCACCTTGATGTCTTCCTCGAAGGCCGTCTGCTTGCCGGGGTGCTGGCGATGCTGGCCCAGGTGGTAGCCGTTGTCGGAGCTGAAGAATAGATAAGTATTATCCAGTTGGCCCGTGGCTTGCAGCTTGGCGACTAGATTTGCCACCAAGTCTTCCACCCCCAGCATTGTTTGTAGGCGCTTGCGGTAGAGCGCGTCAATCTCGGCGATGCCGGCGGCATTCAGCAGCGGTTGGTCGCGCAGCCAGGCCGGCTTGTCGCTCACATCGGCCTCGTTGAACGACGGGGTGCGCGGCGCTTGCACGCCGGGGAAGGCATCAGCGTAACGCGGCGCAGGCGTGGCGGGCTGGTGTGGCACGTATGGTGCTACGTAGAGGAAGAACGGTTTGCTGGGATCGGCCCCAATAAAGTCGGCCCCTTTGTGCGACAGCACATCCACCAGGTAGTCGTTCGGCGTGCTGCCGTAGGGCACCAGTTTGCCGTTTTCGTTCAGCGTGTAGTTGTATTCGTTGTAGGGGTTGCCGACGGCGGGGCTATCCCACTCGCTCCAACCCGGCGGTATATAGGTCGGCGCGACGGTGTTGGGATAGCCGTTGAGGTATTTGCCCATGAGGGCGGTGCGATAGCCGGCGGCCTGCATCCAGGTGGCGATGGTTGAGTTTTCGTTGCCCAGCGCGTGGAATTGCTCGAACCCACCTTGTGTTCCGCTGTTGCTGAACACCTGATGGTTATGCACAAACTCGCTCCGCAGAATGGACGAGCGCGACGGGCAGCAGAGCGAGTCGGTCACGAACATATTGTTGAACGTGACCCCCTGATCGCCCAGCATGGCTTTCAGGCGCGGGAACAGCTTGAAGGTCTCGGCATCCAGGTCGTCGGTGAGGATAAACACGATGTTGGGCTTGCCGGGCGCGGCGGGTGCGCTGCCGGTAGCGGCCGGGATCTGGCGGGCGGTGCTGTCACAGGCGGCAAGCAGCGTCAACGCCAGCAGCAGATGCAGGATCGCGGTTGCTTTGCGTTTCATCAGGCGGCTCCTTTGGTTGCGGACCCCGGCAGGGCGGGGCCGTAGACAGATGGGGGCGGCAGCCTCCTGTGAGGGCAGGAGGCTGCCGGGCTGTCTCCACTATAGCACTGCACTGTTAGAGGCCGATGAAGAAGTTGTAAACGCTGTGTAAATTATTGGGCCAGGGGTTGCAGTTGGGTCAGCAAGTGGCTATATACCCGTTCGTGCAAGGCGGCGGCGCATTCGTGCAGGCCGTGGCCCGCGCCGGGGTAGATCACCAGTTCGCGCGGCTCACTGGCGGCGGCGTAGAGGCGGCGCGAGCAGTCGGCGGGCAGCACCGTGTCGGCATCACCGTGGATCAGCAGCAGTGTGCGCGGGCTGACCTGGCCCACCAGATCGGCCCCGTAGGTTTGGGACGACAAGGTGATCACGTCTTTGACGATGGGGTTGAGCGCGCCCGCGTCAATGACCACCGCGCCGCCAAACGAGTGGCCGACCAGCGCGGCCCGTGTCGCCCCACCCGCATCTTCGAGCCAGGCCAGCCCCACCAGCACATCGGCGATACAATCGCGTAACTGGTTGGGCCGGCGATAGTGGAGGCGCAACGATGCGATGCCCTGCGGGGCCAGCCGCGTGGCTAGGGTACGATACAAGCCGCCTGCCGGTCCCTCGGTGCCGCCGCCCGCGCCGCCCACCCAGACCACCACCGCCGGGCCAATATGATCCGTGGGCGCCGCCGGATGCAGGTAGCCACTGATGTCGCCGCGATCCGTCACTAGCGTCACCTGCTCGATGCCCGATTCGAGCGGCGTGCGTGTCACACTCAACAGGCTGATCGTGCCGTCACCCTGGTGCTCGCGCCGGCGACCGTTACCCGTGCCATTACTTTCCATCCATCCACCCTGCCTTTTGGATCGCGACCACGACCCCGTTAGCGATCTGCTCATAGCCCGCCGCGCTGGGATGAAACCCATCACCCGAAATCCAGTCGAGATGTTGCCTCGCCGCCGCCGACGGCGCGAACAGATCCACGATCAGCACGCGCCGGCCGTAGGGTCGCACCGTATCGGCCAGCGCGGCGTTCCAGACGCGGGCTACGCCACTCATTTGCGCCCGCGTCTGCGGCTTGGCGTTCGCCGGCAGCAAGTAGGCGAGGTCCGGCACATTCAGCAACACGATCTGGGCGTCGGTTTCTCGGGTCAAGCGGTTGAGCGTCGCGCTGAGTTCTTGGCGATAGATGGGCAGCGGCACCGCGCGTAGTACATCGTTGACCACCAGCCACATCGAGACCAGCGTCGGCTTGAAAGCGATGGCCTTTGGCACCTGGGTGGCGGCGGACTCATAGAGCGTGATGCCGCTTTGGGCGAAGCGCTCATAGACGGTGTCGGCGGGTAGTTGGGCCGCGATCCGTGCGGTCCAGTTCTGGTGCGCTTGATCTTCCGTGCCCAGCCCTACCGTGTCCGACGCGCCGAGCGCGGCATAGCGGATCGGGCGAGCTAGCGGCAAGGCGCCGGCAGCGGCTTTCATTTGCGGGGGCAGCGTACCGCTTGCGCCGGCGACGGTAGCCGGCGCGGCCACTGCGGTCGCAGTACCGGCGATGCCCGTCTGGAGCGGTGGCGCGGGCGGGGCCGCCACTGTTTGTGCCGCCGGCGGCAAGGCAGCCAATGGCACCCCGGCCGGCGCGGCTTTGGGCCACAACAGCGCCCCGGCCAAGACGGTAGCGAGACCCACACCGACCGCCAGCAGCAGGCGCTGGGATTTACGTGCTGGAACAGCCATAATGCTCTCTTATCTAGCTTACTAGGATGGACACGAAGCGCTATAATCCTAATGAATGATTGGTTTATCCGTCAGGTAAACGGAAAACGGTACTTGGGGGCTTTCTGTGAGAAGGCGTAGTACCGCTTCTTTTAGGGTGTGCTGACCAAGCCCGCCGCCTGCATCTGACTGTAGACGTAATCGGCGATGGCGGCGTAGCCTTTGGTGCTGGGGTGCCAATTATCGCCGGAGACCACACTGGAATCACTGGTGATGATGCCCGACTGGGGGAACAGATCCACGAGCAGCACACGGTCGCCGTAGGGCGCGGCCGTGCTCTCGATCACACGGTTCCAGTTGACTACATCGGCGCGCAATTGGCTGCTGCCGCCCGGCACCAGTTTCGGCGACAGTACCAGCGACAGGTCGGGCAAATTCAGTAGCACGATTTGTGCGTGGGTCTCGCCCGTCAGTCGGGTTAACAGGGTGTCGAGTTGTTGCTGATAGCCGGCGATGGGGACTTGGCGCGTGATGTCGTTGGCCGCCAGCCAGACCGTAATCAGCGTCGGTTTGGCCGCGACGGCCTGCCCCACCTCTAGTTTGAGCGCCTCGCCCAGCACGATGCCGCCGCGTGCGGCGCGGGTGAAGCGGGTGTCGGCAGGCAAGCGCGCCGCCAGCACCGCAGGCCAAGCTTGGGTTGTCGGGTCTGTGGCTCCCACCCCTACTGTGTCGGACGCGCCGATGGCGACATAGCGGATCGGGCGTGCCAGCGGGGTCAGGAACGGCGTAGCGGCGGCCGTCGGCGCACCGCTGGAGCCGCCGCTCTCTCCTGCGGCGACGGTGGGGCTGGGGATCAGGTCAGTGGGGGTATCCGATCCGCCACTCGCGCCCACCGTAGGGCTAGGGAGGCGGTCGGCGCGTGGCGTGTCGGTCGGCACCGCCGTATCAAGCGCGGGTACGGTGTCGGTCGGGATCGGTGTGAGAGTAGCGCTGGGGCGCGGGGTCGCGGTCGGCGTGAGCGTGGCCGTGGGCGGCACGGGGGTCGCGGGCGGCGGCGCGTTGCTAACGGCGGTGAACACGCCCAGCACTAGCGCCAGTGCCAACAACAGTCCCGCGACCAGCAACAGTCGCCGGGCGGTGGGATCGTAGCGCAGACTCTCAAACATCGTGGCTCCGCTCGTTTAGGGCAGGTAGATTTTGGGGCGGGCCGCTTTCGCCGCGCCGGCTTTTGTCGCTTTGGGCTTGACAGCCGTGGGTGCTGGGGGCGGTGGGACGGCCGACTCATTGCCGTGCAGTAAGCCGGCGGCATGGGCGGCGGCTTCAACGTCGTCCTTTTTGCCCGCGTCCGCGTGTGAGGGCGGGGTCGCTACCGGCAAGCCGTACATTCGGCGTAGCGCATCAAGCCGTGACCCGGTCCAGGCATCGAGTTGCTGCGCCGACAGTGCCCCTTGCGCGCCGTCCACCACCTGCCCCTTATAGAACAGCACCAGCGTGGGTAAGGCGGTGATGCCCAGGCTCTTCATTAAGGCCGGCTCGTTATCGGTGTTCAGCTTCACGCATTTGACCAACCCAGCTTCGCGGGCGGCATAGGCGGCGAAGGTCGGCGCGAACTGTTTGCAGGGACCGCACCAAGCCGCCCAACAGTCCATCAGCACCGGCAGTTCGGCATCCAGCACTTCGGCCTGGAAGTTGGCTTGGGTGATATCTACGATAACAGCGGCAATAGCTTGCTTGCGGGCAGTTGCGGCTTGGGCTTGCGCCTCGGCTTCCCGCTGTGCGGCGCGCTTTTCGGCGGCATCGGCCGGGGTCAGCAAGCCCAGAATCTGGCCCCGCACTAAGTCGAGTTCAAACAGATTATCGCCCCAGCGCACGGCATCGGCATCGCAAAAGTTGAGGCAGGGGCCGGGGCAGTCGCCACAGATCGTGGCATCTACCTCCCAGGTCTTGGCCTCAATGTTATGATGATACGCCGCGTAGGGACAACCGGTGGCCGCGAAGCAGACCTCCCGGTTCAAGCAAGTGTTCGGATTAACTAGGACAGGCATGGGTATTCTTTCCAGTGGTGGGCTTAAGATCGGTTAGCAGGGCTATTATACCGCAGGCTATAAGGGGTCGGCAAGCCTGCTATTGGCCGTAATTGCTCGGTTTGGTATACTTACGCTGCTATGCCGACAATAGACTTCGCTGTGATCATCCTAGCCGGGGGGCAGAGCCGGCGCATGGGGCAGGACAAAGCGCTGCTGCGCGTGCCCCCGGACGGGCCGTTGCTGATCGAGCGCGTCATCACGGCGGCGCACCCTTTGGGGCCGATCCTGTTGGTGACGAACACGCCGGATCGCTATGCTTGGTTGGAGCTGCCGATGGTGGCTGACCCGGTAGCCGGGCAAGGGCCGTTAGGCGGGTTGGCCGGGGGATTAGCTGCCTCTCCTGCGCCCTATAACCTGGTGCTGGCTTGCGATCTGCCCGATCTGCAACCGGCCCTACTGCGCTTGCTGGTCGCTGCGCCGCAGCCTTATGCCGCGCTGGTGCCGCGCTGGACCCGGCCGGACGGCACACCGCAGATTGAGCCGTTGCTCGCGATCTATCACCAGGCGTGCTTGCCGGCGATTCGCGCCGCGCTGGCCGCCGGGTGCCGGGCAGTCCACAGCTTTTACCCCGATGTCGCGGTGCGCTATCTGCCGGACCATGCGCTGCGCCAAGCGGATCCCTTCTGCCGCAGCTTCCGCAACCTCAACACCCCGGCGGATCTACTCTCCTGCGACACTTTTTGATCCGCGAAGGTCCGCGAAAAGGACGGCGGGTTTAATTGAATCGTGCTACCAAACCGTAACCGCCGGTGCAGCCGGCTCCCGATGGGCGAAAAGGACGGCGGGTTTAATTGAATCGTGCTACACTAACCTTTCTCCGTATTCTTCCTGATCCTTCGTGGCCTTTCGGGGCTCAAAAAGCGCGTCAGAGGATGAAACGGCTGAGGTCTTCGTCCTCAACGACTCCTTCTAAGCGTGCCGCGACGAATGGGCCGTCAATGACAACAGCCTCGCCGCGCCGCGTGTCGGCCTCGAACGAGAGTTCTTCCAGCACCTGTTCCATGATCGTGTGCAAGCGGCGCGCGCCGATGTCTTCCTGGCGCTCGTTGACGACGGCGGCAGTTTCGGCGATGGCGCGCAGCGCGTCGGGCGTGAAGCTGATCGCGACTTCTTCGGTTGCCAGCAGCGCCTGGTATTGCTTGGTCAGTGCGTTCTCCGGCTGCGTCAGGATCGCTTCCAAATCGTCCTGGTTCAGGGCCGCGAGTTCCACCCGCAGCGGAAAACGGCCCTGCAACTCTGGGATCAGATCGGCCGGGCGCGAGCCGTGGAATGCGCCGGCGGCGATGAATAGAATGTGATCGGTCTTGACGGGGCCGTAGCGCGTAGGGACCGTGGAGCCTTCAACGATGGGCAACAGGTCGCGCTGCACGCCTTCGCCCGACACATCCGCGCCTGTTTCCACCGCCGGCGCGGTGATTTTATCGATCTCGTCAATAAACACCACCCCGTTTTCCTGCACCCGTTGCAGCGCTGTCTCCACTACGCTGTCGGGATCAATCAGCTTGTGTGCCTCTTCCTCGGTCAGGATGCGGCGCGCCTCTTTGACCGACACGCGGCGGGAGCGGCGGTGGCCTTGCGGGAAGTTGTCGAGAAAGTCCTGGAAGCTGGCTGTCATCTCTTCCGAGCTCATACCGGGTACAAACTCCAACACACCACCTACCGGGCCGAACGGGTTTTCGCTTTCGATTTCGATGTCTACTTGTTCTTCTTCCAACTGCTGGGCAGCCAGTAGGCGGGCGATACGCCCATGTTGGCGGCGGCGCGTTTGATCGTTGACCGGCGGCCCGGAGCGCGCCGTGCTGATCGCTGCCGGCACGGCGGCGGGTTCGTCGCCAACCGTCGCTTCCCCGCCTACTTGGCGGGTGGCCTCAGCCGGCGCCGTTGCGGCCGCGACGGCGCTTTGGCCCTTGTGTTTGGCTTGCGCGCGCAGCCGCTGGTCCACCAGCAGGTTCACGATGCGCTCGGTGGCCTGCGTCGCGGCGCGCGCTTGCACCTCACCCATTTTTTCGTCATGCACCAAACTCACCGCTGCCTCGGCCAGGTCGCGGATGATCGACTCCACATCGCGGCCCACATAGCCTACTTCGGTGAACTTGGTCGCCTCGACCTTGATGAAAGGCGCGTCTACCAGCTTCGCCACGCGGCGGGCAATTTCGGTCTTGCCCACGCCGGTCGGCCCGATCATCAGGATGTTCTTGGGGGTCACTTCGTCGCGCAGTTCGGCCGGCAATTGCCGACGGCGATAGCGGTTCCGCAGCGCGATGGCGACAGCCCGCTTGGCATCGCTTTGACCGATAATATATTTATCCAATTCGACAACAATCTGTCGCGGAGTTAAGTGTTCCACAGCTATGCCTCTAGGTATTCAGTAGGAAATCAAGCCGGATCGGCCGGCACGGCAGGGGTCCGCCGGGCGCGTCGCTTCGGGGCCGGGTCGGCCGGCGCGGGCAGGTCGTCCGTCATAATGACATCCGGTGGGGCGGCGTCCACTGCGCCGGCCGGTGCGACCGCGTCGTCGTCCGTGGCGGCGGCAGGCGTACCCTCTTCATGCACACCGGCGGGGTCAATGGTATGCACAATGATCGAATCGTTGGTGTAGATGCAAATACGCGCCGCTACACCCATCGCAGTGCGGGCCACGGCGGCGGCATCTAGATCGGTATGGGCGAGCAAGGCCATGCCGGCCGCTAGCGCATACGGCCCGCCCGTGCCGATGGCGATGATGCCCTCGTCGGGTTCGATCACATCGCCTTCGCCGGAGAGCAGCAATAGGTACTCGCTGTCGGCCACGATCAACTGGGCTTCGAGCCGCCGTAGGTAGCGATCGGTCCGCCACTCTTTGGTCAGTTCGACAGCGGCCTTGCGTAGATTACCGCGATAACGTTCCAGTTGGGCTTCAAATTTCTCAAAGAGGGTGAGGGCATCAGCTACTGCGCCGGCAAACCCGGCCAACACCCGGTCGCCGTAGAGGGGCCGGATCTTGCGCGCCGTGTGCTTCAACACGACATCGCCAATCGTCACCTGGCCGTCACCGGCCATAGCGACCTGCCCCCCTTTCCGCACGGCGACAATCGTGGTCGCGTGGGCACGGGGCATATTTTGTTGATCTGACAAACTAAACTCCTTAGTAGTGCGGCGGGCCGGCAGCGCACGACGCTCCACCGCTTCTTTTAATTATACGAACTGCCCCGGCTAAAAGCAACCATACGTCTGTGCCGAGGTTTACCGAGTTGACAGCGCCGCGTTAAGGCTTCTATAATACTCTCAACAGACCTGTCGCAGCGTGGGGCAGGTGTGTGCCGCCTTCACTTAGAGAGGCAATCCCCATGGATACTTCCGCTCCACTGCCGAACGATCCTTCTGTTGAGTCACTTGAGCGCACGCCGGTTCCTACCCCGTCGGAGAGTGTCGCCGCCGGCTTGCGCTTCACCAATTTGATGGCGACCATCGCCCAGGACGGCAGCCTCGACAGCCGCGCCGCGATCATGGCGCTCACCGAACTACTGATCGCGCAGGGCGTGATCGATCTGGAAGAGTTCAAGACCCGCCGCGCTGCCCTGCGCGAGGTATTGGCCGATCAACATAGCCGTTACGGTGTGCGGGTGCTAATCGGTGAACAGCCCGATAAATATGCAGTGCCGCATGAAACCGCTGAGAGTGACTGCGCCGCCCGCTATGATCTCTGCAAAGGTGCGTGTTGCCGCCTGCGCTTCCCCTTGACGCGGCAGGATCTTGATGAAGGGGTGGTGCGCTGGGATTACAGCCGGCCCTACCTCAATGCGCAACGCGCCGACGGTTATTGTACCCATAATGATACGGCGACGCGGCACTGCACGATCTACGCGCAGCGCCCCACTGTTTGCCGGCACTTCGATTGCCGCAGCGACCCCCGCATCTGGGTGGATTTCGCGGCGCGCATCCCCAACCCGACTTTGGCGCAGCTCTGAAGCGGTGATTATGGTTCCACGCCGTCGTCTGGTGCGGCTTGACAGCCGAGGATGGGTAGGCTATGATGACCGCGCTTAGGAAAGGAGCCGCCCGTGTCTGTGTTAGCACGCACCCCTAGAACGACCGTTTGGCCTATGCGCCTCTCTGTATGGTTGTTGGCCCTCACTTTTTGCACCGGCCTGTGGTTGACCCAGCCGCATCAGGTAAGCGCCGCCGCTCTGTCCGCCCCTGCCCGCAGGGTCACACCTACGGCCACCCCCGCCGGCCGCAGCACTGTCACCTCGCGTGGTGGCGTGCGTCCGGTCGCGCCGGTGATCAAAGTGGCGGCGAAAATTGCCGCTGCGCCGGGTGGGGTGATTGCGCCCTCGATCATCAAAGGGAGCAACGTGGCGCGTATCGGTACCGGACACTTTATTTGGCCCACCACGGGCCGTATCACACAGGGCTTTAGTCGCCGGCACAACGGGATTGATATCGCCACCAGTCGCGGCACCCCGTTACGTGCGTCGGACACCGGTGAAGTGATTTGGGCGGGTTGGCGCACCGACGGCCTCGGCTACGCAGTGATTATTGACCACCACAACGGCTATGTCACGGTCTACGGTCACCAGATGCGCCAACCGTCGGTGCGCGTAGGGCAATATGTGGCGCGCGGGCAGGTGATCGGTTATGTGGGATCTACCGGCCATTCAACCGGACCGCACGTCCACTTCATCATCCGCACGCCGGATCACCGCTACCTGAATCCACTGAACCTGCTGGGGCGCTAAGTCGCCCCGACGCATATGCTATGAGCAACTCACTGGACCTCTGGTATTTCGCCTATGGCGCAAATATGGCGGCGGTAGTATTGGCGCGGCGGGCGGTACAGCCCCGTCTTAGTCTCGCCGCTACCCTGACCGACTACGCCCTGCGCTTCAACCATCCGGGAATGCCGCCGCTGGAGCCGGTCTTCGCCAATATCGAACCGGCTCCCGGCGCGACGGTCTATGGCGTGGCGCACTGCATCACCGCCGGTGAGGCCGTAATCTTCGATCACTTCGAGCCGGGCTACCACCGTATTACCGTGGGGTTGCGCTTGGCGGACGGCAGCACGCCGTCCGCCTTCGCCTATACTTCCGCTGCCCCGGTAGCGCTCGGCGTGCCGTCGGCGCGCTACTTGAGCTTGCTGTTGGCCGGAGCATACGAATACGGCTTGCCCGCCGCGCTAATCGCCGAATGGGAAGCCTTGCGCATCCGTGCATCCACCGCCGGCCCAACCGCGCCCTCCAGGGCCGATCTCCAGGCTGTACAAAGCCGTGCGCCGGACGCGCACCTGCCGTCCGATCTAGTACAGGAGTGGCAACAGCGCGCAAAAAGAGAGTGAATTCGTGGCTGCGACCGCGGCACTACCCGCGCCGGCTTTGCAAGCGCAGCTACTGAGTAGCGCCGCTGTGGTCGCCTAGTGGCGTTGCGTTAGATTGCCTGCCGTAGATGTGTCTGCACAAACTCCACCGTATGGGCGATGATTTCGCGGCTGCGCGCATCGTCGTCTAGGTAGTCGAAGCCGTGCCGGCCGTGCGGCTGGTTCAGCACATCTAATGCTACATTGCGCGTCAGTGCCTCAGCAATAAAAGCATCCAGCGTCCCGTTGGTGTCCTACCCGGCGCGGGCAATCAGCATGGGGATCGACAGGGTGCCGGCGGCCCGTAGTGCGACGCCCGGCGAGAACGCTTCCACCGTCGCCGGCGGCACCTCGCGCAGACGCTCTGGGTCTGCTTGGCGCAAATCCATGCGCGCGTAATAAGCCACCAAGCAGCGCACAAACGCCGGCTGCTCGCGCAAGGCAAAGCTGAGGTGCAGCCCACCGCCCGAAAACACCCACAGCGCCAGCCGATCCGCGTCCAAGTGCAACTCTGCGGCATGGTCGCGCAGATAAGCTAACGCCGCCTGAATGTCGCCGGCCGCCTGCTCCCGATGGGCCAGACTGTGGTAGCGGTGGTTGAAGGTCACGTCCACCAACCCCGAAGCCGCCGCCAACGCGCCGTAGGATGTGTAGACACCCCAATCCGTCGGCACCGGCCGTAGATCCGTCGGCACTGGCCCGCCGTGGATGAACACCACAGCGGGCAGCCGCGCGCCGGGGCGCACAGCGGCGGGCGCATACACATCCATCCGCGCTGTCTCGTCTGCCGGGCCATAGGCCAAATCCCGCTGTACTGTTACCTGCTCCATGCCTAGCACATGATACACCAAGCGTTTGTTCCAGAAGTCGTCGGCCATTGAGATTGAGTGCCTCCTCTTTGCGCTGTCAGCGTTGCCACGCCGCCAGCCGATCTGCGGCTGCCTGTAAGGTCTGCGGGTTTTTGGCGAAGCAGAAGCGTGCCCATTGGCCGGGCGCTGCGGTCAGGTAAAAGGCCGACGGCGGGATCGCCGCTACGCCCACTTGGGTCGTCAGGTAACGGGCAAAGGCCACATCGTCGGGGAAGCCGCAGTGGGCTACATCGCACATCAGGAAGTAGGCACCCTGCGGCGTTTCGGGTCGCAACCCGGCCCGATCCAGTACCCCGTAGAGGAAATCGCGCCGGGCCGCGTAGTCGCGCAGGAACGCGGCATAGTAGTCGCGTGCCGGGGCTTCGCTGATCGCCTCAGCCAGTGCTTCTTGCAGCGGGGTGGCCGAGCAGAAGACGACAAACTGGTGGACACTGCGGATTGCATCGGTCAGTGCGGCCGGCGCGCAGGCGTAGCCGACTTTCCAGCCGGTGAGGCTAAACGTCTTGGACGTGCTGCTGATCGTCACTGTGCGCTCCCACATCCCCGGCAGCGTCGCCAGGGGGATGTGCCCCTGCGGTGGGAAGACGATATGCTCATAGACCTCATCGGTCACAGCGATCAGCCCGTGCTGCCGGCAGAGATCCGCAATCCCCGTCAACTCGGCGGCGCTGAACACTTTGCCGGTCGGATTGTGCGGCGTGTTAACGATGATCGCGCGCGTCTGCGGTGTGACGGCAGCGGCCAGCGCGGCGGGGTTGAACGTCCAGTTTGGCGCGTCCAGCCGCACAGCGCGGGCTACGCCACCTGCCATCTGGATGCTCGGCACATACGAGTCGTAGCACGGCTCGAATACGATCACTTCGTCACCGGGATTGATCAGCGCCAACATCGTCGCAAAAATCGCCTCGGTTGCGCCACTGGTGACGGTAATTTCGCGGTCGGGATCGTAGATCAGCCCATATTGCGCCGCCTCTTTCGCCGCTAGTGCTTGGCGCAGCCGAGGTGCGCCGTAGCTCACCGCATACTGGTTGAGATCCGCATCCAGCGCGCGCTTGGCCGCCGCCCGAATCCACTCCGGCGAGGCGAAATCGGGGAAGCCCTGCGACAGATTGACTGCCCCATGCTGCCGCGCCAACGCGCTCATCTCACTAAAAATGGAGGTACCGAACACCGCCGTGCGGGCGGCGGGCTGGGGACTGCGGGCGGCGGATTGTGGGGTGCCGATGTTAGGTGCGCCGGCGGTGGGTGGGGTCATGGGTGCCTTTCAGGTGAGATTCTCATCCCCATCGGCGCGGTCATCGGCGGCTTCGTGCTCGTCGGGGGGCACCACGATGGCGAGGCCCAGATGGACCAGTTCGGCCGCCACGCGCGTGACCACCAGCACATCGGCGCGTAGGGACTCGGCCAGTTTGACTAAGCTCACCGGCTCGGCCACAATGCGCGTCAGCAGTTGCCATTGGTGTGGTTGGATCACTACCTCGCCCGACGGCTGCGGATGGATGCCGATGCGATACCAGATCGTGGGGAAAACACGGCGCAAGTCACGCCAGCGGTCGAGCCAGAGCGTGGCGCGCACCTGGATCACCGGCAGGCTGAGAGTGATATAGCGCGGCCCCGGCGGTTCCAGCCGGAATTGAAAGCGGCCGGTGTTCCAACTGAGGGCATAGAACAGAGGGGCCAATCCTTGCTCACCGCTCAACGTGGCTCCCACGACCTCACCGTTGTCTATATGAATGGTGGCGGCCAGGGAGCGGTTTTGCAGATAGAGCACTCCGCTGACCCGTTGCACATTGAGCAGCGATAGCACGGCGTTGGGCGGGAAGGCGCTGATCAGCCCGGTCAGCACCGGACCGGATAGCTTCCACAGCGCCGTTTCGCCGCCCGGCGCAGCGGCGGCGGCTTCCTCCTCACTGGGAAACAGATGGGTAGTTTGGGTGCCGGCGCGCTGCGGCTCTGTGGCGGGCGGGCCGGGAGTAGACGGGTCCATGCCGCTATTATAGCACACCTCGATCTTACCGACCTAACTCCCCCACCCCTATCTAGGACTTTCGCTTTGTATTATTGAGTGGGTACACTTCGGGGAATCAATGGACTTGCGCCCAGCTTGCTCCGCCATCGGTCGTCGCATATAAATGGCGGCCGTCGGCTACCCAGCCGTGTTGCCGGTCCGCGAAGCTGACTCGCTGTGGGGTGAGATGCGCGAACGCATAGCGCGTCCAGGTCTGCCCGCCATCCATGGTCGCTACCAGCGCCGGTAGATCGAGGGCGGGAGCCCTCGTGAGGATCCACCCAACTCCGCCAGCGTGGAGATCCATATCTTGGACCTCCGTGGGATCCAACTGCTGCCACGAGCGACCGCCGTCGGCTGTGGCCCACAGAGTACGGCCGGTGCGCCGCCAGCCGTGGCTCGCATTTACGAAACGGATTTGATCGGCGACCGGCCAGGGTGGAGAGTCGACCGGGTGAAAGCTGAACCCGCCATCGTCAGTGCGTGTGCCCGTGCTGAAATCGTGCCGTGCAGGGTCTGTGGGGGGGAGGGTCGCACCATTGCTCGCCAAGTAGCCGCTCTTTAAATTGAAAAACGATACGGATTGCCATCCCCTATTGACATCACGAGTCGACAACCCCACAGCGCGTACACGCCATGTGGCACCGCCGTCACTTGTGTAGGTCAAGATCTGGGAAATCTGAGAACCCGCTTGATCAGGGCGTACGCAATCGGCGAGTGCCCACCCATGGGTGCGGTCCGAGAAGCTCAGATCTCGGATGCCGCCGAGAACGCCGACCGTGCAAAGACCCGTCAGGGTGGAGAGTTGGTGCCAAGTCCGACCCCCATCGCTTGTGTGCAAGAACGCACCGCGATCCCAGGGTAAACTGGTACTCACGCCCTGAGCCACATCAAAAAAGTGTAGAGGTCCGGCAGGTGTGGGTGGTGCGCCATACAGAGCGGTCCATTGCCTCCCCCCATCCCACGTTTCCAACAGGGTATCTCCCTCATCATAGAAACCTGCGCCGTAACGTGCGTAGCCGTGCAACGCCGAGGTAAACCGGAAGTCCAGCATCCCGCTGACGATATCATCATATGTCTTGTCGTATCTGATCGCCCGCTGTCCTAACAGACTACGTGGTTGCCAAGTTCGCCCACCATCATCGGTGGCTTGGAACAGATAGTCTCGCGTCTCATCCTTTGCCCAAGCAGTATCCGCCCCCAGCCATCCATGTTGACGGTCTAAGAAAAACAGAGCGTGTTGGTCAGTGGTCAAATCGCGTGCAAAGGCACCCGCCGCATCAAAAATGTGCCATGTTAGCCCATTATCAGTGGTCCGGCCGATCTGCACACCGATCCCCGCACCCGGCACTTCGGCGCAAGCAATCCATACCGTGTGTGGACTGCTTGCGCTGAACGCCCCACCGCCCTTAAACCATTCACATTCAGGGGCAGTTCGTGCTTCCCACTGCTGGCCCGCATCCTGTGTCCAGGCCAGTTCTGGAGTCCCCCCCTGCTGCGAGATGGATCGGAAGAAGCCCCAGCCGTGCGACGCATCCAGGAAGCGGGCATTATAGATCGGCTGCGGAGTAGAGCGAGGCTGCCAAGTTTGTCCGCCATCTAGGGTCATAAGCAGTGTGCCGCCATCCATGATCCAGCCCGGGCGTGCGGATGCAAAGCCGAGTAACTGCACAAAGGCGCTAGCTTGATACTGTGGCTGCCAAGTCTGCCCGCCGTCGTGCGTTGCCAAAATCGCGGTTTCCGTGGCGATCCAGCCCAGCCGCGCTGTGACAAAGGAGATTGCAGTAATACGGCCGTGAAACCGCGTCTGCCAATGTTGCCCGTGATCGATGGTTTCCAGCAGCGCATCATCAACCACAATCCAGAAGCGATCTGGTCCGACAATCTCGAACTGCGTGAGATGACCGGCCAGCGGTGGTGGGACCGGCATAACAACCGCAGTAATAAGCGGCGCAATCTGCGTGTTAGGTGTAGCGGTTCCGGGATCCAGTGGCATCGTGACGGTGTCCGCAACGGGCGGCGTAAGTGGAGCAGGTGCCTGCTCTGGAGGCAGGCGGGTAGCCGGGATCGCCGCTTCTCCGGGGGTTCGCAACCCGGCTCGTACATCCGCTGGGCGGGAGGTGGTGTGCGTCGGCGTTGGCGTGGAGATTACTGGGGGCGGGATCACTAGCGCACCCCTCTGATCGCGTGTCACTACAGGAACCGGCGACGCTGGTGCGTCAGGGGTACGCTGCACGCTGACCAGCAGTGCCAGCAGCAGTACAAGGACACTCCCGATCCCTATTCCGCGTACCCGCCATTGGGAGGCGCGATATCGGGACGGCATCGGGGCATAATGGGACGGTATTAAATCAGCCATTGGTATATCCTTTAGCTTGCGTTTAGTACCTGTGCCGTTGGGTGCTTCCTGTGCCCCTTATGTGAGGCGGCTTTCTTGCCGCGCAAGCAGACACTTCTATGATACACAGCTCGGTCGCACGCAGGAAGCGTGTGACCGGGCAAGTTTACGAGGGTAAAACCGGGTGAAGGTAAAGTCGAACCACAATCGAGTGCTAGTGATTGGTCGCGTGAGATCTCAATTTTTCTAGGGCCAGACAATGCCGTTCTTAGCGAAAGTCTTACCTTCCCTACGAAACGGAGGAAAGGGGAGTGCGCGCCGCGCACTCGTTCAATCCAATGACCACTTGCTACAGGGAACCCCCTTCCTGCGTAAGGAAAGGGGTTGGGGGTTAGGTCGCCGTACTCCCCCTTCCTCTGTAGGGAAGGAGCCTGGGGGGTTAGGTCGGCGCGTAGCGGGTCGGGCGTGCGCTGCGGTCAAGTTGCACCTGGCCGCGATCTTCCAGCAGATCCAAATGGCCCAACGTTTCAGAGAAGCCCAGAAATAGATCCACGCCGCTCAAGCGCGGGAAAAGCCGGCGGCTGAGATTATAGACATCGGCGGGTGCCTCGTTGAGGATGCCCAGCAGCCGGCCCGCCCGTTTCTCGTGCAGTTCTAGCCGCTGCCCGATCAGCTTGCGATGACCCTGGAACGGCTGCCCGTGACCGGGATAGACCCAGCCCACCGGCAACCGCGCCACCTGGGCCAGCGCCTCGACATACAGCGGTAACATCCGGGGGCGCACACTCTCGCCTAACGCGGGTGCTTCCAGCACCGGGTTGGAGCTGATCTCGGCTAGTAAATGATCGCCGGCGATCAGACTGCGCGTCTCCGGCTGGTGCAACGCCAGATGGCCGATGGCATGGCCGGGCGTGTAATGCACCGTCCACTCGTGGTCGGCCAGGATCAGCCGGTCGCCGGCATCGAGCAGGCGCGTGGGAGCCACCGCTTCGGCAAAGCGACCTACCGCTTTCATGCCCCGATTGACCGCCACCAGTTCTCCTGCCGGCACGCCCATCTCAGTGCAGAGCAGCGTCATATAGGCCATGCGCCGCGTCCATTCCCCGGCAAAATCGCCCATCCAATTGCCCAGTCGGCGGTGCGCCCACACTTCGGCCCCGCTTAAGCCCACAATGCGCGCAGCCAGACCCCAGTGGTCTACGTGCCCATGCGTCAGGATCAGCCGCCCAATCTCCTCCGGTCGCCGACCCAACGCAGCCAACCCGGTGACCAGATCCGCCCAGGCATCCTCCGTCAACAGCCCACAATCTACTAATGTCAGCGGATCGCTGTCCACCACATAGCTGTTGACCGACCCTACCTGAAAGGGGGTCCGCAGTTCCAGGCGCGTAATTGGTGGTAACGGCGCGTCAGGCCGCCATTCTCCCCCGCTCGTGTGATCTGGTTCATCTTGCATTCGCTCTGTCCTCCTAGCCTCCCGGCCGGTCTCTCCGTCTCAGCACTCCATGATACAAGCCGTCTCCCTCGGCTGTCAAACTTATTAATTGCTTGCAGATTGCTTGCAAAAACCCTTGACATGCCTTACCACCTTGTGTATAATGTGCGGGCCGGTTAGAAACAGCCGACAAAATCCGGTCTCGTTCGGCCCTGCCGAAAAGACCTTTCTCAGGGGAATGACCACACGGTAAAAGACAGCACAAGCACACCAGAACCTGTTGTGATTATGCGGCCCGGCGTGTAAACGCCGGATTTCTTTTGCTCGGCTGCCGACCACCGGCCCGATTTTATCCACAATTCTGTGGATAAAGTTGCGGATAAACTGGTGGAAAAGGAAACGCAAGAATCCTTGACAAGCATAGCTCTGTTTGGTACAATGACCCTCGCCGCTAGAAAATAGCGGCAAGCACCTTAACAACAGCAGAGTGGTGAGCAAGAACGCTCATCGCAAGTGACAAACACAGTCAAGTTCAAGTAGCCCAAACAATTCCCGGAATCGGCGCTCCGGCGGAACCTGTCGGGAGATAGGGGTCGCCGGCGATGGTTC
>JBBRPH010000029.1:0-63285 GCA_038228295.1 Chloroflexia bacterium | reverse complement strand
TCAGCCGCCGGCTGTTGATCGCCGGCATATCGGGCGGTGGTCGGTAAGGGTGCCGCCAGGGCCAACGCGATTGCTTGTTCCCAGGTTAGCGTTCGGCCGGTAGTATAGGCGGCGCTGTAGGCGGCGCCTCCCAGTTCACTTTGGGCCTGGGCCGCGCTCTGATCATAAATCTGCTGTTCCACGCTTTCCAATACCCCGCCCAGTTCAGCGAGCGCCTGTGTGATCGCGCCCAACAGTTGGGCACTCCGAGCTGCGTGACCGGTCTGTACCAAGACCCCGACCAAGCCGGCTAGGAACGCCGTGCCGCCGCGTTTATCGCTAATTTCCAGCAGCAGCGTGAGGCTCTCGCGCAGGCGCTGGGCGGCGACGCCCAGGCGGCCCTGCTCGGCGGCGCTGTTGCCCAAGTTGCCCAAGCCAAAGGCAATGCGCCGACGGTCGCCCAGCCGGCGAAAGAGCGCTACCGTTTCTTCGCCTAGCTGTTCGGCGCGGGCGTAATCCTGTTGGAGTTGTGCGACCACGGCTAGTCCGCTGACTGCCATCGCCGCCGCCGGCTGATCGCCTATTTCACGGGCCAGGGCGAGGCTTTCGCTGTACAAGGCCTCCGATTCGGCAATATTTCCGACATTCCAGGCTCCCGTAGCGAGCGCACACAGGCTATAGGCCAAGCCGGCGCGATCCCCGCGCTGCCGATAGAGCGTGACACTCTGCTGCAGCAGCGTTTGCCCGCCCAGCCACGTCCCCCGCATCTGTTGCAGGATGCCCAGGTCCGTCAGCGTGCGTGCGACTCCCGCCTCATTATCTAACAATGCGAACTCTGTCAGCGTTTCTTCCCAACAGCGGCTCGCTTCATCTAACGATCCTTGATAGCGGTGAACCATACCCAAGCCCTGCTTGGCCCAGGTCGCCGTCACTGCATCCGCGTGGGTGATCGCCGCGCTGTAACGAACCGCCGCCGCTTTCCACTCGCCCGTGGCCTCTAACGCCCGGCCTAGCGCCAGCAACACCGGTCCGTGCTCCGCCGAAGGCAGCAACTCAAGCAGGCGTTCATAATAAGTGGCGGCGACAGCGTTAGCGTAGCTCGCTGCGGCGGCGTCACCCGCCCGTCGGTAGTATTCGCGTTGCTTATCCGCGTTGGCACTGCGCCCATAGTGATAGGTCAGCAGGTCAAGGGGCGGGTTAGCGGCGCTCTCGCGCTCCACCCAAGCCGCGAACTGCTCGTGCAGGCGGGCACGCAGGGCGTGGGGCAGGCTGGCATAGGTCACTTCTTGGGTGACGATGTGCTTGAACAGGTAGGCTAATTCCGGTTCGGGCCGTTCCAGTGGGGTCAGTCCCGCCCGATCTAGGGCCGCTAAGTCGGCAGCGACGCGCGTAGCGATGCCCAGGTCCGGATACACTCCCCACAATTGGCGGGCCAAGAAGAGGCGCCCGATAATGCTGGCGACCTTCAGCACAGTGCGCTGCGATTCGGTGAGTTGGTCAATGCGTGCCAATAGCAGACTTTGCAGGCTGGCCGGCCATTCCAGCCGGGGCAGTGCCGCCGCGTCCGTCGGATCAATTCCCTGTTCATCCAGATAGTTAAGTAATTCTTCCAAATAAAACGGGTTACCCTGGGCGCGGCGCGTCAGTTCGTCCACCAGTTGCGGCGGCAAGGCCGCTGCGCCGGCAGCGCCGAAGCGGGCTGCGATCAGCCCGGTCGCTTCGGCCGGCGTGAACGCGCTGAGCCGGAGTTCGGTGGCGTGTGCCAACTCCATCACCGGCAGGCCCCCACCACCGGCTTCAGGCGGGCGATAGGCTGTCAGCAGCAGCAGGGGCAGTCCGGTCACCGCTCGCCCCAGCGTGGTCAGCAACTCCCGCGCCAGTGGGTCCAGCCAGTGGCAATCTTCCAGCACGATCAGCAGCGGGGCGATCTGTGCTTGCGCCCGCAAACAGTCGAGCAGCAGTGCCGCCAACGACGCCTGCCGCAGCTTGCCGTCCATTGCGGCGGTCAGGGTGGTGTCGGGAATTGCCATGCCCAATACCGCGCCCAGCAGCGGCAGGCGTTCGCCGAACGCGGGATCGAGCGCTGTCAACTGTCGGTGCAGCGCGGCCAGTTCACCGGTGAGCGGACGTTCCGGGTCAACGGCGAAAAACGTTCGCCAGACAGTATGCCAAGCCAAATAGGGCGTGTGGATACCATAGGACTGCGCCGCGCCACCATAGACCGCCAGACCCAAATGCGGCGCCCGCCGCACCGTCTCGGCTATCAGACGTGACTTGCCCAAGCCGGCCTCACCGGCTATGCCGATCACGTGCCCGTGGCCCGCCGCCGCCGCCGCCAGCGCCGCGTCGAGCGCGGCCAGTTCGTCCACACGCCCTACCAGCAATCCACGATAGGTCGGTTCCAGCAGGCCCAGGTCGCCGATGGTGCGGTTCTCGCCCAACGCATATACGGCCACCGGCTCGCGCTTACCTTTAAGCGTCAGCGGCGGCAGGTGCGTCCAGGCGAAGCGGTCGCCGGCTCCCTGGCGCACACCGGTGGTCGCCAAGATGCCGCCGGGCGGCGCGGCTTGCATCAGGCGCGCCGCTACGTTCACCGCATCTCCTAGCACGCCATAGGTGCGGCGTGTCGTCCC
Source organism: Chloroflexia bacterium (assembly GCA_038228295.1). Lineage (GTDB taxonomy): Bacteria > Chloroflexota > Chloroflexia > QHBQ01 > JAICKM01 > JAICKM01. Next base: position 60,673 of record JBBRPH010000029.1, on the reverse strand, counting down.
GCCATACGCCCCGGCCCGCACCTGACCGCTACTCAGGCCGATCTGTACTGTGCGGACGGCGGGGCAACTCGGCGGCAGCAGGCTGAGTTCCAGCGCTGCGGCGGCCGCTCGCCGGCTGTCGTCACTGTGGGCTACGGGCGCGCCGAAGGCCGCATAGAGGTAGCTGCCTTTGTCGCCGATGGTCACATCCAACAGGGCGGCATCATAGCGGGTCAGCACGCCCTGCACCCAGCGCAGGTAGCTGTCCAGTTGCCCTCCGGCCTCCGGCGCATCGTAGTCAATGCCGGTAAAGCGCAGAAACAGCGCCACCGCCGGGCGTAGCTCGGTCAGAAATAGCTCTTGCCCGTGTATTATGCGCGCCCAGAGGGCCGGCAACAGCCACGGTCGCACTTGTTCTTCACTCGGCGCAAGCGCTGCGGACCAGGGAGCCGGCGCGGCCGGCTGATCCAAGCCGCGCACCACCACAAAACGCTCCTCTTCCCCGTCACGCCATTCCGCAATCTGCAATCCGTACTCCGCCAGGGCCGTCGCAGTTGTCGCGTCCAACAGCACCTCGCCGCGCGCGGCCAACCCCTCAGCGACGGCCAAGCGATCGAGCACAGCCCCCGCCAATACGTCTCGTTGTTGGATCGCCGGATCGCCGACGCAGAAACGGCGCACCGGGCCGGTCGCTACGGCCACCTTGAGCGCAAGTGCCGTCGTGCCGCCGCCGGGCAGCGGCAGGTCGGCAAAGGCGCGCATCGCGGTCTGCAACGCTAGCGCGCAAGTGACGGCGCGCACGCCGGAATCGGCGGCAAACCAGGCGGTAATCGCGTCGCCGCTGAAGCTGATCACGCTGCCGCCGTAGCGATCCACGGCCGCGATCAGGGTGTCGTACACCGCATTCAGCACGGCAGTCAACTCTTCCGCCCCGCGTTGCGGGCCCAGCGCAGCGGCAAAGGCTTCGGTCAGCCGCGTAAAGCCGGAAATATCGGCAAACAGCACCCCGCCGTCGGCCCGGTCGGGCAGCTCGGTGCCGCCGGCTAACGCACGACGGCGGTCGGGGGCGATAAAACTACTCAGTGCATCCATAGTCGGTCGGCGGTCGTCCGTGGTCCGTGGACCATAGTCCGTGGTCGGTCATCATCTGCCGGCTTATCGGTAGGCAGCCGGGCAGCGTGTCCGTTGGTGGTTGGTGTCTTGGTTAGTATAATCGCTTCCTACGGGCGCGGCAAGCAGCGTCGCCACAGCATCAAGCCGACAAGCTGCTCTACCAGCGCACCCGCCCCTCACCCTGACGGCGCGTCACGCGCGTCTCGTCGAGGTGTTCGAGGAAGGGGACGGCGTATTTGCGACTGGTTTGGAAGCGGTCGCGCAGGTCAGCGACGGCAATGCTGCCTTGTGCGTCAATCGTGTCCAGCACGGTGGCGACCATGCGGGCGTAGGTGGCGCGGTCGTAGTAGAGATCGGGGCCGAACTTCACCAGGTCGCCGCGATCCAGCAGCGCTGCCAGCAGTTCGGGATCTATGCCCAGGTCGGCGGGCGCGGGCGGGCTGGTAGGCGCAGCCGCGAAGGCGGCCAGCAGGTGGTCTACGTCGGCCGCCTGTGCAGATGTGAGGCGTACCTCATGGTCCGGCAAGCGGAAGGTGGTCGCATCCTCGGCCAGCACGCCTGCGGTCAGTGCGCGGGCGACGACGGCCTGGAAGGCTTTGGCCGGCAGGCCCAGGCGGCTTTTCAGCTCCTCTTTGCCCAAGCCCCGGCGCAGCGGATGCACGGCATGGTGCCGGCTAACGATTGCCCGCAGGGTAGTGGTCAGTGTGGCCCAGCCGCCCCGGCTCATGAGCAGCGTGCTGGGCAGCAGTGGTGCATCGGGTGCGGACGGTCCCAGGCGCACTATGTCGCCGCTCGCCAGCGCACGGTCGAGCGCGGCGCGTGCGGGCGCGGCGGGCAAATTGGCCGCGTCCAGCAAGCTCTTCACGTCGCGGGCTTCGCCGCCCAGCGCCTGGGCCAGCAATTCTTCCGGCGTGCCGCGTTCGAGCGTGGCAAGCGCTTGGATCACCGCCGGATCGTGGCGGCGATGGCGGCGCGGGTGGGCATCCACGATCACGCCGCCACCGATCGTCAGGGAGGGCGAAGGTTGGCGCAAGATAAAGCGGTCGCTCTTCACGACCGCCACCGGGGCGAGCAGGCGCAGCGTCACCCAGGCTGACTGGCCCGGCTCCAGCGCATCGGTGTCCAGCAGAGTCACACGGCAGGGACTTTCGGCGGCTCCGGTAAACAGATCGAAGACGGCATTGCCGCGTAGCGGGCGCGGTGCATCAGGCAAGAGATGCAACCGCGCATCCAGGCGCAGGGTCGGCTCCAGCAGGCCGGGTAGGGTTAGTACCTGGCCGCGCCGCAGGTCTTCGACCGCTAATCCGCCCAAGTTGACCGCCACGCGACTGCCGGGCTGCACGATCTCGGCTTTGTGTTTATGGCTTTGCAGCCCGCGCACACGGCTCTTGCCGGCGCCGGGCACGACCACGACATCCTGGCCCACGCTCAGGTTGCCGTCGATCAGCGTGCCGGTGACGACAGTGCCGAAGCCGGCCACGCTGAACACGCGGTCAATCGGCAGGCGCGGGCGGCCGCGGTCGGCACGCGGCACGGTGTCGGCTAGCAGCCGGGCGATGGCCGCTTTGAGATCGTCTAGCCCCGCTCCCGTGCGCGCCGAGACGGGCACCAGCGGCGCGCCGGCCAACGTGGTGCCGGCCAACCGGTCGCGCACTTCTTCGCTCACCAGATCCAGCCAGTCGGAGTCCACCAGATCGCGCTTGGTCAGCACCACCAGGCCGCGCTCCACGCCGAGCAGGTGCAGGATGTTGAGGTGTTCGGCGGTCTGCGGCATCGGCCCCTCATCGGCAGCGATCACCAACAGCGCCGCGTCAATACCGCCCACCCCGGCTAGCATATTCTTGATGAACCGCTCGTGCCCCGGCACATCCACTAACGAGACCTCGGCCAAGCCCGGCAGCCGCAGCCAGGCAAAGCCGAGGTCTATTGTCATTTCGCGCTCTTGCTCTTCACGTAGCCGGTCGGGATCAATGCCGGTTAACGCCTTGACCAGAGTGGACTTGCCGTGGTCCACATGGCCCGCTGTGCCCAGGACAAACATCAGCCGGTCAGACCGGGGAAGCGCAGCATATTGTAGGCGATCAGCACCAGGAACTGCACTAGCGCCGACGCGCCCGCCGCCAGATAGGCTTGCTTCTGTGGGATCTCATATAAGCGCTGTGTGAACAGCAGCGTCAGATAACTCACCCAGGCGATAGCTACGAGCCAAACCAGGAACGTGAGGATGAAAGGAAATTTAACTACGGTGAGGGCAAACAGCAGCACAAAAGCCAGCACGCGCGGCATTTCGAGATATGGGTAAGTATCCAGCGCGGCTTGCTGTTCGCCGCTGCTGCCGGTACTTTCACCTAGCGCCTGGATCGCTAACGCCACAAAGGGCAATTCGAGCATTCCCAGCGCCAGCAGGCCCAGTGTGCCGGTCAGCAAACTCCAGGTATCGCCGCTGAGGAACGGCACGCTACCGTTGACGAGGTTATCCACCCAGAACAGACCCACCGGCACCAGGGCCAGTCCCAACTGCATCCGCACCACTGTGGCGCGTGGTGTGACCGGGCGTGGTGAGGCACTGCGGAGCGTGTCGCCTTCGACCACCTGATCAAAGCCGGCCACGCGCTCCATCGTTGCCAGCGGGTCCAGACCCATCTGCACCACCGGCATCGCCACACCTTCGACCAGTAGATCCTCCACCCGCACGCCCGGTGTGGCTCGCATCCGTCCATCCAGGATGGCGCGCGTCAGATCCTCGAAGTCGCTGATGTCCGATGTGTAAAACACGCCGTTTTTGCGGCCTAAGCCGGCCAGTAATCCGTAGACGAGATGTTCGGGCGAGAGCGGTCGGCCGGCATATTCGATAAAGATCACATAGCGGTCGCCGGGCAGAGTCAGCGAATGGAGCCGCGTGATCTGTTGCCAGGGCAACACCCGCCAACGCACAAACTCGGTCACGGCCAGGCCGTCAGGCCGAATCTCGAAGCTGGGCAATGTGTCGGCGATCAGCGCACCGGCAACCAGGCTGATCAACAGGCCCAACGCCGTGGCGACTACGCCCACGACCAGGCCCGCCCAGTAGTGGGCGTTGAATGTGCGGATCACATAGCTAATCGGTCCGCCCAACGCCAGAAACCCCAGCAAGATAACCCCGTAGCCGGCGAGCCGCAGCGGCAGCCAGAAGGCGAGTGGGTAGCTGAAGCGCGGCGCTTTGCCGGTGGAGCGGACCGCCCCTGCCGCGAGCGGTGGGCCGGCGACCTGATAGGTGGGGGTCGCTGCGCCGCGCCCACTGGGCTTTACGGCGGGCACGGTCGCCCCGCTCCGTTTGCGAAACAACGTCGGCATGGCGTGCCTCCTTGCTGAGTACGATGTAGGTTCCTTACGACAACCTGACGACTACCCCAGTGTACCACGCCTGCGCCGGCTTTGGCAATAGCCCGAAAGTCAGGGGGTGCGGGGTGGTTGCGGGCGGGGGCCGGCTGTGCTATACTCGGCCTCCGTAGCTACCCGTTCACGCCCGCGTCTTATTAGGAGACTGTGCCCATGTGCCTGCGCCCCTCCCAACCTGATCCGGCCCCACCGCCCGGCAGGCCGGCCACGATTGCCGAAACCGGTGCCGGCGGATTAACCGAACCGTTGCCGTTGAACGAAAAGACGCTGGCGGCGGTCTGGAACGCGCAACGCCCGTTGCATGGACCGTTCTGGACGACGGCGCACGAGCCGGTGGCGATTCTCTATCGCGGCCAGTGGTCGGGCGGAGCGGGGCCGGACTTCAAGGGCGCGCTGGTGGCTTTCGGCGCAGGGCAGCCACAGCGCGGCGACATCGAACTGCACCTGCGCGCCGCCGATTGGTACGCCCACGGTCACCACCGCGACCCGGCCTACAACGGCGTGCTGCTGCACGTCGTGTATACGCTGGGCGGGCGCGGCGCAGCGCCGATCCCGCTGGACGATGCGCGGCGGGCGCGCACGACGACGGGTCGCGAGATCCCGACCCTGCTGTTAGGACCGCACATCGCCGTCGACTCGGCCCTGCTGGCGGATCTGGCGCTACCCGACACCTTAGGTGATCTGTCGGAGGAGCCGTGCTGGGAACGCACCGCGCACCGGCCGCTTGCCGAGTTAGTGGCCTTGCTGGGCGTAGCGGGAGATGCGCGGTTCGCTGAAAAGAGCGCCCGCCTGGAAGCCGATCTGGCGGTGGCGCTAGACGGCCTGCCCGCGCACGAGCAAGAACCCGCCGCCGAGCAACTGCTCTACACCGGGCTGTGCGACGGCCTGGGCTACAGCGCCAACCGCGCGCCGTTCGTGGCCCTGGCCGCACGCCTGCCGTTGCCTTTGCTGCGCCTGCTCGTGCCCGCCGACCGGCCCGCCGCCGACCGCACGGCGTTGCTGGAAGCGGCGCTGCTGGGGGCGGCCGGGCTGTTGCCGTCGCAGCGCCGTATCAGCAAAACGCTGGACTGGCAAAGCGCCGCCCAGGCCGAGGAATGTGAGCGCGGCTGGACGGCCCTGCGCCCGCTGCTGGGCCATCTGCTGGCCGATACGGGCGCGGCTCCGACCTGGCAATTCGGCGGCGTGCGCCCGGCGAATGCGCCGGCGCGGCGGGTGGCGGCGCTGGCGCACTTGCTGACCTGGCTGCTGCCCGGCGGGCCGGCGGCCGGCTTCCTGACCGATGCCGCCGGTGATGCGCCACCGGCGGCCCTGGCGACACGCTGGCTAGAGCGGCTCCAGGTGGCCGCGCCACACTCGTTTTGGGGCGAGTATAGCGACTTCGGCACCGCGCTGGGCGGGGCGGCACGTGGTTGCGATCTGATCGGGGCCGACCGCGCCGGCGATCTGCTGGTCAACACGGTGCTACCTTTTCTGGCCGCCTGGGGCGCAACCACCGATCAGCCTGCTCTGGTTGCTACGGCCCACGCCGTCTACGCCGCTGCCCCCCGCCTAGCCGACAACGCCGTGACCCGCGCCATGCTGGGCGAAGTGTTCGGCCCACGCAGTCGCCGCGTCCGCCTCGGCGCGCGCGAACAGCAAGGGCTGCTCGGCCTGCACCGCCGCTACTGCGCCCTCCGCAACGTCTACGAGTGCCCGTTGTCCGGCGTGCTGCGCGGGCGTATGGGCACGGCGGCAGGCGGCAATTAGCACCACTCACGCAGCCGGCGGGTTCGCTATACTACCCGCAGTAGCAGTTGCAGCCGCAGGCCGCTTGGCCTATAATGGATCCAACCGGCTAATCGGCTGCCGTTGCGGCAGTTGTATAGTCCGCTGTGTATCGCTACAGAGGGGCCGCGCTAATGGATGAATCCTATCTGCCGACGGTTGCGCGGCAGGTGCCCGGCACCCGGTTCCGCCTGATTGATTTGTTTGCCGGGGCCGGCGGTATGACGCTCGGTTTTAGCCAAACGACGCACTTTGAGTCGGTGTGGGCCAGTGATTTTAATGATTACGCGGTGCAGACCTATAATGCGAATTTTGGTCCGCACTGTGTGGGCGGCGATATTGTTGACCGCCTGAACGATCCGCAGACCGTTATTCCGTCGGCAGATGTGGTGATCGGCGGTCCGCCCTGTCAAGGCTTTAGTCTGCTTAACAGCCGACGCGACGCGGATGTGCGCCGCCGGCTGTGGCGACCTTTTCTGGAAGTGGTCATGCGCTCCGGGGCCGCCGTGTTTGTGATGGAGAATGTCGTGCCGCTGTTGGGATCGCCGGAGCATGGGCAAATCCTGGCGGCAGCGGCGGCCTGCGGCTTCCAAACGGTGTCCGCCCAACTCTGTGCGGCCGACTACGGGGTGCCGCAAACTCGCCGCCGGGCTTTTATTGTCGGTTGTAACTTCACCGATCCCAGCGCCGTTTTCCCGCCGCGCCCCACCCATTATGCGGCAGGGCGTGCAGTACAGGCCCAGCTCGCTGAATCATCGGCGCGCTACAACGCCGGCCCGCAACCGTGGCGCACCGTGCGCGATGCGCTTGGCGATCTACCGCCGCCGGTCGGCACCGGCCTGCGCGCGGACCCCCCGCCGCTTGATCTGCACTTTGGTCGCACTCCGACCCCGCTCAGTATGGCCCGTTATCGCGCTATACCGGCCGAGGGCATGAACCGCTTTGACTTGCAGCGCGTGGCCCTGGAGTTGACGCCTCGCTGTTGGATCAATAAAGGGTCGGGCGGCACGGATTTGTTCGGCCGGTTGTGGTGGGATCGGCCGGCTTTTACTATCCGCACCGAGTTTTTCAAGCCGGAGAAGGGGCGCTACCTGCACCCCAGCCAGCATCGGCCGCTGACGCATCGCGAAGCCGCCCGCCTGCAATCGTTTCCCGACTCGTTCCGCTTCTGCGGTAGCAAAATTGAGATTGCTCGGCAGATCGGTAATGCGGTACCGCCGCTGTTAGCCGCCGCCGTAGCGGACGCGGTGTATCGCCTGCTCATCATCCGCGCCGCAGCACCCTATGCCCGAGAAACTCTCCCCACAACGGCGTAGCGCGCTGATGGCGCGCGTCAAGCAGCGTAACACGGCCCCGGAACTGACCGTGCGGCGCTTGCTCCATGGGCTGGGCTATCGCTTTCGGTTGCACCGCAAAGATTTACCCGGCAAACCCGACATTGTGTTACCCCGCCACCGCAAAATCATTCTGGTACACGGCTGCTTATGGCACGGCCATGCCGGCTGCCGGCGGGGCACCCGCCCGGTGACCAACGCCGAGTTTTGGAACGCCAAAATTGATCGTAATATTGCCCGCGACGTTAAAGTACAGGCCGACCTTGCGGCTTTAGGCTGGCAAGTGCTGACGGTGTGGGACTGCGAAACTCGTGACGCTACCGCGTTGCAAACCCGGCTCTGTGCGTTCCTGAGGCCCGCTTTGGCAAGCGGTTGAGAGCACAAGCGACCGTTACTGATCCGGGGCAACGGTTTGCCTCGCCGTCGGAGCATCGTTCGCACCCCCAGGTGCGAACACTTATTTCATGATTTCTCGATCATTAGCGGAATGACTATAGAAAAGTCCCGCTTATTCTCCGTGCCTCTGTGTCTCTATGGTGCCGTCATTCCGGTGTGACTTCGGGGTAAACCAAGCCCGCGCCGGTGTTCAGCAGCACCACACGCGCTCCTGCCGCCAGCCGACCCGACTCGCGTAGGCGGCGTAGGGCCGGCAGCAAGGCCGCCCCTTCGGGGCACAGCCACAGGCCGTGGTGGGCCAGTTCGCCCAATGCGTGACGCAACGTGGGATCGTCCACGGCTAGCGCCGTGCCGCCGGTCTCGCGCAGGATACGGAGCATCAACCCACCGGCCAGCGGACCGGGCACACGCAACCCGGCGGCGGCGGTCTGCGCGCCCTGCCAGAACTCTGTCGTGGCTGCGCCGGCCTCCCAGCCACGCACGACTGGGGCACAACCGGCGGCCTGCACCGCCACCAAGCGCGGCAGCGGGCGGTCGGGCGCCACCCAGCCCAGCGCCCGCAGTTCCTGAAACGCTTTCCAGAGGCCGACCAGGCCTACGCCGCCGCCGGTCGGGTAGAGGATCACGTCCGGTGCTGCCCAGCCCAATTGCTCGGCGATTTCCAGGCCCAGCGTCTTTTTACCTTCCAGGCGATACGGCTCCTTGAAGGTGGAGGCATCATACCAGCCCTCTGTCTGCACACCCTCAGCCACCCACGCACCCGCGTCGCTGATCAGCCCGTCTACCAGGTGCAGGCGTGCGCCGTACAGCGCCACCTCTTGCTGGGTGAGCGGCGGCGCATCGCGCGGCATAGCGACCACCACCGGCAGGCCCGCCCGCGCGCCGTAAGCTGCCCAGGCCGCGCCCGCGTTGCCTGCGGTCGGCAGGGCGATGGTGCCCGCCCCCAGCAGTCGCGCCCGCGACACGCCGACCGTCGCACCACGCGCCTTGAAGGTGCCGGTTGGGTTCAGCCCCTCGTCTTTTAGCCAGACATCCAGGCCCAACTCTGCGCTCAGCCAGGCTAAGGGCAGCAGCGGGGTTGCGCCTTCGCCCAACGTCACGCGGTCGGTAGGGTCAGCTATCGGCAGCAATTCAGCGTAGCGCCACAGCCCGGCGGACCAGGGTCGCGCCGCTATCGCCGCCGGCGTCACGGCGGCTCCAACCGCCGTCAGGTCGTAGCGGGCCAGCAAGATGCCGCCGCACGTGCAGCGATGTTGCTCCATCGTCGCATCGTAGGCCGTCGCGCAGTCGGCGCATTCCAACTGGGTCAAGTAGCCGTGTTTGGGGTCCACTGCGTGCCTCCTGTGCGCCAGTATACCACAGAGTGGGTCACGCCGGACCACGCGCAGCCTCCTTGATCCGCAGCGGGGCGAAGTGGTACAATGATGCGATTCGGGCCGGAGTGAACACATCCGGCGTATTCGTTGTATTATCTCAGGTGTCTGCCGGCGAGGCAGGCGCTGTTGGATGCTTACCCTAGAGAGAGTTAGCCTTTGTTGCACTTGTTAAATCGGGTCCGGCGTGTGACCCTGATCGCTCTGGGCCTGATCCTGGCGCCGGCTGGTCTCAGTGCGTGCGGCCAGGCGGCAGGCGGGCAGGCCGGGCCGACCGCTACCCCCCCCGCTACTGCCGTCCGCCCGTCCAGCGCGACGGTCGCGCCGCCCACTGTGGTCCTGACGCAGACGCTGGTCGCGGTGACGCCCACGCCGCCCGCCAACCCGCTGGATGTGTTCAACCCGCTCAACTACAGCAACCCCAGCGCGGGCACGGTGATCGTCACATCCGACCTGCTCGATCTCGCCGGCAAAGCGCCGCCCGATGCGTTGATCACCGTCAATGTGCCGCCGGTATTCACAGCGACGGATTACCTGCCGCCGGCCAATCTTAGCCTCACTGCCACCCATGCGGTGCTGCTGGTGGTCGGCTGGGATGCGGCGGCCGTGCAATGGCGCGTGCGTTATCACACGCCCGATCCCGGCGTGCCGGGGCGTGCCGTGCCGTTGCCCACCGGCGTGCAGGGCCGTAATCTGCTGGGCACCACGCCGCCCACGCCGATCTTGCAACTGCGCACCGAGTCGGCCCCCCCGCTCGGCAGTAGCGTACCGGCCGTCACCTTGCACCTCTACCGCCGGCAGGGCGACAGTGTGCAACCGCTGGCGATGCGCGCTGCGGGCGCGACCACTGATAGTGAGGCCGTGTTCACCGGCAGCAACGTGCAACTGTTGGACCTTGATAATGACGGGCGTGCGGAAGTCGTCGTGGACGATGGGGCGCAGACCCGCATCTGGAAATGGGATGGGAGCCGCTTTGTCCCTCGTCAATAGTCTGGATCGCTTTCGTGGTATCGCCGCTGCGCTGCTGATCGCGCTGCTGGTGCTGGCCGCCCTGGCCCCGCTGGGCGATCGCGCACCCAACCCGGCTGCGTTGGATGCGCCTGCCTTCGATGGTCGCCCGCCGGCCACCCTGGCCGATACACTGTTCAACTATCCCGCCGACACGCAGCGTCAGCCACCCGAACCGCCGGGCTTCGCTACGGGACTACACGAAACAGGGCTGACCAGTCGTTTGCTGCGCTCGCTGGCCGCCGATATGCTGCTTGAAACTCAAGGCCCCACCCCGATCCAAAAACAGCCCGGCCCGCCACACCCCGTCCGCGACACCATCATGCCGGGGGGCCCCGCCCGCTGGGATGCACTGGAAGCCCCCTATACCAAAGCCTCGAATGAATGGGGCGCCAACGGCCTCGGTATTATCGAAACCCTGCGCGCGGCATCCAGCCTGGGAGCGGAGCGCAATAATCATCAGATCAAAGCGCTCACCTGGTTTAATGTGGCGACGGAAAGCGCGCCGTCTAGCGCGCCCTATCGCTACAATTGGTCGCTGTTGCATCTATCACTGGGCCACTACGGTCAGGCTGCCGCCGGGCTGAATCTGCTACGCGCGCAAGCCGGGCAACACCCCGAAGTCAGCTACTACCTCGGCCTGGCTTTGCTACGCCAGGGCGATCCGCAAGGCGCGCTGGATAGCTGGAGCGTACTCACCGGCGGCAGCGGCACCAGTAACTGGCGCGCGGGAGCGCTAGAAGGGGCCGCCGCCGCGCAGGCCGCGCTGGGCCACGGCGCGGCGGCCCTGGCCGGCTACGCCGCACAGTTACGCGATCCCAACAGTTTCGATTGGGATGTCTACGACGGCTACCTGCGGCTGCAACTGGTGCAAGGTGGCCCCGCCCGCACCCTGGCCGCGATCCGCGAAGTCGCTGGGCGATTCCCTAACGAGCAGGCGCGCTTCGCCTACGACGAGGGCCGCTTACTGCTACTGCTGGGGCAGACCGGCCCCGCCGTGGATGCGTTGCGGACGGCGGTACGCCTCAGCCCACCTGATGACGCATTGGCCCATGTCGGGCTGGCCCAGGCATTGCAGGCCGCCGGCGATCCGGCCGGCGCACGCGCTGCGGCCGAAGCCGCTATCCGCGCCACCGGTGTCGACCCCGGCCACGCTGACCTGAGCCTGCCCTACGACAAGCTGACCAGTGAAGATGCCTACCAGCGCGCCGTCGGCCAAGCGATCCTGACCGCTAATGTGGTGCGCGCGCAGGCACTAAGTACACAAGGCCACGCAGATCAGGTGCGGGAGCTGGCCGCCGAAGCGGAAGGAGCCGCCGCGCAACCCGCCGATAAGACCGCCTGGCTGCGCTACTATGCTGGGTTGCTTTTGGCCGCCGGCGGCTTGCCGGCCGATGCGCTCACCCGGCTGAAGCCGACCGGCACGCCCGGCACAGTTGCGCCCGGCCCCGGCCGAGGCGCGGAACTGCTGGCTTGGGCACAACTGCTCACTCCGACGCAGGCGCATGAGCAGGCGCGCGCCTTCGTAGATGCCGCCGGCGGCAAAGACGGCGTGCCCGCCCTGCCCGGCGATGCCGCCGAAGCCGCCGCCGCCGCGACGCTGGCGCGTAAGCTGGACGGGGGCGGGTTTGGCGCGGAAGCCGCGCCGTTCTACCGCGTGGCCGCCGCCTGGGAAGCCGTCGCCGGGGCTCCGCCAGGCACCTCGCCGCTGGCTCCTGACGGCACGGTGCGCCCGCTGGCCTACCGTCTGGCCGAAGCCGATTTCCTACGGCGCACGGGCAATGCGTTGGCCGCGCCGCGCTATGCTCAGGTATTGGCCGTCGCCCCCAACGCCACCGACGCGCAGACCAATCGCGGTGTGCTGTTCACTCAGGCCGGCGATAGCGCCCAGGCCCGCCAAGCGTTTGATGCAGCGGCGGCCATTGACCCGACCAATCCCTATGCCGCACATAATGCAGCCGGCCAGGCGTTCACCGGCAATCCACTGGACTTGCCGGTAGCGCTGGCCGGCCTGACTGCCGCCCGTCAGGGAGCCGGTCCTACGGCGCTGACCTGGGGCAACCGTCCTGTTGCGGCTCCAGTGCTTGGTGGGGTGGCTAGCTCCGAATCCGGCTTCGGAGTGCGTATTCCGGCACTGGCAACGCTGCTGCTGCTGCTCTTGCATACGATTATTCCCACCCGCCAAGGCGACACTAACGGCGGGGAGGCGCACGGTCTGTTGAGCGGCCTGGGCGCGCGCTTGGCGGCCTACCGCGAAGTGCGCTACTGGTGGCTGGGGGCCGGGATCGTAGCCGGGCTGGGCTGGGCCTGGGCGCTGTCGGCCAATCATCTCGGCGCGTTGCTGCTGTGGTTGCCGCTCACCCTCCTGGCGGCGGCGCTGGCGGTCGGCGCGCAAGAGGGCGGCCACCGCTTGGCCTTGCGTCGTGAACGCGAAGCAGGCCAGGTCCGCACGCACCATTGGCCGCTCGGCCTGCTGCTGGCGTTGATCGGTGCCCCGTTCGGCGTATTCTACGGCTGGTTCGCCCGCACCACAGCCGGCGCGCCGGTCACCGCCGAGTCTACGCCCACGCTCAGCAACGCCGCCGCCCGCGCCGCGCCGACCGGCACGGTTGCTTCGCGCAAAGGTAGCCTGCCGGCCGGGGCCGACCCGGCCGATGATCGCTTGTTCTGGCGCGGTTGGGGCGCGATGGGGCCGGCGGCGCGGGTGGCCCTGGCGGGCTTGCTGGCGAACGCGCTACTCGCCGTCGCCTTCGGGATCGCCTACGGTTTCACCGGCAACCCGCTCTGGCGCATCGGCCTGCTGGGTAACCTAGCCGTGCTGGCTTTCACCGGCACCTCGGAACCCGCCGCTGACGGCTGGGCACTTTGGCGACGCAGTCCGCTACTCTGGCTGCTGCTGTCGTTTGCCGCCGCCGCCGCCCTCACCGGCCTGCTGCTGGGCGCATGGTGATGGATCAGTTACAGGCCGTGATCTTCGACATGGACGGCGTGCTGCTGGACAGCGAACCGTTACACCTGATCGCGATGCAGCGTGTGCTGGCGGCGGCAGGGCACACGCTGGACGAAGCCGAGTACCGCGACTACATCGGCGATACGGTAGAAGGCGCGTGGCGGCTGATCTGCGTGCGGCGCAGGCTGCCGGAGCCGCCGCCGGTCTATATGGCACGCTACGATGCGGCGGTGGTTGCGGTTGTGGCCGAGGCTGCCGTGCCGATGCCGGGCTTGCTGCCGTTGCTGACTGATCTACGCGCGGCCGGCGTGCGGTTGGGCGTGGGATCGACCTCGCCTAGCCATTGGATCGCGGCCAGTCTCGCCGCGATCGGGGCCACGGCCTACTTCGGCGCGACGGTCGGCGGCGATCAGGTAGCGCAGCACAAGCCCGCGCCGGATACGTTTTTGCGCGCCGCCGCCCTGCTGGCGGTGCCGCCCGCCGCCTGCGTGGTGATCGAAGACTCGGCGCGTGGGGTGCAAGCCGCGCGCACAGCGGGAATGTTTGCGGTTGCGCTCCAGGTGCCGGGTGCACTCACCCATAGCTCCATCCCCGCCGCCGCTGCCGACTTGACCGTGCCTTCGCTGGCTGCTTTCCACGCCTGGTGGCTCGGCCGGCACGCTCCGGCGTGATCCTGTTCATCAACGGCGCGTTCGGCGTGGGCAAGACGACTGTCGCGCAGGCATTAGCGGCGTGCTTGCCTAACAGCCTGCTGTTCGACCCCGAAGAGGTCGGTTTCTTCCTGCGCCGTATCGTCCACCCCGTGGAGCAACCCACCGACTTTCAGGATCTGGCCCTGTGGCGTATGCTGACCGTCCACACCGCCCAGGCGTTGCGCGCCGTTTACGGGCGTGACCTGATCGTGCCGATGACCATTTGGCAGCCCGCCTATTTCGCCGAAGTGGTCGGCGGGCTGCGGGCGCTGGAACCGGCCTGCTACCATATCTGCCTGACCGCCCCGGCCGCCGTGATCTATGATCGGCTCCAGGCACGCGGTGACGCGCCCGGCTCTTTCGCCTGGGAGCGCGTCGCCCCCTGCGTCGCCGCCTTCGCTCACTCGCGCTTCGCCCACCACATCCCTACCGCCGGCCGGTCGCCTGCCGCTCTGGTCGCCGCGATCCTTGCTCTGTTGCCTACCACTAGCCAACCGGCATAATTCTTGCTGCATAGCAGGCAAAAGCTATGGATATGCGCCGCCGAATGCGGCAGACAACCAAATGGGGTGTTGTTTAAGGATGCCGCGCGAGCAGCATAAGGAGGTCTACCAATGCGGGTCGAAAAAGAACTGGTTGTGAACGCGCCGGTTGATCGCGTGTACGCGCTTTGGACCGATTTTGAGCGCTTTCCGCGCTTTATGAGCCATGTCGAATCCGTGACTGCCACCGGCGATGATACTCACCACTGGAAAGTGAGCTTTGGCCCGCGCGTGGTCGAATGGGATGCGAAAGTGGTCGGCTTGGTACCCAATCGCTCCGTCACCTGGCGCTCCACCAGCGGCGCGGAAAACGCGGGCGCGGTCAATTTGGCCGAGCAGGGCAATATCACCCTGATGCAAGTGGTGATCGAATATCACCCCACCTGGTTTGACGGTTTGCTGGATACGATCACCCACGAGATGGCGCGCAGCGTGGAGGGCGACTTGGACCGTTTCAAGCACCTGGCCGAAGGGGTGGGCGAGATCGCAGCGGATGCTAAGTCTAGCCTGGCGCAGGGTAGCGGCAGCGGCACCATGGGTAGCAGCAGTGAAAGCCACGGCGCGGGTAACGCCGGTGCAGTCAGCCCCAGCAGCCTGCGCTCCGGTTATCCGGCGGCGGGGAGCGCGCAGGGTGGGTCAAGTGCAAGTAACGCAAACACCGGCGGCATGAGCAGTAGCAGCGCCGGCACGGAGGCGTCCACAACCGCTAGCAACACCAGCCGGGGCCACGAAGGCGGCGGCTCTGCTACCGGCGGCACAAGCAGTGGGTCTACCGGCGGCTCAAGCAGCAGTAACAGTATGGGCGGCGCCGCCAAGATGACGAGCAGTGGCAATGGAGCGGAAGCAGTTAACGCGGCGCTGCCTTCGCAGGCCGGCCTGACGGAGACGGATATGGAACAGGGCACCGGCAGCAGCAACATGACCGGCACTAGCAGCATGACCGCTAGCAGTAGCGGTAGCACGTCGGCTAGCACGCTATCGGGCGGCAGCGGCGTGCACAGCACGATCGGCAACGACCCGGCCGGCGGCACATCGGGCAGCGTCATGACCGCCGGCAGCGCGGAGAAGCGCACCGGCATGGTAGCCGGCGGCAGTACCCCGATGAGCGACATCGCAAGCACTAGCGGCGGCTCGGCGCTCGAAGCCACACCGGCCGGGCAGAGTGCCACCGATCCCAGCACCCGTAGTGGCGAACGCACCCACGGCCAGGGCACGCCCGCGCCCGCCGACACCAGCGGCGCAAGCACCCCCGGTGCGGTCGCCGCCGACACCATCACCGGCCCGTCCCTCTACTCCAACGAATCGGCCGGCTACCAGGGTTACGGCATGGCCGCCGGCGGTACTGGCGGTACCACAGGCACCGGCGTGAGCAGCGGCTCCGGCAGCACCCTGAATAGCAGTGGCTCCGCTAGCGGCAGCACGGGCAGCCTGAACAGCGGCAGTAGCCTGAGCGGCAGCAGCGCCGGCGGCACGGCAACAACCGGCAGCGGCAACGCGGTCGGTACCGGCAGCGCCGGCGCCGGCGACGCGATCTCCGGCGATATGGGCAGTGGTACGTCGCCGGTCGACGCGGAGCGTGGCACCGTGCCCGGCCAAGTGGGCGGCACCGGTGGGTGGGGCAGCCCTACCGGCGGCTATGCCGGCCCCGCGCAGGGCGATCTAGGTGCCGACGGTGGCCTCAGTGGCCTCTCCACTACCGACATGGTGGGCGGACAGCAACCGAGCGGCCTCTCCGGCGGCCTCGGCAGCAGCCTGGGCAGTTCGCCGGGTCTCGGCGGCAGCGGCTCCAGCGCCGCCGGCGGCGGATCAGGCAGCGAGACGCATTAGCAGTAGAAAGTGAAAAGTGAAAAGTGAAAAGTGAAAAGTGAAAAGTGAAAAGTGAAAAGTGGAAGGTAATCTACTCATAGTAGCTATACTTACTTTTCACTTTTCACTTTCTACTGCCTCGACTGGGACCATTAGGCTATTGCACAGCCGGGTGCTGTTTGCTAAACTACACAGACCAGGTGCGGAACGTGGCTCGCCCTGTACTCTTTACCTACCCGACCGGCAACGGCCGGTCTCTTACTCCGGAGGAACCCTGGCATGACCACACGGGCCGATACTCATCTGGTCGCTAATGATCTTACGCGCGGCCTGACCCAACTCTGGACCCTCGGTTTGCTCTCGGAAGGCGGGCGCGGCGCACGCATGGCCGACCGGCTCGAAGTGGTGCGTGATGCGATTGCCCAGACTGAAAGCGGCGCGTTGGCCGGTTACGGGGCCAGCGACACCGCGTTTGCCCTCGATGTTTGGCATCTAGTACAACGCCTGCTCGAGGGCAGCAGTCAGTTCAACGATATGGATAATCTAGAATTGGCCGCTTTTTTCGATTGTCTCCGCCGAGCCGAATACGGTCCGCAGGTGTCGCACGCCCTGGCCCGCTGGCTGCCGTCACGGATGTTTATCAGCGCGCAATATACAATGCGCCACCTGGAGACCCTCCGCCCGACCACGGGGCGTAGCCTCTCCGCCTGGCCTACCGCTTCACCGTAAGGCGTAATTTGGTATACTCTAGGGGCGAAGCGCTGTTCCCTAGAGTTCCAAAGGAGCCTGACTGTGTCTTATCTGCGTATTCTGTGGGCCGGCCTGCTATTGGCGGCTGTGGCTCTGTTTGTTGCCGCTGCCGGCTGGGCTGGGTTAGCGGCCCAGGCGGGCAGCCCGCCGGTCGGTCCCAAGCCGCCGCCGCCTGCCCCGCCGAGCCGCTATGTGCTGCCCGGCACCCTCGATCGGCCGGGCGCGCCCTTACGGGCGGTTGGTCCCGATGCCTTCGGCTATATCGTCAGCGACAGCAATGAGCCGAACGGTCCGGCCTACAACTACATCGCCGCGAGCCAAGTGATCAGCGGCTTCGTCGGCGACGATCTGACCCGTACCCTCACGCTGCCGTTTGCGGTCACCCTTTACGGTAGCAGCAGCAGCAATCTGGTCGTGAATAGTAATGGGCTGATCACCTTCAACCCTACGAACTGTGGCGTTGATCCTTCCCAGTCTTGCTATTTCAACTACGATTTGCCCGGCGCACCGGCTCCACCCGACCTGATTGCGCCATTCTGGGACGACCTCAACATTGTCACGGCGGCCAACACCGGTATCTATACCGATGTGCGGGGCACCGCTCCGGCGCGCAGCTTTGTAATCGAGTGGCGCAATGCGACTCGTTACGGCGATACGACGACCAGCGTCACTTTCCAGACGGTGTTGCACGAGAACAGCAACGAAATTGACTTTGAGTATGCGACCCTGGCCGGTAATTTCGGCAACGGCAGCAGCGCCACCATCGGCATCCAGAATCACAGCCAGACCGTCGGCTTGCGCTACAGCTTTAATGAAAGCGTGCTCACATCAGGCACCGCCGTGCGCTTCCTGGCCCTGCTGTCGCCGGGCAACCAACAGGCGAACAGCGCCTGTGCGGCGGTGGTCTACAACGGGACCGTCATCAACCCCACGAGTGCGTCGCTGAGTTTCACCCTGACTACCAGTGACAGTAACGCGGCCTATAGCTCGGCCGTCACGCCGGCCACCACTGATTCGATTGCGCCCGGCGCGGCGGTGCCGTTTACTGTGACCGTCAATGTGCCGAGTGGATCGGCGGCGGGCCGTGTGGACATCACCACATTGACGGCTACGTCGGTCGGTCTAGCGCGTCCGCTAACCGAGCAGGTGCGCCTGACCACTGCACCGGGCGCTGAGTTCAGTCCCCCCAGCCGCACGGCGGTGGGCACGGCGGGCGGCACGCTAATCTACACAACCACGCTCTACAACCGCACACAACTGACTACCACCTTCCTGCTGACAACGGGCGGCAACACCTGGACGGCGAACGTCAATCCCAGTGATAGTGGGGCACTGGCTCCCAACGCGGCGGTGCCGGTCACGGTCAGCCTCAGCATTCCCGCTGAGGCGCAGCCGGGCAGTTCGGACACCGTGATCATCACCGCCACCGGCCAAATCGGCGACTGTCAGATATTCGCCACGGCGGCCTTCACCGGCCTCTACGGCAACACGGTGCCGCGGACGCGGATGCCTATCGCGCGTGCCCGCCATGCCCAGGCCGATTTCCCGGCTAATGGGCGGGTATACCTGCTGGGCGGTATCGGCGGCGGCGGCACGGCGGATTTGCCTATCGAGGAATATGATCCGCGCGCCGACAGTTGGACCGCCCGCAACACGCTGATCCGGGGCGTGTTCAATGTCGCTGCGGCGACGTTGGGCGATCGGATTTATGTGCCGGGCGGCTTCGACGGCAACGCGGCGACCACCTTGCTGCAAACCTACCAACCGGCGACCGATACGGCGGCAGTGGTGGGCAGCGATCCCCTACCGGTGCCCCGCTACGGTGCCGGAGTGGTTGCGCTCAACGGCCTGCTGTACGTCATCGGTGGCTCCGACAACCTTACGACCACGCAGACGGTCTACACCTACAACCCCGCTGCGGCTGCCGGCGCACGGTGGGTGCGGCGCGCCGATATGCCTACGCCGCGCGTCGCCTTCAGCGCGGTCACGCTTGATGGGCGCATCTATGCCGTCGGCGGCATCACCAACTATAACCACCCGGCCGACCTCACAACGGTGGCGGTCTACAACCCGGCGACTGACACGTGGACTACGGGTGCGGCGTTGCTGACGGCGCGTGGCGGCCTGGCGGCTGTGGGGGTAGACAGCACGCAGCCCTGTGGTGGGGCGATCTATGCTTTTGGCGGCGGCTGGTACACACCGCTCGCCACGACCGAACGCTATGATGTGGCGAGCGGCGCCTGGACCGCTTCTACCCCGCTCCAGGGAGCGCGGCGCAGCCTGGCTGGTACCTTCGCGACTAACGGCAACCTGCTGCTGATCACCGGCGGCTTTAGCGATCTGGGCACCCCCTCGAATCTCGTGGATGCCTTGAGCTGTGGTGGTACTGTGCCGCCGGCGACCCCCACCCCGGTCGGCGGTATCCCCACGCCCACGCCGATCCCCTGTGCCGGGCGGTTCAGCGACGTGGGGCCGAGCGATTACTTCTATCGCGCGGTGAGCGATCTGACCTGCCGTGGGGCCATCGCCGGCTACAGTGATAGCACCTTCCGCCCTTATAATGAGATGAGCCGCGCCCAACTGAGCAAAGTGGTCGTGTTGGGCGAAGGCTGGGCGATTGACACGAGCGGCGGATCGCATTTCGTGGATGTGCCGCCGGGTAGCACTTTCTATTCGTATATCGAGACGGCTTTCCATCACGGTATTGTGAGCGGCTACAGCGACGGCACTTTTCGACCCGGCAACAGCGTAAGCCGCGCCCAGATCGCCAAAATCGTGGTCAGCGCCGCCGGCTGGGGACTGGTCAACCCGCCCGCTGGTCACTTCACCGATGTCGCGCCGGGCAGCACGTTCTATCAATTCGTGGAGACCGCTGTGGATCACGGCATCTTGAACGGCTATAGCGACGGCACCTTTAGGCCCGGCAATTCGGCGCTGCGCGGTCAGGTGAGCAAAATCGTGGACCTCGCGTTGGCCCAGCAGTAACGGAGCCTGTCGTGCCGAACAGCCCAGTTCGCCTACCGCAGCCGCCCCGCTTGTCCAAACACTTGACGGCTATCGATTTGACCGTTGAGCCGCTCCACAGCGAGGAAAGCTATAGCGATCTCGCGGTGTTGCCGGGTGATCTGGCGGAGCAGGCGGGGGAGGAGATCAGTTTCATCGGCAGCCGGTTCACTCGCGTCGGCCTGACGCGCACCGAGTTTAGCCGCCTACGCTGCCGCGATGTGTGCTTTACCGAGTGTGATCTCGCCGGCGCACATTGGTATCAGGCCCGCTTTCACCGCGTCGCCCTGCTGGATTGCCGGCTAACCGGCTTTCACGCCGGCGAGGCGCAGTGGCAGGAGACGCTGCTGCGGGGCTGCCAGGGTAAACTGGCAAATTTCCGCTTCAGCCTCTTAAAAGGGGTGCGTTTTACGGGCTGCGACTTGAGCGACGCCGACTTTCAGGGCGCGGATCTCTCCGGCGCGGTGTTTCATGACTGCAACCTTAGCAACGCCGAACTGTCAGGCGCGAAGTTGGTGGGGGCCGACTTGCGCGGCTCGCGCCTTGACGGTCTCAAAGTGGGGGTCGCCGATCTGCGCGGAGCCGTCGTGGACCCGGTGCAGGCGGTGTCTCTGATCCGCCTGCTCGGCGTAGTGGTGAACGCGCAGGCGGAGACGTAGGCACCTAGTAATCGGCCCTCAGCGACATTCGGCAAGACGGCACAATTCTTGCCGATACGCCTGCTGACAGCCAACCTGGAGGACTGCCCGATGCCCGAACCCGCCGACGATCCGAACGCCATTGCGCCTGCTGATGCGCCGACCGGCCAAACTCCCGCAGTGCCCCCGCCCTTGACGACAGTGGCCGAAACGGTCGCCGGCGCGGGGCAAACTGTGACCGCCGCCACGCAGCAAGTGGCCGTGGCGACCGTACAAGCGACGCAGCAGGTGCAAGCCAAGATCGAGCAGGTCGGCCAGACGGCCACCGTACCGCCGCGCCAGGCTGTCTATCGTGGCCGGCGTTTTGTCGTCGCCTATGCACTGTTGGTCATGCTGGCCGCGTTGCTGTCGGCACTCGCTAAACGCTATAGCACCCTGCCCGGCGACATCCGCCTTGCCCGCCTGCTCCAACGCGGGCGTGAGGACAAGGCGTTTAACATCTTGATGCAGGCCGTCAGCGAAATGGGCTGGCAGTGGCCTAGCGTGATCACCCGTCTTACGTTCAGCAGCCTGATGTGGGCGGCGGGCTTCCGCATGGAAGGTGCGTTCACCGCCGCCACCTGGAGTGGCGACGCACTGACAATGCTCGTCAAACAGACGGTAGGCCGGCCACGCCCCTCCAAAGACTTGGTGAAAGTGGTCAACACCCTCAGCGAAAACAGCTTCCCCAGCGGTCATGTCGTCCACTATGTGACGTTCTACGGCTTCCTCTTCTATATCTTTTTCACCCACCTCAAGCACGGCCGTTGGCGTAATGCGATTCTCTGTGTGTTGGCGATCTTGGTGCTGCTAATCGGCCCCTCGCGCGTCTACATGGGTGAACACTGGCCGTCTGATGTGGGCGGGGCGTACTTGGTCGGATCGCTGTGGCTGGCGGTGGAAATCGTCGCCTACCTGGAGTTCAAGTCGCGCTTCCAGTTGAACCGGGGCCGACCTTTCCTCACTTCACGCGCCCGCCCACTGGGCTAAGTGGCTGGAGCGTTGCGATGTGTGCCGCGCCAAAGCCGTAGCCGACCACACGGGCGGGAATGGTGCGGATGCCGGGCAGCCGTAACAGAAAGCGCACCGGTGCGGGAATGCGGAAAGTGGGCGAGCGCAGGGCGTGATCCAGCATGGCATCGCCAAGTTTTGATTGGATCGCCTGGATGCGGCGGGTCGGCCCCTCGCGCTGCGCCTGGACGGCGGCCAAGTCGCGCAGATGCAGGCGGCGGGTCTGGAGCGGTCCGCTCAGGAGGTTGGCCGTGACCACAGCATCCTGAATGGCGTAGTTGATGCCGACCCCGCCGACCGGCGACATGGTGTGCGCGGCATCACCGATTAATAGCAGGCCGCGCCGATACCACTGCGGCAGGCGGTTCGATTCGACGGAGAGCAGCGAGACATCGCGCCAATCCTGTAGCGCGTCCACCCGGTCGGCCCAGGCGGGCAGCAAAGCCACGATAGCATCACGCAGAGCCTCGATGCCGGCAGCCTTGAGGTCGGTATAGCGGCCTTTGCGGATCACGTAGCCCAGTTGCCAATGGTCCTCACGAGGTAGCATGGCGAGGATCGCGCCGCGCCCCAAACGCCCGATCCCTTCCATGGAGTCGCCCGGTCGGCGAGGCAGCCGGAACCAGAGGACATCCATCGGCGCGGAAGTTGCCTCCGGGGTGAAGCCGGCCAGGCGGCGCACGCGCGAAAAGCGGCCGTCGGCCCCCACCGTCAGGCGAGCGCGCACCTCGTGCCGGCCGTCGGCGCGGCGGTAACGCACGCCGCGCACACAACCCGCCTCCTCGATCAAGTCCTCGACCCTGGCGCCCATCACCAAGCGAAAGGTCGGATAGCGGGCAGCTTCAGCGGTGATGAATTGCAGGAACGTGACCTGTGGGATCAGCATGATATAGGGATAGCGCGTGTGCAGGCGGCGAAAATCCGCGAATACCGTCGGACCGTCTTCCGTCTGCGCGGTCATGGTGTGCATCTCAGTGTGCGGCAGCGCGTGTAGCCGCTCGGCCAAGCCCAGTTCGTCCAGGATCTCCAAGACCGACGGGTGGAGCGTGTCGCCGCGAAACGCGCGGTCGAAGTCGCGGTGTTCTTCCAGCAGGGTGACGGGAATGCCCTGGCGCGCCAGCAGCAAGGCCAGCATCGCCCCGGCCGGCCCGCCCCCGACAACACAGCAATCCGTGTGCATCACATCGCGCAGCTCCAGTGCGGGCACTGCTTGCTTGGCCGTTGTATTTTCTAGCACCGTTGTCATTGCCGGCTCTCCTTGTCTGCCGCTAAGGGCATTTTATTTCCTGCCGTCTTTGCCTGTATATGCACGAAATGCCGGGTGCCGGTCCGCTGCAGGATCCAGCCCATAGGCGCCGGAAACGCGAGCAACGCGGC
Organism: Chloroflexia bacterium; assembly: GCA_038228295.1. Classification (GTDB taxonomy): domain Bacteria; phylum Chloroflexota; class Chloroflexia; order QHBQ01; family JAICKM01; genus JAICKM01. Next base: position 37,520 of record JBBRPH010000029.1, on the reverse strand, counting down.
GGCGCGATGCAGCGGTTCGGGCGGGGCGAGGGTATAGATGCGCCCATGCCACAGCAGCGTCGCCCGGCCTGTTGCCTGCCAATTGCGATACCAGTCTACGGCAGGTCCGTAAGTCAACGCGATCACAAATCCGCCCGCTGTCGGTCTGACAATGATCGGAGTCTGGTAACGCTTGCCGCTACGGCGGCCGATATGCTGAATCACTGCGAACGGACTGGGGGCAGTGCCCGCAAACTTGAGTATTAGCGGGTTCAGCAGGCGCTTGTTAAAGCGGATCATTTGTATGCGCGGTCCGTGTATTCGGGCATCTTTTGTTAACATTGGCGCACCCCTTATTTAATCAATCGTTCGTTCAATTATAGGTCTATTGTAGATCGCTTGGCGCAGTTTGTCAATAGGATCGACGTGCGTCTTTTTGCCGGTGACCTGCGTATATACACCGGGGCCATGCACTCTGGCCCCAGGCGTGCCTGTTGGCCGGCCAAGATCGTATTCTACGTCTGAGGGAGAATGACTGTATGATTTACCCACCCAAGTCCTGGCCGCCTGCCCCGCCCGCCACGCCAGTCCCCTCACCGCTCCCGACACCTACGCCCGTGAAGCTCCGCCGCATCGTGTTGGGCGCGATTGCACTGGTAGTGCTGTCGCTGGCAGGGCTGTTAGCACCCGTCGAGCTACTCATGTTCATAGGCGTGGGTTTCCAAATAGTGCCCTTTATGATCTTAGCTGTGCTGGCCTACCTGGGTATAGATCGGCCGTGGGCGCGGGTGACGGCGATCCTGGGCTGGCTGGTGACGGCGGGCGGCTATGCGCTGGTCGCCTTGTTCGTGAGCGTGGCGGCCGTTATTGGGCCGTTCTCGGCGGCCGGCGGCTTGCCGCATCTGGCCGGCGGTCAGGCGCTGCAATTGGCGCTGCTGCTGCTCGGCTTGCTGCTGGCTCCGGCAATCGGGGCACTGGGCTTCATTCCCGGCGTGCGCCGCGCCCTCAGCCGGCGCTTGCCGCTGGACCCCGCCTCGTTTGTGCATACCATCGCCCTGGTCACGGTGGTGACAATGATCCTGATCAGCGTAGTGCCGCTGCTCGTGCTGGCCGCGCCACCCCTACTCACCATGACGAGCAATTTGACAGTGGGCAGCCAAGCGCTAGGAGATACTAACGATAGCCAGTTACGCAGCCAAGTCTACACCCTGGTCTGGACCCTGCCCTGTGCGATTTTCGCTGTGGGCTATAGGATACGGCGCAATTGGCGCGATGCGCTCACCCGCCTCGGCCTGGTGCGGCCCGGCGGGCGCCAGGTGCTGGCCGGGCTGGGCCTGGCGGTGTTGGCAGTGATCGCCTCGCAAGGTTTGGATTGGGCCGTGACCCATGCGTGGAGCGCGGCGGGCTGGCCGCAAACCGACCAAACGGCTTTGAATAAGTTGCTGGCCTTCGCCCTCCGCCCCATCGGTGCGGTCATCCTGGGCGTGACGGCGGGGCTGGGCGAAGAGGTGGCAGTGCGCGGCGTATTGCAGCCGCGCCTCGGTATCCTGCTGTCCAACGTGTTTTTCACCAGCCTGCATGCGCTGCAATACAACTGGGATGCCCTATTGAGCGTCTTCCTGCTCGGCCTGGTCCTCGGTGTGATCCGGCAACGCACCAACACCACGACTAGTGCCATTGTCCACGGCACCTATGATGCGCTGCTGGTGCTGATCTCGTTGCTGCCGGGGCCGTGAGGCGTGGGGTGTGAGATGTGATTCCGCATTATGCTTTGGCTATAACATAGCTAGGATAAGAGCTGGGTAGCGCAGCGCATTGGTTGGATGCAATTCCATCTAGCGAAGCCGCTCCGCCCAGCCACATTCGACCATTCGCCGCGTATGCGGATCAAGGTGGTCCGCCACAAGCAAAGGAGCCAACCTAATGGAACGAGTCACCGGCATCGGCGGCATCTTTTTCAAGGCGCATGACCTGTCGCATCTGGCCGCATGGTATGCGGAACACCTGGGCATCCCGGTCGGCGCGGAGGGCTACACGTCCTTCTCCTGGCGCGACGCAACTCAGCCGGAACGAGGCGGCTCAACGGTCTGGGCGTTGTTCCCGCAAGAGACGGACTATTTCGGCTCCGGCCCTCAGCCGTTTATGATCAACTATCGAGTGGCCGATCTGGATGCAATGCTGGCCCAACTGCGCGCGGCCGGCGTAAAGGTGGACGATCAGATCCAGGACGAGCCGTATGGGCGCTTCGGCTGGGCGACCGACCCCGAAGGCAACCGCTTCGAGTTGTGGCAGCCGCTGGACGAGGAATAGCGCGCCGGCTATCGTCGGCCCGATGTGCTACAATAGATTATGGACTCTTTATATCGCGAGGTTATTCTCGAACATTACAAGCAGCCGCATCACCATGGGCACCTGGTTGCACCGACCGTCTCCATCGAGGTGGATAATCCCTTGTGTGGCGATCGGCTACAGATCGAGCTGGCACTGGCGGAAGGGCAGCTTACCGACATGGCTTTCACCGGGCGTGGCTGTGCGATCAGCCAGGCCGGCGCATCGCTGTTGAGCGATGAGGTGATTGGCCGCTCAGTACACGACATCGTGAATATGACGACCGACGATGTGATCGAGTTGTTGGGCATCAGCGTCGGTCCGGCGCGGCTGAAGTGTGCCCTGCTGGCTTTGCGCGGGGTCAAGCTGGCGCTGGTGCAGGCCGGTGCCGCAGATGCCGCCGCCCTGGACGATCACACCGCATAACGGCTCCGTCTCCTAGCCGGGTATGCGGTGCCGGCTAGGGCAGTTGCGTGCCCTTATTCCCCGAATACTCCCCGCACAAAGGTCAACCCCTCCACTAGACGGTCCACGTCGGCGGGCGTACTGTAGACATAGAATGAGGCGCGCGCCAGGGCCGGCACATCGTAAAGGTCCATGAGCGGCTGGCAGCAGTGATGCCCGGCGCGAATAGCGATACCGCGCTGATCCAGCAGGCTAGCAATATCATGCGGATGGATCTCGCCCAGGCTGAAAGCTACCACGCCGCCGCGCTCCGCCGCCGGTGGGCCGTAGACGCGCACGCCGGGCACTCCGGCTAATTGCTGCAACGCATAGGCGATGATCGCCTGCTCGTGGGCGTGAACATAGTCCATACCCAGCGCACTCAGGTAGTCTACCGCCGCGCCCAGGCCAATCGCTTCGGCAATGGCGGGCGTGCCGGCCTCAAACTTCCAGGGCAGATCGTTGACCGTGAAGCCGTCGAGCGACACGCGGCGGATCATGTCACCGCCGCCCTGATACGGCGGCATGGCTTTCAGCAAGGCGCGCCGCCCATACAGGCAGCCGATGCCGGTGGGGCCAAGCATTTTGTGGCTCGAAAAGGCCAGAAAGTCCACATCGAGCGCCTGCACATCCACCGGTAGATGCGGCACCGCTTGCGCCGCATCGAGCAGCACCAGCGCGCCCGCCCGGTGGGCTGCCGTGATAATGCGCTCTACCGGATTGATCGTGCCCAGCACGTTGCTCATGTGCGTGACGGCGACGATTTTCACCCCGTCGAGCAGGTTCTCCAACTGATTCAGCACCAGGCGGCCCGCCGCATCCACCGGGATGAAGCGCAGAGTTGCGCCACGTTCAGCCGCCAGCATCTGCCAGGGCACCAGATTGCTGTGGTGTTCCATCGCCGTATAGAGAATCACGTCGCCACGTCCGATGTTGGCGCGGCCCCAAGTGGCGGCGACGAGGTTGATCGCTTCGGTGGCGTTGCGCGTGTAGATGATCTCGCAGGCCAGCGGCGCGTTGATGAAGCGGGCGATGCGGGCACGGGCATCCTCATATAGACGTGTCGCCTCTTCACTCAACTGGTACACGCCGCGATGGATGTTGGCGTTGGTGGTGCGATAATAGTCCGTCATAGCCGACAGCACGGCTTCCGGCTTCTGGCTTGTCGCCGTGCTGTCGAGATAGCACAGCGCTTGCCCATGCACCTCTCGGCGCAGAATAGGGAAATCAGCCCGCACGGCGGCCCAATCGGGCGCGGCGCTAGGGGCGGTTAGTGTTGCCGTTACCATGCGTGACCTCGCTTTATAACTGCTTGATACCTGACACCAGACACCTGATAGCAGCAGGCTAAAAACAAAACGCCGACGCAGATCTCCCATACGGGAGGCTGTGCGCCGGCGTCGGCGGTGATGGTGAGGGCGGCTACTTTGTCGCCGGGGTAAGCTGTTTTGGCAGTTCCACTTTACGCTGGATTTGATCGCGCACCAGTTCACGCATACTTTCCAGCGGCATCTCTTGTAGCACTTGCTCAAAGAAGCCGCCGACGATCAGTTTTTCCGCCTCTACGCGCGACAGGGCGCGGCTCATCAGGTAGAATACCTGATCCTCGTCAATCATGCCGATGGTCGCGCCGTGCGAGCAGCGCACATCATCGGCCAGGATCTCCAGCCCCGGCACGCTGTCGGCTTTTGCTTGGTCGCTCAGGAACAGGATGTGGTCCGACAGGTAGGAGTTGGTCTGCTGGCCGCTCGGCTCGACGCGGATCATGCCCGCGAAGCCGGCCCGCGACGTGTCGCGCAATGCACCCTTGAACAGAATGTCGCCGGTGCAATGGTCGCCGACGTGGTGAGTCAGCGTGGTCAGGTCGAATAGTTGATCGCCATGCGGGAAGTAGATGCCGCGCGTTTGCGTTTCCGCACCCCGTCCGACCAATTCGGTGTCCACATGGCTGTGGTTGATGCGCCCACCCAGCAAGCCAAAGACCCAGTGCATTCGAGCATTCTGGCCCACATCGGCGCGGCGCTGGTTGAAGGTGTAGACCTCCGGCCCCCAATTTTCGATGGTGAAATATTCCACCTTGCTGTCGGAGCCGAGCGCCACTTCCAGTACGCCGCTGTAGACGGCTTGCCCACCACCATCGCCGTGGCGCACCGGGCTGAGGCCGTCGCCGCCCGCCGAGCGGAACTCTTCTACCAAGCGCACTTCGCTGCCCGCTTCAGCCACGATCAGCGTGTGGTGCAGTGTGATGCCGCCGGTGCCGTCAAGCGCGACCAGGCTATGCAGCGGCAGGTCCACCGCCACGCCACGGGGCACATAGAGGAACAGACCGCCGTTCCAGAGCGCGGCGTTCAGCGCGGTGAACTTGTCGGTGCCGGCCGCGATCCCTTGCGACAGGTGTTTTCGCACCAGATCGCTGTGTTCGCGCACCGCCGTGACAAGATCGGTAAAGATCACGCCTTTAGCCGCCAGATCCTCGCGCAAATGACTAGACACCGCGCCCGCGTTGCGCGTGACGATCAGCCCGGCGTGTTCTTCTTGCGTCGAAAACGCATCACGCACCGCACTTTCGCCGCCGGGCGTGTGATAGAGGTGCAGGTTCTCCGGCTTGACCGCGCTGATGTCGGTAGTCCACCAGTTGCCGATGCCGCGATTCCAGTTGGGCAACGGCAGGCTCTCGTAGACGGTGAAGGCCGCCAGCCGGGCCTCACGTAGCCAGGCCGGCTCGCCCAGTTGCGCGGATAACTGCTCCACCGCCGCGCGGCTAATATCGCCGGGGTTGCTGTCGCTGTTGCTGTGGCCGTTGGTGGCGGTCGGCACGGTGGGCACGCGCGACGCGATCAGGTTAGGCTTGCTCATGGGCAGCCCCGCCTTCATCGGTCATCTCCTCGTCGCTCAGGCCGTAGGCGGCTTTGAGCCACTGGTAGCCCTCTTTTTCCAGCTTGAGCGCCAGTTCCCAGCCGCCCGACTCCACGATGCGGCCGCCGACCAGGATATGCACTACATCGGGCTTGATGTAGTTGAGGATGCGCTGGTAGTGGGTAATCACTAGGATGCCCACGTTCGGACCGCGCACCGCGTTCACGCCTTCCGCCACCACGCGCACCGCGTCAATATCGAGGCCGGAGTCCGGCTCATCGAGCATGGCGATCTGCGGTTTGAGGACGGCCATTTGCAGGATTTCGAGCCGCTTCTTTTCGCCGCCGGAGAAGCCGTCGTTGACATAACGGGTGGCGAAGTTTTCGTCCATTTTGAGTAGCGCCAGGCTATCGCGCAGCGTCTTGCGGAACTCTTTGATGGCCGGGGCTTTCGAGGGGCGGTTGGACTGGGCGGCAGCCGCAGCCGTCTCGGCCCCGTTCGGCGCTTGGCCCGACAACAATTCTTGATCGCTGATCTTGCGCCGCTCACGGTGCAGGCTGACCAGCGCCGTCCGCAGGAAGTTGGCGACCGTCACGCCGGGGATGGCGCTCGGATACTGGAAGGCCAGGAACAGGCCCAGGTGGGCGCGCTCATCGGGCGCGAGGTCCAGCACGTTTTCGCCCTTGAACACCGCCGTGCCGCCCGTCACTTCATAGCGCGGGTGGCCCATCAACGCATTAACCAGCGTGGACTTGCCTGAGCCGTTGGGCCCCATAATCGCATGGACTTCGCCTTTGCGGATGGTCAGGTTCAGCCCTTTGAGAATCTCTTTGCCTTCAACCGCAACGTGCAAATCGGTAATCACCAATTCATCGGCGGGCGGCGCGCTTTGCGTTTGTGTCTCAGCCACTGTTTGCATAGTCATAACCGTGTCTCAAATCCTTTCACAACAACCCCAATAGAATTATTCTACGCTGCCTTCTGCCCCCGCCTCTCCGCTAAACAGGGCGGGGAGATCGTGGTCTACGCTCCCTTCCACTATAGGGAAGAGGGGTGGCGGGTTAAGGCGGTCGCGCACTTCAAACTGGCAGCCCACATGGCCTTCGCGGATACAGGGGCCGAGCTGCACATCCGCCTGGAGCAGATTAGACATCATGCGCTGCTCCATGTCGCAAATTTCGCTGTGATCTTTGATCACGGAGAAGAAAGGGCAGGTGCTGGCGTGTAGCACAAAGCCGTCGGCGGTGCGGGTGACTTCGCTCTCGAAGCCCCTTTGCCCCAGCAACGCGGCCAGCGCATACAGCTTCTCTTCCATCACCTGGCCCTCAATGGCCCCGGCATAGTCCTGGGCCAGGCGCGTGCCGACCCGTTCGAGCAGTTGCGCGTAGACTTCCGGCCCCAGCAGGGCTAGACTCTCTTCGAGCAGCAGGCGGGCCAGCGTGCCGTAGTCTTTGGGGAACAGGTCTTGCGCTTTGTCGGTCAGCCGGTAGACATAGAAGGGTCGCCCAATATCGCCGCGCACGCGCACCGCGTCTACCACGCCCTCCGCAACCAGGTGGCTCAACTGCTCACGTACTGCGGTCGCGGTCACGCCAATCGCTACTTCCAACTCTTTGATCGAGGCTTGCCCGCGTTTTTGCAGGAGCCGCAGGAGGATCAAGCGTGGGCTGTGCGTGGCCGGTGTGTTACGGGCCGCCGTTTCAGTCGCCATCTGTTGCGCTCCTTTCCGATCTGTGTGCCGTATCTGTTGGCGTGTTCACCCCTCATTATACCCGACCTTGCCGCGTGGTGTCAATTTGCACAGCTTTATCTGTGTAAAGGGGTCAGGGATCAGGGGTCAGGGGTCAGGAAGACGAGCTGGGGGGTGTGCTGCTTTGCTACGCGGATAGTGGGAGCGGGCCGGCCACGAATGGGGCCACGAATACACGAATAGATCAGGGCGTGGCTAGGCGGCGGTGCCATCCGGCGCGGTTTGCCTTGCGGGGCTGGCAGTCGGAGGCAGTTCCACCCGGCGACGCTGGCCGCACCGCGATCTGTGGGGCCGGCGGTAGGCGGCGGTTGTGCCCGGCGACACCGCAGGGCAAACCGCGCCGGATGGCACCGCCGCCTACCCGCGCTCGCCGACTTCTTTTATAATGCTAACGTAGACTCTTCGCTCTGGTCAAGGAGGTAGCGTGTATGGAAGCCTACACCTGGCGTGCGGTGCAGGCGGCGGACCTCGCCGCACTGGCCGATCTGGATAGGGCGTGCCGGGCCGCCGATGGGCCGGCTTCGGTGCCGGAGCCGGCCTATGCTACGCTGCTGACCGCGCCCGCGACGGCGCTGATCTGCGCCGTCCGCAGAGACACAGCGGCCCCGGTTGCGGTGGGCTGGGTGCAGGTTGAAGGCGCGCAGGCGCGCAGCGGCGGACGGGTGCAGCCGGATCAGCGGCGCAAAAGACTAGGCACGGCGGTGCTGCGCTGGGCGGAAGCGCAAGCGGGCACGCTCGGCGAGGTGCGCCGCCTGATCATTCGCAACGAAGCCTTCAGCGATGGCAGCGCGGCGCTTTACGCGCAAGCCGGCTATAGCTGCGACTTCGTGGAACAGTGGATGCAGCGTGACTTGCGGGCCGCCCTGCCGACAGTAACCCAGCCGTTGCCGACTGTGCCGTGGAGCGCCGCGACCGCGCCGCAGTTTTTCGCTGTCTATCGGGCGGCTTTCCAGACGCGGCCCGGCTTTGTTGCGCCGCCCGCCGCAGAGTGGATCCGTGACTATGCCGACGATCCAGAGTTCCGCCCCGACCTATCGCTAGTCGCCCTAGCGGCGGATGCGCCGGTGGGCTTCGTGACGGCGGGCGTGTTGCCGCCTCCCGACGGCGGCCCGTCGCTGGGCTGGGTGTCACAGGTGGGGGTAGCCCCAGCGTGGCGTGGGCGCGGCGTGGCGGCGGGCTTGCTAGTGGCGGTCATGACGGCCTTTGCCCGCGAGGGCTTGGCTGACCTGGGCCTCCATGTGAACACCAATAACGGCAACGCCGGCGCGCTGTACACACGCTTGGGCTTTCAGCCGGTCGGGCGGCGGGCCAAGTATGCCAAAGCTGTTCGGGGCTGATGCGCGGCACGGCACAGTCCTTGCCACGGCCTTAGTGCGCGGTAGATGGGCCGCGTGTGGCCGGTCAGAGAGGAGATCCGCAACATGGCTGTGCAAGTCGGCGTATTTGTGCCGCAGGGGTGGCGCATGGATCTGTTGGACTACCGCGATCCGGTGGAGAAGTACGAGGCGATGACCCGCGTGGCGCAGGAGGCCGAGAGGCTGGGCTACGATTCGATCTGGGTCTATGATCATTTTCATACCGTGCCGACCCCGGTGTTGGAAACCGTGTTTGAGTGTTGGTCGATCACCGCCGGGCTGGCGCGCGACACCAGCCGCATCCGCATCGGCCAGATGGTGACGTGCAACGGCTACCGCCCGCCCGCGCTGTTGGCGAAAATCGCCTCCACGGTAGACGTGATGAGCCACGGGCGACTGGATTTCGGCATCGGCGCGGGCTGGTACGAGCATGAGTACAAAGCCTATGGCTACCCCTATCCCGACGGGCCGGAGCGCTTACGGATGCTGCGCGAGGCGTTACAGGTGATCCATGCGCTCTGGAAGGACGACTACGCAACCTTCGAGGGCCAGTATTACCAGTTGCACGGCGCGATCAACGAGCCGAAAGGTGTGCAGAAGCCCCACCCGCCGATCTGGATCGGCGGCGGCGGCGAGAAGGTAACGCTCAAACTGGTGGCGCAATACGGCGATGCCTGCAACGTCGGCGGCTGGGATGCCGCCGTCTACCGCCACAAGTATGATGTGGTGCGCCGGCATTGCGTGGATCTGGGCCGCGACCCGGCAACCGTGTTGCGGAGCAGCGAAGTCTTCCTCTACTTGACCGACCACCCTGACCAGGTGGACAGCGAGATCGCGGGCTTGCCGCCGCAGGTGCAAGAGGAGATCCATAGCCGCTTCCTGATCGCCACGCCGGCCACGGCGCGTGAGCAGATGCAGGGACTGGTGGATGCGGGGGTGCAGTACTTTATCGTCAATCTGTGGAACGCGGCGCGCCTGGAGCTGCTGCAACAGTTCGCCGCCGCTGTGCTGCCGAGCCTGCGCTGATCGGGCCGCATATTGAGCCGCTAATTGGTCTGCAATTGCTGACCAACCCGCTGTAATATTCCCGCCGCCCATACGTCGTAATAGGTGAGAGGGATACAAGACGGACGAAAAATCGCATGAGAACTCCTTCCTGAAGAGCAGAAACCCCCGCGTCTGGGCCGGCGCGGGGGTTTCTGTTTGTCCCCGTCCGGGCTGTGGCAGCGGCCTGGGCTCCACTTGTGGCGTGTGGCGGACTGTGCCGTGTGCCGGGCTGTGGCAGAAGCCGCGGCATTGCAGTATAATGGGCAACACGATCCGCGTGCCGGTCTGCGTTCATTGGACCCCTTTCTCACCGCCGGAGGAGGAACCCCGCTATGAAAGCGTACAAGACTGAGGCTATTCGGAACATCGGCATATTCTCCCACGGGGGAGCAGGCAAAACCTCCTTACTCGAAGCGTTGCTCTTCACGGCTAAAGCCACCTCGCGGCTGGGCCGCGTCGAAGAGGGCAACACCGTGAGCGACTTCGACCCCGACGAGATCAAGCGTCGGATGTCGATCCAACTGACCCTCGCCCCACTGGAATGGCACGATCATAAGCTGAACATCCTCGATACGCCCGGCTATGCCGAGTTTTTGGGCGAAGTCAAAGCCGCGATGCGTGTGGTAGACGGCGCACTGCTCGTCCTGGATGCCGTGGGCGGGGTGGAAGTGGGCGCCGAGCAAGCCTGGGCGCTGGCCGAAGAAGCCGGCGTGGCCGCCCGCCTGCTGTTCGTCAACCGCATGGATCGTGAAAATGCCGACTTCCTCAAAACCGTGTGGCAAGCGCGCCAACTGTTCGGCAAAGGGGTCACTCCGCTGCACCTACCCATCGGCAGCCAACATGATTTTCGCGGCGTGGTAGATCTGTTGCACGGTAAAGCCTACCTCTATAAAAGCCTGGGTGGCGACGGCAGCTTCAGCGAAGGGTCGATCCCGGCTGATATGGGGGCGGCAGTCGAGACTTTCCGCAATGAGCTGATTGAGCGCGCGGCCGAAACCGACGATGATCTGACCATGAAATATCTCGAAGGCGAGGCATTAACCGACGAGGAGATCACGCAGGGCGTGTTGAACGGTATTCGCTCGGGCAAGCTGATCCCGGCCTTCTGCGGCTCGGCGACCGGCAATGTCGGCATCGCTCAACTGCTTGATGCCTTCGTGACTTATGTGCCGTCGCCCGCCGATTGCGGCGCAGTGCACGTCATCCAGCCTGTCGCGGGCGGGACGAGTGAATTGCCTCCCACCGTCAGTAGCCCATTGGTCGCGCTGGTGTTCAAGACGCAGGTGGATCGCTACGGCACCCTCAGCCTGTTCCGTGTGTACAGCGGCACCCTGCACTCCGATAGCACCGTGCATAACACGACGAAGAACAAGGATGAGCGCGTCGGTCAGTTATTGGAATTGCGCGGCAAAGAACAGCACCCGATTAGCGAAGTGCCGGCCGGCGACATGGGCGCGGTAGTGAAGCTGACCGACACCGGCGCGGGCGACACGCTGGCTGCGCTCGGCCAGCCCTACACCCTGTCCGGTATCGCCTTCCCCGCCCCGGTCTTCCAGGCGGCGATTACGCCGCACACCAAAGGTGACCTCGACAAACTCGGCCCGGCGCTGGCCCAACTGGTGGCCGAAGACCCGACCCTGCACAGCAGCAAAGATGCCTATACCGGCGAGACGATCCTGGCCGGGATGGGCGAGAACCACGTCCAGATCGCCGCCGAACGGATGCAGCGTAAAAGCGGCGTGGCGGTAGACGTGGGCCTGCCGCATATCCCTTACCGCGAGACGATCAAAAAGAAGGTGCCACACGCACTCTACCGGCACAAAAAGCAGACCGGCGGCCACGGCCAGTTTGCCGAGGTGGTGATCGAACTGGAACCGACCCACGACGGCGAGTTCGAGTTCGGCGACCGCGTGGTGGGCGGCACCGTGCCGAAGAACTTTATTCCGGCGGTGGAAAAAGGCGTGCGTGAGGCGTTGATAGACGGCATCCTAGCCGGCTACCCGGTAGTCAATGTGCGCGTGGTGCTGGTGGACGGCAAATTTCACCCGGTGGACTCCAGCGAAATGGCCTTTAAGATTGCAGCGGCGCAGGCGTTCAAAGAGGGCGCCCAACAGGGCCAACCGATCTTGCTGGAGCCAATCTACACGCTGCACGTCACGGTGCCGGATCGCTTTAGCGGCGACATCATGAGCGACATGAACAGCAAGCGCGCCCGTGTGCTGGGCATGACCCCGCAGGGCAACGGCACCACGCTGATCGAAGCGACCGCGCCGCTGGCCGAGGTACAACGCTATGTGAGCGACCTGCGCGCCATGACGCAAGGCCGCGGCACCTTCGCCATGGAGTTCGCCCAGTACGACGAGGTGCCCGCCCACATCGCTCCCGCCGTGATCGAGGCCGCCCATGCCCATCATGCGGCCCGCACTGAGGCAGCGCATCATGGCTAGGTGGTAAGGTGTTAGCCGGTCGGCAGTTTTAGCAATGCTGTTTGTTGTGCCCGTCTGGAAATTATAAAGCGCACTGTTTAGTATCTTTATCGCAGTGTATATAACGCGGTCCGTTCTCTATCTCTAGGGAACGGACCGTGTTGTGTTTGTGGGGCGGCATCGCCGCCTACGACAAAAGCACCCATGGCGGAGTCCGCTTTGTGACCAAAGTCACCTGCTCGGCTGACTTTAGTTGTGCCGAAGAGGTGACTTCTCCCAGTAGGCGCATAGCGTGCGGTGCGCTATGATAGGCGTGTTACACACGAGTGCGCCACGCGGCAGCGACGAGAAAGAAGGAGAGCGGATGAGCAGTACACAGCTAATGGACTCGTCGGTCCTCGCGCCGGCCGGCGAGGACGTGATTGATATTCGCAACCTGGTTGTGACCTACGGCACGGTGCAGGCGGTGCGCGACGTGACATTCCAGGTGCGGGCGGGGGAAGTGTTCGGGCTGCTCGGCCCCAACGGTGCGGGCAAGACAACCACGCTGGCCGTCATCGAGGGATTGATCAAGCCGCAGACCGGGCAAGTGCGCGTGCTGGGCTACGATGTGGCGACCCATGCGGTGCAGGTTAAGCGGCGTATTGGCCTTAGCCTGCAAAGCACCGACTTTTTCGATGATCTCCAAGTCTGGGAGCTTGTGCAGTTCTACGCCGGGTTGTACGAAAAGCGTATGGACCGCGCGGCAGTGCGGGCCTTGCTGGCGCGCTTCGACCTGACGGAGAAAGCCGAGCAACGTGCAGGCCAGCTCAGCGGCGGCCAGCAACAGCGCCTAGCCCTGGCCCTGGCCCTCACCAACGACCCGCAGGTGGTGATCCTCGACGAGCCGACCACCGGCCTCGACCCGCAGGCGCGGCGCAACGTTTGGGACAGTATTCGCCAGATCCAAGCGGAAGGCCGCACCGTGTTGCTGACCACCCACTATATGGAAGAGGCGCAGGAACTGTGCGGGCGTGTCGCCATTATAGACCGGGGTTCGATCATCGCGCTGGACACACCGGGCGGACTGATCAATAATTTACACGCGGGCAGCCGCATCACCGTCACCGCCCGCCTACCGGAAGCCGCAGTCCGCACGCTGCCGGGAGTGACGGACGTGGGCTACACGGGTGAGCAACTGCAAGTGCAGTCGAGCGACGCGCAAGCCACTATGCTTGCCCTGCAACGGCTCGCCGCCGATGCCGGCCAGGTGCTGACTGATTTGAGTGTAAAGCAGGCAGACCTGGAAGACGTGTTTATCGCCCTCACCGGGCGCAAGATCCGATAGCTTTTACGAAAGAAAGGACGGCAATACTTCAATGGAACAACGTACCTATCAAGGCAGTATCGCACCGGAAACGCTGGCCGATTACCTCGTGCAGCACTACAACAGCCAGGAGAAGCTGCGTGCCCAGAAGATCGGTCAGGGCGACACGCTGGTGGTGCAAATCGGCTATGATCACGACCACCACGACATCCGTAATGCTATCACGGTCGGCATCCACCGGGCCCAGGGTAGCGAGACTGCGTTGGTGGTGACGATGGGCGAGCAGCAATGGATCACCCCACAAGTGGCCGGCTATGCAGTCATGATGGGCCTAATTAGTGTGATGGTTACGCCCTGGGCTTTGTTTGCCCTAATCTGGCCGGTGTCACAACTGCTCGGCTCCCGCACGCTGCCCAGCGACGTCTGGAGCACGATTGAGGTTTTCGCGGCCGGCCAAGGCGCAATGGCCGGCCCCACGCAAATCTTGACCCACCCGCACATCGAGAGTAGCGCCCCCGCCGGTAGTGCGCTCGCCGGCAGCAGTGTCCCTACCGGCAGCAGCGACGGCGCGCAAACGCAGCGCCTGCACACGAACGATCCATCCGTCAGCTAACACATGGGGCTTGCGCTCCCGGCCTAAGCTCGGCCGGGAGCGCAAGTTACAAGGAGACACGACCATGGCAACTGCTCTGATTCAGACGGCCCTTCCGACCGCCCCGGCTTTCACCGGCCCGCAACGCTTCGGCTTGCTGCTGCTCACCAATGCGCGGCTGTTTGTCCGCAACCGCACCGCGCTGTTCTGGAATATCGCCTTTCCGATTGGGCTGATGCTACTGTTCGGCTCGATTTTCGGCAAGCAGAAAGACGCCGTTACCTATTTGACCAGCGGCATGGTCGTCCTCAGCTTGATGTCGAACGGCATCATCGGTAACGCCGCCGTGCTGGCAACCTGGCGCGAACGCGGCATCCTGCGCCGCATCCAGACTACGCCGTTACCGGTCTGGCAACTGCTACTGGCGCGCATTGTCACCCAGAGCGCGATCATGGTGGCGCAGGCCGGCCTGTTGATCGGCACCAGCATCCTGGTATTCGGCGCGACTTACGAATGGGCCAATGTGGTGCGCTCGATCCCGGTGCTGATCGCCGGCGCGTTGCTTTTCATGGCCGTGGGGCAGTTGATCGCCGCGCTGGTGCAGAAGGCCGAGACCGTGAACGTGATTTCCCAGGTGGTCTATTTCCCGTTCATGTTCCTGGGTAATATTATGATGACTAGCACCAACTTCCCCGACTTCCTGCAAGCCATCGGCAAGTGGCTACCCAGCACGATGGTTGTGGATGTGGTTCGCACCACGATGCTCGGCCTGACTGCCGAGACAGCTGTGCCACCGATGATTGTCCAGTCACTCGCCGTAGACCTCGCCGGCATGGTGGTCTACTTTGTCGTGTCGCTCGCCGTGGCCGTCCGCTTCTTCAAATGGCGCTAAAGGCTCGCTCTAACCCCACCCCCTTCCCCTACGGAGGAGGGGGTGGGGTTAGGGCCGTTGCGCATTGGGCAGCCGGCCGGACGCAGCTATGGTATAATGGCCGCGAGGTCGCCTAGTTAAAGGATCACCCCATGCCTGCACGCCGCCTTTTGTTAGCCAACCCCCCTGCCGCCCCGCCCCGGATGCCGGCAGTGATCGATGCCATCCTGGTGTTTTTCTATGTCCTCATCCTGGGCCTAGTAGCGGCCTTCACGGGACTGGCGTGGACGGACCCGACGCTGCACGGTTATGAGTGGCCGGTAGCGGCGTTCGTGCTGCTCTATGCGGGGTTCTTGCTCTACAATTGGACCCATCGGCCCGCCGCCGGCTATCACCTGAGCGATCTGCTGTGGGGTCACCACGGGCAAGAGGGGCCGCAAGTGGTGTTTGTGGTGCTGAGTCTCGGCTGTATCGCCTGGATGACGGCGCGCGTTGACTTCTTCGCCTGGCTGTATATTTCCCTCTGTTCCCAGACCTTCAGTATGTTCCGTCTGCGCCTGTCAGTGCCCTTGTTGGTGTTGGAACTCGGTGTTGTCGGCTACCAAACCGGCCTGATCGCGGATCTATGGGCGGGTCGTGTTCCGTCCGACTTCTGGGGATCGCTGGTCGGCATGAGTTTTTCAGTGGTTTGGGTGCTGTTGATCACCGTGCTACTGCGCTCACGGATGCAAAGTGAGCGGCTGGTGCAAGAGTTGCAGCAGACGCAACAGCGTCTCGAAGCCGCCTTGGTCCACGAACGCGAGGCGGCGGCGCTGCGCGAGCGGGCGCGCATGGCGCGCGAGATGCACGATGGGCTGGGCCATGCGCTGGCGCTGGTGGCCGTCAAGATCGAAGTGGCCCAGCGCTTGCAGGCGGTGGACCCGGCGCGTGCCGCCGCCGAACTCGAAGCGACCAAAGGGCTGGTGCGTGATAGCATGGCCGACCTGCGCGCTTCGCTGGCCGATCTGCGTAGCCCTACATTAGAGGCCGACGCGGGACCACTAGGAGCGGCGCTGACTGCCTGGGCGGCGCGCACTGCGGCGGAAGGCAGCTTCCAGTTGCGCTGCACGGTGGAGCCGGCCGCCGATGCACTACCCGCGCCAATCCAGGACGCACTCTGGCGCGTGGCCCGCGAGGCGCTCCTGAACGTGGTCAAGCACGCCCGCGCCGGCACGGTCGAGTTGCACGTTTTCTGTAAGGGTGACGCAGTATACCTGTCGGTGGTCGACGACGGCGTGGGTATCCCCCATTTGGCGGAGGGGCAGGCGCGGCTCGAGGTGGCAGGCCACTACGGGGTGCGTGGGATGCGCGAACGGCTGGCGGCGCTGGGCGGTAGCCTGAGCATCCGCCCCGGACCCAATGGGGGCGGTACGTTGGTGCTGGCGACGGTCCCGCTGCCGCCTAGCACCGCGCCGACGGTCGAGAATCTGCGCGACCGCTTGTCGCCGGCCCTGCGCGGCCTATTCCGCCGCAATTCGCACTAGGATGCACGGCACCACGCAGACACGGAGTTTTTAAATAACGATTCAGCTACGTGTTAGATTAGGATGTTACGAAGACTGGATGCGGTCATTCTGAACGCAAGGAAGAATCCGGTTTGCCGGGATGTAGCGATGAAACTGCTGCCCACGTCCCAATCGAGCTGCGGCCTGTGTTCAGCATGATAAGTTCATCGGTTGACTGGTTACAGCTAGACTCCTCCGTGCCTCCGTGTCTGCGTGATGTCGCCACTCTCACCGGCAACGCAAAGGACAGTGCATGATTCGCTTGCTGATTTGTGAAGACCAAACGCTGATGCGACAGGGGTTGGTCACTATCCTGGGCCTGGAACCGGGGCTGACGGTGGTTGGTGAGGCGGGCAACGGCGCAGAGGCGGTGGCCCAGGTGCAGGCGTTGCAACCTGATGTGGTGCTGATGGATGTCCAGATGCCGGGCATGGACGGTATCGCCGCCACGCGCCTGATCACCGCTGCCTTCCCGGCCACGCGCGTGATCATCCTGACCACCTTCGACTACGAGGAATATGTGTTTGAAGGCGTGAAAGCCGGCGCACTGGGCTACCTGCTCAAAGACAGCCCCGCGCCGGAGTTGGTACAGACCATTGAGCGAGTCGCCGCAGGCGAGCGCTTTATCCAGCCGGCGGTCGCCAGCAAGCTACTGTTTGAGTTCGCCCAAGCGCCGCGCCGGGCCGGGGCGGGGCCCGATCTGGAGCCGTTGAGCGAGCGTGAGACGGACATCATTCGCCGTCTGGCACAGGGCATGAGTAATCGCGAAATCGCCGACGATTTGGGGCTGGCCGAAGGCACGGTCAAAAACTATGTCTCGACCATCCTAGGCAAGCTGCACGCCGCCAATCGCGTGCAGGCGATCAACTTAGCCCGCCGGCATGGATTGATTTGACGACGACTTGCATTCTGCTGCCACCGCCCGGTACAATAGTGGGGAGCGCGGGCCACAACAGCCCGCTGCAAAAGGAGACCTGAACCATGCCTCTATTTGAGTATCACTGCCTGGAATGCCACAACCGCTTTGAGCGCTTGCGCCCGGCCGAACAGCGCGATCAACCGCCCACCTGCCCCACCTGTGGCGGAACGCGCGTCAAACGCACCATTTCGGCCTTCGCCACGGTTCGCGCTGTTGGGCAGGCGGGCGGGAGCCAGGCGGCCGGCGGCGGGGGTGGCTGTGCCTGTGGCGGCAACTGCGGTTGTCGGGCGTAGGGCTGCTAGTCGGTCGGCTTGGCGTAGCGCCACTTGAGGTCTAGCGCGGTCTTGCGGAGTTTGATCGGGTCTTTCACATCGTTGCGGGGCGTGACTTTGATCTCGATTTTGCTACCCTGCTGCTGTTGTAGCACTTCGATTAGGCCACCTTTGCGTTCGAGCGCGTTGTTGAGCGTCGTCGGATCGCCGATAGCCTCCAGTAGGTAGGGCGGGCTGATCTGCTGTTTGTCTACCAGCAGGTGCCCATCGGCATCGGCGGTGACGACGGAGCGGCTGATCAGGCGCACATCGTTCACGGCTATCGCCTCGGCTCCGGAGGCGCGCAGTTCGTTGATCAAATCCTGTAATGCCTGGACCACATCGCCGGCTCCGTTGACGCGCACCTGCACCCCCGGCCCGCTGATGTCCACTTCACCGTTGAGCATTTTCATCTGTTGCAAATCGTTGATCAGGCTGAGGAGATTACTGGACCCCCCGATACGCGCCGCCTCATATTTGGCAATGTCGGCGCGTAGCGCATCAAGGCTGACCCGCTGCGTCTCGTTGCTGCGGTAGAGTTGGCTGATGTAGCTCACTTGGTCGTCGGGCGACTGGTCGGCGGGGTTGCGGTTGACCGGCTGGCTGCGGAACTGCGGCACCATCAGAATGCCCAGCAGCAGGCAGACCGCCGAGACTAGGAGACGCGCAGGCCAGCTTTTCATCGTCGGCTTCCCCTATTTTTTGGTCGGTGTGGCGGTCGGGGCGGCGTAAGCCGGAGTCACCGTCGCCGGAGCGGGAGTCGGGGTCGGTGCGGGTTGGGTCGGAGCCGGGGTCAGTGCCCCATCCGCGCTGTTATCGGCGGGATGGGCGAATTTCAGCGCAAACGCGCCGCTATAGGCTGGCACCGGCACTTTGACCTCCTTACGAATCGCAATCGGCAGATCATAAATCTGCGCCCGCAGGTTGAACTGCTGCATTTGCGGCGAGTCGTGCAGGGCGGCGGCCAGCGCGTCGGGGTTGCCGATAGCGTGGACTTCGTAGGGCGGTGAGAGGCGCGTGGCATTACAGATGACGGTGGTGCCTACGCAGTAGAGGGAAGTGGTCGCCAATACCCGCTCACCATTGATCGAGACGGCCTCGGCTCCACCCGCCCACAGCGTATTCAGTACATCGCGCAACATATAGTCGTGCAGAATATAATTGTTGGGGTCTTCGTTGGGCGGGACCGCCGGCGCGCTGCTGTCTTGGAAGACGGCGATCACGCCCTGCCCTTCAAGCGGCACCAGGCCCGCGCCCACGCGCTCGGCGGCGATAGCGCTGGTGATGTCGCTGAGTTGATCTTTCTCCTGGGCGCTGGTCGTTTGCAACTGATCCAGTTGCGCCCGCGCATCGGCCAATTCGCGCTTCAAATCGTTCTGCTCGGTTTCGAGCCGCGTGATGGTTGAGGCGACCACCTGCTGGCTGCCCTGACGCAACGCGCCGCCGCCGATTTTGCCCGCCTGTTGCTGCCCCTTGAGCGACAGCAACCCGCCGCCCAGCACCCCAATCAGGATCAGCACGGTGGACAGTGCGATAACGCCGGCGGACGGCACCGCGAGGCGGCGCGGCGGCGCTTCGCGTAGGGCGGGTAGACTGAAAGGAGAACGGGCCATCGCGGTCCTTTGCGTTAAAGCGAGCGGAGGTTGATCCCTCTACTCTATATAACTCATGAGCCGGTGAAAAGGTTTCAGGGTTTGCAACGAGTTATCCACATTATACCAAATCCGCCGGCACTGCACGAATCCGGCAAACGATTAGCGCCCGATTCTCTACGAATCGGGCGCTGACGAATTAGGCGCGCTTGCGCTGCGACGGCTTGCTTACTTCAGGAACCGGCTGGCGCCATAGGCCAGCGCGCCGGCTAAGGCCATGCCCACCATCGGGTTACTCAGCGCGCCTCCCGGCTGAAATGCCTGCTTGATCGCGTCGGGTTGCTGCTGTTGAGCATGATTGTGCAGATTCGCCACGTCTTGCGGGGTCATTTGCGCCGGATTAGTCGTGCTAACGCCGGCGTTCTGCGGGTTCAGGCCGTGCTGGTGGAAGAAGTTAGTCAAGGCCCCACCTACGCCGGCCAGTTGCTGCTGCGGCACTTGCTGGTAGCCGTAGTTCAAGGCTTGTTGCTGCTGCTCCGGCTGAAAGCCCTGTGCGGCTTGCTGGTAGGCACTATGCACTTCATGCGTCGGCACCTGATCGCCCGTGCCGTTCTGGTAGTTCTGCAACCAGCCGCCTAGCTTGGCGTTGGTCCCCTGCGGCGCATTATTGCCGGTAAATTGATTAACGAGATTACCAAAGTCCATGGTTTGTTGCTCCTTTCGCTGCACCCTGCGCTTGTTACTGCACTCTATTACGCCTAGCCTAGCGAGTGCAGGCTACTCGCTCTTGTTAAGGCAAGCCCCGTGCCAGGGCTGGGAAGTGTGACGGGGCGGTGCAAGGCGGGCGTGACAGGGGCTACGGCAGTCTGTTATATTCCATAGTGCGTAAGCTAAACGAACTCAGAACGCAGAACTCAGAACGCGGCATTAACGGCAAGGGGGCAGCGGTGGAGCGGATCGTGATCGTGGGCGCGGGGTTGGCGGGGCTGACCTGTGGGCGCATTTTGCTGGGACGGGGCTATGACGTGACTGTGCTGGAAGCCGCCGACGGGGTGGGCGGGCGCGTGCGCACCGATATGGTGGACGGTTTCCGGCTGGACCGCGGCTTCCAGGTGACGTTCACGGCCTACCCGGCCGTGCGGCGCAACCTTGATTTAGCTGCATTGGATCTGCGGGTGTTTGACCCCGGCGCGCTTATCGCGCTAAACCGCCGCCGGGTGGCTCTGAGCGACCCCATTCGCGATCCGGCGGCGGCGCTGCCCTCGGCGCTCACCTCGCTGATCACGCTGCCTGATAAGCTCCGCACGGCGCTGCTGACCTTGCTGCTGCGCGCCGATCCGATTCCCGATGTGTTAGCGGGGCCGGATGAGAGTACGTTGGCGTTTTTGCAGCGCTTCGGTTTTTCATTGCGCTACATCAATCGCTTCATCCGCCCGTTCTACGGCGGTATTTTCCTCGACCGCAGTCTAGCGACTAGCGCCAAGTGCTTCAAGTTTGATTTCAAGATGTTGAGTGTGGGGCAGACTGTGGTGCCTGCCGCCGGCATCGGCGCTATCGCCGACCAGTTGGCCGCGCCGCTGGCCGGCCGTATTCGCTTAAACACGCCGGTGGCGGCGCTAGAGCCGGCTGGGGCGGGGGATGGACCGGCCGTGCGGTTGGCCGACGGTACACGCCTGGCCGCCGACCGTGTGGTGGTTGCGACCGCCGCGCCGGAAGCCGCCCGCCTGACAGGGCAGCCGATGCCGCCGGGCGCACTAGGCACGGTCAACCTCTACTGGCAGGGGACACAGACGGTCTATCGCGGCAACAAGATCCTGCTAAACGCCAACCCGCACGCCTTTGTCAACAACGCGGTGCAGATCAGCAACATCGCGCCGGAGTACGCCCCGCCGGGCCGCCGGCTGCTGTCGGCAACGGTGTTGGGCGTGCCCCTCGGCAACGATGCTTCGCTTTACGCCCTGGCGATGACCGACCTGCTGGGGATGTTTGCCGGCAACGGCGCGGCGCAAGCGGCTCTTAGCACCTACCAACCGCTAGCCCTCTATCGCATCCCCTACGGCCAGTTTCCCCAACCGCCGGGCATCCATCCCCGCCTGCCGGATAACGACTCCGGCCTGCCGGGCATCCTATTCGCGGGTGAGTTCACTGAAGCGAGCAGCCAGAACGCGGCCATGATCAGCGGCGAGAAAGCCGCTGCGCTGATCTTGGGCGAACCGGCTCCCACGCCGTAGCCGGGGGCTGCCGGGACCACTGCTCACGGGGCCGGCGCGCCTACCGGAGCCGCTGCCCATGGTGACGGTGCTTGTAACGCACCCTCCCGGCGGGCCGTAGTAAGGGATGCTAGACTTAGCCTTTGTCACCTTAAGATGGAGGAACTATAGATGTGGGAGTATCTGAGCCTGTATGCCGAGCGCGAGAAACAGGAGACATTCCGGGTGAAGCATTACCCGGAGCCCGGTCAGTTCGTAGCCGAGGATTCTCTTATGGCCCAGTTAGGGGCAGACGGCTGGGAACTGGTTGCGGTGGTGCCGGCCTACGGCGGCGGCGGCAGTCATATCAACCACCAATTGTACTTTAAGCGGCCGGCGCGGGAGTACGATCATCCCACCACGCGCCTAGCTCTCTGAGCCTCATCAGCGCGGGCGCCGCAAGTCGCGTCGCTACCATCGGGTTCGACCATGCAGAAGGAGTTCGCAAATATAAATGCGAACTCCTTCTGTACTATTCAGACCTCAGCACTCGCGCCTAGCGGCCGTGACAGATCTTGTATTTGCGCCCGCTGCCGCAGGGGCAGGGGTCATTGGGAGCTGGGGCTTTGGCCCCACCCCCGACGGCGGTGGGCAGGCGGGCGGGGGTTTTGCCGCCGCCTTTGCCGCGTTGCGCTGGGCCGGAGCCGCCCGAGCGTGAACTGCCTGGGCCGCTGGGGCGTGGGCCGCCGGCGGGGGGGGTGCCTGCGCCGTTGCCGGGTGCCGTCGGCAGCGGTGAAGACGGGCTACCGATTACGCCGGCAACGGCGGCCTGGACTGGGGTGCGGCTAGGGCCGCTCGGCGCGGCGGGGCGGCCGGCATTGCGCGGGATGGCTGCGCCTTGCGGCTTCTGCGGTGGAGTCTTGCCCGGCGCGTGGGGGTGCCCGCCGGCCGCTTGCTGCGCCGGTTCCGGCGCTTGCGTGGGCGGGGGAGCCGCCGGCTCGATGCGCAAGCTGAGCACGCGCGTGCCCAGTTGCCGGATCTCGGCTTTCAACTCATCGAACAGCTCGAAAGCGTTGCGTTTGTATTCGATCAGCGGGTCTTTTTGTGCGTAGGCTTGCAGACCGACCGACTGGCGTAGGCTTTCCATCGTCGTCAGATGGCGTGTCCAAAGCTGGTCAATGACGTGCAAGATCCAGCGCGACTCCTGGTGCTTGACGAACGCATCGCGCACCAGGCTCTTCACCTCATCGTCCAGCGTCGCCAGTGGGGCCAGTTCGACCTCTTCCAGCGTTGCGGTGCCGACGGCGGCTTCGATTTCGCGGTAGACCGGCGCGGGTAGGCTGTTGTCTACCATCGCCAGCATCGGCACGCCGGCGTTTTGCTGCACAAAGTCGCGTCCCAGCCGTTCCTGCACTTCGCCGTAGATCTCTTCTAACTGGTCGGCCACCAGGCGTGGCAGTTGGGTCGCGGCCAGCGTGCTGCCGATGTCAATCGGTAGGCGGGCCGCCGCCGAGGCGGGCACCAGCGGGAACACGCCGTCGAGCAGATCGAGTAGCAGGCCGGCTTCGCGCTCGCTCTCCGGCAGGTGGGCGATGCTCTCCAGATCGGGACCGCCGCCCAATTGCGCGGCGCTCTCGGCCACCTGTAGGATGTCGCCGCGCAGGGCGGCGATACGCGCCGTTTCACGGGTCTGCCCAATGCGCTCGGCAAACTGGCGCTCAAACTCTTCGGCGGCAATGCCGTTGAAGTATTGCACCGCGTCGTCGTACTCCATACCCTCGATGTCTTCGCCGCTTAGATCGGCGGGTAAGGGCAGGATAGCGGTCATAATCTTCAGCAGCTTGCTGTAGTCGAAGGCAGCGTGTTGCACCGTCTCATACATCGGGTCGTCTACGTGGAAGAAGGCGCGCAACTCTTTGTCCACCGCGCCCTGGATCAGTTCCAATCGCCCTTCCGCCGACTCGTCGGTGATCGCTTCCAATTCGGCGGCCACGGCCTCGCGGTCACCCGCCTCGATCAGCGCCCCAACGTGTTCGCGCAGCAGGTGGTGGGCCAGGCGGCGCGTCACGTCTTCGCTGAACGTGTCGGCCAATGCAGCGAATAGCGTCTGTGGGTCTAGCGTGCCTTTTTTACGGCCGGACTGGGCGGCCGGCGCCGGCCCACCGGGGCGGGCCGCCGGGTTCGCCAGCGCGTCCACTGTCTCGGTCAGCATATCCAGCACGATGGTGCGCGGATCGCCCTGCGTCAACACATAGCGGCGCTCTTTGTAGATCACGTCGCGCTGCGTGTTCACCACGTCGTCGTATTCGACCAAGTGCTTGCGGATGTCGAAGTTGTAGCCCTCCATCTTGGTCTGGGCCGTTTCGACGCTTTTGCTGATCAGGTTGTGTTCAATCGGCATATCCTCTTCCCAGAGGGCGTTGAACATCCGCGAGTTGACGATGGTCTGGTTCACGCCGGAGCGGCGCATGATCTCGTCTTCCAGCGACACATAGAAGCGCGAGGAGCCAGGATCGCCCTGGCGACCGGCGCGCCCGCGCAACTGGTTGTCAATGCGCCGGCTCTCGTGCCGCTCTGTGCCGATGATATGCAGCCCGCCCAGGTCCGCTACGCCGAAGCCGAGCAGGATGTCGGTGCCGCGCCCGGCCATGTTGGTGGCGATGGTCACCGCCCCCTTCTGACCGGCTTGCGCCACCAGACTGGCCTCGCGCTCATGCTGCTTGGCGTTCAGCACGGCATGAGGGATGCCGTCGGCTTCCAGCATCTGCGCCAACTCTTCCGACTTCTCAATCGAAACCGTGCCGACCAGGATCGGGCGGCCCACCTCGCGCATCTCTTTGATCTCTTCAACCACCGCTCTAAACTTGGAGGCTTCGTTCTTATACACGCGGTCGCCGTGGTCCTGGCGCACCATCGGCAGGCGCGTCGGGATGGCGGTGACTTCGAGTTTGTAGATTTTGAAGAACTCTTCCGCTTCCGTCAGGGCCGTACCGGTCATGCCGGCCAGCTTGGCGTACATACGGAAGTAGTTTTGGATGGTGATCGTGGCGTAGGTCTGGCTTTCGCCGCGCACCGTGATGCCCTCTTTGGCCTCAATCGCTTCGTGCAAGCCCTCCGAGTAGCGGCGACCCTCCATCGGGCGGCCGGTGAACTCGTCCACAATGACCACTTCGACCGGCTGCTTGGGGTTCAGCCGTTCGCCCGGCGAAATGATCTTGCCCTCTTGCGTCAGCACATAGTCGCGGTCGCGGCGGAACAAGGCGTGCGCTTTGAGCGCGTTCTCCAGCCCATAGACCAGCATAAAGTTGTCGGGGTGGTACAGATTGGTGACGTGGAAAAAGGCTTCGGCGCGCTCCACGCCGTCATCGGTGAAGACGACGCTGCGGCTTTTTTCGTCCAGCGTGAAGTCACGCTCCTCTTGCAAGGTGCGGGCGAACACTGCCGCGCGCTCATGCACATCGCTGGTCTGCTGCGACGGCCCGCTGATGATCAGCGGGGTGCGCGCTTCGTCAATCAGGATGTTGTCCACTTCGTCTACCACGGCGTAGTGGTGGCCGCGCTGCACCACGTTTTCCGGCCCCGGCGCGGTGTTGTCGCGCAAGTAGTCGAAGCCGAACTCCGAGTTGGTGCCGTAGGTGATGTCGGCGCGATATTCGCCGATGCGCTCATAAGCGCTCATGTCGTTGAGGATCACGCCGACGGTCAGGCCGAGCATGGTGTAGATCGGCCCCATCCAGTCACTATCACGCTTGACGAGATACTCGTTGACCGTGACGAGATGCACCCCGCGTGCGGGCAGCGCGTTAAGCGACAGGGTCAGGGTCGCCACCAGCGTCTTGCCTTCGCCCGTCTTCATCTCAGCGATTTTGCCTTCGTGTAGCGTGGTGCCGCCCATGAATTGCACATCGGCGGGGCGCAAGCCGATGGCCCGCCGCGCCGCGTCCCAGACGCAGGAGAGCGCGATCGGCAGCAGGTCGTTCAGCAGCGCCTCTTCGTCTTTGCGCTCGGCGGTGTGGAACTCGGTTTCGAGCGCGCGCAGCTTATCGGCCCCTTCACGCTCGCTCTCGCGCCGCAGGTCGGCATGAAAACGACGGAAAAAGTCGTCTATCGCCGCGTCGCGGGCGATCATCACGTCGCCCAGGTGCTGCGGCTTGATTTGCGGCAGGCTCTCGTCCGCTTCTTGCGCGTCCAATGCGGCCAGCACGGTCTCCTGGCGGGCGGTGAGTTCTTCCAGCGGTTCCAGGAATGGCGTGACGGCTTCGCCATAGTCGGCGCGCAATCGCTCTTCGTAGGTTTGCCAGAGCGCCGTGCGGGCGTGCAGCAACTGACCGCGGCAAGCAGCCATGCGCGCCTGCAAGCGGTCGGCGCGACGGTCGAAGCGCAACTGTAGCCCCGCCAGCGTGGCGCGGTTTTCGGCACTAGCCGTGTCACTCGCCAGCGCTTGCGTGGTCAGTGGCAGCAGGGCGGCGGCGGCGGCTTCTTGCCAGGTCAGCAGGTCGGCCAGATCGTCTTTGGCCGTGCGTGTGGTGCCCAAAGCAATACCGCTCGCCGGGGCCGCCGGCGCGGCAGGTGCGGCTTTGCGGCGGCCAAACAGCCCGCCGCCGGTTGAGCGCGCCGTGTCGGCTGTCAGCGGGCCGGGCGCGGCCTGTAACTCGCCGGGCAACAGCAAGCCCTGGCGTTGCAGGTGTTTCATCAGGTCGTTGGCTTCCAGCGCAGCGACGAGCGCACGCGCCGCTTCACGCAGCCCGTCAAGCGCCGGTTGCAGCGCCGCCGCTTCGGCGGCTTTGCCGGCCAATGGGTGCGGGCCGCGCTCAATGTCGGCGGCCGCTCCCGCGACCAACGGTGTGTCGCCCAGCAGCGCCAGCAGCGCCGTGGCTTCGCGCAAGCCGTCAAGCAGGTCTTGCATCCGCTGAAAGTAGGTTGCCGTCTCCGGTTCCAGCGCGGCGGCCGCACTGTCCACCAACTTCACCAGCGCGTCGGGCTTGATCGCCGCGCCTTTGCCCGCGCTGTCCGCCGCCGGTAGCTTTTCGACCACTGCGCTAAGAGCCGGGCGGTCGGTTTCCAACACCCGCAACTGGTCGCCGATGCGTTCACTCAGTTCGGCGATATTGGCCTCGACTTCAGCGCGGTCGCCGGTGCGCCGGGCCAAGTCGGCGATCAGCTGGGCCAACTGACGGCTATCGGCCAACAATACGTTCATGTTGCGCGTCGTGGCCTCGCCCACCTCGATCACCCGCCGGCTGTCCGCCGCCTCATTGGTCAGCGTTTGCACGCGGGTAGTGCCGGCGGCCAGTGCGCCCTGTAGCAGCGCAGGCAGGGCGCGCCCGGCGTTGCTGTCACGGTGCAGCAGCGTATGCAGCCCCTGGCGCAGGTCGGCCAGCGCCGCCAACTGCGCCGTCAGCAGCGTCTCGATCTCCGCGTTCACGGCCCCCACCACGCGCCGCAGCCGCGTGATCTCTTTATCCTGGGAGTCCACAAAGTTTCCCAGCCACTTGAACATGGTTATCCTCTTTCGTAAGGCGTAAGGCGTAAGGCGTAAGGCGTAAGGCGTAAGGCATCAGATCAGGATTCTTACGTATTACGCCTTACGCCTTACGCGCCACGCAACGTCTGTACTTCAAACGCAGTTTGGAAGCCGAGAGTTTTCAAGGCGGCTTCCAGGGCGGCATGGTAAGCCGGGCCGGTGAGCGTCGGCGTGGCGGCGCGGGCCGTGCGTAGCTCGGCGGCTAACGCCTGGCCCAGCGGGATGGCGGTGTCGAGGCCGGGTAAGCCGGTGGCGGTCAGCGCGGCGCTGTACGGCTCAACGCGGGCGGGGTCGCGCAGGCCCAGATCGGCTAGTTGGATGCCGATCAGGCTGCGCCGCAGATCCTCGCGCTGGTTAGTGAAGAAGCGTGCGCTGAGGGCGGCCAGCCGCTCCTCCAACGCTACGCCGACCAGAGCACCCGTGCTATCGGGCGCGTCGAACTGCTCCATCAGCCAGCGGCGGTTGCGGTCGGCCATGTAGGGCGGGAAGACACTCTCGTTGCCGGTTAGCATCTCCACCAGATCCAAGCCCCACGCCTGCTTGGCTGCCGTGAGGCTAGGGTCAATCGCGTCGAGGCGCGTCGCGATCCAAGCGTGATCGGCCAGCGTGAGCAGGCCGTTGGCCGCCGGTTGCAGCGCTTCGCGGTCGCGGGCACCGGGGCGCAGCACGATGGCGGTCGGCTTGTCGGCGCGGTGCCCATCCAGGTGCAGCAGGTGATGCAGCATCAGCGCGACCACGGCGGCCGGCCCGGCCTGCCGCGCGATAATCGGGTTATATTCGATGATCACGCCGCGCGTGCTGGGCACCAGCGCCAAGATCGTGCGCTCCATGGGCCGCAAGTAGACGTTGCCGCCGGTCACGCCCGCCGTGGTCAGCAGCAGGCCGTTGACCGCCTCATGGACAGCGGGCGACAGGCTCACGCTGCCCGGCGTGTTCTCCAGGATATAGCTCAGGGTGTTGACCGTCACGCGGCAATAGCGGCACGGCGCAGTTTGCGGGCGGTCGTCCACCACGGTGATCCAACCGGGGCAATGGCCGGTCGGGCATTTCACCACGCGCTCGGCGGTGGCAAGAATAGGCATGGGTGGCGGTACTCCTCGGTTGCCGCTCGGCTTGCCGCGATTCGTCGGCCGCCGTGCGGTTGCATGGGTTTTATAGGCTACCTA
Source organism: Chloroflexia bacterium (assembly GCA_038228295.1). Lineage (GTDB taxonomy): Bacteria > Chloroflexota > Chloroflexia > QHBQ01 > JAICKM01 > JAICKM01. The sequence continues at coordinate 9,321 of JBBRPH010000029.1, read as the reverse complement.
TTATTGTACCCGAAAGGGCGCGGCGTTGCCACTTGTTGATTTCTCATGAGGTAAACTGCTGGGCTACTGCCCGATAGGCGCGTAGCTCCTCCGCGTTTACATCAGCCTCCAGCCGGGGTCGCGCACATCGTTTGTGTTAGGCTGGTGTACATACGGTAATACGCGGCGCTCCGTGGCACCAAATTCGATGAAATTGCGCTGGGCCTGTCTGAGGGACACACGGTTTGGCCCGATCACTTCGTCGGGGTGGGTGTACGCCACGGCATCATCTTGCCAAAAGCAAATAGGGCAGATAGCGTAAGTACGGGGCGGCTTAGTATAGCCAAAGTTCGTCTTATAGCCCTCGATGGTTTTGTACCCACAGCACAGACAATAGTGCCGTTCCGGTTCCATTATATAGAGAGTTGGGTTGTACTTGAACGGCTGGATCCCGCGATCCTCGTTGCTGACATTACCCATGGCGTGTCTGGCGGCGGCCAGCGAGGTAAAATACTGCCAATCGGTGAGCATCTCGCTTGCCATCTTCGGCCACGCCAAGCTAAACCCCTGCAAGGTGCAGCAGCGAGTAGTCCCGTATAGCACATCGCCTGTGGGGCTGGTCAGTTGATAGATAGAGTAGAACTGGTGATCGGTGGTATATACGTGTTCGATCAAAATCCCGTTCACGATCGACCAGTCCAGTGTGTCTAGTTGTGTCACGTTTCACCTCCTAGCTTACTGGTCTGCTTTTCCTTTCTAGCGGCTAACAAATACCGCCCGGCCGGCGTAGGACCAGCACTTCTTCGCGCAGTTGGTCGCCGGTGGCGGTGGACAGGCGGGTGCGGAATAGGTCAAGGCCGACTACTTCGTAGCCCAGCGACTCGGCGATGGTCGCCAGCAACCGGCCGGTGCGGATCAGCACGCGGAAGTAGGAGGCTTGGTCGCCGACCACGTAGGCGAGGTGTGCGCCGGGGCGCAACAGCGGGCGCAAGGCGGCGAGGTGGCGGGCCATGCCGCCGAAGTAGAGCCGGGTGACGGTGCCGTAGAGTCGCTCGAACCCCGATGTTTTGCCTAGTGCAATGCGCCGCGCCTCAATGTCGGCCACCAGTTGCGCGATCTCCGGGAAAGCGGCAATCCACTGCCCGTCGCTGTCGCCTTTGTAGACGTTGCGGGTGTTGGAGCGCAGCAGCCCTTGTTTGAGCCGGCGTAGGTCGGCACGGTCGGCGATAAAGCCAAGCAGCACCGACTCCAGCCGGGTGGCGCGCGTGTAGTCCTTTTCGTTAGGATAGGGCGGCGAGGTGATGACGGCAACTATGGACTGCGGCGGGATCGAATCGAGATCGCGTGCATCCCTGGCGCTGACCTGCGTGGCGGGACTGGCCGGCGTTTGGACTGCGGCTAAATCCTCGGTCATCACGCGCACGGCGGCCAGCCACGCGGAGAGGACCGGCGCATCGGCTTTGGCCGGCCCCACGCCGACTTCGGGGCCAAAGCGCAGGTTACTGGCCTGTTGGACCACCGCTTTCGCCAGCGCCAACCGCTCGTGTGCGGCATAGCGGGCATCACCGTGCCGGCCCAAGCAGTCCAGCAGCACCAGCGTTTTATGCAAAGGTAGCGGGCTGATCGATCCCCGCAAGAGCAACGCGGCGGCGAGGGCGGGCAAGGTTTGCAAGGACGGTAGCGGGTCAAGGGGCCGTAGCGGATTATCCTCAATCCCGGCGGCGGCTAACTGGGCTGCGGCAGCGGCGGCGACCTGCCGCGCGTGGGTCAGCAAGCCGGCGGGATCAGGCTGCCAGTCGGTTTTCACGCCACTGGCGAAATGGGCCATTGGATTTGCGTCCAACCCCAGGCTCGCGATGCCCTGCTTTTTGCACTCCACCAGTGTGGTGCCGGTGCCGCAAAAGGGGTCCAGCACCTGTTGGCCCGGCTCCACGCCGAACCGCTCCAGGTAGGCACGCACCAAATGGGGCGGGAAGGAGAGGACGAAGCGATACCAGTCGTGGACCGCCCGGTCGGCAACGCGCAGTTTGTTATCTTCAGCGGCCGCCTGCGTGGGGATCATGGCCGGCACAAGCATACCTTTACGTGCGCCCACTGCTGCCGGGGAAAGCCCCGGCCAGATGAGCGCAAAAGGCCGCAAGGTCGGTGGGCCGCACGGCTTCCGACGGTGCGACGTTGAGCTGCGTGAAAATCTGGCCGCCGCGCAGTTCATCGGGCAGGGCGGGCGAGCGCGCAATCAGATGGATGTGCAGATGTGGAAAGCCGGGCTTGTCGGTGAAGGCGGCCAGATATTCTTTCTTGCAGCCGGTCGCCTGCCGCAACACCTGCACGGTGCGCTGTTGTAGGTCGGCTAATTCGGTCCACTCGTCCGCCGTCAACTCGTGCAACGCCTCGGCGTGGCGCTGGAGGACCAGCACGAGCCAACCGCGCATCGCACAAGGATAGGCATGTTCGACTACCCAATAGCGCCCGGTGTGAATTGTCGGACCGGGCGAAATGCGGGCTTCACCACTCAGCGAGCGGCAAGTCAGGCATTCCTGTCCATCAGAACCCTTGCTTGACATTGGTTACTCCTTGAGGCCGGCGACCCAGTTGCGCCACCAGAGGCTTAACCCCTTGCCGGTGACGGTAGTGAGCGCGGTATTCAGATTGCCGCTTTCGTTCAGGGCTTGCAACAGTGGGGCCAGCACCCGATCGCCCTCTTTAGCGGTCAGATAGCGGACAAAGCCGTAGCCTTCGGCATAGCCGATTTCGGCGGCATCACCGTTTTGCAAGATCGCGTCCAGCGCTTCGGGCGGTTGCAGCTTGCCCGCCAGCGCCAGTTGCTGATCGTCGCGCACATAGCGCGTGGGGTTTTCTTGCGAAACGTAGACGGCCATGCCCTCGTTGAGCCAGTGGGGCACCTGCAATAGCGCCGCCGTGCGGACCGCGTGGTGGGTAAACTCGTGCGTCAACGTAGTCCGCACCTGGTCGTCCAGGGCCGCTTCGGTGCCGTCACCGTTAGGCCAAAAGCGTGGCGAGAGCATTGACATCCGTGCGTTCATCGGATTATACAAGGCGATGGTGGTGAACGCGCCATGCGGCATATCGGTGGGCCGCGACAGGAGATCCACATCCACGTCCAACTGCTTCATGTTCAGCACGGTGCTGACGCGGTTATAGACGGCAGGGGCAAAGCGTTCCAGCGTGGCGAGGTACGGCTCTTCCCTCGCGTGGTACGTGACCCGGAAGGGGCCGATCTTTTTAGTGGCGCGTGGTCCTTGCTCGTCAAGGCCGGGCTGGGCGTGCAGCCAGTGCCCGTCCACTAGGCGGAAGAACATCCCCACCTTGTAGCGGCCGGGGCAGGAGTCCAGCGCCACATCGGCCTCGGCAGTGGTGCCGTTCGCGCCGATGCGGATGTTGGAAAGGCAGTCCAGGCGCGCCGTCAGGTAGCTGTCATTAGCGAACTCGTCTTCCTGAAACTTGTACCAATCGCGGTCGCCGTGGTCAATCACGTTCATAAACGCATCTTTGCTGCCGCCGGCGACGGCGCGCCGCTCGGTGTCCACCACCGTTTGCAGATCATCTTGGATTGCGGCAGGCGTAAGGACAGTCGGCGCGGCGGTGGGGGTCGGCGGCAGGGGCGGTTCGGTCGGCGGTGTGGTTGGTGCAGCTACCGGCGTGGGTAAGTCGGCGGGCGCACTGCCGCTCACGTCGCAGGCGGCGAGGATGGGCAGCAACAGTAGTGCGACGGCACATTGGCGCAGGCGAGTTGACATAATGGCTAGGGCTTTCTGAACCGCTTCGGCTCAATGATCTGAAATAAGGAAAGACGGCCATGCGTTCTGTCGGATGAGATGCCTTATGACCCGCTGCGTTTAGGCGGCTCGCTTTACACGGAGGTGCCGGTGGGTCGCCGGCACCAGCATATTATACCCGATTTGGTATAATTAGAGGCTATGCCAATCACCTTCCGTAAAGCGTTCCGCGACCTCAGCAAGCGGCGACTGCGCTCTCTGCTCACCATCATCGGCATCATCGTCGGCGTGGCTGGTATCGTGGCGATTATGACCACGGCGCGCAACTTGGCCGGCGCGCAAAGCCAGGCGTACAACAACAGTTCGCAGCAAGACCAGAGCTGGGCGAGCCGCGATGTGCCGGCCGGGATTATCGCCGCTGTGCAGGCGCTGCCCAACGTCGCCGCCGCCGAGCGGCGCGCCGACTTTTATACCAAGTGGTCTACCGGCACAAACTGGCAGGACATTTACTTCCTGGGCTTGGAAGATTTCGACCACCAGGCGGTGAACCGCGTGGAGTTGGTGGAGGGGCACCCGCCGGGGCGCGGCGAAGTGGTCTTCGAGCGGTCGGTACGCGATGTAGTGCCGGGACTGGGTATCGGCGACACGATCCTCTATCGCGTGGGCGCAAACAACGCGGTGCGCCGGTTGGTGATCAGCGGCTTCGCCAAGTCGCCCGCCTATCCGTCGGCCGGCATCATCGGTACGGCTATCGCCTATACGCAGGCTGACGAAGTGCGTCGGATGTACGGTGGCAGCGGCGACAGCCTGATCCTGGTGCGCCTGCGGGACTTTGACGGCCGCGATGCCGCCCGCAGCGCGATTGAGCAACTGTTCAAGCGCCAGAATCTGCCGTTCGGCAGCTTTCGCCAACGCAACCCCGACACCTATGCCGGCAAGCAGGCGCTCGACGCGCTGATCTTGTTGATGGGGGTCTTTTCGGTCGTCGGCTTGCTAATCAGCGGCTTCTTGGTCGCCAACACGCTGGCCGCCGTGGTTAGCGAGCAGATGGGCGAAATCGGCGCGATGAAAGCCGTCGGCGCGACCGGTGGGCGCATCCTCCGCATTTATCTGATCGCCGGGCTGATGTATGGCCTGGTCGGCAGCGTGATCGGGCTGGCGGTGGGCGTAGGGGGTGCGTTCGCGCTGATCAGCTATCTTGCCACGCTGCTAAACCTCGATCTGAGCGGCTTTGCGCCCGATCCGCTGGGACTGGCGGCCGGTTTGGGAGTGGGCATAGGCGTGACGGTACTGGCCGCCCCGATCCCGGCTTGGCGCGGCACTGCGATCCCGGTGCGTGCGGCGATGTCCTCCTACGGCATCAGCGCAACCTATGGGCAAGGGCTGATCGACCGGCTGGTGCTGCGCTTGCCCGGCTTGCCGCGCATTCCGGCGATGGCGTTGCGGAATCTGGCCCGGCGCAAAGGGCGCAATGTGGTCACGCTGTTTGTGATCGCCTTCTCGACGGCCGCCTTCTTGGCCGCGCAAGGTACCAGCGCCTCGGTGGACCACTCGATCAACGGCTGGTTCGACCTGTACGATATTGATGCCTTTATCTGGTTCCAGCAGCCGGTGGGCCAGGGCTTCGCGACCACGCTGCGCAGCATCCCCGCCGTGGCGGCTGCCGATGCCTGGGCCAACACCGGCGCGACGATTGAAGATACACGCACAGTATTATGGGGAATGCCCGCCGACACCACCCTCTACCACTACCAACTGCTGGCCGGGCGCTGGTTTGGGGCCGACGAAAACGCGGTCGCCGTACTCAGCGCGGTGCTGGCCGCGCGGCGCGGCTACCATGTGGGCGACCAATTCGCGCTGCGCCTGGGCGGCCAAGATACGACGTTGCAGGTGATCGGCATTGTGGCCGACAACATCAACTCGCTCGGTTCGACCGCCGTGGGCAAGGTGTTTGTGCCGCGCGATCTGGCGGCGCGGCTGCTGCATAGTGAGGGAGCCGCCGACTTCTTCGCGGTCCGCTTCACGGATCGCACGCCCGCCGCCGTAGATGCCACGCTGGCGACCATTGAGCGTAAATATCGCAGCCTGCAACCGGGTATGCAGACCTGGTACACCAATCGTAACGATGCGCTGCACCAGACGAGCATCCTGAGCGCGCTACTCTACGCTATGGTGGTGATCGTGGCGAGCATCGGCGGTATCGGTATCGCCAACACGCTGACGCTCAACGTGCTGGAACGCCGCCGCGAAATTGGTGTGCTGCGCGCCATTGGCGCCCGTAACGGCCATCTGGTGCAGGTGTTCCTGACCGAGGCGCTGTTACTGGGCGGTGGCGGCTACCTGGTCGGGATGCTGCTGGGCTATCCGCTGGCGGCGCTGCTGGTGTTTGCCCTCAGTCGGGTGCTGTTCGAGATCAGTTTCCAGTTCCCCCTGGCCGGTCTGTGGCAAGCCGGCTTGTTCACGCTGCTGCTGACCATCGTTGCCAGTGTCGGCCCCGCGCTAGGTGCGGCGCGTCTGCGGGTGGGACAGACGTTACGTTATGAGTAATGTGTAATGCGTATGTAGGTAGCATATAGGGACGCGGCTTGCTGCGTCGGTGATCGGGAAAGGACATTCTTGTGACGATGCCTAATGATCCAACTGCGACGCTGCTGGGGGGAGATGTAGGAGAAATTCCACCGGCGCCGCGATCCAGCCGCGGGCGGCGAGTGCTGCTGGGGCTGGGTGGGGTGCTGTTGCTGGGCGGGGTAGCGTTTGGCGTGAGTCAGGCGCTGGCCGCCAAGCCGGCGCTGCGGACGGTGTCGGTGACGCGCGGTGCGATCCGCTCGACGGTGGAGACCAACGGCCGCTTAACCGCGCGGACCACAGCGGGGTTGGGGTTCAAGGCCGGCGGGCGGCTGACTCACCTTGTGGTCGGCGTAGGCGACACAGTTGCGACGGGGGCAGTGCTAGCGCAGCTAGATACGGCGACCCTGATGCGCAACCGGCAGCAGACCGCGACCGAACTCACTATCGCCCAACTGAAACTGCAACAAGCCAAAGACGGACCGCGCCCCGAAGACCTGGCCGCCGCGCAAGCCGACCTACAAAGCGCGCTGGCTGCCCTGGCTCAGGCCAAAGGCGGTGGGCAGGCCCCCGACATCCGCGCCGCCGAGGCCGCGTTAGCCGCCGCCGTTGCCAAGCGCGCTGATCTACAATACGGCTCCACCCAGGTGCAGATCAGCACCGCCCAGGCAACGTTGCGCGAAGCCCAGGCCGGGTTGGTGAAGGTGCAAAAGGGCGCGAACGCCGATGACGTGGCGGTGGCCCAAGCCGATGTGCGGCAGGCGCAAGCCGGGCTGGACAAAGTGAAAGCGGGGGCCGGCGCGCAGGATCTCACCGCCGCGCAAGCCGCTGTGCGCCAGGCGCAGGCGACGCTCGACCGCGCCAAAGCCCCGGCGCGACCCGAAGACGTGGCGGCCGCTCAAGCCGCTGTGCGGCAGTCACAAGCGGGGCTGGATAAGGCCAAAGCGCCCGCACGGCCGGAAGACGTGGCGGCCGCGCAGGCTGCTGTGCGGCAGGCGCAAGCCGGGCTGGACAAGGCCAAAACCCCGGCGCGCGCGGAAGATCTCGCCGCCGCGCAAGCCGCCGTGCGCCAAGCGCAGGCTGGGCTGGATAAGGTGCGCGCCGGCGCCACGGCACAGGACATTGCTGCCGCGCAAGCGCGCGTGGCGGCCGCACGGGCCAACAAGACCCAGGTTTCGGCGACCACCTCCAACACGAAAGAGCAAGCCCGCATCGCGCAAGACCAGGCCGCGAACCGGGTACGCGACGCGCAACAGAGCTTTGCCGACATCAGCCAAGCCGATGACCGCGCCTATCGCAACCGGGGCTTGCCCCTGCCCGACGAGGCGCAGGCCCGCGAAGATGCCGCTCTACGTGCCGTGCAAGATGCGGAAGGCGGGATGCAGCAAGCGATCCTGGCCTATGCAGCGGCCAAGCAAAACGAGATTGCCGCGTTGGCGCAGGCCGACGGCGCGATCACGGAAGCGCAAGCCGCATTGGATACGCTCCAGGCGGGTGGCAAGCCGAGTGACGTGGCGGCGGCGCAAGCGGCGGTGGATCAGGCGCAGGCTGCCCTTAACAAGCTCCAGGCCGGCGGTAGCAGTGGCGATGTGGCGGCGGCGCAAGCGGCGGTGGATCAGGCGCAGGCGAGCCTGAGCAAGCTCCAGGCCGGCGGCAGCAGTGGTGACGTGGCGGCGGCGCAAGCGGCGGTGGATCAGGCGCAGGCGAGCCTGAGCAAGCTGCAAAACGGCCCCACAGCGGGCGATACGGCAGCGCAGCAGGCGGCGGTGGATCAGGCGCAAGCGGCACTGGACAAACTTCGGGCCGGCGCGACCGCCTCGGACGTGGCGGCAGCGCAAGCTATGGTGGATCAGGCGCGCGCCCGCTTACGTAAGCTCCAGACCGGCCCGACTGTTGAAGACCTAGCGGTGGCGCAGGCCACGGTCGATCGCGCCAAAGCCGCGCTGACCCAAGCGCAGGCCGGCCCCCGGCCCGAGGCGCTACGTGCGGCCCAGGCGGAAGTTGATCAGGCCCAGGCGAATCTCGATAAGGTGAAGGGCGGGGCAACGACGGCGGATGTGGCGGCGGCCCAGGCGCGTGTGGCGGTGGCGCAGGCCGCGTTGGCCCTCAAACAGCAAGGGCCGACTGCCACCGAAATTGCCATCCTGCAACAACAGGTGCAGTTGGCGCAATACACCCTCGATAGCGCGACCGCCGCGCTTGCCGATGCCCAACTGACCGCACCGTTCGCCGGCACGGTGCTGACGATTGACGCGCAAGTGGGCGAACTGGTCGGCAGCAGTCCGATCATCAGCCTGGCTCGGCTGAACACCTTGCGCGCGCAGGCCGACATTGACGAGCTCGACGTGGGCCGCGTGCGCGCCGGTCAGCCGGTCACGTTGACGTTGGATGCCTATCCCGGCGTGAAGCTGCCGGGTGTCGTCGAATCGCTGGCCCCCGGCGCGACCCAGAAAAGCGGCAGCACGGTTTACCAGGCGACCGTGGTTTTCACCCCAACCCTCGATGTGCAGCCGCGCCCCGGTATGGCCGCCGCTCTACTTATCACCGCGCAAAGCAAACGTGATGTGCTGGTGATACCCAATCGGGCACTCGAAAACATCGGCGGGCAGCAGTTCGTGACTATTCTCGAGGGCACCACGTCGCGTAAGCAGCGCGTCGAACCCGGCCTCGCTAACGCCACCGACAGCGAAATTGTGGATGACGGCAGTCTGCATGTGGGCCAGACGGTGGTGGTGCGCTAAAGGCGCATAAGGCGTAAAACGTGATTGGATTTTAGAGCTTTTAGGCTATTCTGAGTATGTTTGGGGTGCATGGTGTGCGCCCGCAGCCCGCAGCCGGCACTCTGCAACGGCGGCCTGTAGGCGCGCACGGCGTGCGCCGTACTTGTGCGCCTACTCACCTTGAGTTTGTACAATTTTACAATTGAAAATCGGGTTACAGCAAGCAATTTCGTGCCTAGTGTAAGTCGGCCACCCCGCTAAACAGCCGATATTTTACACTCACGGCCCCCGTATAAGGGCTCATTTTTGTCCTACCTCTG
>JBBRPH010000028.1:0-63342 GCA_038228295.1 Chloroflexia bacterium | reverse complement strand
TGCCTAATATAAGTCTTAATTCACAGAGGTAGGACAAAAATGAGCCCTTATACGGGGGCCGTGAGTGTAAAATATCGGCTGTTTAGCGGGGTGGCCGACTTACACTAGGCACGAAATTGCTTGCTGTAACCCGATTTTCAACTGTAAAATTGTACAAACTCAAGTTCAGAATGACACGGTTCTCGTTCGCTTCACACACTGAACAGTTACCTGTTGCCCTGATCAGGAGCCTGCCTCTAGCCACTCAATCCACGCGCCGTGCGGATTGCAGCGGGCCAGCGGGCGGTTGGTGATCCAGCGTCCTTGCCAGTACTGCAAGGTCAGATAGGGCTGATCCCAGCCGCTGCTTTCGATGCTGATGCAAGCGAGGTCGCGCACCTCCCCGACCGTCGCTAGGATGCCCGCCCACTGCGCCCGCCTCAGCGGCGTGAACTGATTGAGCGTGTAGCTGTGGAACACGCAGGGCAGCACATTTGCCGGCAGATCGGCCAGCACGCCCGGCAGCAGGTCCACTGCGTCACCGGCCCGCAGTTCCGGCGGATCGGCCTGTACCGCCGCCAGCGCCTGATCGAGCAAGGCCCGCCGCTCGGCGTGTTCGGGCCAAATCAGCGCGCGCAGCCAGCGCACTGCGGCGGGGTCGCGCACATCTAGCGGGTTCAGATCGATGCCCAGGCGGCTCGCGATCGGCGGAAAGTAGCGTGGGATCGGTGGCATGAGGTTGCCGCGCACCTCGCAGGCGAGTTGCAGCGCGGCCTGCGGATCGCCCGCCCGCCCGGCCGCGCCGTAATCATAACCGTAATGATCCCAGAGCAGGTTAAAGCCTGCGCCGGTCCCGATCTCGATCAGCGCCAATGGGCGCAGCACTGCCCGTTGCCCCACCACACCGAAGGCCGGCAGTAGCGTGGCACAACGGCGCACCTCATTTGTTTGCACGCGCCGCGTCCGCAATATCTCGCTGATCTCCTCATGGTGGGCCAGACAAAAGGCACGGAACGCCGGGTAGGGATCGGCCTCGCGGTTGGGAGTGGCAGTCAGGCTGGGGTAAAACGCGGCGAGCGGATCGCTCGGCTGGTCGGCCAGCAGATATTGCACCGCGCCCATGAACAAATGTGGCACCGGGCTGGATCGGGCGGTAGCCGCCAGTGCTTGCAAACCAGGATCTGCGGCGATGCCTTGCGCCAGCCGCGCATAGAGGGGTGATGTCTCCCGCAACTCGCCGGCGGCCCAGTGGCTAAACTGCTCGGCCAGGAGGATGGTGTGGGCAGGTGAATCGTCACTCATTCTTTTTCTCCTCCGCAGGCAGCGGCGGCAGGTCGCCTAGGCTGCCCAAGCCGAAATGGCGTAGGAAGGCCAGCGTGGTGCTGAACAGGATGGGGTGGCCCGCCGTATCCAGCCGGCCGCTCTCGGCGATCAGCCCGCGACTGAGCAACGTGGTGATCACGCCGCTGCAATCTACACCGCGTAATTGCTCGACCTGGGCGCGCGTCACCGGCTGACGATAGGCGATGATCGCCAGCGTTTCGAGCGCGGCATTGGATAGCCGTTGGGCTCCTTCGTAGCCGAAATAGCGTTCGAGTTCCGGCCCCATTTCCGGCGCAGTTACCAGTTGTACCTGCTCGGTCAGCCGTTGCAAGCGGATGCCGCGCCCGCCCACGCGCAGGTCGGCGGCCAATCGGTCGAGCGCCGCGTCAAGCCGTGCGGCCGATACGCCCAGCCCTTTCCGCAGCGCGTCCAGCGGCTGGGCTTCCGGCGCGGCAAACAGCACTGCCTCAACCATGCGAGCTAGCTCGGCGATGTCTTCGCGCTCGGTCAGCGGTGGGCGCACGTCGGGTGGATTCTCGGTGCCGGGTGCGCGTGCGCTTTCGTCCACAGCGGTCCTTTCTTTGTCGGGCGGCGACACAGTAAATTATTATACACAAAACCCGATGCAGCGGTCACCATAGGCGATTCTCTGTGGCGTGACCGCCACAGCTCCGACTAAGCGCAGCCGGTTTGACGCAGCGAACCGCTTTCGGGTATCATAGGGAGTATATTCGCCCCCATGTAGCTGCCCTGTGACCGGCAGTGAGGTCTGTCCCTTATTTGAATGCTACATCTTTGCCATCACAAACCCTTCCGCCCGGCGCTGTGCGACGGCGGCGTGGCGGCTGCCTGCTACGTGGGCTGCTGATCCTCGGCCTACTAGCCGGCGGGGGCGGCGCGGTGCTGAAGCTTTACGGCAACACCCTGCTGCCGCCGCTGGTAGATGCTGCGCGCGGCGTGATCGGGGCCGAGGCCATGGCGGAGGTTGAGGCGCGCTATTATGGGCTAGTCGAGGACTTGCACCGCCGGCAACGGCAGATGGGGTGGGCACCGCCGGCGCAGGCTCCCTGGACGGTTTCTACACCCAGTGGAGATGCACCGGTCGCGCAGGGTGGGCGCGCCGATGCGTTGCCGGCGCCGGCGCCGGCGGATGTGCCCCGTCCGACGGTAGCGCCGGCGACCGCTACATTGACCGCAGTTCCTACAGATGTGCGGCCTACGCCCCGCCCCACTGTGCTTGCGTCTCCCACTGCGCCGGCCCTGATTGACCTGCTGCCCAGTGCCCTACCGTCGCCTGCGGTCCCCACCCCACGCGCCACGCCGCGTATAAAGCCGCATACTACACCGCGTGTGAAGCCGCACGCCACGCCGACGGTGCCGTCGCCTACCGCCACCCCCCCGCCGCTACCCCAGCCGACGAGTGTACCTAGCGCTATTGCCGCGCTGCCCACGCTGGTGTGGCCGCCGACCCTCGTTGCCGGCGGGTCGCTGCTGGAATGGCCGCCCACCGCCGTCGTCAGTCCCTTACCGCCGGAAATACCTGGTGATCCGCCCGCCGGCTCGCTGCCCCCGCCGCGGATCGCGCTCGGCAATCCGCCCCCGATCCTGCCGCTGGTGCCGGACGGCGCACTGCCGGGCGAGGGACTATGGACCTCGGAGGGCTTGCCTCAGCCTCCGGGCGGCGGGCCGCCGGCCTTCTGGAAGACGTTTTTGCGCCCTGACCCGGCGCGACCTGATGCACTGGTCTACCTAGTGCGCTTCGATCCGCAGCGCCTGCAACTGCACATGGTCGCCGGGACACAGGAACCGGTGTCACCGGCGAGTGTTCGAGGGCCGGGGCGAATCGCGCCGGGCGATGTGCCTGGGTTGGCGGCGGCGTTTAACGGCGGCTGGAAGTCAATCCACGGCAACTACGGCATGATGGTTGACGGCCAGACGATTGCTCTGCCCAACACCCGCGCCGATACCGCCACCCTGGCCCAGCACGCCGACGGCCGCCTTGAATTGGGCGCGTGGAAGACCCTGAGCAAAGCGACCGATCTAGTGAGCTATCGCCAAAATTGCCCGTTGTTGATTGATAACGGTACTATCGCCGTACAGAGCCATATCACCAGCACCTGGGGGTTGTCGCTGTTGAGCGAAATGTATGTCTGGCGTTCGGGTCTGGGGCAGACCGCCGATGGTGCGTTGATCTACGCTGCCGGTACGCCGGTGGCCGCTGAGGAGTTGGCGGCGGCGCTCCAGGCAGCCGGGGCGACCACGGCCATGCAGCTGGACATCAACAGTGCCTGGGTCCACTGGCTCGATTATGTGCCCGCGCCGGCCGGAGGGTTGCGCGCCGAGCCGTTGGTGCCCAACATGGCCTATGCGCGTAACCAGTATCTCACGCTCACCGCGCGCGACTTTTTCTACCTGACGTGGCGTTAGCCGGCCGGGGCGGCCTAGCGATGTACCTCGACGCAGCGTACACCGTGTGCCCCCACCCGTGCCGCATGACGCGTGCCGGCCGGCAACACCAGCCGGTCGCCGGGCCGCAGTTCCAGCGCCCGTTGCCCAGGCACATAGAAGACGATGCTGCCGTCCAGGCAAATCACTAGCTTTTCGTAGGGATGGGTGTGTTCCGCGTAGCGCGTATAGGGGGTATTACTCCACTCGTAATGCGACCAACCGCCGCTGCGTAGCTCCGTTTGTACCCCGGTCGGGCTGAACGCTGCGGCTCCGGCCCATGGTTGCACCGCCAACTGTGGCATGGGTCTTTCTCCTATTGCGTAAAACGAAATACGTAATGCGGGAAGTATATGCGTGCCGTTATTGCTAAATATACGGTAATTATATATCAATAGTTACGGAGCCCGCGATACCAATCACGGTTTAATTTTCACGCACTATGCACCACCCACTACGGCACTAGAATAGGAGAGACCATGCAACTCAGTTCACGCTTTGACGACGCGCTACTCTACGCCGCACAACTGCATCGCACGCAGCAGCGCAAAGGATCGGGCGTGCCGTATCTAGCCCATCTGCTGGCGGTAACGGCGTTGGTGCTGGAAAACGGCGGCGATGAGGATGCCGCCATTGCCGCGTTGCTGCACGATGCCGTCGAGGACCAAGGCGGTCCCGCCACACGCACTGCGATCCAGGCGCGCTTCGGCGACACAGTAGCAGCTATTGTGGATGGATGCTCCGATACCGATGAAATACCTAAACCGCCGTGGCAGGCGCGCAAAGAGGCGTATATCGCCCATATCGCTGATGTGTCGCCGGCGGTGCGCCTGGTCTCTGCCGCCGATAAGCTGCACAACGCCCGTACTGTGCTGGCCGAGTATCGGCAGCAGGGCGATGCCTTATGGGCGATTTTTCGCGGCGGTAAGGCGGGCACGCTCTGGTACTACCGGGCGATGGTCACGGCCCTGCGCGCCGCCGGCGCCACGGCGTTGGTGGCGGAACTGGACCGTGTCGTGACAGAGTTGGAACAGGCAGTTGCGGCAGGAGACGCAGCGTCTTTACTCGCCCCTTGACCCCACATCCACCAGATGCGTATCGAGGCTGCCGGCGGGGTTTTGCGCGCCGAGCGCGGCGGCTTCATCGTCTATGGCGATTTCCTGTCCGCTATCCGCGACCCTGCGCCCCGGCAAGCGGCGGGCTAGGCGGTCGCGGATAAAATCGAGTTCGCGCACGCGCAGCACTGCCAGCACCGCGCCGTAGACCCCCAGTCCGATGCCGCCGGGCACTGCCAGCGCCAGTACCCGCCCTACCAGCGTATCCGGCAGCCCATGGGCCAATAGCCCCCAGGCCAGAAAACTGACCCCGCCCATCAGGACGGCGCCCAGTCCGCTTTTGAGCGCCGTTGCCCCCAGACTCTCGCCCCGTAAGCCACCCAGGCTGCGCCAGAGCAGCATGCCGGTCACGACGGCGTTGAAGGTCAGTTGCGCGCTGTTTGCCAGCACCAGCCCCACCATACCGAGCGGCCCCTTGAGCAGCACCGCCAGCACCAAATAAACCCCCCCACCGACAATCCCGACGATCACCGGCGTGACCGTATTCTTGCGCGAGTAGAAGCCGAAAATCAGCACCTGGTTGAGCGCGGCGGCGGGCAACCCTAACACGTAGCAGAACAGGGCGGCGGCGGTGAGCAAGGTATCCGAGGCGCCGAATTTGCCGTGCTGAAAGACCAGGGTGATTAGCGGCAGGGCCAGGACAATCAAGCCGGCGGCAGCGGGCACTACCAACACTGTCACCATGCGGAGGCCCACACCGAGGGTGTGCCGGTAGGCCGCTTCGTCCCGTTTGGCGAAATGCTGCGAAAGCGAGGGGAGGGCCGCCAGCGAAATTGCCGCGCCGACGATGCCGAGCGCGAACTGGATCAGCGTCGTGCTGAAACGCATTGCGGAGACTGCGGCATCACTAATGTCGAAGGCAAAGCGGCGGTCGATCAGTAACACTGCTTGGCTGAAGAGCAAACTTATCGCAATCGGGGCATAGAGGCGCAAAATACGCCGCACTGCCGGGTGGCGAAAATCAAAAGCCGGGCGGATGGGCACATCGCGCAGCCCCGGCCATTGAATGACGACCATCAGCACGGCGCCCACCAGCATCCCGACAGCGAGGCTCTGCACGTCGAATAAGCCGGTCAGGATCAGTGCCGCCCCGATCAACGCTGCGTTGAGTGCCGACATTGCCAGCGCCGGAAAGCTGAAGCGTTGCAGCGCGTAAAGAGCCGACATCAGCACCGCCGAAATACCGAGGAATAGCACACCCGGCGACACAATCTGGGTCATGCTGACGGCTAAGTCGCGCGTTTGCGCCGAAGTCTTGTTGGCAATAATGAGGCTGACGATGGGCTGTGCCAATAGTTCTAATCCGGCAACCCCGACCACCAGCACCATGATTGCTCCGGTTAATATGATGCTGACAATGCGGCCGAATTCGGCGCGATCCTTATCGGCGGCGTATTCGCTGAGGACCGGCACCAATGCTGCGCTAACCATGCCGCTAATCAGTAGATCATAGACAATCGTGGAAATCTGCGAGGCCGCAGTATACGCCGCAGTTTGGCTGCCTTCGCCGAACAGGTGCGAGATGACTCCCTCACGGCCCAGACCCAGCACGCGGCTGAGGACCGAGCCGGCCATGATGATGCCGGCGGCGCGGGCGATGCGGTTGACCGTCATTAGTCGGCCGTCTCACCGCGCCCAGTGGCGCGCCCGGCACGAGTTTCAGCGCGGGCGGCGGCCTCAATGCGCTCGATCAGCCCGCTGGTGCTGCGCCCCGGCACGAAGGGGATGATGTGGACTTCGCCGCCGGCGGCCTGCACGGCGCCGGCTTCAGGCAGTGGTTTGCCTGCGGCGCCCGGCGCGTCCTGATAGTCGCCGCCTTTGACATAAATATCGGGAGCCAGCGCTTCAACCAAAGCCGTGGCGGTCGGCTCTGCGAAGATGGTTACATAATCTACGCAGGCAAGGGCGGCCAGCAGTTCGGCCCGCTCATCGGCAGCGATCAGGGGGCGGGTCGGCCCTTTGTAGGCGCGCACCGAGGCATCGCTATTGAGGCCGACGATCAGCAGATCGCCCAGCGCCCGCGCCGCCTGCAAATAGCGCACATGGCCGACGTGCAGCAGATCAAATGCACCGTTCGTGAACACGACCCGCCGGCCCGCCGCGCGCCAGGTTGGGCGTTGCGCCGTCAAGGCATCGAGCGTGACTACTTTGCTATTCCCCATCATTTTCTCCGTTTCTAAATCCAGTGTCGGGCGGTAAAGCTTTGTCACTATACCACAGCAGGTCACACCCTGCCAGCACAGGCCACGGCCGACTGGTACAGTTATTGCTTTACTATACAGGTGAAATATCGGTGCTATCACCGACATTTGTGGATATAAGTGATAAAAAGGGCGCTTTTTTCATGTCGGTGTCGTAATTGCCGCTACGCCGATAGGAGGATTCTTTATGATGAATACACCGCAACGAGTTCTGGCAGGTGTCACCGCGTTGGGCGTACCCGCCTTGTTCGCTGGGCTGATCGTGGCGCAAGCCGCGCCGCCGGCGCAGACTGCATCCGGCTTCGCCAATCCCGCATTCCGGCGCGTGTGGGAGCGCACCGATTTGCCGGTAGCTAATCACACCACCACGCGCACCTGGTATTGGGGACCGGCCCCCAACAGCCCCGGTTTGCTGGAAGCCAATCGCGAGTCGGCGGGCGGCACGCGCCTGGTGCAATATTTTGATAAAAGCCGCATGGAGTTGAATAATCCCGCCGGTAACGTGAACGACCCGTTCTATGTCACCAACGGCCTGTTGACGGTTGAATTGATTTCCGGCCGTGAGCAGATCGGCGTGTCGGAATACCTGACGCGCACTGCCGCCTGCATCCCTGTCACCGGCGATAACGGCGAAGTGGACGCGCCGACTTACTTCACCATGCAGCGAGTCAGTAACACCACGCTAGGCGACCACCCGGCTACCGACCGCATGGGCCAGGTAATTACGGCAACTATCCGCCGCGACGGCACAGCGGGCATTGATCCTGCGCTGAGTACCATTACCGGCACGCGGATTGCCTATTTTGATACCGTGACCAAGCACAACATCCCCGATGCGTTCTGGAACTTCCTGAACAGCAAAGGCCCGGTGAGCGTCAATGGTCAGACCCAAACCGCCCAACTGAGCGATCCCTGGTTTTACGCCAGCGGCCGCCCGATCAGCGAAGCCTATTGGACCCGCGCCACGATCAGCGGCCGGCTGACCCAGGTGCTGGTGCAGATGTACGAGCGCCGCGTCCTGACCTATGTGCCGACTAACACGCCGGCCTTCCAGGTTGAGGTGGGTAATATCGGCCAGCACTACTACGGTTGGCGCTATAAAGGTGAGGGTACTTGCCCCGGCAGCACCCCGCAGCCGACCTTCCAGCCCACCTTCGCACCAAGCGGCACACCGGGCACGCTGGGCACCGGCACCCCCGGCACAGTGGGTACCGGCACACCGGGCACGATGGGCACCGGCACTCCCGGTACGGCGGGGACCGGCACGCCGGGCACGATGGGCACCGGCACTCCCGGTACGGCGGGGACCGGCACGCCTGGAGCGACACGCACCGGCACCGCAGTGCCGAACGGCACCGTCGTACCGACGATTACGCTGGTGGTGCCGTCTACTACGGTAGTGCCTGCTACGCTGGTAACCGACACACCGGTAGTCACCGGTACGGCGCAGCCCATCGGCTCGCCTAGCCCGGCCCCCAGCAGCACCGGGGTGTCGGCCAGTGTCACTCCGGCAGGTACGCCGGTCCCGTAAAACTCATTAGTATAGCAAAGGCCACCCCAGTTTAGGTCGGGGTGGCCTTTTTATTAGATGGTCGCTGGATCAGGCGGGCGGATCGGCGGGCCAGACGGCGGGGTCAATATCGAACCGGCCGTCCAGCCCGTATTCGATGCCCGCGAGCCGCACCCGTGGCACACGGGCGTGCAACTCGGCCAGGCGGCGCAGCAAAAACGCACCCATTTGCGCCACTAATTCATGCACAGCGACGAAAATCGTATCGAGTTGCGCGTGATAGGCAGGGTCAGTCATGCCCTTCAACACGTCGAGGTAAAGATTGACTGAGCGTTCGATCTCGCGCGTGCGCCAACCGATCAGGCGGGCAGTGAGCGGGTTATCGGCTTCGATATCCAGGTAGTAGCGTTGCATGAAGATGAGGATGTGATGCTGGCGGAAGAGGGCCACGTCGCCGTCGGCGGCATAGGCAATCAGCACGTCTAACACGTTGCTGTAGCGCGCCCGCAGTACTTTTTGCCGGTTCATCTGCTCGTAAAGCGTGCCCTGCAACTCTAACGGCACCCGTCGCATCATCTCATCCAGGATTGCTCCGGCTGCATCGCGCAATTGGTCGGCCAATGGGGTAGGAGTCATGCGGGTATCTTCCTCCAACCCCAGCATAGCACAAAGCCGCCCGACCTGCAACTGCGCTTGACAGCCGCGCTCGGCGCTGCTACAATACGCCCATCCCAGCAGTCAGACGGGCGCAGCGTGCAGCGAAAGGGTACAAGAAGTGAAACAGGGGCGCTGTCCAGCGTGGCTATTAGCGTGCCTGCTATCGGCGGCCTGTACCGGCCTACCCGATACGCCGCCCACACCAATCGTTGTAGTTACCGCTATCCCCGCGACAGTCGCGGCTGCCCTGCCGCCGACGCCCGGTGGTACGATTCCACTGTCAGCTACGCCGGGTGTGCTGGTAGGCGTGGACTATCTAGTGCCGCTGGTTCCCACGCTGCCGCCGCCGACCACCGCTCCGCCGCCCGCTGCACCGGCAACCAATCCGCTGCCCTTGTCGTCTGCATCGTCCGCGCCGCTCGCATCATCGGTCGCTGTGCCCGGCCGTCCCGCGCCTGCCCGCGCTGCTGCGCCGCCGGCCGCGCCCGCGCCCAGCCACACTCCGCGCCCGTCGCGCACCCCGACCGAAACTCATACCGCCACAGCCACACGCACCGTGACGCCAACGCATACGCCGCGTCCCACGCGCACCGTGACGCCAACGCATACGCCGCGCCCGACGCACACACCACGCGGCGGAGTTCCGCCTGCCGCCACAGCTCCACCCGATGCCGGTGCACCGAACGATATGCCGGTAGATGCCGTGCCGCCTACCCCTATCCCCAGCCCGGCTGCCGCCGCCGCATCGCCGCTGCCCGCCGACTCGCCCACGCCCGCGCCGACACGCACCCCTATTCCGACGCACACCCCTGTACCGACGCGCACCGTCACGCCGACGCGCACACCCGACCCTAATGTTACCGGCACCCCGGCAGCACAGGGGCGCTTCGTCACCAGCAGCCACAGCCGCAAATATTACTACTGCGCCGACGACCCGGCCTGGCACACTCTGGCGGCGACCAATCTAGCCTGGTTCGACACGGAAGACGCACTGCACGCGCAGTACCCGAATTTGGTGCTTCATGCTCCCTGCAAGCCGTGAGGTCGGTTCGTGGTGACTTATACCGGCGGCCCACCGTTCGACGACGGCCCGCCGCCCCGCGCGGCAGCCGTACTGCTGCTATTCTATCCTGCCCCACAGACCGGCGCCGAGACGCTGGTGTTTACCCGCCGCACGGCGCATCTGTCGAGCCACGCCGGACAAATCTCGTTCCCCGGTGGGCGGATAGACCCAACCGACCGCGATGCTGCCGCCGCCGCGCTGCGTGAAGCTGAGGAGGAGCTAGGCATTGTGCCCACCACCGTCACGATCACCGGCCTGCTCGTGCCGGTCCACACCGTGGTCAGCAACTACCTGATCACGCCGGTGATCGGCCGTGCGGCGGAGCGGCCTGCCTTCCGGCCCAACCCCGCTGAGGTGGCCGAGGTGATTGAGGTGCCGCTGGCTCAGTTGCGCGATCCGGCTATCCATCGCCGGGAGGCGCGTGCCACGCCACGCGGGCCGCTGGATACCCACTACTTCCAGGCCGGCCCGCACACGATTTGGGGCGCAACGGCGCACATCTTACGCCTGTTTTTGGACGAGACGGCCGGATTGGCTCCGTAACTCACAGGCACAGGTACTTGACATAGCGTGAGACTTGTGCTACATTGTTATGTAGACTTGGCAAGCATGATCAGCGCGGGAATCCGGTTGCCGTTTAAGCGGCTGGCGCTCGCCCGCACTCCTGCTTCCGCCCTTTGTACCAGTCGCCTGGAATGGGACCGTCACCCCACCCGTGTGCCTGGTGTTCGCCTCATCTCTTGTGCTGCGGGTCGGCCCTGTAGGCCGTGCCCCCGTTTCAGCAGAAAGGAAGAAGGAACCGTGCGGAGTTTGCGACCGTTATCCCTCGCCGTCGGGCTACTGCTGCTGGGCGGGGTGTTTGGCCCCCTGGCCGCGACGTTGCCGGCGCGGGCAGCATCCACGACGATTGAAATTACCGATGTCTATAATCCGGTAGCCGCCGCCGACGAGTGGTTCCAGCTCTATAACATGAGCAAAGGCTCGTTGACGCTCACCGGCTGGAGCATCTGCACCAATAGCACCTGCGTCAGCTTGCCGACCACGACTATCGAGTCGTTCAGTCTTGCCAAGTTCAAGGCCAGTGCTCTCACCGGCTGGCCTACCAGCGGCATGGACGGGGCTAACGATATGCTCGGTCTCAAAGACCAGGCCGGCAAGCCGGTAGACTCGCTGAACTGGGGCGTACCCGTTACTACCTGGAAGAACTATGAGGCGTTCAAGGATATGCTGTGGAACCCCGGTATCAAAGCGCCGGACCCCACTGCCAATCAATCCTTCTTCCGCATGGCGCTCGCCAGCGACAACGACAAGCCGACCGATTGGTTGAGCAACGTCAAAGGCCAGACGGGTGGCCCGGCCGCCACCGCCACGCCGGCCCCCGCCGCCACTGCCGGTCCCCTGACCAACACCGTGACCCCGACCCCGACCAAAAACCCGCAGACGGGCGGCGAGTTCCCGTTCCTGCTGGCGGTGGGCTTGCTGGGTGCCCTGACCGGCATCCGCTACTTCCGGCGCGGTGTCACTACGTCGCGTAATCTATAGGCTGTTTGCCTGCGTGACCCCCGTCGCCCCTTCGGCGGCGGGGGTTTCTCATGTCTAGGGAGAATCACCATGCCCGACGGGCGCACCCATGACATCATCACCGTGGTCACGGCAGCGATGGGCGTGCCCGCCGCTTTGACTGCGCCGAGCATGACGCCGGGCCAAGTGGGCATCCTGACCGGGGCGTATCTCCTGTCCGGTATCCTGTTTTCCTGTGACCTGGATCTGCGGTCGGCGCCCTACCTGCGTTGGGGCCGCTTTCGCTTCATCTGGTGGCCCTACCAGCATCTGATCCATCATCGCGCCGTTTGGTCGCACGGCCTGATCATCGGCCCTGTACTGCGGATCATCTATTTTGTCGCGGTGGTCTTCGGCCTGCTTTACCTCGGCCTTAGCCTGGTCAACCTGTTACATCCGGTTGATCCCACCGGCACCAGCCTGCATGTCGCCCAGTGGATCGAAGGCTATGTGCAACGCCGGCCCCTCGTAGTCGGGTTGGCTCTGATCGGCTTCATTCTCGGCGGGGCCAGCCACTCCATCGCCGATTGGATCAGCACCAGCCTCAAGCACATCGGTCACTACTTTCGCTAGTGCTGTGTGCCGGGTTTCCTGTAGCTGTATCGCTGACGCAAACGAGGCGTGCTAACCGCTCAATGGTTAACACGCCTCGTCTATAATTCAGCAGTCAGCACGCAAAACGCAGCCTTCGTTACCGCACATCCCAAGTGACATAGGTGGTCGCCTGTGGGTTGTCATTCACAAAAATATCGGCGCGGTAGCGACCGACGGTCCAGGGCTTGCCTTGCTGGAAGGCGAACCCCACCCAATAGCGACCGGCGCGACCTGGGGTGTTGGTTTGGTCGGTCAGCAGCGACACGGTGCCGTCGGGCGGGCCGTAGAGGTGAACGCGGATGAAGCGTGCTGCATCCGCGCCGAAGGTGGCCTGCACCGCGAGGGCAAACACATCGCTAGGGCCGTAGCTGGTTGTGGCTTCGCAGAGGCGCCCCGCCTGTAAGGTCTGGCGGCAAAGCATACCGGTAACGGTCATCGCCCCGTTGCCGGGTTTGGTGCCGGTCAGGCCGGAGCCGGTGCCCGCGTTGCCGGTACCGCCGCCGCTCTGCGGACTGCCCGGCCCGCTGCCGCCGTAGCTGCCGCTGCCGGTGCCCACATTGCCGCCGGCGGTAGGGCCGCTTGTGCTGCCGGTGCCGCCGCTCACTCCGCCGATTACACCGGGGTTGCCGACGGGGCTATAGCCGCCCGGCGGGGTCGGCAACGGCACCAACGTCGGTAAGCTGGACACGGCTGCCCCCGTACCGGTGCTGCCTATGGGAGGCAACCCGGATCCGGACAGGCCACCGACAGGCGTGCCCTGGCGCAGCGCCGTTGCCGTCGCGCGTGCTGCCGCAGTGGCCTGCACCGGCGGCACCACTAGCACATCTCCGCCGGCGGTCCCGACCGGCCGGCGGGCCGTGCCCAAGCCGATCATCCCCCCGGCGCGCAACAGGCCGATGATGAAAAAGACCAGCAAAATGGTGGCAACTGCGCCCAGTAAGGACAAGCCATGTGTACTGGTGCTAACCGGTTGCGCGGCCCGCGCCGTGCCGGTATAGGCGGTGTAGTCCGCAGGCACGCTACCCCCCACCAACGTAGGGTTGACCAGCACCTCGCCACAGCGGGGGCAGACGGTATCATCGTCGTAGAAATCGCGCTTCAGTTGGCTGGATGGGCAATCGGGGTTGGGGCATCGTTTCATTGCACGCTCCCGGCCGTTGTCTGGGCCTGAGTGTCCGCTGCGCGTCGCCCTCGTCGGTGGGCCGCGCATCGGCTATAATAAGGCAAACCCATTGCGTCACGAAAGGCCGCCCATGCAAACCGACCATTTACGATTTGGCTATACTCCTAGTATACACCTTTTGCCGCTATTACACCCACTCTTGGCCGGTTGGGTTTATCCGAGCGGGCTGCAACTGGATTGGGTGGCCCTGCCGCCCGCCGATCTGGAACAGGCACTAGCGGCCGGCGACCTCGACGGCGGGTTGGTTCACCCGCTAACCTATAGCCGCTTACGGGGGCGGCTCGAAGCGATGCCCGGCATTGGCTTGGCAAGCGAAGGCGCGAACAGCCTGGTGGTGCTGCAAAGCCGGGAACGGCCCGACAGCCTTGACGGCATGACGGTGACGGTAGATCCGAGCGCCGGCGGCGGCATCGGTCCGGCCCTGCTCGAAACCCTGGCCCGCCCCTATTTCGACATTGGCCTTACCGTAGCCCCGGCGCAGCAAACAGCGCCACTACCGCCTGTTGTGCCACAGGCTGCTCCTGATCCTAACAATCCAGCCGCCGCCGTCCTCTTGGCCGGCGATGCGGCGGTGCGCGCCCGCTTGCCCTGGCTGCGCTACGAGGCCCGCTTCAGCCCCAGCACGCTGGCCGCCGAAGAGCGCGCCCTGGCGAAAGGCCGCCCCCTGCCGCCCGATCCGCATCCCGCGCCTGCTCCCGATCCCGCGACCGCCGGGTATGCCGAAGACTTGGGTGCGGCCTGGTGGGTCTTCAGTGGTACGCCGATGGTGTGGGCACTGGGCGTGGTGCGCGCCACCCTTTTAGAGCAACCGCAGGCGGTCGTCGCCCTGGTGCGCGCTTTCGAGGCCGCCCGCACCGCTGCCCGCGAGCAGGCTGCCACGGTCCTCACCGCCGCCGCTACCACGGTCGGCATCCCCGAAGCGGTCGTCCAAGCCGTCTTCGACCGCCAGCGTCCGGAACTCGATGCCCGCGCGCAGGGTGGGTTGGCCGCGTTCCTGCGCGAAAGCGTAAAACGTAAAACGTAAAACATACAGATGTATGTAGCAGCGCTTAAAATTATGGTGCGTGCTATCTAGCGCATTACGCATCACGTTTCACGTTTTACGCGTTAATCCTCACGCTCCGGCGGGGGCGCCCCCGCGTCTACGGTCTGCGCACCGCGTACATAGAGTCGCCCGCTCAGGTGGTGCAGCAGTTGCCCGGCGGGTTGGTTGGTTTGCCAGCCCTCGTTGAAGGCGGTTTCCTCGGCCCACGCCGCGAGTATCTCGGCGATAAAGAGGGTGTGGTCGCCTTGTTCCACCTGGCCCACCACACCGCATTCCAAGTGGGCCACGCATTCCTCGATCCAGGGAGCTTCCACCTGCCGCGCCGAGACCGCGTGCAAGCCCGTTTCGGCGAATTTATCATGATCGGCCCCAGTCACGGTTCCGCAATGATGCACTTCGCGCAATAAGTCGGCATGGGGCACATTGATCGTGAACTCGTCGCTGCGGCGGATCAGGTCGTGGATGTGGCGCATCGGCTCCAGCGCAATCGCCAGCAGCGGCGGGTCACTGCTTACCGGCATCGTCCAGGCGACGGTGGTGATATCGCTGTGACCTTTGAGCGTGGCTGTTACCAATACCACCGGTCCCGGTTCCAGCACGCGATAGATCCATTGGCTGGGCACAGGCTTTTTCACAGGGGTATCCTTCTGCGGCAATGGTTGCCGACGGTTAGCTATAGGCGAGAATATACTTATGTTAAGCATATTATACGGCGGATCGCCGCCGACAGCAAGCAACGGCGCAGCGTGCGATTGACAAGGCTGCGCCTTCACACTACAATAGTAGGGACACCGACCAGAACAATAGCGGTAATATGAACGACGGTTCCACAGCGTTGCAGTGTATACTGCTGCGGCTATGGGTCCCGCGTTGGTTGCGTTGCTCTCATGCGGATTAGGAGAATTGTGATGAATCAGGGACGATCCCGCCGGAATGCCGGGCGGGGGATGTTGTGGATCTCGTTATGCCTACTGGCAAGTCTATTATTCGCGGCGTGCGGCTCCGTTGCCGGCCCCACCGCGACACCTATTGCGGGGACCGACGATGCACCCGCCACGCCCGCACCCGCCACCACGCTCGACAAAATCCGTAGTGCCGAGCAGGCGGGCACGGTGTCGCACGCCACGGCCTGGCTCTATCGCGTGGAGCGGGTACTGGACCCGTCGGCGTTGCCCAGCCCTTATAAAGGGGCCGACCAACCGAGCCTATGGCGCCGGCTGACCGGTGCGGGGCGCAAAGTGCGCGTCGCCGCCACCGCGCAGGTGCATCAGGCGGTGACCGCACTGGGTCAGGCCACCCGCCACTGGAGCGAGATTCCCGCCGAACTCAAGGCCAAGTTCCAGCCCTACCGAACCCGCCCCACCGACCCGACCAGCTTTTGGTATACGCAGTTTATCGCCTCGTCGTCTGCCCGCCTGCCGGGGCTGGCAGCGCCGGCCGGGGTTGCCGCCGCCTTTGCTGCGGTAGATGTTGCCCGTGCGCCGATCCGGGTCTGGTATCTAAAAAGTCGGCCGACCGATGGCGCGCTGGCCCAGCGGCTGGCGGCGGAGATCGACAGCAGCGGTATGTGGGCTAAAGAGCAGGCCGTGATGCTCGGCCATACGCCCTGCTCCGATGTGGGCCTGCCCGATAACGGCGGCGATGGGCGGCTCGATATGTATCTAGTGCCGCCGGGTCGGGGCGCGGGGCGGCCCGATAGCGGCGGCGATAAGCAGAAAATGCCCGGCGCGTCAGACAACTATGAAATAGACGGCCTCACCATCCCGCAGGATACCGACGGCACCTGCCCCAGCCGTGACTTTATGATGCTGAACACCAATCAGGATTGGAATAGCCTGCGGACCACCACCGCCCATGAACTGTTTCACACCTTCCAGGATAGCTTCGTGCAAACCGATAATGCCGATTGGTGGGACGAAGCCTCGGCGGTGTGGGCACAAGACCTGGTTTACCCGACCGACGACGAAGAGCAAGCCCAATTGGAATCCGGTAACTGGTCCAACTATGACGGCGCAGTCGGGCCGCTCGATCTGTTCGATGACAACGGCCTGGCCCAGTACGGCGCCTACATCTGGCCTTTCTACCTGACCCATCGCCCCGGCGGCGATCCCCGGCTGATCGGCCAATTTTATCAGGCAGGCACGACCAAGCCGCCGATTGAGGTCTTTCACGACATACCGGGTTGGAATGACCGCTTCAAGGAATTCGCGCTGTGGAACTGGAACAAAGCCCCGGTAGACATCTACCGCGACCACGGGCAGCCCATCACGGCGCTGGCCCAGATCGCGCAACCGTTCAGCCCCCCGTCTCTCTCACTTGACAACCCCTCAGATCGGGTGAAGGTTAGCTTGGCGGCTAGCTCGATGATCTACTATGAACTGCAAGCCGTAGACGACGGCCCCGGCTTCGTGCATACGTTGAGCTTCGACCTGTCGGGTGTGACCGGCGGCGACGGGGCAGGCGTGCAAGCGATCCTGACCACTCCCAGCGGCAAGCGCGTCGAAGATTGGAGTGCCTTGCCCAACAAGACGTTCTGCCGCGATCAACCCGCCGGTCGCATCACCAACGTGGTGTTGGTCGTTACCAACAGCACCATCGAAACGCAGACGCACCTCAAAGGCAAAATCGTCGCCACGGCGGCAGCGGATGCGTGCCCGTGATCGGCCGCTGCGTCCATCAGGTTTCAAAAAGCGACGGGGTCGGGAGCATTACTCCCGACCCCGTTTTACAGCCGATGTAGTAGCGCTGCTTGCTCGCCGCTACACGCGCCCTATTTGGGGATGGCTTGCAGGGCCGTGTAAGCCGGGCGTGGGCTGAAGTCGGCGTTGAGGACGCTCCAGGGTACTTTCTCGTCCTTGCCGTTTGCTAGCCAGGGCAGGGTGCTGAAGTTGAGGTTCCAGACGCACATCACGCCCATCCAGGGGTAGTCGTTTTTGCCCTTCTGGAACGCGCGTGTCAGATAGTCGGCTTGCAGTTGGTCCGTAATCAATTGGCCGTATTCGTAGCCGGGCGCCTGGTTGAACGTGGTCCAGCCGAACTCGGTCAGCCACATCTGCTTGGCCCCTTCGCCGTTGGCTTCCATCACGGCGCGGATGTCTTCGATGCGGCGGAAGTAGAAGCTGTTATCAGTCTTCCAGCAGGTACCTTCCAGGTTCTTGTAAACATCGGGGCAATGGCCTGCGCCGGGATTATCGGGCCATTTCTGATCGGGCGAGTTGTTGTTGGAGCCGGGGTGCGCGCCCAGCACATCGTAATAGGCTTTCACCACGCCGCCTTGGTAGGCGTAGAACTGCTTAAGGTATTCTACATCGTTGACGGCGATCTTCGGGTCGTTGAGGCCCACCGGGGTCAGGCCGCCGGTCATGACGACGGCCTGCGGATCGGCGTATTTCACCGCACTGTAGCCCACCTGGAGCAAGTCCACGTATTGGCCCAGATTGACGGTGCCGCCGCTTTCGGCGGCGTAGTTCTCCTCGTTCCAAATCTCGTAGGCGGCCACTTTGCCCTGATAGCGGTGGGCCATCTGGCCGATAAAGCCGGCGAAGGTGAACTTGTCGTCGGGCATTCCGCCGTTTTTGCCGGCCCAGTCGGGTGAGCGCAGCACGCTGAGGATCAGTTTCACGCCGTTGGCCTGCGCGGCGGCGACTACCGGATCGAGGCGGCTCCAGTCAATGCGGCCCGGCGTTTTCTGATAGTCGGCCCAGACGGTTTGCTGGCGCACCCAGGTGAAGCCGGCGGCTTTGGCCGTTTGCAGCACCTTGTTCGCGTCCACGTCGAACAGCCAGACGTTGAAGCCGTAGCCGGGATGTGGGCCGGCCAGCGGCTGCGGGTTCATGTGGCCCGGTCCACCGTAGCGCCAGTCACGGTAGTGCGCGCCGATGTTGCCCATCTCGACCTGGAAGCCGGGCGAGTTGCTCGGCGTATAGGTGAGGACGCGGCGCTCGAAGGCCTGGATCAGCACGTCGGTCGCTTTGCCGTTGATCTTCACAGTGGCCCAGTAGGCTTCGCTGATCGGCAGGCCGCTGGCGTAGAACCAGGGCGTGGTCAGGCGCTGATTCTGGATCTGGCCGTCCACGTTCACCGGTCCCTCCTGGTTGAGGAAGTCCCAAAAGACGGTGGGGATGTTGTGCTGGGCGGTCGCATCGTAGTGGCGGTTATCAATGCGCGGATACACCGCTTTGCCGGGGTCGTTGACGGTGCTGCCGTCTTTGCGGATGACCAGCGTGTTTTGCCGGCCGGTCAGATCAGGCGCGGGTTTGGGACCGTTGACGTTGGACACGGCCCCGAAGGACGCATAGGTCGGCGCGCTGCCGTCATTGTTGTCGCCGGCAATCGGGATCGTCGCCGGTTTGCGCGTTTCGAAGCCGCTATTACCCAGTTGCAACCGGCCGGAGATGAGTTCGACGGTGAGCAAGCCGTTGGTGACATAGAATGGGTCGTTCGGGTTGGTCGCCGGGTTGTTGATCTCCATACGGCTCTTGTCGAAATATTGCACCAAGCGCTGGCCGGAGCCGTCAGGCGCGTCCGCGTACGGCTCGCTCATAAACGTGGCAGGCGACGGCCCCCAGAACCAGGTGCGTGTGGTCTGGTGGGCGGCCACCGGTAGGTCGGTGCGCGTCCAGACGCGGCTAAAGGCGGCATCCGCGAACGCGGGCGCGGCGGGTGCAGCAGCGGGTGCGCCGAGGGGCGCGCCGGCCGGGGCCGCGCTCACGCCGAGGCCGGGCAGGCTCGCAGCCAGCAGCAGCCCCGCTACAAGCGCGGGATAGCGACGGTTGTTCAATGCTTTTCTCCTTGTGATCCGTGGGCCGCAGGCCGTGGGCCGCAGGCCGTGAGTCGTGGTTGCCGGCCGGTGGTCAATTCGCTGTCCGACATAGCTGACGTAGGGCCGGTTTGATTATAGCGATCAGGCCGCCCGTTGTCTATCCAGGTGGTTCGGTTGTGTAACGAGCGGATGGGCCGGCAGGTTGCAAGGTTGGGCTCCAATCGGATAGAATCGGCAGTAGATCTTTACCATCATGCTAGGAGTACCGTATGGCTGATCAGCACGACTATAACCGCCGCTTGATTGCGGAGTTCCGCGCCACGCACGGCAAGAGTGTCGAGGGCCGGCCTTTGCTGTTGCTCACCACCATGGGCGCGAAAAGCGGGCAACCCCGCACGACCCCCTTGATGTATATCCGCGATGCGGAGCGGCTGATCATCATCGCCTCGAATGCCGGCGCAGCGGCGCATCCGGATTGGTATCATAATCTGGCGGCCCACCCGACGGTCACAATCGAGCTAGGCGTGGATACTTTCGCTGCGCGTGCCGCTGTCTTAGACGGAGCCGCGCGGGCGCAGTTGTGGCTGCGGATTGTGGAACTCCACCCGTTTTTCGCCGACCATCAGGCCAAAGTAACCCGCGAGATCCCGCTGATTGTGCTGGAACAGGAGGCGGGTACCGCCCCGGCGGTGCCCGCTTATTCGGCTTAAGCGGGCGGCTCTGCCCCGGCGATCTCGTCGGCAAGCCGCTCGCAACCGTCTAGGACAGCACCGAGTCCTTTGTCGGCAGGGTTTACTGGTGAGTTCCGGGAAGAGCCGTGCCGCGCCGGCGGGGATAGGGGCACGGAGGCGCCATGCCCCTACTCCTCCCCCCATTTTGACACGGCCGGCCCAACCACCCGACTAGCGGATTGACGCAACGACGCGCTGCGGAGTATAATAAGCTATAGCATATAAGAACCGACACACTGACGACCAACAAACCGACGACTGGGGGCGTTCATGGACCCGCAAGACGATACCACAATGGGCACTGCCGAAGCTGCTGTGCGGCAGACGGCCGGCTTGACTTCTGAGGGCCACCCCGATGAGAGCCTGACTGTGGATCCCGCTAGCGCCGTGGGCAGCCCGCCCGCCGACTCCGCCGACGACGCGAGTATCCATAGCGAGATGGTCGGTTTCGCCGATGCCGGGGACCCTCCTGCGCCTGCCGGACGGGAGAGCGAGGAAGGCTGACCGAACTGCGGCAGCACGCATAGCTCGCCCCTGAGACTCGGTGGGCGGGCTTTTTTGTAGCCCAGCGGCTGACTTCTGCGGTCCCTTCCGGCGACGGGAAGTAGAAGAGGGTGAGAGGACGCCAGATTATATTGACATAATAAACACCCTCCCTTTATAGGGAGCGGAGTAGGGGAGAGGTAGATCAGATGGCAGATACGCAAACAGCGCCGGTGAACCCGGTTGTGGACACCGCCGGCTATGTTGAAGACATCGCCGATAAAAACGACAGCTTTTCGCGCTGGTACACCGACGTGGTGCTGCGCGCCGAACTGGCCGACTATGCGCCGGTGCGCGGCTGCATGGTGATCCGGCCCTACGGCTATACGCTGTGGGAACACGTCCGCGACTACCTGGACGCGCGCATCAAGGCATCCGGCTGCGTTAATGCCTATTTTCCGCTGCTGATCCCCAAGAGTTTCCTCGAAAAAGAGGCCGAACACGTCGAAGGCTTCGCGCCCGAAGTTGCCTGGGTGACAAAAGGCGGCAATGATGAACTGGCCGAGCCGTTGGCGATCCGCCCGACTTCAGAGGCGATCATCGGCTATATGTACGCTAAGTGGATCCAATCGTACCGCGACCTGCCACTGCTGATCAACCAATGGGCCAACGTGATGCGCTGGGAGAAGGTGACACGGCTGTTCTTGCGGACGGCGGAGTTCCTGTGGCAAGAGGGCCACACCGTCCACAGCAGCTACGACGAGGCCCAGGCGCGCACGATGGAGATGCTCGAGGTCTACCGCGCCTTTGCCGAGAACGATTTGGCTGTGCCGGTGGTGGCCGGGCGCAAAAGCGAGAGCGAGAAGTTCGCCGGCGCCGACCGCACCTATTCGATTGAGGCGCTGATGGGCGACGGCAAGGCGTTGCAGGCGGGCACATCGCACAACCTGGCCGACCACTTCGCTAAAGGCTTCGATATCACCTTTCTGGATCGCGATGGGGCGACTAAGCACGCTTTTACCACCTCGTGGGGTGTATCCACGCGCGTCATCGGCGCGATTATCATGGTCCACGGCGACGAGCATGGGCTGATTCTGCCGCCGAAGGTCGCGCCGTTCCAGGTGGTATTTGTCCCGATCTGGCGCAAAGAGGCCGAGAAAGAGGATGTGTATGCCACGATCCGTCGCCTGGAAGACGGGCTGCGCCATGCAGGCGTGCGCGTTAAGGTGGATTGGAGCGAACATACCACGCCGGGCTTTAAGTTCAACGAATGGGAGCTACGCGGCGTGCCGTTGCGGATCGAAGTCGGCCCGCGCGACGTGAAAGAGGGTAAGGCCGTGCTGGTGCGCCGCGACAACCGGGCCAAAGAAGCCATCGCCCAAGATGAGTTGGTGCCGCGGGTGCAGACGCTGCTGACCGAGATCCAGCAAGGGATGTACGACAAGGCGGTGCGTTATCGCGCCGAGCATACCTACTGGGTGACGGATTATGCGGACTTCAAGCAGCGCATCGAGGATCGCGGCTTCTTTGAGGCGTGGTGGTGCGGCGGTGCGGCCTGCGAGGCGCGGGTTAAAGCCGACACGAAGGCGACGATCCGCTGCATCCCGCTGGACCAAAGCGCGCACACCGGCGGCGGCCCCTGCCTGGTCTGCGGCACCCCGGCGACGGAGTGGGTGCTGTACGCACGAGCGTATTGAAATGTGAAACCTGAAACGTGCGGTGCAGTAGACGCGATTATTTACGACACGGTATTGCTTACGTTTCAGGTTTCACATTGCACGTCTTGGATAGGAGATGACAACGCTGCTTCGTAATCGCGCGCGCGGAGTGCCGCAAGTGACACGCGCCGACTTGGATGCCGGATGGGCAGCGCTGGGTTTGCGCCTGGGCGACCATGTGGTAGTCCATACGGCGCTGTCGAGTTTTGGTAGGGTAGACGGCGGACCTATTGCGCTGATCCACTCATTGCACGATTGGGTGGGGCCGGGTGGCACACTGCTGATGCCGACCGCAACTTGGCGCAGCAGCTATCTACGCAGCCCTGCCGGGCCCCTGCCCGACGGTGTGATCCCTTATGATCCGGCGACTACCCCGCCCGATGCCGATATGGGCAGCGTGCCGACAGCCTTGTGGCGTTGGGCCGGGGCATACCGTAGCGGGCACCCCTTGATGTCCGTGACGGCATTAGGATCGCTGGCTGAGACCTTGACTGCCGAGCATCCAATAGACGATCCGCTGCGCCCTTACCGCCTGATTGCTGCACAGGGCGGGCGGGTGCTGCTGCTGGGCGTGGACCATACGCGCAATACCACGGTTCACGCCGCCGAGTTTCTGGCCGAGTTGCCGCACCTGACCGGCCCCGGCTACGCGCTGATCCGCGACCCCCGTGCGCCGGGCGGTACGCGCATTGAACGCATCGCGCACGAACCGGATTGCAGCATGGGCTTTGAGCGGCTGAACCGTCGGGTGCCGCGCCGCGAGACGCAAATCGGCGGTGCGCTGGCGTGGCTGCTGGAAGGGCAGGAACTGCTGGATATTGTGGGTGCGCTGATCGCCGCCGATCCCGGCGCCTTGCTCTGTGATAATCCGGCCTGCGTGACCTGCACACGCGGGCACCGGATGTACGGCAGCCGCCGGGTGGGCCGCCGATGAATAAGCGGCCTGTCTCCCAGATCGCGGCGGCGGTGATTCGGCGCGCCGATACGGTGCTGCTGGTGTGTCAGCAGGGGCCGGCGGATAGCGAACCTTATTGGTCGCTACCGGGTGGCCGGGTCGAAGCCGGCGAATTGCTGCCTGACGCCTTGGCCCGCGAAATTCGCGAGGAGACCGGACTACAACTGGTGACGCTCGGCCCGCTACTCTATGTTTGCCAGAGTGCTGCGCCCGCCGACGCGCTACAGGCCGGCCATGAAACTATCGCCCACATTTTCGCCGCCACGGTCGCGCCCGGCGAACCGCTCCATGCCGATCCCGATGCGCTGATTTCGGACGCGACTTTCGTGCCACTGAACGAGGCGATAGTTCGGCTGAACGCGCAAGCCTGGCGGCCCATGAGCGAACCGATTGTGGCCTATTTGCGCGATGACGCGCCGCCGGGCACCGTCTGGTGCTACCGTGAGCAGGCTGACGGCAGCGCGGCGTTGATTGCGCGAGTGTAAGTTGAAATTGGCAAACGGCGCACATTTCCGGTTCCGTCCTCCTGCTTCGCTCGGTCAATCGCTCGCAGCTCTGCTCCTGTATTTTGCCGTCGCCACTGTGGTCACTTGGCCGCAGGTGCCGCAGGCCGGCCGAGCGGTGCCGGATACCGGCGACCCGGCGGAGAGCATCTGGACGCTGCATTGGATCGCCCAGGCCATCCTGCACGACCCGGCGCACCTCTATGCCGCGCCTATTTTCCACGGCTTTCCCAACGCGCTGGCCTACGACGATACCAGCCTGCTGCCCGGCGTGCTGTTTGCCCCGCTGTGGCTGACCGATGCGCGATTACTCGGCTACAATTTGCTTATGTGGGCCTCGCTGGCGCTGATCGGTTTCACCGCGTTCTTGCTGATCCGCCGGGTGAGCGGTAGCGCCGTGGCGGGCGGTGTGGGCGGGTTGATAGCGATGGTCAATTCCTACAACCTGGCCCATCTCAGCCATCTCAATGTACTGTCGGCCTACCTGTTGCCGCTGGGTCTGCTGGCGCTTTATGAGAGCTTTCACCCCGGTCCGCGTGGCCCCAGCCGGTGGGCGGCGCTGGGCCTGGCGACCGCGCTGATTGGACAAGCTGCGTCCACTTTCTATATCTTTGCCTATATGGCGCTGGCTGTGGTCGCATACATCGGCTGGCAAGTGGTCATTGTGCGCGCGGTGTGGCGCGGGCCGGCGGCTTGGCGGCGCCGGCTGCTAGTGCAGGGGATCGCGGTGGCGGTGGCGGTGGGGTTGGCGTTGGCCGTGCTGCTGCCGCCCTACTTGGAGACACAGCGCGTGATGGGTTTTGCTCGCAGCGCCGCCGAAAACGTCGCCTGGGCCGCCCAACCGCTCGACTATCTGAGCGTTTCGCTGCATAATCACACTTGGGCCGGCCTGCTGCCCCGCAACAATCCCGAACCGCTGTTCCCCGGCTTTACCGCGTTGGTGCTGCTGGCGGGTGGCTTGGCTGTTGCCCTGCGCCGCCGCTTGCCGGAGACCGGCTTCTATGCTGCGTTGTTGGCCGGCGCGCTGTTGCTCACCCTCGGTCCGCAGCTAGATATGGGTGATCTACATATCGCGTTGCCTTATACATGGCTGGCGGATCTGCCCGGCGCCTCGGCCTTGCGCGCGCCGGTGCGGGCGGTGGTGCTGGTCTATTTGGCAGCGGGGCTGTTCGCCGGCCTCGGCGCGGCGGCGCTGCTGGAATGCGCAATACGGCGCCGGCGGAGTTCTTCCCATCCCCTGATACCCGACTCATCGCTACCCCTGCCTGTCTCGCCCCCTTCCTTTGTAGGGAAGGGGGCCGGAAGGTTAGGTCGCCGTATTCCGCGCTCCGCACTCGTCTTGTTGCTGCTGGGCGGGACGATTATGGCGGAGCAGTGGGTCACGCCACTAGCGATGGTGCCGCTGCCGACACGGGCGGTACGTATTCCGGCGGTGTACCGCTGGTTGGCCGCACATCCCGACGGCGGGGTGTTGATCGAGTTGCCGGTGGGGCCGGGATTGCGCGACGCGACGGTGGAAGGGCGGCGGATGTATTATCAGAGCTGGCACAACCACCCGTTGGTCAACGGCTATAGCAGCTTTCGCCCGCCCACCTACGTCGAAATGCTGACTGCCCTGGATCGGCAATACAGCTTGTTCACGGCCGCCCAACTCGGTACGCTGCAGAGTCTGGATGTACGTTATCTTGTGTTTCATGAGAGCAGTTACAAAAAGGCGGCCTGGTCGCAACTAGCGGCGACGCTCAACAGCTCGCCGCATCTGCATCCAGTGGGCCGTTTTCGGGCCGGGCCGCACGGCGATGATTATTTGTACGCCCTCGATCCGCGTCCGGCGGAGGTGCGCTTACAGGTGACACTTGATCCGACGGCGGCGGGGGCTACCCAGGTCACGTTCCGCAACCCCTACACATACCCCCTGTTGTCGCGTTTACGTCCCACTCTCGACTTGACGGCGCATGATGGATCGCTGCTCGCCGTCGCTGCGCCGCTGCTGATCGCGCCCGGCACCTATACTATGACGGTAGCGGGCATGCCCTCGATTGACCCAACGTTGACCTTTTTAGCTCCTGTGCCGTCATATCTCATACTCGCCGGGTCGCCCGCCCACTGATGGGTTTGGTGGTACGCCCTATGCAACAGAGACCGCAATGGGAGGTACACGACAATGGCGAATTCAACTATGAAAAACGTGCAAAACGGTGTAGCGCGCGCCGCTGGGCGGACAACCGCCAGCCCCTGGTTGGAGGCACTGGCGCGTTTCGGCTATGCCGTGCGTGGGGTGCTCTATGGAACTGTGGGCTTACTGGCCCTCCAGGTGGCGCTGGGACACGGCGGCGCGGCCACCGATAAAAGCGGCGCAATTACCGCCATCGGCAATGAGCCGTTCGGCAAAGCCTTGCTGGTGCTAGTCGCAGTGGGGCTGGCGGGCTATGCACTTTGGGGCTTCGTGCGTGCCCTGCTTGACCCGCTGGGCCGGGGCACCGATGCCAAAGGGCTGGCCCAGCGGGCGGGCTATTTCGTCAGCGGCCTCTCCTACGGCGCGCTGGTCCTGCCCACCGTGCGCCTGATCCTCGACCAGGGCAGCAAAAGCGGCGGCGGCGGCGACTGGACGGCCACACTGCTGGCCGCGCCGTTCGGCCCTTGGCTGGTCGGCCTGATCGGGCTGATCGGCATCGGCGGCGGCCTCGGCCAGATGTACCAGGCATGGAGCAACGGGTTCCAGAAGGATTTTAAGCAATGGGAGATGAGCGGTGACACGCAGCGCTGGGCCGGCTGGGTGGCGCGCTTTGGCCTAGTCGCGCGCGGCGTGATCTTTATGATGCTCGGCTTCTTCCTGATCCAAGCCGCGCGGGCGGTGGACCCCAAGCAAGCGGTGGGGCTGGACGGCGCGCTGGCGAAGCTGGCCCATGAACCGGCCGGCCCGTTGCTGCTGGGGCTGGTCGCGCTGGGGCTGGTGGCTTTCGGCCTCTACTCGCTCTGCTGCGCGCGCTGGATTCGCATTCGCCCCGCGCGTTAGCCGCTTCGACCGGCAAGCAGCTATGGCGCGTTATAACCCGCTACCAGCCAGAGGCGTACCGTCTGATCATCCGAGGCTGAGGCCAGGATTTTACCGTCAGGCGACCAAGCTAGGGTGTTTATCTGCGCAGTATGGCCGGTGAGAGTCGTCAGCAGCGTGCCATCGGGCCGCCAAAGGGAGACCCGCGCATCATAGCCGCTAGAAGCTAGGATGTGGCCGTCGGGCGACCAGGCGACGCTCAGCACTCTGCCCCGTAAATCGGGGTGCGTTTTGAGTACACGGCCATCGGGTTGCCAAAACGTCACGCCATCGCCGCCGGCCACACGCTGTCCATCGGGCGACCAAGCCAGCGCATCCACATTGCCGGAGTTGCGGAGGGTTGCCACCACCGCACCGTCTGTATCATAGACAACGGCGACCCCGCTTTCATTGCCGACCACCCAGCGCGTGCTGTGCGGTGACCAGGTCAGCGCCCATGAGGGTGTGCCGTCCAGTGGGTGAGCCACTTCGCTGCCGTCG
Source organism: Chloroflexia bacterium (assembly GCA_038228295.1). GTDB lineage: Bacteria > Chloroflexota > Chloroflexia > QHBQ01 > JAICKM01 > JAICKM01. Next base: position 35,980 of record JBBRPH010000028.1, on the reverse strand, counting down.
GCGCGCCACAGTTTGTAATCAGTCGCGCCCCCGGCCAGCCAACGCCCATCGGGCGACCAGGCCAAATTATAGAACTTCCCACCGCTGTCGAGGGTATGCAGGGTCTGCACCAGCGTCCCATCGGGGTGCCATAATTGGATACTGGGATTGGTGAAAGTCACTACGGCGGCGGCGGCGAGTGTGCTGCCATCAGGCTTCCAGGCCACGTTCCATACGGTGCCGGCTTGCCCGGTCAATGTGCGAACGGCGCTGCCATCCGATCGCCACAAGCGGATTGTTTGGTCGTGCGACCCGGAGGCTAGTGTTTGGCTATTGGGACTCCAGGCTAGACTGGTAATCGTGGCGCTGTGGCCCCCCAACGTTGCCAGCGGCGTACCATCGGCGCGCCATAGGCGGACGCTGGTGTCCTGTGCCCTATTGGCCGCACTGCCGGTGCTGGAAGCCAACAGGCGACCGTCGGGCGACCAAGCCAGGTGGCGCACGCCCGCTAGGTGACCGGTTAGCACGGTAGTGGTGATCGGTCCCTGGCTGCTTAGGGGGCTGGGGATGGACGGCGCGACGGTGGGTAGTGTCAGGCCGGTGGGCGCTGGGGCGGGCGATGGCCCGCTAGGCGGCACCGGAACGCTGTCACAGGCGGCGCTACCTGCGAGAAACAACAGCCCGCCCAGCAGGCGAACAGTGGTGCGGAGTGCATTCATACAGCTATTGTACAAAAATCTCGCCCGCAGTGCTATCGGTGGCCGGAATTGGTGCGCCCTGCGCGTTAGCGCACCAAGCGCGGGTAGATGCGCGCTGCCAACAGCACAATGGCGACGTTGGTTGCTAACAGCACAGCAAAATCAAGAGGCAGGCCCAGTGTTTCCGCGTTGCCCATAACCATCAACGTCCGCAGCCCGTCTACCATGTAGCTCAACGGGTTGAGGTGCGCGACCACCGCCACCCAGCCGGGCATCAAGGCGATGGGATAGAGCGCGTTCGAGGCGAAAAACAGCGGCATGGTGATCAGTTGGCCCATGCCTTGTACTCGTTCGCGGCTCCGCACCAGGGCGGCGATCACTAGTGACAAGGTGGCGAAAAAGTTGCCCCCCAGAAACACCAGCGCGACCACGCCCAGCAGCGCCGCTATTTCAAGCCGCAGATGTACGCCCAGCAGTAGCGCCAGGATGCTAATCGTTACCGCCTGGGTGAGGCCGCGCACACCGGCGGCCAAGCCCTTACCCAGCACCAACGCTGCGCGCGGCAGCGGGCTGACTAGGAATTTTTGTAGAGTGCCCTGATCACGCTCCCAAATCACGGCGATGCCCTGGAAGATAGCGATGTAGATCACCGATTGGGCTAGGATGCCGGGAGTCAGGTAGTCCAGGTAGTTCCCTTGAGTGGCGCCTGCGGCTTGCGCGCGCAATCGGCCAAACACCTGGCCGAACACCGTCAACCACAGGATTGGCTGCACCGCCCGTGTCACCAGATCAAACGGGTCATGGCGCATTTTGCGGACTTCAATGCCTAATATCGCCCAGGTCTTGAGCAAGAAGCTGCCCGCTGCCGCACCAGGGCCGCTGCCCAACGGATCGCTGCGGCGTGATACAGCCGTCGCCGCCTCGGCGACCGGCGGGTTAGCCGAGGCGGCGGGCAGTGCGGCGAAGTGCACGGGTTTCACGATAGCTGCCTCCCGATTCCAGAATATCACCGGTGAAGTGGGCGAACACATCTTCTAACGTGGGCGCGTCGCCCGGCACTTGGGCTTTCAATTCGGTGGTGGTGCCCAATGCGGCGATCCGGCCCCGGTTCATCACGGCCACACGAGTCGCCAGTTGTTCGGCCTCGTCCATGTAGTGTGTGGTCAGGAAAAGCGTCGCGCCCAGTTCACGGCGCAGGCGGTCGAGGTGATCCCACACCGCACGCCGCGCTACCGGGTCTAGACCAACTGTCGGCTCATCGAGGAACAAGACGTGCGGGTAGTGGATCAGCGCTTGGGCGATTTCGAGTCGTCGCACCATGCCGCCGGAGTAGTCGCGCACCAGCACGCCGGCTTTGTCGGCCAAGCCCATAAAGTCCAGCGCATCCAGCACCCGCGCTCGCTGTGCGCGGCGGGGCACATCATACAACTGGGCAAAAATCAGCAGGTTTTCGTAGCCGGTCAGCGCGCCGTCGGCGGAGAGCGCCTGGGGCACATACCCTAGTAAGCGGCGCACCGCCCCCGCTTGGCGCACCACGTCATAGCCGCCCACAGTAGCACGGCCCGCTGTCGGCGGCAATAGGGTGATCAGCATCTTAATCGTCGTAGACTTGCCGGCACCGTTCGGCCCCAGCAAGGCGAACACCTCGCCCGCCTCTATGCTTAGGTCCAAGTTATCCACAGCGGTGAACGCGCCGAAGCGACAGGTCAGCCCGGTGGTCTGGATCAGGGGGGCGCCGGCCCTGTCCAGTACTGCGTTCTGTGTGTTGGGTTCTGTGTTGCTTGTATTCATAGAGGAACCTTGTATAGTTATATAGTCAAACGCCCGGAGGTTGTACCTCCGGGCGTTTGACTATGTGCTGGGTTCTGAGTCAGACAATACGCTTATCGGCAAAACGCAGAACGCAGGACGCGGTTAGTGGTTGTGATGACCACCCTTATGGGTATCGGTGTGCGTATCGGTGTGCGTCTCGTGTACCGTCTGACCACTGTTGTGTGCGTCTAGTTGGCCCGCCGTGTTCACATCCACCACTTCCTTGCGGACGGTGTCGCTCACGTTGCGCTGCTCGGTCACGCGCTGCTTATTGATCTCGATCTCCTCGGTGACGTGCGCGTGCTTCTGCACGCTCACGCTTTCTTCGCTCACCGGCACACGGATCACTTGGCCGTCTTGCAGCGTCTGATCGCCGGCCTGCACCGGGCGATCCACCGCATGGCGGGTCACGGTTACTTCTTCGTGGCTCAGTTCGACCGGGATATTCACTTGCTGCTCAATGACGTGCTTGCCGATTTCAACCTCGCCCGCCTGGCGCATGGACTTCTGTGCGGTTAGGGTCTCTTCAACGACCGGCACGCGCAACGTTTCGCTGCCCATGTTCTGGGTGTTAGCAGTCGTGGCTTGCACATGGCTGGTACCCTGGTTGCCCATTTGCGTGGTCGTCGTGGTCGTCTGCGTGTGGGCCGTGCCCACATTGCTCATGCCGGTGCCGCGCATATTGATGTCTTCGGCCCCGGCCTGGCGCAGAATCTGCTCGGCCTCACCGTAGCGACCCGTGCCCGACTTCACTGTGACTAGGATGCCGCCCTTATTGAAGCGCTCCTCGTATAGGTGAGCTTCGTCGTTCGGGATACCCAAGCCGACCAGCGCGCCGGCCAATGCGCCGGTGCCGGCGCCGAGCGCCGCGCCTGTGGCAACGCCGCCGACCAACGGACCGAGCGCCGCCACTAGCGGCCCTGCCGCCAAGACCGGACCGATGCCTGGGATCGCCAATGCGCCCAAGCCGACCAGCAAACCACCCAGTGCGCCGAGCAGGCCGCCCGTAGTGGCCCCCGCCGCTGCGCCTTCACCGGCTTTGGTGCCGGTGTCGGCAGCGAGATGCGCCGCACCTTCTTTGTTCTGCATCAGGATGCCGATGTCTTCCGGGCGGAAACCGGCCGCTTTGAGGGCTTCAATGGCCCGCTGGGCCTGCATCCGGTCGCTGAACACGCCAACTACGGTCTCACGTTGCACAGTACGATTCGTCATGGTAATAGATCTCCTTTGTCTACGTCTAACATCAATGCCAATGGGTCGCTTACACTTGGGCTACTTGCTCGTCTTATTTGCGGAGTCACAAGGCTACAGTAGGGAGTGTTACCCGTGCGGTTCCACTGCCCCATGCGCCTCTAGCCCCTGTTGCGTGATTTGTACTTCTTCACGCTGCACGGGTTCACTAAAATGCTGAGTCGTGGTCTGCAATCGCTTAGTGATACGCACTTCCTCGACCAGCACGCGCCGCTTCATAACCACCAATTCCTCGTGGATAACCGGTACGATCAGCGTATTACCGTCCTGGCGCGGGGCCAGGGTCTCACCGTCGGTCAGCACGCGGTTCACCGGCACGCGCTCGACGGTTGCCTCTTCGTATTGCACCGGCACATCCAGATCCTGGTTGACAGTGTGGACAGTTTTGCGGATTTCCAGAACACCGGCTTGCTGCCACTGTTTAGTAGCAGTCAGCGTCTCCTCGATCACCGGTACGGTCAATGACTGCCCGCCGGCGAGTTCCGTAAGACCGGCAATCGGTCCCGCCTGCGGCGCGGTAGCTGCTACGGTTGCGAATTGCGCTGTCACTTGCCCGCCCGACTGCCCTAAACGGATCGCCTCGTCGTATGTGACATTCAACAGAACTGTGTTCCCCTGCACCTGCGCAACTAAGCGCGCCGGGATGTGGAGCGTGTCTGCGCCGCCGTGCACCATATTGTCGGGACGCACGAGCAGCACCGCATCGGGGCCGTTGCCCTGTACAGCGGTGAGTGTGCCGAGTCGGGTGCCCAGACAGTCCACGATCATGCCGCTTTGATATTGCTGTATTGCCATTGCATCCTCTCTTACGGACTGTAACCGCGCTATAGGTGAGCCGGTTGAACCTCAGCCACAGCGCCTTACCCTTATCTTGCCGAGATGTTCTAAAGCAAATGCTGTGCCAGACCGGGCTAGCGGTGCGGCACATCCCGCTCCGGCGGGGCTCCGATTGACAAGGGCATAGGCACTCGCTATACTGCGCCTATAACTGATGGCGATGGCGTTAGGCGGTTGGCACGCCGGCCGTTGCCTGTATAATTACCCACCCATGAGGAACCGCCGTGCCCCAGCAACCCACCGGCCTGCACCCCGGCGATCCCGCGCCGCCGTTCCATTTGCCCGCTGCCGACGGGCAGCTCCATGATTTTGCGGCCTATGTGGGCCAGGAGCGCAAACTCGCGCTCTTCTTTTTTCGTGGCACTTGGTGCCACGGCTGCCAGGAGCAGTTGGCCTTGCTGCGCCGCCATGCGCCCGCGCTGACCGCCGCCGGCTGGTCGCTCCTGGGCATCGTGGCGCAACGTCCCTCGGCTGTGCTGGACTATATCTTGGCCCAAGCCATCCCGTTTCCCATTCTGATCGATTCCGACCGTGCCGTTGCTAAACGCTATCACGTCTACACCGTCTTCCGCTTCGATGACGTGGTGCCGACGGTGAACAATCCGCAAAACTCCACGTTTCTGATTGATAGCGCCGGTGTGATCCGCTTCGCTTATATCAACCCCACCAGCAACAGCGGCCTCAGCGAGGCTGATCTGCTCGCGGCTGTGCGGCAGATAGACGTGCCCACCTGATGGGTGGGCGTTGCACTCCGCTGATCGTAGCACAGAGCCGGCTAACTTCGCAAGTTAGCCGGCTCTGTGTGGTAGTTGCCGTGTGTCAGGAAGCGTTACCGGCTATTTAGACGACTGTACTCCCTGGTTGCCGTTCACGCGCACCGAGAAACCCGCCACCGATAGCGGCCGCAGCCGCTAGGCCGAGTGAGAGCAGCGTGCCCCATGCGCCTTTGCTGGTGGCATCGGCCGCCTGCTTCTGCATATCGGGGGTGATGTTGGTGGTAATGGCCTGCGCCGTCGCCTGTGCGCCGGCGAGTGCCTGCTGCCCGCCCGCTGCCACCGTGGCCTGGGTGCTGGGATTAGTGGCGGCTTGGCTGGCGGCGGGAGCCGCTACCTGGGCCGCCGTGCCGGCGACGCTGCCCGCTGCGCCGACTAAGCCGCCGATACCGCTGCTCAACAGGTACAGCAGCAGCGGAATGGCGACAAACCAGACCATCGCGCCGTTGAGGATGCCGTTGCTATGTCCGCCGACGGCCGCCGAACGCGCCGCGAGCCAACCGCCAACCCCGAACGCGATCAGCGCGCTCACTGCGCCCCAAATGCCCGCGCCCAGGCCGATATTGCCGAGTGAGGCACCCGGCGTGTAGGTGCCTGCGCCCAGGGCGAGGCCCAACACGGTCAGGGTCGCCAGAGTAGAGAGGGCCGCGAATAGGCCCGCGAGGATTGGTCCCCAGCGCACCAGATCGGTCGGGCGCGCCGGGGGTGGGGCCACCACGGTGTCTACCTCACGGGTCACTGTGGTGTTGGTGGTAGGGAGGGGCGCAGCGTATTGATTACTCACCTGCGGCGCTGGGTTGGGCGCTGCCCCCAACTCCGTGGGGCGAAATGTTTGCGGATCTTTTGCCATGACGTTACTTCTCCTTGCTCGTTGCTACTCACTTGCTACTAAGACAGTAAAAAAGGGTGCAATAGACTTACACCCAAGTCCAGTTAAAGCAAATACTATGCCAGATCAGCGCGCCGTCCGGCCTAGCGCCGCTGCAAGTAGGGAGCTGACCGGCGGCCCATACGACCGTGCGCCGTACTTATGGTGTGGGCGCTTGGCGGGTGGGGATCGAGGGACTGGCGACGGCAGCAGCGAATAAGGCATCCCATTCGGCGGTAGGCAGGGTGCGGGTACGTTGGAAGACGCGGATGGGCGGGTGCGAGGAGTCCATGAAGGAGAGGTCCACCCACGGGCCGTCGTCGGGGATGGCGAGACCGAACAGAGTGGGGTACGAGGTGGCCGTATAGACGGGTGTAAAGCCCAGCCGGCCGCTGAATAGGAGATCATAGTAGCGGATCTGGACTGGGTAGCGCCAGGGCAGGCGTGGCACAGTGCGCGTGGCCTGGGTGGTATCTAGCACCAGGTAATCCGTTTTCGCCAGCCCCTCGCGCAGCGTGGCCGAGGCAACGGCGCTGGGGGCATCGGCCAGCGGGTCGAGGCGCACCAGTCGGTAGCGGTCTTTGGCCGCCGGCCGGCCGGACAACGGTAACGGCAATGCGATAGTCGTCACTTCGCCGGCGAGGCGGCTGCCCGCCGGCACATGATCGTAGATCCAGCGCGAGGCGGCGACCTGTGTTTGCTCGTTGCGGAAGATATGGCTGACCGCCCAGCCTCCTGCCGCCGCCGACACGAGCAGCAGCGCGATCAACCCGCCGGCCGACCGGTCCAATGAGCGCCGGATCGCGGGGCGCTCGGTCGGCCGGCGGCCCAGTCCCACCGCGAATAGGCAGAGATACGGCACCAACGGCACTAGGTAACGCACCCACTTGATCTCGACAAAAGCGATGGAAGCGAAATATGCGCCTGCGCCCAGCAGCAGCAACGCCTCCACCCGCTGCCCGGTCTGCCGCGCCCGCGCCGCCCCGGCCCCCACACCGAGTGTGCCGGCCACGCCGACCAGCGGCCCCACGCCCAGCAGCATGAGTTGGCCCCACAGATACAGCACCGGCGGCGTGCCCACATATTTGCGCGTGAACCACTGGTCAATGCCACCCTGCTGGATCGCTGCCTGCTCGCCTAACACCCGCAGATACGACTGGGCATCCAACACCGCAAACGGATCGCCAATCAGCAGGCCCAGTGCCGCGCCACCCACCGCCAACCCGATCAGCCCCAGCAGCCACGCCAGCCAACGGCCCCAGCCGCCTGGATCGCGCCCCACCGCCCACAGTCCGCGGCTCACCGCGACCGCCAACGGCAACACGCCTACGGGCGCGGCGCTCACTTTGCAGGCCAGCGCCAGCCCGACCGCCAGCCCCGCCCCGCCCAGCCAATACAGCCGACCCGTTTGCACATAGGCTACGCAAGCCCACAACACGGCGGTCATCGCGCAGGCCATGAACGGATCGGTGATGTAGAAGTGGCCGATCTGGATCGGCAAAATCGCCCAGGCATAGAGCGCAGCGGCAGCTAGGCCGGCGCCGGCACCCCACAGCCGTCGCCCTACGGCGAATACCAGCAGCGTGGTTAGTGTGTCACATAAACCGGCCAGCACCCGCCCGGTCTGCAATACACCGTCCAGACCGCTGAACCAGGAATCGCCCGTCGCCGCTTGCTCCAGCGTTGTGGCAATCCGCACAAGGTAGAGCGGCAGCGTGCCGTAGACATAGAACTCGCCGCCGAGCCGGGGGTTGAGGGGGCTATGCTGCGGATCGAGCAGCGCAGCGAAGCCGGCCCCCGGCGGCACACGCAGGCGCGCGGCGATCTTTGCCACGTAGGAATCATCGGCATTGAGCCGCTGCCCGGCATCCCAGTTGTGGCCGACCACGCGCAATCCTGCCGCACTCAGCAACACGAGGCCGAGCAGCAGCGCCATGCCGAAGCGCCGCGCCGGCAGACGCTTAATTCGGCTCTGGTATGCGCTCTCCATCTGGTCGCCATTATACCAGAGGCGGGAACCAGCGGCACTTGGGCATTGTCCCGGCTGCCTGTCACCGTCACCACCTGCCCTTTTCGATAAAGGGTATCCGGGCGTTTAGCACATTGTTGCGGCGCCGTCTGCCGTCTTAGGAATACTTTGTTGACGATTTGCGCTCTTTTATGTTAGAGTGCGGGGAGAAATCAGGGTGTGTGCGCCCTTGTGGATATTGAACAGCGAGGTCCAATGTCCCCCTGACCCGGCCGGCCTTGAGCTGTGCCGGCGTTGGGGTGCCGTTACCTCCCCAGCCTAGGCTCAACCCATGAATTTCACTCAGTCTTCCGATGTCGAGATGGTCGTGCAGACCGTGCGCGATTATGTGGAAAAGACGTTATTGCCGCAAGAGATGGCGGTCGAACACGCCGGGCAGATCCCTGCGGCGCTCATCCGCGAGATGGGCGACCTCGGCTTTTTCGGCTTGCCCTTTGACGAAGCCGACGGCGGCATCGGCCTGGGCTTCACCGGCTATACGCTGGCGATGGAGCAGTTGGGTCGCGCCAATGCCGCCTATGGGGTGCTGTTGAGCGCCAGCAGCGGCTTGGCCGGCGCGACGCTGGCACTAGCAGGCAGCCCTGAACAGCGCGCCCGTTGGCTGCCGGCGCTGGCAGCCGGCGAGATGCTGGGCGCGTTTGGGCTGGTCGAAGAGGGCACCGCCAGTGATGGGCGCGGCCTGCGCACCCGCGCCGTTCCCGACGGCGACGGCTATCGCCTCAACGGGGCTAAAAGCTGGGTTCTGAACGGTCCTGATGCCGGTCTCTATGTGATCTTTGCCCGCCTGCCCGGCGACGAGGGCACGGGCGTGTTTGTGGTGCCTGCCGCTACGCCGGGCCTGGAACGCGGCGCTCGGCAGCAGGAACTCGGTCTGCATGGCGTCGGCATCTGTGAGATCCGCCTCACCGACTGCCGGGTGCCTGCTGAAGGACGCCTCACCGGTGGGCCCGGCGGCGACGATCCCGGTTTGGCGGTGGCCGATGCGGTGCTGACGCGCTACGGCGTAACGGTGGGCGCGCTGGCGGCGGGCGGCGCGAGTAGCCTGCTGGATGCGGCGCTGGCTTTCGCGCTGCAACGTAAACAATTCGGCCAGCCCGTGGGCGCGTTCGGCGCGGTGCAGAATATGCTGGCCGATTCGGCGGTTGAAGTGTATGCCGCGCAGCAAGCCGTCTACCGGGCGGCCTGGGAGATCGAGGCTGGTCATACTGACCTGCGCCCCGCCTACCAAGCTAAACTCTACGCCGGCGAAGCCCTCTATCGGGTGGCCGACCGCGCGATGCAGGTCCACGGCGGCATGGGCTTTATGAAAGAACTGTGGATCGAGCGCGGCTACCGTGATGCGCGTACTTTCCGCCTGCTGGGTCTCACCGGCGAAGAACTGCGCCCGCGCATTGCCCAGGCGCTCGGCTGCCCGACGCAGTGACGGAGTTCTGAGTTCTGAATTCTGAGTTCTGAGTTTAGGTATCTGTGCAAGTACCTGAAACCTGAAACCTGATGCCTAGGAGGCAACCTTGAACATCGTAGTCTGTATGAAACAAGTGCCCGACACGACCGCCGAGAAGCGCCTGCTGGGCGACGGCACGCTGGATCGGGCAAGCGTGCCCGCCGTGGTTAATCCCTGGGATGAATATGCGATTGAGACGGCGCTGCGCATCCGCGAGGCGCAGGGCGGCGAACTGACCCTGCTGTGCATGGGACCAGAGAATGCGCCCGAAACGATCCGCCGCGGCTTGGCGATGGGCGCAGACAAAGGTGTGCTGGTGACGGACCCGGCGCTGCACGGCAGCGATATGTGGGCCACCGGCTATGTGCTGGCCCAGGCGCTCAAAAAGCTGCCCTTCGATCTGGTGCTGTTCGGCAGCCAGAGTACCGACGCGGGCGGTGGCCTCGTCTACGGCATCGTCGCCGAACTGCTGGATCTGCCGCAGATCAGTTGGGTTAACCAGATTGAGGTCGGCGGCGGCAAGGTGCGCGGCCAACGCCTCAGCGATGCCGGCTTTGACGTGGTGGAAGCGGCCCTGCCGGCCGTGGTCAGCATCACGCAGACCCCCTACGAGCCGCGCTATCCTACCCTGCCCAACATTATGAAGGCCAAAAAGAAAGAACTGCTTACTTGGTCGCTGGCCGATGTGGGGGCGGATGCCGGCAAGGTCGGCTTGGCCGCCGCGCACACCGCTGTCGGCGGCACCGAAAAGCCGTCGAGTGAGCGCACCGTCGCCGTCTATGTCGCCGAAGACCCGGAGACCACGGCCAAGTACATTGCCGATTTCCTGGCCGCCCGCAAGTTGATTTAGCCTAGGTATCAGGTGTCAGGTATCAGGTATCAGGGGCCCGTCAAACCGTCTCCTGACCCTGATACCAGATATATTTTCAGGCAGTAGAAGTCCGTCAAACCGTCTCCTGATGCCTGATACCTGATACCTAATATAGGAGCCACCAATGCCAACGAGCAAAGATATTTTCGTCATGGCCGAGATCGACAGCCAGGGTAAGCCGAAGCGCTTGAGCCTGGAGCTGGCCGGCAAAGCGGCGGAACTGGCCGCGCAAACCGGCGGGCGCGCCGTGGGCGTGGTCTGTGGCCCGGCAACCGCCGCGCAGACGCTGGGCGAATACGGCCTGAGCCATGTGTTTTATTGCCCCGACCCGCGTTGTGCCGAGGAACTGATCGGCCCGCCCGCCGCTGTGTTGGCGAGTCTGATCGCGGCGCACAATCCGTGGCTAGTGCTGCTGCCGGGCAGCCCGCTGGGCAAGGATTGGGCGGGCCGCATCGTCGGCAAACTGGGCCTCGGCGTGGAAGCCGGCGTGACCGACCTGACCGTGGTTGACGGCAAAGCGCAGGTGACTATCCCGGCCTTTAGCGGCGCGCTGCGCGTCAGTAGCACCTTCACCACCGACGGCGCAGCGCCCGGTCTGGTGATCGTGCTGCCCGGCTCGTTCGATCTCAAGCGCAGCGGCGGCACGGCCACAGTTGAGGAAGTCGCCCTCCCGGCCGGCACGCCGACGCAGGTCCGCGTCGTGGAGCGCAAGGCGCAAGAGGGCGGCGTGCCGAACTTGGCCGAAGCGCAGGTCATCGTGGCCGGTGGGCGCGGCCTCGCCAATACCGACAACTTCGCCCTGATCCGCCAGACCGCCGACCTCCTGGGCGGCGCGGTCGGCGCGACCCGTGCGGCGGTGGACTCCGGCTGGATCCCCTACGCCTACCAGATCGGCCAGACCGGCAAAGCGGTTAAGCCGAAGCTGTACCTGGCCGTCGGCATTTCCGGCGAAATCCAACACAAAGTCGGAATGCAGACCAGTGGCACGATCATCGCCATCAACAACAACAAGGAAGCGCCGATCATGCAGTTCGCCGACCTCGCCGTAGTCGGCGACCTGTTCAAAATCATGCCCGCACTGAACGCGGAACTGGCGCGCCGCAAGCAGGTGTAGGGCGCAAAACGTAAAACGTAAAACGTAAAACGTAAAACGTATTGTGTATCATCACCGTGTCTGTCATCCTGAGCGCTGCGAAGGATCGGCTGGGGCTAGGCATCGGGCTGTAGGAGGGGGTTCCACCCCGCGCTGCCGGCCCGATGACTCCGCCGACGACCGGCCACTCGCCCGGTGGGAGAGGGCTCCGCCCCGCGAAGGTTTAACGCAGCACAGGATGCCGAGATTCTTCACTGCGTTCAGAATGACAGGAGTAGGAGCGGATCATGGCGACTGAACACCGGCTAGAGCCGACAACAGGTGCGTATACCGTAATTGATCCGCCCCTAACCGACCCGCCGCCCTACGACACCGATTTGCCTCCCGCTGAGGAGGGTGAAATGTGGCAGCGGTTCAACGCCGCGCAACTGCTAACGCAGTATAGTGACGCAGATGCCGTCTACGATCAATTCTAACAGACCGATCGCCCCGCAAAGACGCAAAGAACGCAAAGGTTAAAAGGGCATCCTTCGCGTTCTTTGCGTCTTCGCGGTGAAATCCGGCCCAATCACGTTTCACGTTTCACGCCAGAGGAGCCCTCATGGTCCCCACAGTCGAACTCATCCCGCGCCTGCTGCTAATCGCCGCGATGCTCACGTCTATCGGCTGGTTCAGCTTCCGCGCTCGGCAACTCTGGAGCTATACCATGCTGGGGCGGCCCCAGGCACGCTTCGACCGCCTGCCGGAGCGGATTGGGCTGTTCAACAAAAACGTGCTGGGCCAGTTTCGCCTCTGGAACCACTATACCGCCGCCGGCATCGCCCATGCCGTGACTTTCTGGGGCTTCCTGGTCATCCAAATCGGCGCGCTAGACCTGTTCCTGGCGGCGCTGTGGCCGGGCGCGCATATCCAGCTGATCGGCGCGACAACGTGGTTCATGTTCGTGCAGGACATCGCGCAATTCTTTGTGCTGGTGGCCCTCGGCACCTTCTTCTATCGCCGCTACGTCACCCAACCCGAACGCCTCAGCCGCGACAAGCAAGGGCCGATCATCCTGGGCCTGATCGCCGAACTCATGGTCACGCTGTTCCTGATCGGCGCAGCAGAAGTGGTGCGTGGGGTCGCGCCGCACGACTGGGCGTTCCGCCCGGTCACCACTGCCCTCGCCACGCTATTCGAGGCGCTGGGTGCGACTCCCACTAGCGGCTGGATCGTCGCCTTGCATGATGCGGCCTGGTGGGTTCATGTCGGCACGATCCTCAGTTTCCTGGTCTATATCGTCTATTCCAAGCACCTGCACCTGTTCACCTCGCCGCTCAACGTCTTCTTCTACGACCTCACGCCCAAAGGCGCGCTGCCGCTGGTCAAAGACATCGAAGCACGCATCGAAAACGAAGAGCCGCTGGGGGCCAGCCGCATCGAAGACTTGGGCCGCAAAGACATTCTCGACCTTTACACCTGCACCGAATGCGGGCGCTGCCAGGATGCCTGCCCGGCCTGGGCGACAGATAAGCCGCTCTCGCCTAAAAAGCTGATCCTCGATCTGCAAGAACACGTCTTGACCGCCGGCCCCGCTGCCGTCGCCGCGCACAAGCGCGCGCCGGTCAAGACCGAAGCCACCGGGTCGGGGGTCACGGCGGTGCAGGCGATGGTCGAAGCGGCGCGCGCCCCACTGGCCGGCGGCGTGATCATGGACGAAACGCTGTGGTCCTGCACCACTTGCCGCGCTTGCATGACCGTTTGCCCGGTGTTTATTGAACACGTCCCGAAGATCGTGGATATGCGGCGTAACCTGGTCATGCAAGAGGGGCGCATCCCCGACGAACTGGCGCGCACCTTCCGCAACCTGGAGCAAAACGGCAATCCCTGGCAGTTCAACAACTCGACGCGCACCAAATGGGCAGCGGGCTTGAACATCCCGGAGATTACCGAAGTGGAAGACGTGGCCGGCCTCGAAGTAGTCTGGTGGGTGGGTTGTCTCGGCTCGTTCGATCAGCGTAACCAGCGCATCAGCCAGGCGCTGGCCGCGATCTTCCAGCAGGCGGGGGTCAAGTTCGCCATCATGGGCAAAAGCGAATCATGCTGCGGCGATCCGGCCCGTCGCCCCGGCAACGAGTATCTATACCAAGTGCTGGCGCAGGCTAATATCGAGGTCATGAACGAACTCAAAGTCACCAAGTTGGTCACGGCCTGCCCGCACTGCTTCAACACGATCAAAAACGAGTACCCGCAGCTAGGCGGCAACTACGAAGTGCTGCACCACACCGAGTTCATCAACTACCTGTTGAAAGCGGGCCGCCTGAAGCTGGGCGCGGCGGTTGAGCAGACGATTACCTACCATGATCCCTGCTACCTGGGCCGCTACAACGACGGCTACGATGCCCCGCGCGAGATCCTACACGCCATCCCCGGTGTGAACCTCGTCGAGATGGCACGCAGCAAAGAAACGGCGCGCTGCTGCGGCGCGGGCGGCGGACGTATGTGGATGGAAGAGCGCCACGGCCGCCGCATGAACCAGAACCGCATCCTCGACGTGCAAGAGACCGGCGCGGGCACTCTCGCCTCCGGCTGCCCGTTCTGCACCTCCATGTTCCAGGACGGCATCAAAGGCCAGGGTGCCGAAGAGACGCTTAAGCTACAGGATGTCGCGGAACTCGTGGCGGCGAGTATGCTTACCACGGCACATGAAGGAGCGGCTACGCCGTCGCCCTGAGAGGAGACCATTAAGTATGACACTGCCCACCGGCGGCATGAGCAATGCCTTCGGACGTTTTTCCGCGAAGCGCCCCAACACGCTGCCGTCTGGATGGCGGCTGTACGAGGCTTGGACACGGCTAGCAGTCTGGATGCCAAAACCGAAGAGTTGATCCACCTCGCCTTGCTCGCGGCGCTGGGCTTAGAGAGCGGCCTGCCGTTCCACGTTGGGCTGGCGAAGGCGGCCGGGGCATCGCACGCTGATGTGATTAGCGCCCTCTTGGTTGCTCTGCCCGTCGTCGGTCAGCGCGTCACCCAAGCGCTTCCCCCCGCCCTCGCCGCCTATGATCACGCACCTGATCCGGCCGCGCCACAGGGCTAAACGTGTTGTAGGCAGCGGTTCCACCCGGTGGTAGTTGCCTTACCGAAACTGCCCGCCCGGTACGGCTGGTAGGCGGGATCGGCTGGAGACGTGCATCACCGGCCGGCAGCACCGTCTAGCGTTTCGTTTTGTGGCTCTCTTCGCGGCGCAACGATCAGTGTGGTTTGGCCGCCGGCTTCTCGCCGGCCCGTGTGATCTCCTGCTGCCGGCGGTTGAGCGCGCGCTGTTCGCGGACGAGGGCGCGGATCTGGCGTTCGAGCGCTTTGTCGCGGCCTGCCTCCGCTATCACCTGCGCCTGTGTCATACGAGCCAGAGCCAACACCCCTAAAGCCCGCCAGAGCAGTAGCACCCCACCCACCAGCAGGACTAGTAGCGCCACCACAAACACATCCGGTCCCACAAAGATCAGCACTGTTGTCGGCAACTCGGCCCGTGACAGCAGCAGCGTGCCGAGGACAAACCCGATCCCCCAGGCGACGGCAATGCCGCGTATCCGGCGACGTACTCGTGCGTTGCTCGGCCCGATCAACGCTGTGCCATAGACCGTCGCCACACCGAATAACACCGCCAGCCCCACCAGCAGCGCCAGAGTCAGTGCCATATAGCAATCATGCCACGCAAGTGGGCTGTTCATAGGGTGGTTAGCAACGGTTTATGCTGCATCTGTGGACAATACCAGTTGCAAAAACTGACGAATCTGAGCGGCCTTTGCTTTGTCAGCGCTTTCCTGGATGTTGACCAGTTCAGGTATAGCAGCGTGTTCAGTATATGGTGGCTACCGCTAATACGCGCTAAATGAAACCCAAACGCCTCCACTAGTGCACGCATTGCGCTGAAGCGCAGGTTCTTCGGGCTGGTTATGGCTTTGCGGAGCCATTTGCGGCTATTCATGCTATAAATACCATACTCTGGCCGCTATAAACTGTCAAGGCGGTTGCATACCGGCTCCGCGCGATCCTCTTTCTCTGGAACGATGTAAACAACACCATGATACTCAGATGAAATTCGCGGCATCCTTTACGTCGCTGCGGGAGCGAAGTCCAATCTCTAACACAACGCTAACACTCCTCTAGTGGGGTTCTGACACGGCGGCAGTTATACTATGCACATAGCGTGGGAGCAAACCACTCCCACTACCCAACTAGTCAACACGCCGGGCGCAGGTGCTCGGTAGGGAGGTTTCATCTATATGACACGAGTAATTGGTATTGACCTCGGCACGACCAACTCGGTGGTCGCGGTGATGGAGGGTGGCGAACCCACCGTAATCGCTAACGCCGAAGGCAGCCGGCTGACCCCCTCAGTGGTCGCCATGTCGAAGTCGAACGAGCGGTTGGTCGGCCAGGTGGCGAAACGCCAGGCCATCACGAACCCCGAAAACACGATCTTTTCTATCAAGCGCTTCATGGGCCGCAAGTTTAACGATCCCGATGTGCAGCGTGACATGAAGCTGGTCCCCTACAAAGTGACTGCCGCGCCCAACGGCGATGTGCAGGTTTGGATGGGTGGCCGCGCCTATAGCCCGCCGGAAGTGTCGGCCATGATCCTGCAAAAGCTGAAGCAGGATGCCGAAGCCTACCTGGGTGAGACCGTAACCCAGGCGGTCATCACCGTGCCGGCGTACTTCAACGATAGCCAGCGCAACGCGACCAAAGACGCGGGCCGCATCGCCGGCCTCGAAGTGTTACGTATCATTAACGAGCCGACGGCCGCCTCGTTGGCCTACGGCCTCGACAAACAAGGGGCCGAAGAAGAACTGGCCGTCTATGATCTGGGCGGCGGCACCTACGACATCAGCGTACTCCGTATGGCCGAGGGTGTGTTCGAGGTTGGTTCGACCAACGGCGACACCCATTTAGGTGGTGACGACTTTGATCAGCGCATCATCGAATGGTTGGCCGACGAGTTCCGCAAGGAACAGGGTATTGACTTGCGGCAGGACCGCATGGCGTTGCAGCGCCTAAAAGAGGCGGGTGAGCGCGCCAAAATCGAACTCTCCACCACGCAGTCTACCGAAGTCAACCTGCCGTTCATTACGGCGGACGCGACCGGGCCGAAGCACCTGAACATCAACCTGACCCGCGCCAAGCTGGAGCAGCTGGTCGGCGACCTCATCACCCGCACCATCGGGCCGATGAAGACGGCGCTGACCGATGCCAAGCTGAAGGGCAGCGATATTGACGAAGTGCTGCTGGTCGGCGGTCAGACCCGGATGCCCAAAGTGCAGGAAGAAGTAAAGAACTTCTTCGGCAAAGACCCCCATCGCGGCATCAACCCCGACGAAGTGGTCGCCATTGGTGCGGCCGTGCAGGCCGGCGTGCTGCAAGGTGAGGTCAAAGGCATCTTGCTGGTAGACGTGACTCCGCTGACCCTTAGCGTGGAAACGCTGGGCGGTGTGTCCAACCCAATGATCACCCGCAACACGGCAATCCCGACTAAGCGCAGCGAGACCTATTCGACGGCCAGCGAGAGCCAGCCCAGCGTAGAGATCCATGTGCTGCAAGGGGAGCGCCCGATGGCCTCCGAAAATAAAAGCCTGGGCCGCTTTATCCTGGACGGTATTCCGCCTGCGCCGCGTGGTGTGCCGCAAATCGAAGTGACCTTCGATATTGACGCGAACGGTATCCTGAACGTGACCGCGCGCGATAAGGCCAGCGGCAAAGAACAGAAGATCACCATCACCGCCTCGTCGGGTCTCAGCAAAGACGAAGTGGACCGCATGGTGAAGGAAGCCGAAGCCCACGCCGACGAAGACAAGCGCCGCCGCGAGATGATCGAGGCGCGCAACGGGGCTGATTCGCTGATCTACAGCACGGAGAAGACGCTTCAGGAGCACAGCGAGCGCATCTCGGCGGAGATCAAGAGCGATGTGGAGCAGAAACTGGCCGCGCTGAAGGAAGTCCGCGACGGCGAAGATGCCGAGCGCATTACCACCGCCCTGGCCGACCTGCAACGCGCCGCGCAGAAGATCGGTGAGAGCCTCTACGCCGGGCAGGGCGGTCCCGAAGCCGCCGGAGTCGGCGCGCAAGGCCAGCCCGGTTACAATCCGCCCGACGAAGGCACGGTGGACGGCGAGTTCCGCGAAGTCTAAGCGCTGTCCCCCATCAGCCAAAACACCGCCGGAGATGCAGTATCTCCGGCGGTGTTTTTACGCCCGTGGGCTGTGCTGTAATATGGAGGGAGGAGGTGCGTTATGCGTTGTGTCCCGGCGAAGAAGGCTATTGGGTTGCTGAATGCCTCAGCCTACCCGGTTGTTTTAGCCAGGGTTCAACCCGTGAATTAGCGATTAAAATATTCAGGAGGCCATTCAGGCATACATTGCTGCGCTAGAGGCCGATGGACGATTTTGCAGCTTTACTTTAACCCTTGTTAGAGCGTGCTTAACCAAGTAGGTATACAAAGCAGGCTCGGCTATAAACCGCCTGATAAGGCCCCCACCCGCCACCGCCCCCCGAGATGCTCAAGCGTCTCCGACGGGGGTTTTGCTTTCTGCCCGTAACCATCGCCGCTGCCGGTCATTATGCTATAATAGCCCCGGCCCGCGCCCCCCTTGATCTCCCACTACGTTGCACCAGGGCGGCCGTATCCGCTTTGGGACCGATTCCGCGTGAGTGTTGGCGAACCATAAGGAAAGGAATCGAGATGGGTAATAGCACAACCGACAGCGCCGCTTGGATATTAACCCTTGAAGAGCTGGCGACTTATCTGCGCGTGCCGCAGGATGCGCTACAGCCGCTGATTGACGGCGGCCAGATTCCGGGTCGCCAAATCGGCGGCGCGTGGCGCTTTCTGCGCCCGGCCGTAGACGACTGGCTGCGTGCGCCGGCGGTGCCGACCGTGGTGCCGGCGGCCCCGCCCGAAAGCATAGTGCGTGATCTGCCTGCCGACGGCGCAGAAGGTGCTGTGCGCGACCTCCCGGCCGGCGTGGCCGCGCCGCCCATTCAGTTTGTCGGCGCGCACAGCAACAACTACGACAAAGGGCGGAAAAATCAGCCGATCAAAGCGGTCGTCAACCATGTTATGCTGGGCACCTTAGACAACACTATCGGCTGGTTCAACAACGGGGCCGCCCAGGTGAGCGCCAATTACGGCATCGGCATGGATGGGCGTATTGTCCAGTTTGTGCGCGACGGCGATACGGCCTATGCGAACGGCCCGGTGTTTGATCCCAACACAGCGGCGGCTCCCTGGATCGGTACTGATCATGCGAACCATCTGGACATGAACACCCTGACCATTAGCATTGAGTGGGAGGGTATGCACAAAGGCGGTCAGTCGGGCCACGTCACCTGGAACGGGCAAACGCTGGATGTGGCCCTGTTGAAAGACACAGTTAAGACCTTCTGGGTGCCCAGCGAGGCTCAATACCAGGCGGGCTTATCGCTGATTCGCTACCTGTGCGCCCGTTATAACATCCCCACCGAGCGCGCCCATATCTGTCGCCACAGCGACTTCGATAGCCTGCGAAAATGGTTCTGCCCCGGTGAGGGGTTTCCCATGCAGCGGCTGCTCAACGACCTGGCTCCTGCGCCGGTCGTGTCTACCCCGACCGACTTCCCGCTGCTCCATGCCCCGACGATCAGCCAGGCCGCCTTTACCGCCGCCCTCGTCGCGGCCCACAGCCCTGCGCTGCAAGAGACCGACTCGCCGGTTCTCTACGGCATTTGCACCGCGAACAACGTAGACCCCGCCGTGGCGCTGGCCTTCTTCGGCCAAGAAACGGCCTACGGCACACAAGCCGGGGCGGGGGATCACAAGAACTGGGGCAACCTGTGGGACCATACGGCCGGCACCATCGGCAGCTATGACACCTGGCAGCAAGGGTTAGTAGACTGGTGCAATCAACTGCAACACCCGCCGTATCCCAGCCGACCCACTGTCCGCACGATCGTCCCCATCCATCGCGGCACCGACCAACCCGACAACGATACTTACGCCGGCGCAGTTGTCATCCGTATTCAGGCGCTACAGAGCGCATAAGGCATCAATTATCAGGTGTCAGGCGTAAGGCGCAAGATCGTAGTAACGCCAATGTACGCTAAATGAGCAGTAATCACACAGTAAGTGTGCGCCTTACGCCTGACACCTAATACCTTACGCAATAAGGAGAACCCCCAGCCATGTTGCACGGAGTTTCATTTCGGCTGCTGCACAACCCGCCGCTGGCCGATATTCAGGCGCTGTTCGCCCGACTTAAAGCGGACGGCTGCGACGCGATCTCGATTATTCCGCACCACTATGTTTCGCTGGAGCCGGGCACCGCCAACCTGGGGCCACCGCCCGCCGGCTTCAACCCGCCCTGGTTTATCTACCCCGACCTGGGGCAAGATCCCACCCATCCCTTCCACAACACACCGGAGCCGGAACTGGTGCTGGCCGCTTGTCAGGCGGCGGCGGGGCTGGGGATGCGGGTCATGCTCAAACCGCATATTGACTGCTATCAGGCCGGTTGGCGGGGCGACATTTCGGTGAAAAGCCGTGCCTCCGACTGGGTGTGGGCCTATCGCAACCGCTTCCTACAACGCTATCTTGATATGGCGAAACAGGTGCATGACACGATCCTCTGCCTGGGCTGCGAACTCTACACCGTGACCAAAGACCTGGGGCCGGAGTTCTGGATCGGCATGGCCGATTGGGCGCGCGGGCAGGGCTTTAAGGGGCCGCTGACCTATGCCGCCAACTGGGGCGGCTGGGCCGGCGATGCCGAATACCGCCGCCTGGAAACGCTGTGGCCGCATCTCGACTATATCGGCGTGGATGCCTATTTCCCGCTCTTCCCCGCCGGCTATAGCGGGCCGACCGATGTGAATGCGCTGGTCGCCGCTTGGCACCGCAAGGGCATTGACGTAGACTGGTGCCCGCATATTGACGAGGATCTGATCGCCATCAGCAAAAGCACCGGCAAGCCGTTAATCTTTGCCGAGATCGGCTACGGCAACCACCAGCAAGCGCCGATGGAGCCGATGCGCGATGCCAAGCCCGATGATGTGGCCGACGAGCAGTTGCAACTGCGGCTGGGCCAAGCGTTCCGGCAAAAATGGGGGCCGGTGCCGCAATTCCAGGGCTACTTCTGGTGGGAAGCCTGGCTGCAACCGCCCACGCCGCCCGCGATCAGCCACGATATTATGGGCCGTCCCATCGAAAAAGTGATCTTCCAGCCCTTGCCCGGCGAAGGCGGCAGCGGCGGTCCCGGACCCGACCCCGGCAGCCCGCCGACGCCCACGCCGGTGCCTGCGCCGACCCCTGCGCCGTCCGGCACACCGGTGCCGCCGCCCGCCACCAGTTGGGCTAAAGCACCGAGCGTGGCCGACATCCTGGCCCGCAACGGGGTCCATGCGCCTAACTGCCCGTTTCCGCAGTTCAGCCGCACGCCGGGCGGCACTGCTGATGGGGCCGCTGCCTGCTGGGCGCGCGTGCAGGCTGCTCATGCCCACTGGATCAAGTTGCTCGTGCCGGACCACGGGCGCGCCGACGCCGAACACGCCCGCGCGCTGGGGATGCAGGTATTGGTGCGCGCCGCCGGCGAAGGCTTCCCTAACGTCGCCGATGTGCAGGCGCTGATCCAGGAGTTTCGCGGCGTGTGCGATGTGATCGAGGTCGGTAACGAGCCGTATATGAACGACAAGTACCACACGATGGACGAAGTGTGGTGGAACCACGCTTGGGTTCTGGAAGCCGTCTGGGTGCAGTGTAGCGATGCCGCGCACGCTGCGGGCATCCAGTTGTGTACGCCCGGCTGGCAGGCCGCGATGAACCCGCCTAGCGCCGATACGGTCAATAGCCAGGCGCTGGCTGACCGGTTGCGGACGGTGTACAGCAAATATGACGCGATTGGTGTGCACACCTACGATGTATTCAATCTCGCCACGCCCGCCGCCCTGGATCGCCTGGACCGCTGGCACGCCATGTTCAACAAGCCGATTTATATCACCGAGTACGGCATCGCGGCGCGCTACCTGCTGCCCGGCCAAACCGATCCGGCCGGCCAGCCGGCCAGCGACCTGGAGAAGGTCAATCGCTATGCCGCGTTCCTGCGCCGGGTGGCCGCACTGCCCTATGTGCCGGCGGCGTTCCTGTTCCTGCTGGGCGGTACGCATGACTGGGCTAGCTTCCGCAACGGCGTGTATGACCCCAACGGCGACAGCAGCTACTGGCTCGACGAAGCCGCCTACGCTGCATTGGGTAACGCGCTCACCGACACCAGCCGCGACCTTGATGGGCTGGGCGCGGAGGGCGCCGCTCGCGACCTGGGCGGCCGCCCACACGGGCCGGATTATCCAATCATGAGCGTGCCGACGATCAGCCCTGATGTGTATGCCCGTGTCCTAGCGAGCCATCACAGCCCGGCCTTGAATGACGGCGCGGCCCTGACCTACTACCGTGCCGCACAGGATCGGGGTATCAACCCGGCGGTGGCGGTGGCCTTTTTCGAGCATGAAAGCCAATGCGATACCGAGGGCCCAGTGAGCGCCGCCGGGGCCAAAAACTGGGGCAACCTGCGCCCGCGCAACGACGGCACGATTGGCCGTGCCAAGCGCCGGGTGCAAACGCAGTACGGCGTGTTCCGGGGCTATGACACACACCTCGACGGCCTGCTGGACTGGTGTGACCTGATGCACGAGGTGTATGCCGGCATGACGATCCGCCAGGCGCTGAAAATCTATGCCCCGGCCAGTGATCAAAATGACCCCAATAGCTACGCGGCCATCGTCCTCAAGCGCGTGGCACAATGGGATCAGGAGAGCGGCGACTTCACGCCGTCCGGTGCGCCGCCGGTGCCGGCCCCGCCCCCCACGCCGGCTCCCGCGCCGGCTCCCAGCGACACGCCCGACTTCCCGCTGCTGGCTACGCCCACGGTGAGCGCGGATGCCTTTACCGCCACGCTGGCCGCGATCCACAGCCCGGTGTTGGACGAAGCAGACGGTACAACTTACTACAACCTATGTGTCAGCAACGGGGTGGACCCGGCGGTGGCGCTGGCCTTCTTCCAGCAAGAGTCCAACTGCGGCACCACCGACGGCGCGGCGGCGCACCGCAACTGGGGCAACCTGTGGGATGCCGCCGCCCATGCAGTGGGCAGCTATGATAGCTGGCTGCTGGGCTTGCGCGACTGGTGCAACCGCCTGCAACGCCCCGCCTACACCGCGCACGGCGCGCCGACGATTGCGAGCATCGTGCCGATCTATGGCCCGGCGGGCGCGCAACAGCACGGCAATGCCTGGTATATCGGCCAACTGTCCGCCCGCATCAGCCGCCTGCAAGGCACCTGATCGCGGACCACCTCCAACCCCCTTCCCTACGAAGGAAGGGGGTCTTTTTGTGCCCGTCGGCGCGCCGGCGGGCTACCGGCCCCGAATGCGGCACGAATACACGGATGGATGGGGTGGCGCAGGACTAAGAATGGGCAGCCGGCATGTGGCACAGCGCAGGCAGTATGTGGCTTGTGGTTATAGTGCAGGAAGTGTGCGGCGAGGGCATAGAGCCGGGCGGCAAGCCGTTTTGCCTACCCACCGGGTTGCCCAACGGCCCCATTTATTCGTGTATTCGTGCCGCA
Organism: Chloroflexia bacterium; assembly: GCA_038228295.1. Taxonomy (GTDB): domain Bacteria; phylum Chloroflexota; class Chloroflexia; order QHBQ01; family JAICKM01; genus JAICKM01. Next base: position 12,695 of record JBBRPH010000028.1, on the reverse strand, counting down.
TTCGGGGCCGGTAGCCCGCCGTATTCTGCTTGACAGGCGGCGGCGTGGCGGCTAGAATAGGGCAGAACGGCGAGATACGGCACCAAAGGGGGCGCACAGGATGCCATACGCGCGCGTGGGCGACGCGGATTTGTATTATGAGGAGTTCGGCGCGGGCGAACCGGTGCTGATTGTGCATGGGATGCTCACTACCGGGCGTAACCATGCGCGCCTCGCGCTGACCCTCAGCAGCGCCTACCGGGTGATCACGCCCGACCTGCGGGGCTACGGTCGGTCGGGGCCGCGCCCGCGCCGCTACCCACCCGATTTCTACGCCCGCGATGCTGCCGACTTGGCCGGCCTCCTGGCGCATCTGGAGCTGACCGGGGTGCGCGTCATCGGCTTCGGTGACGGCGCGGAAGTGGCCTTACTACTGGCACTGGCCGCCCCGGAGCGCATCCATGCCGTGCTGGCGGTGGATGTGAGCGGCGCGTTCACTCCGGATCTACTTGACGTATTGCCGCGCCTGGGTGCCTGGGCCGAAACGGGATCGACCAACAACTTACCGCGCCGCGTCGAAGCCTTCCAAGAATACGGCCGCGAGGGTACCGTCGCCATCTGGCGCGCCTGGCGCGCGGCGGTACGGGCGATCATCATGGCGGGCGGTAACATCAGCCTGGCACAAGGCGGCGATATCCGTTGCCCGGTGCTGCTGATCAATGGGGCGGATGACTCCGTGAACTTGCCGGCACAGAGCCGCGCGTTGGCGGCGGCGATTCCCGGCGCGGAGTTGCGCTTGGTGCCCGACGTGGGCCAGCTGGTCTATAACCGCCAGGATCGCACGCTGACTGACCTCGCCGTGCAGTGGTTCGCCGACCATTAGGAGTGGTTCGCACGGCTGGCCCTAGTGCCCGCTGATTAAGCGGTATAACGCTGTACCCGCAGTAGTACGTCGTAGGTGGTCGTATGCCTTATGCCCGTGTGGACGAAGCGGATCTGTATTACGACGAGTTTGGCACGGGCGATCCGCTGCTGATCGCGCATGGGATGCTGGACACCGGGCGCAGCCATGCCCGGCTGGCGCTGACCCTCAGCCGCAACTATCGGGTGATCGCGCCCGACCTACGCGGCTATGGCCGGTCAGGGCCGCGCCCGCGCCGCTTCCCGCCCGATTTTTATGCTCGCGATGCCGCCGATCTGGCCGGCTTGTTGGCCTATCTGCACCTCCACACGGTGCGTGTGCTGGGCTTTGGCGATGGGGCCGAGGCCGCGCTGCTGCTGGCGTTGGCCGCGCCTGAGCGCATCCGGGCGGTGATTGGCGTGGATGTGAGCGGCGCATTTACGCCGCTGTTGCTGGATGTGCTGCCCACACTGGGCAACTGGGCTGCCCCCGATTCGAACGAGGGGGTGTTGATGCGCGCCGAAGCCTACCGCGACTACGGGCCGGCGGGCACGGTTGCCATCTGGGACGGCTGGAAGACGGCTGTGCGGGCCGTTGTGGCGGCCGGGGGCGATATTAGCCTGAGTCAGGCCGGGCGCATCGCGTGTCCGGTCTTTATCTTGAATGGAGCGGCGGACCCGCTGAATCCCGTGGCCCAGAGCCAGGCGCTGGCGGCAGCGATTCCCCAGGCCGATCTCCAGTTGGTGCCCTCAATGGATCAGCTGATGTATCACACCGCACTGCTAAGCGACTTGGTGACGCAGTGGTTCGCCGCGCATTAACCCCTTTTTGCTCACCGCCCAGCGGCAATAACACCAAAATTTTCAAGATTTCGTGTTGCCGGGCAGCGTTGCTTGCGGCGGCGGTAACAGATCGGGTTAGTGCGGTAGCGGCCGGAACGGGCCGCTCAGGCCCAGGTCGGTAAACATTGCTTGGGCGATGGCGGGTGGTCGCCGTTGCCAATCGGCGGCTAACCGATCCGCATACCTTTGCGACTGCCAATTCCCGCCCCGCACCGCTATGCGTGCATCAACCCTTTACTCGCCCTACTCTCACTATTTCGTGTCTCCGTGGTGAGTTATGCGCGGCTGTCAGGAGCACATCCGCCGCTTCGCTATTGACGGTCCCGCTGCGGTGTGCTATGCTGAACGCACGCTTACTCTTACTGTTGGCGAGAAGGAGAAGCCGCGATGATCGATCAGTTGCTACGGGAGGCCGAACAGAAATATCGGCAAGGGCAACGGTACTACCAGGCCCAGGCCGCCGCGCCGGCGCTGGCCCACTACCATGACGCGCTCGAATCGCTCTTACGTTGGTGCTTGATCCGTGACGGCGCACCGCCGGCGCGCGTGACCGATCCCCAGCAAGTGACCTGGCAAGACTTGGTGGACTACCTGGACGCACGCTACGGTGTAGAGCGCCAGGCGTGTATGTTTCTCAGCCAGATGACCCACCTGCGTGTGCAGATCGCGGCGGGCGGGCATCCTGAACTGAACACGCTGACCATGCAGGGCTATACCCACCTGGTGCAAAGCCTATTCCGGCGCTTTTTTCCGCGCAGCAGCGAAGAGCGCGAAGCCGTGGCCCAGCGCGGCACCTTTGGCCGTCCGCGTCCACTGGCCGACCTGACGGCTATGCCGCCGGAGCGCCGTGGCGACACGCCGATTATGGTGCCGACGCAACCGCCGCCCGCTATCCCTCCGCCCATCGCCGCCGCGACGGCCCCGCCGCTCACCAGCCGTCCGCTGTGGGCCGAGCAATTGCTGCACAGCGACCCTAACCTCTCGGACAGCCCCCACCTCCCCGCCTCCTTACCACCGCAGGAAGAGGAAATGTCCGCAACGCAGAACGCCGCAGCGACTCCCACTCCCTTCCCTCCGCAGGAAGAGCGCACGTCCCTAACTCAGAATGCCGAACTCAGAAGCCGAAATTCCGTTCCGGCGCCGGCGCCGACCGCCGAACTCAGAACGCCGAACTCGGCACAGTCAGCGGAGCAGCGCGCGCGCGAGGCGGGGCAGCGCTTGCGCGAGATGCGGATGAATGGGCTGGAATACTGCCCGCGCTGCCGTAACACGATCACCATGACCAGCTCAACCTGCCCCTACTGCAAATTCGACATGGTGGAGTTCCGCGCCTTCAGCCGGCGGCCGGTGGATGCGCGGGGTGGCCTGCTGGGTAAAATCCTGCGCCGACGGCGGTAGGTCTAGCGCCGCGCCCGCGCATCGGCCGCCGCCGTAATTTGCTCGGCCAGCGTGCGGAGATCGGTGCGGAGCGGCTCACCGGCGGCGGCATCCAGTTTATCAATCAGGGCCACCGCGCGGCGCAGCGGCTCATCAGGGTCGGGTTCGCTCAGGATGCGTCCGCGCAGGGCGGCATCGCTCACCACGCGGCGTTTCATTTCGGCGGCCAGCGCGTCTACCAGGTCTTGGATGCTGTCGTTGCGCGGCATATTATTTTGCAGCCGCGACAGTTCCAGCCAGTAGAGCCGTTTGAGCGGCTCACCCACCGCTTTCATGCGCTCGCTCAACATTCCGAACGCCTGCTGGGCCAGGGCGCGCGCCTTGCCGGTGCTGGCCGCGATGTCGCCCCGGTTGCGCCGCAGCTCCACCTGGATCGTCTCAACCACCATCAGCGACAGGCTGTACGCTTGGCTGAAGGTCGGCGGCGGGGGGGCGGGCGCGACGGCTTTGGGGTCGGGCGGGTTATCGAACGCGCCTTCCAGCGCGCCCAGGAAGCCTTTGCGCGGCGCGTGTTTGGGCGCGGCAGTGGCGGGGACCGGCTGCTGGGCGGCGGCTAGCGCCTGGAGCAGCGTACTGCGCTCATCTTCCACGCTGTTCACCGGGTCCACCAGTTCGCGCAGCAGCACCGTCCGCACCATGTCCATATAGCGGGCGCGCAAATCGCTCAACATTCGGCGGTAATCCGTGTCGGCCCGCTGGCTCAGATCGGGTTGGTCGTAAGTCAAATGGCGCAGCCCGGCGGCAAAGCCGAGCGCCTTGAGCCGCCCCTCGAAGCCGTCGCTCAGGATGTTCGCCAGCTCCGGGGCCGCGGCGGCGAATTGCGCGTCCAATTCGTTGCGTAGGTCCAGCACCAGTTGCGCCGACCGATCCGCCTGCAAGATGCTGGCTTGGTTCACTAGGTCAGGCGTGGCACTGATTAGGTCTTCCAGGTTCCGCATCGGGCGCGGCGTGCCGCCGCTGCCGTCCAGCGCGGCCTGACGCAGATCGCTTTCGCTGCGGTTGAGCGACTCGCCCAGCTTGGTCTTCACCGCCTGCACCCGTTCGTCGAGCCGCGCCGTGAGGCGGTCGGGCTTCTGCGGATCGGGCCGGTTGGGGAACTCGCGCTGCGTTGCCAGGATCGCCTCGGTGAAGCTGCGCCGCAAGGTCTGCGCGGCGCGGTCAATGCGCTCCCAGGCCACTTGGATGTCGGTGCCCATCTGGCGGAAACGATCATATTGGTCGGGCCGCACACCTTGGTTATCCACATAGCGCGTCAGTAGACTGCGCATCCGACTGCGCGCATCGGCCAAGCCTTGCCCCGCCTGCTCCATAGACGAGCTAAAGCGCCGCGTGCGGACAAACGCGCTGATGCCCGCTTTCAGGTCGGGGATAGCCGAAATTTGCAGCAGCCACTCCATGTCATAGGCGCGCTGCGGTCGCGGGCTATAGGGCACCTGCGCGGCAATGCTCTCATAGGTCTTGTAGATCAGTTCGCCGCGATCTTTGAGGTCAGGAAATAAAGTCGGCGCGTTGACGACCAGCGGGTCGCCTTTGAGCCGCCGCAACTGCTGCTGGGCAAACAGCGCCGCATAGCCACTGACCAGATAAAACGGCGCACGGTCGCCACCGCCGTGCCCGGCCCAATAGCCCGGCAGCACCGGGTCTACCATCTCGTGGATGATCGTTTCCAGCCCGGTGCGATTGTTGCCGAAGTACTCGCCGATAGTCGCCGGTTGCAGATCGATCTCGTCGGCCCGGTTGAGCGCGATAAACACTTTCGCGCCGAACTTCTCGCGATACTCTGCCGACCAACCTTTGCGGCGGGCCAATTCAGCCAACGCCGCCAGCGTGTTTTTCTCCACCGGGCGGCGCGCCTGCAACACCACGATCACCGCGTCAGCCTCGTTCAAGGCGCGCATCGTCGTCTGCTCGTGGTAGCTCACGTCGGCTTCCAGGCCGGGTAGGTCAATCAGTTCGATGCCTGATGTCGCCAAGATGGGGTTGGGTGTACTGCTGTCGTCCACATAGTAGACCACTTCGCGCGTCACGCGCAGCAGGTCGCGGTCGACCCCGCCGGCCTCTTTTTCGTTGATCTGCCGGCGCGCCTGCTCATAAGTGAGCCAGCGACCGGCGGGCAGGCCCGCCCGCACACGTAGGAACGCCTCCAGCAGGCTCTCCAGCGTGGCGGCGTTGGCACTGGCTTCGGGATCGTCACGCAGCTTGCTGTGCAACCGGCGCACCGCCTCGAAAGCGTTGCTGTCGAGCGTAGTCGGCACCGGTAGGTTAACTCCCGGTACGCGGTTCAGCCGCGTATAATACTCGGTCAGTACCTCAGCCAGGAAGCTCGGCTCATCGAAATAGTCCACCCAGACTTGGGCTTGGTCAGGCGTGCTGCCCTGCGCACGTAGCACATCCGTAGCCGGTCGGTCACGCAGGGCGCGCACGCGCGTCACCGCCGCCGTCACCGGTTCGCGGAAGGCTTCGGGTAGGTAGGATGCCCCCAGCAGCGCGTTTGCCAGCGTGCTTTTGCCCAGGCCGTTGCGCCCCAGGAAGCTGATGCTGTAGCGTTTAGCGGGATCGAGTTGCGCGGCGGCGCGGCCCAGGAAGTCGGCCACATAGTTACGTTCTGCGCCCCATTCGGGGATCGGCAGATTGCCGACCTCTTGCGCCACGCCGTTCAGCGCGGGCAACTGCTGGTAGCGCAGCAAGATCCATTGTTCCAGCCCATCCAGCGCCGGCCGGCCGACCGTCTCGACCAGTTGCCGGCCGGCCTGGCGGATTTCGTGCGCCGGCCCGCCGGCGCCGGCAATGGGGCCGGTCGCCGGGATGGTGGGTGCGGATAAAGGTCCCCCGGCTCCGGCAGGCGGCGGCACGCGGCGCGTCTGCGCCTCGGCCTGCGCCGGGTTAAGCGTGCGGCAGGTGCTACAAAAACGGGCACCGGGCCGGTTGCTATGGCCGCATTGTGGGCATATCCAGGGGGCAGCGGGTTGGGTCATGCGGGTCTCCTGAGCAGGAATCATGGGTGCAGCTAGGCCGTATTGCCAGTGTATACGCGCCGGCCGCGACGTGGGTTACAGCGAGCAGCTGCTAAACCCATTGTAGGCGGCGGCCCATCGAGTGTCAAGCGGGCCGGGGGTGGCCGCTTGCGGCTGCCTGGGCGACGTGGTAGACTAGCGGTAGCTTTGTGTTATTCCGTCACTTATCTGCACACGGAAAGAGAGCCTGCTTCATGCTTGATAGCAGCCCGCCTAGTTCCGACGAATCTTACCTCCGTATCTTGTTGGAACCGCTCGCAATCTGCAAGCAGTACCGGCCAAAGTTCGGCCATAGCAAGAGCTTGACCTTGGCTAAGTTTCAAACTTTGTATGGTGGTGATCCCTTTTATACATGGTTCGGTTTAGATTCTCCGTTGCTCTATGCAGCACATCGGGCCGCAGGCGGCATGACTTCGGTGTACCGCCAAATCGGTATTGGGTGCCAACGGTTGTTCCAACAAATCCTGATAGACACCTTGGGCCTGACTTTAGCCGAAGCTATATGGTCTTATCAAGCCACAAAGCAAAGTGGTGCCGAGCAAACTTTGGCACTTGATAGTCGGATTGTAACCGCCACAGTACGTAGCACGCGCCACGCGGCCGTAGTCGCTTGGCAGCAAGCGGCTACCCACGCAGTAGGAGTCACCCCAACCGTCGGTGCGGCACTTCAGGGGGCGGTTTTTGAAGTGCGACAGGGTTATAAGAGTAAAGACTCGAAGCGGAAAAATGCCGATTTAGCAAATGCGGGAGCCGCCTACGCTGAGGGCTACCTGCCGGTTGTTGTACTCCTTTCCACTCAGATTGATGACACTGTAGCGATCCGCTATAAGAAAGCGCGTTGGCTAATTCTTTATGGGACGTTGGGGGGATCACCTGCTACCTCAACTTATCAATTTAGCCGTGACGTGTTGGGTTACGACTTGGCCGCTTTCTTTCAACGCCATGCTGGGATTCTGCGGCGCGAAATGGAGTCAGTTTTAGAGGCATTACTGCTATGAGCCTCTTGGTTCCGCAACGCGCAGACTTGACCTTTAAGCACAACCGCACACAGGGACGGCACGGCTGGCTACGTCTAACACCCGCCTACTCCGTCAAAGTAGTGCGCGAAATCTTGCAGGTTAGCAGCGGCGTGCAACGGGTGCTGGACCCATTTTCCGGCACTGGGACGACAGGGTTGGTGTGTGCGGAAGAAGGAATTAGCTGCGATTTGGTGGAGATCAATCCTTTCCTCGCCTGGGTGGCCGTAGTCAAGACGGGCAACTATAGCGCGGTGGATCTAACGAGCGCCCACGACTTGGCCTGTAATGTAGTGCAGCGGGCTAGGCTACCGAGAGATACTGCCGATCCGTTATGGATTCCTCCCATTCAACATATTGAACGCTGGTGGTCAGCAGCGCGCTTAACGATCTTGGCTCGGCTATTTCACGAGTTACAGCACCGACGCACGGGCGGTGTCAGTGATGCGGCTTTCCAACTGAATCTACTGGCATTCTGTCAGGTTGTGTTAGCTTGGTCCAATGCGGCCTTTAATCACCAGTCCATGTCGTTTAAGCCGTGGCAAGCGACGCTGTTTACTCCAGACGAGCAGGATCAGATTTTCGACGCCTTTCTCAGCAGCGTGCAAGGGATTGTTACTACTGCCGGGCCTGCGCTACTAGGACGTGTGCGTATCTACACAGGTGATGCTCGTGCTATTGCCCAGCACGCTACCGGGCTGTACGATCACGTTATCACCTCACCGCCCTATCCGAACCGCTTTAGCTACATCCGCGAAGTGCGCCCTTATATGTACTGGCTAGGCTACCTACAGGCCGCTCATGAAGCAGGTGATCTGGATTGGCAGGCGATTGGCGGCACCTGGGGCAGCGCCACCAGCCGTCTAGGCCCGTGGTACGCGGACGAAAATACCCTGTCGGATGCAAGTTTTACGCATATGTTGGACGAGATTCGCCCGCGCAGCCCGTTGCTAGCGAACTATGTGCATAAATATTTCGTGGATATGACCCTGCATCTGGATCAGTTACGTCAGGTGTTAGCGCCGGGAGCCAAAATTTATTACATCGTGGGTAACTCTAAGTTTTACGATACGCTGGTGCCGGTGGATACCATCTACGCCTAATTATTAGAGCAATTAGGCTTTCACTCCGTTCAGGTCGCAGTGTTACGCAAACGTAACTCGAAAAAAGAACTGTATGAATTTGTTGTGTCGGCAACATACCAGCCGGCAGTCGTATCAGAATAGTGCGTTGGAGAGGAATCGGATGTCGCCGTTAGCCAAAATTGCGCCGTCGCTTGCGTATGTGGGCTTTAACTTGGTCAAGGGGCTGGGGCCGGTGCGTCTGCGCCGGTTGTTGGACGAGTTGGGCGATGTGGCGACGGCTTGGGCGGCCCCTGTGGGGGACTTGGTCGCGGCGGGGCTGGACGGTAAAACGGTCGAGAGTCTGTTGCTGACGCGGCAACGCTATGACCCGGCGGCGATGGCCGCGCAGTTGACGGCGCTGGGGGCGAGTCTGTTGACTTGGGACGATGCCGCGTACCCCGACCGCCTGCGGGAGATTGATAACTCGCCGCCTGTGCTATATATGTTGGGCGAATTGGTGCCCGATGATAGCTGGGCGGTGGGTGTGGTGGGCACACGCCAGGTAACCCCCTACGGGCGGCAGGCGACCGCCCAACTGGCCGGCGATCTAGCGCGCAGCCGAGTGACGGTGGTCAGCGGTTTGGCGCGCGGCGTGGATACGCTGGCCCACCAGGCGGCGCTGGATGCCGGAGGGCGTACTGTGGCGGTGCTGGGGTCGGGGCTGGATCAGATTTACCCGCCGGAGAACCGGGTGCTAGCGCGGCGCATCGTGGCCGAAGGGCGCGGCGCGGTGATCAGCGACTACCCGCCCGGCACACGGCCCGACGCAATCAACTTTCCACCCCGCAACCGCATCATCTCCGGCCTCAGTTTGGGCGTGCTGATCGTGGAGGCGGGTCTCCGCAGCGGCGCACTGATCACACAGCGTTTCGCGCTGGAGCAGGGCCGCGAGGTGTTTGCGGTGCCGGGTAATATCTTCAGCGCGCAAAGTGAGGGGCCGAACGATCTGCTTAAGCAAGGGGCCAAGCCGGTGACAAGCGTGGCTGACATCCTGGAGGAGTTGCAGTTAGGCATGGTGGCCGATCACGTCGAGGCGGTGTTGGCCCTACCCGACGACCCCACCGAGCGCACCCTGCTGACCTGGCTGCGCCGCGATGCCGAGCCGCAGCACATAGACGCGATTGCGCGCGGCAGCGGCCTGCCGGTCCACACCGTCAGCAGTACGCTGACGCTGATGGAGTTGAAGGGCATGGTGCGGCAGGTCGGACCGCTGCAATATGTACCGACCCGCTGAATCTAAGCGGGCGCTCGCATACACAAAATGATATAATGACGCACGGCAGCGCGGCTTCGTAATGGGTGGCTCTATTGGGGAGCCCTTACCCTCGCCTATTCCCGTGCGCCCTAGGAACCCACCTCTGTGCTGAACCCGGTCGCGGAACCCCTGTTCCCTAGTTTCTTCATCGGCGGGATCGAATGCTCGTCCCATGTCAACACGGCGGGTCGCCGCTTGGACCAGATGGCCGCTACGCAACATGATCGCCTGTGTCGGGCCGACTATGCGCGCATGGCGGCAGTGGGCATTCGCACGGTGCGCGAGGCGGCGCGCTGGCATTGGTGCGACCGCTTCGCGGGCCGAGAGTACGATTTCAGCGTCGTGACCCGCATGGCTGAGGCGGCGCGCCGCGAGGGGATGTGCCTGATCTGGGATCTTTGCCATTACGGTTACCCGGACGATGTGGACCCCTTCAGCCCCGCTTTTGTGACCCGCTTCGCCGATTTCTGCGCGGCGTTTGCCCGTGCGGTGCGGCCCACGCTGGATAGTCCGCACGATCTGTGGGTTACACCGATCAACGAGCCGTCGTACTTCGCCTGGGCGGCCGGCGATGCGCGGCGCTTTGCGCCGATGGCTGCGGGGCGGGCAGGCGATCTGAAAGCGCAATTGGTGCGCGCGACTGTGGCCGGGTTGGACGCGATCTGGGATGTGGCTCCCGGCGCGGGCGTGCTGAGTTGCGACCCGTTGGTGCGTGCTGTCGCGCCGCTGGATGCGCCTGACCTAGCCGACGCGGCCCAGCGCTGGAGCGAGTGGGCCGTCACCGAATCGTTCGATTGGCTGGCCGGTACGCGCTATCCTGAGCTGGGTGGGGCACGCCGTTACCTGGGCGTGGTCGGGCTGAATATCTATGCGCTCTGCCAGTGGGAGTATGAGCGGCCGCGCAGCTTCCTCACTCCCGCCGACCCACGCTGGTGGCCGATCCGCCGGCTGCTGCAATTCGCGTCGGACCGCTGGGGCGGGCCGATCGTCATTGCCGAGACGGGTGAGACGCGCGAACGGCGTGCGCCGTGGCTGCGTGATCTGCTGGTCGAAGTGGACGCGGCGCGGGCGGTGGGGGTGGATATGCAGGGTGTGTGCCTGTACCCTGTGCTGGGGCCGCCCGACTGGGAGGACACCACCGCCTTTTACGAGTCGGGGCTGTGGGATTTGCAGCCGCAACCCGATGGCACCCTGGCGCGGGTGCTGCATGAACCGCTCGCCGCTGAGATGGCGATTTGGCTGGCGCACCGCGCCTCCGCTGAGGAGACTACCCGATGACCACGCCCCCTATAGAGACGGCGGCTAATTTGTTTGAGCAGGTGCGCTACGGTGGTGAGAACTACACCTGGACGACGCTGCTGGCCGGCACAGGCTTGATCGCTGATCTCTATTGCTTCACCGAGGAGCAACAGGTCTATTACCACCGCCACGCCGACGCGGAACATCTGCTCTATGTGGTGCAAGGCAACGGCCGGATCGAGATCGGGCCGACGACCCATGCGGTGTGTGCGGGCGACCTCTTGCGCGTGCCGATGGGCGCCTATCACCGCATCTGGAATCCCACACCGGAGCCGTTGCTGGTGCTGCAAGTAAGCAGCCCCAAGCCGTGGGATGCCCGCTTCGGCGGTCCTCACCCAGTAACGGCGCTAACCCTGCCGCCCGTGCCTTAGCCCGACAGCCGCACGCAACGCTGTCTACGTTTACGGTTCCAAGCGGAAGATGCGGTTGCGCCCCTGTTCGGCTCCCACGACGCGGCCCTGCCCATCAATGCCGATGCCGTGCGGCAGGATAAGACCCGTGATCAGCGCGACTTTGGTACCCGTTTGCGGATTCACCTGATAGATGCTCCCGTTCAAGGTGGGCAGGTAGGCCATGCCGTCCGGGCCTAGCACCACGTCGTCGGGCTGGTAGAGGCTCGCCACAAGGCTGCTGTGCCCGCTGGGGGTCACGCGGTCGAGCGCGTTACCAAACTCATCGGCCACCAGCAAGTCGCCGTCGGGTAGACGCACCGCGCCGGTGGGCCGGCGGAAGCCGGTCGCCAGCACGCGCAGGTCGCTGCCGTCGGCGGCCAGGCTCAATACGCGCCCATTGGGGCTGTCGGGCACCAGGATGCGCCCGTCCGTGTCGAAGGCGATGCCGTCTACGCCGTCCTGCCCGGTGGTGTTCACCAGTTGACGCAGCAGCGTTTTGGCCCCGGTTTGCGGATCGCCCAGCCAGAGCCGATTCGTCGCCTGCTCCACGATCACCAACTGACCATCGGGCCGCACTGCGATGCCTTCCGGTTCGTGCAAGCCCGTCACCACCGGCTGGGGCGCGCCGCCGGCGGGATCCAACCGGTTAACCGCATTGTTAGTGAAGTCGCCAAAGTAGATCGCTCCCGTGCGCGGATCCACCGTCAGGTCGTCAGGCTTGCCGAAGCCGGTCGTTAGCAGCACTAAGGTCTGTGCGTGCGCGCTCGCGGGTCGGGTGGTAGGCCGCGCGGTCGGCGGGAGGGTTGCGGCGGGGCGGGCGATGGCGGCGGGCGGCGGGGGTGCTGTGGCGCGCGGAGTGGTGGTCGCCGGCAGCGGCGCCGGGGTGTCAGTTACTGGGATGTCGGTGGGCGGCATAGGCGTATCGCTGGGCACCGCACTGCTAGGTGCTTGCGCAGGCGTGTCACTCACGGGGCCGGTCGTGGCGCTGGGGGTCGGCGCAGTGGGCGATGCGGGGATGTCACTAACTGCGGCAGTGGCCGGCGGTGCAGGCGTGTCACTCGCAAGAATCGCCGCAGTGCCGGTGGGTGGTGTGGCCGCAGCAGTCGCGGCTATGGTCGCTGCTACCGTCGCAGTGCCGCCGACCAGGGTCGGCGCAGTGGGATTCGGGTCGCCCAGGCACGCGGGCAGCCCCAGCAGGGGCAGCAGCAAGAGAATACGGATGTAACGGTTCATGGCTGGACCTCGCTAGGATAGTGGAGCAATCGCTAAAACAGCACACCTATTATACGTAAGTTCATCAGCTACAAGTTAAGGACTCGGTGGCCGTTGTCAAGTCGGGGATGCGGGCTAAGGCCCGTGGGCGCTTCCGCTTGAGCAGCCCCAACCCTTTGGCCTCAACGGCCAAATAGCCGACTGGATCGGTGGTTTCGCCTCGA
>JBBRPH010000027.1:0-64783 GCA_038228295.1 Chloroflexia bacterium | reverse complement strand
CCCTGATAAGTACTCATGAAGTGTGCTAAGAATGTTTGACAACAACCTAGCCGGTTGTTGATTCTCGCAGGTTTGTGTTCGGTCTACGGCATCCCGCTGTGGCAGGTGTCCTACGCCTAGAAAGTGCATAACAGGCTCTAGCTGTGAGAGCTGGATAACAACTCTTTCACAGCTAGGCGGTTGCTCCGACAGGGCAGCGCGGCAGCATTAGAGCGACAGGGCCCACCACTACCGGGGTTGGTCGCCGTAGCCCCTACTTCTGCGGCAGTGGTGTGTTGCCGATCGGGGTGCCGGGCGCATGGCTGTGGCCGTTGGTAGCGGCTGCGCTGCTGCGATGCGGCTTTTCGGCGTGTTCGGCGGCGGCTTGGCCGTAGACCGGCGTACACCAATGGGCGTATTTCGCTACGTTGCCGCGCACTACGTCGAAATAAAGCGCTTGCAGGCGGCGGCCCAGTTCGCCCACGCTGCCGTTGCCGATGGCGCGGTGGTCCACGCTGCCGACCGGGGCGATCTGCGCGCCGGTGCCGCAGAGCAGCAATTCGTCGGCCACATAGAGTTCGGTGCGATCAATCGGGCGCTCGACCACCGGCACGCCGAGTTCGTCACGCACCAGCGTGATGATCGTGTCGCGTGTGATGCCTTCGAGCAGGTTGTCCGTCACCGGCGGCGTGTAGAGCGTGCCTTTGCGCAGCATGAACAGGTTTTCCGCGCTGCCTTCCGACACATGGCCGTCGCCGGTGAGCATGATCGCCTCATCGAAGCCGTTGAGCAACGCCTCGGTCTTGGCGAAGGCGCTGTTGATATACGCGCCGGTGATCTTGGCCCGCGCCGGGATCATGTTATCGTCCACCCGCCGCCACGACGACACCCCGGCGCGGAGCGGCCGGTCAATATCAATATAGTTGCCGAACGGTTGGGCCACGATGTACAGCTCGTCTTCCAGGTTGTGCAGGCGCACACCGATTATCTCCGACGACTTATAGCCCGACGCACGAATATAGACATCGGTGTGTAGATTGCTGCGGCGAATGCACTCTAACGTCATCTCACCCAAATCGGTCGGGCTGTAGGGGATGTCAATCATCACGATACGTGCCGACTGGCTCAGGCGGGCGTAATGTTGATCGAGACGGAAGACGTAAATCTGATCGTGGTCGGAATTGTAGTAGCCGCGAATACCTTCGAAGCAGCCTGTGCCGTAGCTAAAAGCGTGCGTGAGGATACCGACTTTGGCCTCAGCCAGGGGCACATAGTCGCCCTGGAAAAAGCAAACCAGGGAAGGATCAATTGCCATCAGATTCTCCTTCATCATTGAAGTGCCCGGCCCGGTCGGCGTTGACCGTTCCGGCAAGTTCCGCTAGAAAAGGCCACGCCACAGTCGCCCGTGGCACCAACTCTCGGTTATTATACCACTCGCCCGCGCCCACAAGCAAATATGAGAGCGCCCATACGCCTATTCCCCGCCGAGCGAGGGTCAAGGCGGCGGAGCCGGCCTTGACGTAGCTGCCCAGCGTGTGGTATGCTAGGCGGCGGTGCCGAGGCAAACCGGTGCTGCATGAGGTCGCTTGCCTATCGGAGGTATGTGTGTCCGCGTCTCCCGCTGAGTTCCGGTTGTCGGTGGTCATCCCGATGTATAATGAAGCGGCACGGATGCGCGACAGTTTGCCGCGCTTGCTGGCCTATCTGGCTGCCCAGTCCTACAGCTACGAAGTGATCGCGGTGGACGACGGCAGTAGCGACAGCACCGCTGCCCTGGCCCGTGAACTGCTGGCCGCCGTACCCCACCACCGTGTGATCGCTAACGGGCCGAACGGCGGCAAAGGCAAAGCCCTACGCGCCGGGATGCCTGCCGGTCGCGGCGAATATGTGTTGTTCACCGATGCCGACCTCTCCACCCCGCCCAGTGAATTAGACAAGTTCTGGCCCTGGCTTGAAAGTGGGTGGGATCTGGTTATCGGGTCGCGCAAAATGGCCGGCTCGGTGTTGGTGCGCCGCCAGCCCTGGCTGCGCGAACGGCTGGGCAAAGTATTCACCTGGCTGAGTGATCTGCTGGCGACACGCGACATCAGCGACGTAACCTGTGGCTTCAAGGCATTCCGCCGGGAAGCCGCGCACGACCTGTTCCGCCGCGGTCGCCTCGATGATTTCAGTTTCGATGCCGAGATCCTCTATTTGGCCCAGCGGCGGGGCTATCGCATCATGGAAGTACCCGTGACCTGGCATGATGAGCGTGGCACGAAGGTACGGATCGGGCGTGATGCCGTGCGTGCGCTACGCGGCCTGTTCCGCATCCGCTGGAATGCCGCCGCCGGCTTATACGGCCCACAGGTGCGCCACCGCCAGGCAGTCAAAAGCCGCGCCCCGGTTGAGCAGAGTGAAAAAAAGGAGCAGGTATGAGCAACACGAACGGGCATGGGCAGGCTACGCCGGGTCGGAGTGAGCGGGTATTGGTGCTGGGCGGGGCCGGCTTTATCGGCTCGCACCTAGTAGACGCACTGATCGCACGCGGGCATCAGGTGCGCGTGCTGGACGCGCTGCTGCCCCAGGTCCACGGCCCGCAGCCGTTGGGAGCCGATGGTCGCCCGCACTACCTGCATCCCGCCGCCGAGTTCTACCAGGCCGACATCACTGATGCCGCCGCCGTGCGTCGCGCGCTGGCCGGCATCGAGGTGGTGTACCATGAGGCCGCCGAGGTCGGCGTGGGCCAGTCCATGTACGAGATCGTGCGCTATACGCGGACCAATACGCTCGGCACGGCAGTGTTGCTCGAAGCCTTGACCACCGACCGGGGAGCCGTCCGCAAGCTGATCGTCGCGTCATCCATGTCTATTTACGGCGAAGGCGCCTACCGATGCCCTACACATGGTGGCGTCTATCCCAAACTACGCGGCGAAGCCCAATTGGCGGCCCGCGACTGGGAAATGCACTGCCCGCTATGCGACGGCCCGGCCACGCCCATCCCCACCGATGAAGACAAGCCGCTCTTTCCGACTTCGATTTATGCGATCAACAAGCGCGATCAAGAGGAGATGTGCCTGGCTGTGGGCCGCGCCTACGGCATTCCGACGGTCGCGTTGCGCTATTTCAACGTCTACGGGACGCGCCAGGCGCTATCCAATCCCTACACTGGGGTGGCGGCGATCTTTAGCGGACGATTGCTGAATAATAAGGCGCCTTTGATCTTTGAGGACGGCGGCCAACAGCGCGATTTTATCCATGTCAGCGACATCGTACAGGCCAACCTGCGTGCCCTGGAAACGGATGCGGCCGATTATGAGGCGCTGAACATCGGCACCGGCCTGCGTGTGACGGTGCGCGAGGTGGCGGAGGCGCTGGCGCAAGGCTTGGGCAAGGCCATTGCTCCCGAGATCGTGGGCCAGTTCCGTGCGGGCGATATTCGCCACTGCTACGCCGACATCAGCAAGGCGCAGCGGCTGCTAGGCTACACACCGACGGTGCACTTTGCCGACGGCGTGGCTGAACTGCTGACATGGGTACGCGACCAGCAGGCCACCGACCAAGCCGATCAGGCGCGCGCCGAATTGGTGGGGCGCGGCCTGGCCTCTTGAAAGCGGGACAGCAAATAGCGCTAAGTATCGCGTGTCTCATTTCCGCCAATTTGCAGCAGCAACTACAAGTTGCCACTTCTCACAGGGCATAAACTGTGCTATACTGACACGGTAGCCACGCTTCTTTGGGCCTTTGATGACGATGTAGAATATTATTGCTTTTCAAGCCGACGCGAGGTGCTGATTATGTCCCCCAGCCAAGCCAACGACGCACACGAGCAGGAACACCATCGTGCGCACCCGGCAGCAGCGACCCCCGACGCAGTGCAGCGAACCAGCGAGTCGCTTGCCACGCCCAGCGGTTTGCACCTGGGGGACTCGCGCCTAAGCGGACGCGGCAACAGCGTGGTGCGGGCGGCCCTGGCCCAGCAAGTGCAGCAGACCCACGGCAATCGCGCTGTCCAACAAATGCTACAGCGTAGCGCCGCCCGGACCGAGCAGAGCGCTACCCCCCTCGCGCGCGATGCTATGCGGCCAGCCGAGCAGAACATGACCGCAGGAGCGGAACTGACAGACGCACCCGCCGCGCAAGCCTCCCAAACCGCTAGTCCTGCTGGTCAGGCCACTACCGCATCGCCGGCCCTGGGGGGATTGGCTACGGAAAGTGCGGCCCCACAAGCGGTCCAGCGCAGCGCCGAGCACACGCAGAGTTTAGTCGCGCAGCGGGTTGGGGACGGCCACGATCAGAGCGGCAACCCTGCCGCGCCCGGTAAGCCGGATCTAACCCACGATGCGCTGATTGAGCAAATGGCCCATGTGATGGGCTATGCCGACACCCTCAGCAACGAACAGGTCGCGCTGCTGCGCCGGCACCACTACACGGCCGGCCCATTGATCGCCGGGCGCAACGGGATGCAGATGCGTGTCTTTTTCTCCGCCGAGCCGCGCCAAGCCAGTGTGGTCTGCTTCCGCGGCACCCAACCGTCGGAATGGGGTGACATTGCCACCGACTTCAACCCCGATGGGGTCGGCCACGACCAGTTTGAGCTAAACCGCACCGTGATCCGCCAAGCTATGGAGTCGGCGGCGCGCTCCGGCCCGGCCATTGTGACCGGCCATAGCCTGGGCGGGGCGCTGGCCCAGACGGCGGCTAGTGAGTACCCCGGCCTGGTCAGCCAGGTCACCACCTTCCAATCGCCGGGCATCAATCGCAGCGAAGCCGCGAAACTGGATACCTATAACGCCGCCCACAAACGCGACGGACGGGCGATTGACTCGACTCACTACCGTGTCGAAGGCGACGCAGTACCGGCCGGTGGTGAAGCACTGACGCACGGCACCGTCCACAACTACCGCATGAACATGGGGCTGCTGGGCGAGGCGGAGCGCAGCGGCGGGTTGGGCTTACTAGGTCTCGGTCACTACGCCCTCACCGCGCACGGCGCATTGCCGGTAACGGCCGGCGCACTGCAACAGGGCCACGGTAACCAACTGCCCGGTGCCGACCCGAAAGGCTTGACCGTAACCGACATGGGTACGCAAAGCACCGATGAGGTAAACGGCGAAAGCCATTACAGCGAGACGGCGCGCAAAGGAGTCGGCTATATCGGGCGCGGGGTCGGCACCGTTGGGCACGCCATAGGCTCAGCCGGGCGGGGCATCGCACGCGGAGCCGCAGCGGTCGGCCACGGCATCGCCGACGGTGCGAGCTACACCGGACACGCTATCGCAAACGGCGCAAGCTACGTGGGCAATGCTGTCGTCAACGGGGCTAGCGCGGTCGGCAACAGCATCGCCGGCGGGGTTAACTCCATCGGCCACAGCATCACGAGTGGCTGGAATTCGCTTTTTGGCGGCAGTGAGAGCGAAGCGGAAGTTAGCAATGCAGTCCAACCGGAAGCCGTCTATGGCCTGGCCCGCACGCAAGTCGAAGCCGCTGTGCGCAACGGCACACCGGAAGAGACCGTGCGCGCGCAGATCGCCGGCATGAACGTGGATGTCGCCACCCGCGCCCGGCTGCTTGGCGAACTGGCCGGCATCTACCAGGACGCGCAAACCCGGCAAGAGGCCGGCGTAGCGAACAACACGCAAGAACACTAAACGCATACGACCTGAACAGCGCGTAATGCCGCCTTAAGCGCCGTAGCGAGGGAACCGTCAGCGACAGCGGAGTTGCTTCCCGTCCCAGACTGCCATCCGCATGGCGGCGCAACCATTAGGCAACACCTTTATGCCGCACCTACCCACTGCACCTCTCTTGCTAGCCGGTTCCGGCGAGTTCTTACCGGTGATGAATGAGGTAGACCGCGAAGTCTTACAGCGCGTAGCCACCGTCGGGCGCAACGTCGCCATCCTGCCCACGGCCGCCGGTCTGGAAAATCCGGCCGATTGGATCGCGCTGGGGCAACAACACTTTGCCGCGTTGGGGGCCGCAGCCTACGGCGTGCCGGTCTATAGCCGTGCCGACGCGCACGACCCGCACTGGGTAGAGGCACTGGCCGCTGCCGGGGTGATTTATTACTCCGGCGGCCGGCCGGAATATGTGGTGGAGACATTGCGCGATTCGCCGGTCTGGCACGCCACGTTGGCGCGCTTCCAAGCCGGCGCGGCCCTGGCCGGGTGCAGTGCGGGCAGCATGATGCTCGGCGGCTTAACCTATAATCCCGACGCTATGCACGCTGGGCAGCCGTTTAGCCCTATCCCGGCGCTCGGTCTGCTGCCGCACTGGTTTCTGATTCCACATTTCGACAATGCTTGGATGTTCGCCGATCACAGTGTCACCGATCTGCGCCGCCGGATCCCCGCCGACTACACTATGATCGGCATTGACGAAGACACCGCGCTGCTGCACACCGCCGGCGCGTGGAGCGTTTGGGGCGAGGGTAGCGTAACCGTTTGGAGAGCCGGCGACGATCCGCATACCTATCGCAACGGGGTCGGTGCCGTCCTGCTGCCCGATCCGGGTAGGCACAAAGACTCTGCGGAATAACAGGCTACCGCTGGGCGGCTAGGAGGCAACCGCATGGAATCCGTCACCTATTGGCTGAAACAACATAAATCCCAGATCGTGGCGGAGATCGTCCTACGTATTTACGCCGAACTGCCCGATTACCGACAACGGCCGCTGCCGGAGATGACACTAGGAGCCGGTATGGCCTATGATCAATGGTGCAGCACGATAGAGCATAACGACCTACTGCGCCACGCGAGTCAGGCCCAGACGACGATCCAGCGGAACATTGCCCACAACTACGACCCGGCCCAAGTGGCGCGCGTGCCCGCGATCATTTGTGAGGTGGTGCTGACCCTGCTGGATGGAGCAGATAATAGCGTTAATCCTAGCGAACGTACCTTGTTCAAAACCCAAGCTCAACGTATGACCGTGACCATCCTCGGAGTGGGCGGGATGAAAATTGCCGGCACCTATCTGCAAAAGACCATTGGCGAACCTAAAGCAGAGTCTCCTATCCCCGGCGACCCCGCGAAATCCTAACACCCTGCCCTACGACTCCAACCAAGCGCGCACCCATGCCGCGTCCCCGTCGGCTAGCGTCTGCAATTCCGCCATCTGCGCCGCCAGGGTGTCGTGCAAGCCGGCGCGTTGCGCCCACACGCGGTCCAGCGTGGCCTCCAGCAGCGGCCGAGTCAGCGTGGCGGGATTGAGGACGTGAGCGGCTTGGCCGGTGCGCGTCATGAAGCCGCGAATCTTGCGCGCATAAGCGAAGCCCACCCCCGGCACCCCCGCGGCCGCCGCGAAAATCAGCGCGTGCAGGCGCACCGCGACCACGAGTTCCATCGTGCCCAGCAAGGCCCGCGCCTGGGCCGGGGTCAGCGGCGCGGGATAGGCCGTGGCACGCGCCGGGTAGTGCATCTGGGCCTGCACTTGGACCGCAATCGCGTCATCGCGTCCCGGCCAGAACGGCACAAACAGCACCTGCACGTTATAGCGCTCGATCAGGTGATCCGCCGCCGCCGCCAACTGGGTGTAAAACGCCGTCGCGCGCCGCCTATGCGCCGCTGCCCCCCGCCCGCCGAGACCCAACCGTCGCTGCGCCGCCACCGGCAGCAGATAGCCCCAGCTGCCGCCTTTCGGATTGTTCGGCAGATCGCGCACACAGAAAGCCACTCGAGCCGTGGGCCGTGAATTGCCGAGTGCTGCGGGCTGAAGGCTGCGGGCTGAATTGACGGGTGGTTGCTCAGCCGCCGCCTGCTGCGCGTCGCCTGCCCACGGCCCCCGGCTCACCGCCGGATCGGCACTCACCACCACGCGGGCGGGCGGTACCCCGGCGGCGAGCAGCAAGCGGCGCGACTGGGCATCGCGCACACGCACACCGCCGGGGGGGGCCAGGCGGACAAGCAGCCGCGCTTGCGCCCGGCCCAGCCCCGTAACTAGCGGCTCCACGCCTACACCCCACCAAAACAGCGGCCGGCCCAGCGCCGCTGCAACCAGGCCAAAGGCGGTGAAGATCGGTAGATTGTAAAGGCTGGTCTGATCTTGAATTAGGCCGCCACCGCCGAGGATCAGAAGGCGGCTGCCACGCAGGGCACGGAGCGCGGCAGCGGTAAACGGGTTGCGCGGTAGGGCACGCAGGCCGCCGGGATAGCCGCCGTGCGCCGCCTGCGTGTGAGCGGGGTGGTGGGAAAAAACAGTCACAGCGGGCGGGGGGGAGAAACCGGCCAGGTGTGCCAGGATAGCGGCCAGTTCAGCTTCGTCACCCAGGTTAGGGCTACCGTACCAACCCAGGATCGCGACCCGGCGCATCACCAGCGGCGGCGCGGCAGGTCGCCACGTTCCAGCGCCGCCTGCACCACGCCCCGGAACAGATCGTTGTAGCGCCGGGCGATTATATCCCAGCTATAATGGCCGCGCACAAAGGTCCGCGCCTGACGACCGCGCGCCGCGCGCTCTGTATCGTCCTCCAGCAGGGCCACCACCGCATCAGCGAACGCTTGCGGATCGGCGGGATCGATCAGCAAGCCGTTCTCGCCCGGCACCACGGCTTCCGGGATGCCGTCTATGCGCGAGGCGACCACGAAGCGCTCCGCCGCACCCGCTTCCAGGGCGACTAGGCCGAAGCCCTCCATATCGTTGGGCACCGGCACATTGGGCATCACGAACAGCGCCGCACGGCGGTAGGCCGCTTTGAGCAGCGCATCGTCCACCTGACCGAGCAGCACCACGCGGTCTTGCAGATGCAGGCTGGCGATGCGCGTCTCCAAAAGGTGGTGCAGCGGCCCGTCGCCGACTACGAGGTAGCAAGTATCGGGGCAATGGGCCAGCACACGCGGCAAGATCGTGTCGAGGAAGTGCAGCACGCCTTTGCGCTCGATCAGGCGGCCCACCGTCAGCAGGGCTTTGCGCCCGTCCTGCGCGGGGCCGAGCCGCACGTCAAGTGCCGCCTGTGCCTCCGCCGACGCGCCACAGGTGAACTCGTCCAGGTTCACACCGTTGGGCACCACTTCGCACAGTGCCGCCGGGATGCCGCGCCGCACGCATTGGTCGCGCGTGGTGCTGCTGACGCAGATCAGACGGTCCATGCGCGCCAGGCAACGCGGTATTAACCATTGATAGGCGCTATTACTGAAGGTGATGTCCAACCCATGCACCGTCACCACCACCGGCACGCGGAACAGCGCCTTGAGCAGCATTCCCAGCGGGGCCAGCAGCGCATCACTCAGGTGGATCACCTGGATGCGGCGGTTACAGAGGATCGTCAGCGCGGCGCGGATGAGGGCATACAGCAAAAACAACGGCAGAAAGACGCTCGACCGCCCCCAAGAAATGGTTTGCGTGGGGGCCAGTTTGCTGACCTCCACAGTCAGGCTTTGGCTGAGTTTCTGCATCCCACCAATCGAGGGCGGGTGTTTACGGGTGATAAACAGGATCATGCGGATGCGGCCCCCGGCGCGTCCAGACCGGCGGTTCCCCCGGCGCGGGCGAGCAGATCGAGATAGACAGCCTCCTGACGGGCGGCCAGCGCGTCCCAGGTGAACCCGGCGGCCCAGGTCCGCCCCCGCACCCCTAACGCGGCCCGTAAGTCAGGATCGCCGGCGAGTCGCACCATACCTTCAGCCAGGGCCACCACGTCGTCGGGCGGCACTAACCAGCCGTGCGCCGTGGCCGGCGCGGCATCGCGCACGCCGATCACGGCGGTGCCCAAAACCGGGCGACCACAGGCGGCGGCTTCGATAGCCACCAGCGGCCAGGCTTCGTAGCGCGACGGCAGGGCCAGGAACAGGCAGCCGCAGAGCGCATCAACCGCAGCTTGGCCGTCCAGTCGCCCACGTAACACCACTAACGGCCCAGCAGCGACGGCTACCGTCGCACCGGGTGCGGCCTCAACAACCGGCAGATCCAACGCGGCGGCCCAGTCGCGCACCTGCGCGACTGCTGCCGCCGGCCCCCCACCCGCCAGTTCGAGCCGGATACCCGGCAAGCGCGGCGCGGCGGCGGCATACGCCTGCAACAGTCGGTCCAGCCCCTTTTGATACGGATCAAAACGGCCCAGGAACAGGATCACGGGTTCCTGACGCACCGCAGACAAAAAGGGCGCAGCGGCCACAGCGGCAAACGCCGGTCCCACGCTGTTAGGGATCACGGCTAGGTGCGCGCCGGGCGGGTGCCACCAAGCTCGCAAGGCGTCGGCCATGCCGGGGGAAACCGTGATCACGTCGGTAAACCGCCGCAGCAAGGGGCGTTCGACCAGGCGCGGCAGCAGACCGCGCGGCCCCCAACCGTATTTGCGCAGGGCATGGACCCCCGACAGGTTTTGCACGCCGGCAATACTCGCAACGCCCCGGCGAGACCGCAGGGGCGCGAAAACCGGACTATAGGGTGATACATCTTCGACCACTATATCATAGCGCAGAGCTTTCAACAAGCGCCCCGTCCGCGCCACGTAGGCCAAGCGGCTGCCGAGATAGCCGCCGCCGCCGCGCCCGGTCCGCAGATACAGCACGCCGCCGCGCACATCGCTCGCTGGGGCACCAGGATAGCCGCCGCAGACGACAATTACCTGATGGCCGCGGGCCGCCAAGCGCCGGTTGATCGCGTCGGTACGCACTGCGCCGCCGCCGCCCAGCCACGGGTTGCCGAGGTCATCGTAGATGCAATGGACGATCTGCACGCGCGGATCAGGTTCGTGGCGCGGGTGGTGGCTTAAGCAACCAGGCCACGCCGGCCCAGGCCGCTTCGCCGAAGATCGATCCGAGCCGCGACAGGAGGGCCGCGCCGGCGGCCACCACGAGCGGTAAGGCCAACACCGGGGCGGTATGCAAGGCGGTGGTCAGCAACGTTTCGCGCACTCCCCAGCCGTTAGGCACCAGCAGGGTCAGGAAGCCAATGATCCAAGTAGTAGTAAACACACCGGTAACGGCGGGCAGATCGCTCCACGGCAGATTGGGGACCAGCGCCGCCGTGAGGCAAAAGGAGATCAGGCCGTAAACGATCCAACTCATCAGAAACAACGGCAACAGCACCAGCAGTTGCCGCCCATTGATTGTCAGCGGTACCGACGTGCGACCGATGCGCCCTAGTCCCCAATTCAGCAGGCGGAACCAGGGCTGCGGCCAAGCCAAGAAGACCAGTAGCGCGGCCAGGATCGGCACCAGCCACCAGGGCGAGTCGCCCACCGTCACCGCCAGCGCGCCCGACCCGACGGCGATAGCCGCCACCGTGACCAGCGCCGTCTCCAACGCGATGCTGATGCTCGTGACCATCTTAGGTACGCCCACCCCCTCGGCCAGCAACACGCGACCCACCGCATACCAGAGGCTGCCGGGCAGATATTTCGCCATACCTGAATAGAAGTAAACACGGATCGCCGTCGCGACGGGCAGTGGATAACCCATTTGGCGCAAGATTTCGCGCCAGGCAAAGCAAATCACCGGGCCGCGCAGCAGCAGCAGGATCAACCCGGCCAGCAAATAACCGCCGTTGATGTGCCAGGGATAGGCCCGGATGTCCGGCCACATCTTCCACAGGGTATAGGTCAGCCCCGCTGCAATCAAGGCCAGTACGGCGATTTGCGTAACGCGCCGGGCTTGGGTCAGGCGGCGGCGCGCAGCGGGGGGGGGTGAGGGGCGCGTCGGTTGCAGGCCGGCGGCCACATCGGGTACAGCGATTATGCGGTTGCGGCTATCCAGGCTACTCACGGCGACTCCTCGCTGCTCGTCGCGGGCGGGCATCTCCGCATACTACCCAATCGGCCCGTGTTTGTCAACCCCGTTTAAGGGAGGGGAGGGGAGGTATAGTAAGAGCAACGCAAGCGAGGAGTTTACCTTATGGTAGCGCCCGTACTGCACAGTACACTTGGCCGAAGTCCATCGCAAAGTCCCCGTGCCGCCCGCCTCTGTAGCCGGCGGCCTGCCGCTGCCCCACCTAGCCGGGGTAGACGACCACCGTGCGTAAGCGTAGGTTGTGCCGCACGCTTGCCCAGCATCCTACGCTGTGTTATCGTGGCGTTTCGTGATTACGACGGAGCATCAGGGCGTGGCACGGATGCAAGTTCCGGCAGCGGCAGATCAGGATGCATGAGGAAGCCATCGGAATCATCGGAATCATCGGAAGGCGCTACATCAAGCGCGGCCAGGCGCTGGTCAATCTCGGCGGCCAGGCTGCGCCAGGTCTCGTCATCAATCGCCCCGGCGGTGAGCAGACCGCGCAGCGTGGTACGCTCCACCGTCAGCAGTTGGCGGTGGCCGGCGCGCAACTGTCCGTCGAACAACACTGCGTCGCTAACATGGATCTCCTCAAACTGGGCCAGCAACACCCCTTCGCGGGCTGTATATTCGGCGCGCAGGTGGTCGGCAATCCGTGGCGTGAGAATGCCTTCGCGCACCTGCTCTTCCAGCGCCGCGCAAGCCGTGCGGACGGCGCGCAAACGCGCTTGAATTTCCCCATAGGCCCGCCCAGCCTTATCGTTGCGAATCAAGCCTAAGCGTTGGAGCAGCGGGCGCAGCGTCACCCCCTGCACCAGCAAGGTAAACAGAATGACGCCGAAAGTCAGCACCAGCAGTTCCTCGCGCAGCCCGGACCCGGCCCCGCCCAACGTATAAGGCAGCGACAGCGCCATCGCCAGCGACAACGAACCGCGCAGCCCACCCCAAACCAGCAGTACCTGCCAGCGCCAGGGGAGTGACCCTTCGATCCGTAGGTGGCGCATAATCGCCGCCGCCACCCCTACCGTCACAACCCGCGCCAGCAACACCGCGCCGACCGCCGGCGCGATAAGCCCCAGATGAGCCGCCAAATGGGTTTGCCGCACCTGGAGGCCGACGAACAGGAAGATCAGCGAGTTAGCGAGGAAGCCGAAAAACTCCCACGACAGGCCGACAGCGATGCGCGAGGTAGGCGAAAAGCTGACCCGCTGCCCGTAGTTGCCGACCACCAAGCCGGCGGCGACCACCGCGATCACGCCGGAGACGTGCAACTGCTCGGCCAGAAAGTAGCTGCCGTAAGCCAGCACCACCGTCAGCACCGTCTCCACCAGATAATCGTCGAAGCGGCGCATTAGTTGGGTGACAAGATAACCGCCTGCCACACCTAACGCCAGCCCACCGGCAATCACCAATCCGAACTGCCCCAGGCTGCCGGCCACATCCACCGCGCCCGCCACCGCCAGTCCCAGCAGGAGGCGAAATAATACCAGCGCGGTGCCGTCATTAAACAAGCTCTCGCCCTCCAGCAGCATTCGCAGCCGTGCAGGCGCGCCCAACTCCTTGAAAGTGGCAACCACCGACACCGGATCGGTCGCCGCGACAATCGCACCGAACAGAAACGCGATTAGCCAGTCGAAACCCATAACCCAGTGCGTTAACGCCGCGACGATGGTCGCGGTCAGCAGCACGCCGGGAATCGCCAGCAGGCTAACGGTGCGCAGCACGTCACGTAGATGGCCGAAATGCAGATTATAGGCCGCCTCGAACACCAGCGTCGGTAGAAAGACGGCTAGGATCAGGTCGGGGGTCAGTTCAACCGTCGGTGCGCCCGGCACGACGGCGATGGTCAGCCCCGCGATGACCAGTGCCACGGTGTAGGGTAGGCGCACCCACTTCGTCAGGATCGCTACTGCCGCCACGGCGATCAGCATCCAGAACAGCGTAATCGCGCTTGCGCCAATTCCAGTCTCCATCCCCAACCCCTTTCGTCCCGCCGCCGGCAGACAACTGCGATAACGCACACAGACTCGGCGCTGCCCTACGCAACACGGCCCACTCCTGCTATAATAGCCGCATGATTGGACTTCTGCCAGTGGGCCTCCGTGCCCGCCTGAAACCCGTGGTGGCGACAGTGATCAGTCGCGTCTGGGTCGCCTGGTTCCGCTTACGTTTAGGCCGCCGCGTGCAGTTTGGGCGCAATTTCCAGACCAACGGCCGGCTCGTGATTCGCGGGCCGGGCCGCGTAATCTTCGGCGACGACATCCGGGCCTGGTGCCATGCCGAAAAGAACGTATTTATCACCTACACGCCCGACTCGCGCATTGAGGTAGGCAGCGGCACGCGGCTCAACGGCGCGGGCGTGATGGCCTACACGACCATCACCTTCGGCCCGCAGTGCATCCTCGGCTCAACGGTCGTCTTCGACAGCGACTTCCACCCACTTGACCCGGCCCGGCGGCATGACTCCAACGCGCCGGTCTCCACCCGCCCAATCACAGTCGGTCCTAATGTGTGGTTGGCGGGACAAAGCGCGGTGCTGAAAGGCACACGCATCGGCGCGAACTCGGTGGTCGCTTTCCGCGCCGTGGTCTCCGGTGAGATCCCCGCCGATGTGGTAGTGGCGGGCAACCCGGCGCGCGTGGTCAAGCGCTTCGCGGCTGGGCAAAGTGCCGATGATGCGCTATAATTAAGGCGACAGTAACGTTGACACAGGCAGACCGGAAGGGAAACGACAGCGATGATGGGACGGTTAGTGTTTGCGGTGGTGCTGGGCGTAGTCGGCTTGATGTATATCGCAGCGGCCAGTATGTCTGTGATGAGTGGCGGCTTTTTGCAAGATCAGTGGCTGGGGGCGCTTCTGTTCCTGGTCATCGGCGCGGCGGCGGCGGTGGCGTCGTTCAACCTGCTGCGGGAAAAACGACGCTAACGCCGCCGCTCAGGATAAGCGGCTGCCTTTGATCAGACGCAGTACGTTGCTGCGGCCGGGCAGGCCGGCGATGGCTCCCTGGCGGGTGGTCGCCAGCGCGCCCGACGCATTGGCCCAGGTGAAGCACAAGGCCACATCAGCCAGGGTAAGCAGGGTCAAATCGAGTGGCAAGTGCTGCGTGCCGAGTGCTGCGTGCTGCGCTGCTATAGCGGCGCTACCGGTCACGCCGGCGGATGCGTCGGATGGGGCTAGGCGGTCGAGAACCGCGACAAGCAGGCCGGCTAAAAACGCATCGCCCGCACCGGTGCGATCTTTGACGGCTACATCGCAGGCCGCAAGATGGGCGACTTCCATGTTGCGGCGACCCGGTCGCCAGAGGCCATAGGTACAGCCGGCCGGTCCACGGGTAAGAGCAACCAGCAGCGGCCGGTTGCGCCCCGTCACCAAGCGTCCCACCCAGGCGTGCAGCAGCGCGTCGAGCCGGCTCAACTCCGACGAAGCCGCCCCCCCGGTTAGCATAATCAACTCCGCCGAACTCAGCTTGAGGATGTCCACCTGCGGTAGCAGGGCGTGGTACGCATCACGCGCCTTCTCCGGGTGTTGCCAGAGACCCGGCCACCAGTTTACATCGAAGGCCACCAACGCCCCCGTCTCGGCGGCCTGATTAAACGCGCTGTGCAAGGCCGCACGCGGCAAAGCGCGCGCCAGGGCGATGCCGCTGCCGACCACGATGCGGGCGCGCGGCACCGCCGCCTCCGGCACACTCGCCGGACTCCACAGTTGATCGGCGCCGCCCTCGCGATAGAAGACGAATTGCGCGGCCCCCGGCGCGGCATCGGCATCGGTATCGGCACCGGGTTCATCAGGCGGGTGGTCGAGTTCGCTGCGGCTGACGAACGCGACCGGCGTATGGCTGCGCGGATGCACACCGATATAGCCTGTCTCTACGCCATAGCCGGCCAGCGTCCGCACAAGATAGCGGCCAAACGGATCGTCACCGACCAAGCCCAGCGCGGCGGCGCGCCGCCCCAGGCGGGCCACACCGGTTGCGACATTGGCCGCCGCGCCGCCCGGTTCACGGGTGAAGCCCGGTGCGTCGGCCAATGCCCCGACGCGCGTAGCGACGAGGTGAACCAGTAGTTCGCCCATCGCCAACACGTCGAGATCCCTCTCCAGCAGCAGCGTATAGTCTCCTTTGTAGCGCAGCGGCGTAATTATGCCGGCGGGACGCTGGGGCCGGCGATTGCCAGCACATAGCGGTCGGGGTGCAGATAGCTTTGCGCGGCCTTTTGCACAGCTTCCACTGTCAGGTCGCCGATAATCTCCGGGTAGCGCCCAATAAAGTCCCAGCCCAGATCGAACAGTTCGATCTCCACAATCTGGCGAGCGATGCCGCTGTTGGTTTCCAGGCGCAACGGCAGCGTGCCGGTCAAGTAGCGTTGCCCGGCGGCCAGTTCCGTGGCGCTGATCGGCTCGTCCTGGATGCGTCGCATCTCGGTTAGGATACTGGACACGGCCTGGCGCACGTTGTTGGGATTGACCCCCGCGCGCACGGCCCACGGCCCCGGCCCGAAACCGGCCTCGAAGCCGCTGTAGGCATAATAGGCCAACCCCTGATCTTCGCGCACGGTTTTGCCCAGCCGTCCGTAGAGGCCCAGCCGCCCCAGGATCAGGTTCATCATCTCCAGCGCGTAATAGTCGGGATTGTTGCGCCGGACCGCCGGAAAACCCAGCACCAGATCGGCTTGCGTTTTGCCGCTGATAAAATGCTGCACCTCGCGTGGGGCAGGGGGCACTGCAGCATCGGCCACAGCGAACGGCGGGGGCAGCCCAGCAACACGCCAGTCACCCAGCGTGCGCTCAACGAGGGCCAGCGCCGCGTCGGGCGTGGTGTCGCCGACAATAACCAGGATCGCTCCGTCCGGGCGCACCAGTTCGGCGTGATGCGCCAGCAGGTCGGCGCGCGTGAGCGTGGGGATAGATGCGAGCGTGCCGCCGGGATCGCGGCTGTAGGGATGGTCGGCGGGGTAAATGGCGGCGCGGAACACTTCATCCGACTTGGAGCGTGTATCGTCTTCGCCTTCCAGCAGGCCGGTCATCCACTGGGCACGCAAGCGCTCGATCTCGTCATCGGGGAACGAGGGTTCACGTAGCACCTCAGCTATCGTCTCAAACAGGAAATCGCTATCTTCGCGCAAGCTGCGCCCGCCCACATCCAGCAGGTGGTAGCCCGCATCCACGCCGACAGAGACGGCGCGCTCTTCGGTGCGCTCGTTCAGTTCACTGAACGTGTGGTGCGCGGTACCCCGGCGCATGGCCGTCGCGGTGAACGAGGCGCGTCCGGCGCGGTCGGCGGGGTCATAGATCGCGCCGGCGCGCACGCTCAGGCGCACATTGATCGCGGGGATGGCCGGGTTGGGATAGACCAGCACGGTCAGACCGTTGTCTAGTACGCGGCGGGTGACACTGCCGGGGGCTAACGCCTGTGTACGGCGCATCGAGCCGCCGGAGGCGGCAAAGGGGTGTTCCATCAGGTAGAGTCCTTTACAGGTTAGTAGTTTAAGTAAGCCGGCAGGCGGTCAGCAAAGGCGCGCATCGCCGCATCGGCAGGGATGGTGCCGCGCATCAGGCTGTCAGTGGGCACGGTAGCATTGTAGCGGTGAATCTTGCTGTTGATTTCCGCAAGGGCGGCGGCGTGGTCGGCGGTCGCACGGCGGTGACGCGTGCGTAAGGCGCTGACTTCATCGCGCAACAGGTGCAACCCACGCTGGGTCGCCCGGTCTAAACGCTCACGCACCGTGGCAAAATGGCGGTCGGCGGCCTGCTGCCAAGCGGCGATGTCGTGATCGATTTCGTCACCCAATTCCATCCAGTCGGGCCGGTAGTGGCTGTTCCGCATAACCTTGAAGGCCAGCCGCATATCCTCCGGCACATACGGATTATCTTCCAGGTCCAACCGTTGATTGGGGCCAATCTCCGTTTGGAGTTCGCCGCTTTGTAGCGCATCACGGATGCGGCGCTCAGCGAGCATCCGGTGCTTATCGTCGTATTCGTTGGTGGTATCCATCGGCACCCTAGTTGAAAATCGGAAGTGGGAAATCGAAAGTTGAAAGTGCTACATCGCCGACTTTCGGCTTTCCCTATTCACGCGTCTTAGCTCCACAGCGAGGCACTCACACCAGAGAACGGCGCGGGCGGCGGGGACGGATTTGAGCGGGGTTACCAACGGCCATCTGCAGGGCCGGCACATCGCGGGTGACCACACTGTTCGCGCCGACCACGGCCCCATCACCGATGTGGACCGGGCCGAGGATCACGGCGCCCGCGCCGATGATCACGTGGTCGCCCAGCACCGGGTTGCCGTCGCCGACCACCGGATCGCGCGGACCGGGGTAACGATAGCCGAGGGTGACCCCCTGGCCGATAAAGCAGCCGCGCCCAACCCGCGCTTTGGGACCGATGACGATGCCGACCGAATGCGGCATCTGGCAGCCCGGCCCCAATACAGCGGTAGGGTGAATCTCACAAGCATAGATCAGGCGATGCAGGCGATAGAGCCAGAAAGCGAGTTTGATCCAGCCTTGCCCATAGAGGCGGTGATAAAACCGATACATTCCTAGCGGGGACATCCGCATGAATCCGACTCCTCCAAACCCACGGTGCGCCCCCAGCAACGGCACCCCCGCCTAGTTCCGCCGGTGAGTGGGAACCGCCCCGTCTACAGCACGATTAGTGCCGTGCGCCGAGTCGCTATGCAACAGCCATACCAATAGGCCACCGGTGAGCAACCACGGCAGGAGCCCCCAGGTAAACCACTCTAGGTATGTATTCTGGAGTCCCCGTAACCAGAAAAAGCTGAACTCTCCACTTATCATGAAATAGGTTAGTCCATTAGCAATGATCCATAATGCGGCAGCGCGCAGACCGAGACGGCTGGTGTTGCGGCGTAAGATGGGCAGCTGTAGAAGGGCAATTAGCGCGAGCGTCAAATTCAAGCCTGCGCCGCTACCGATCTGGGAATCGATTGGATGCTCAAACAGCAGATCGCGGTATAGCTGCGCGCCACCCCCGCTGGGGCCCAGCACCATACCGATCAGCGTGGCTACAAGCCACCAGCCGGTTCCGCGCACATGGCGTAGATACAAAACTCCCATTTGGAGCAACCCCAGCGTCAGTGGGAGCAGCAGATAGTAAGAGTAGCCGCTCAACACGGTTACCAAAGTACCACTATTCCCGGCTACGATCCAGAACAACAGCAGTTTCCAGTCCCACGTCAACCGAGATGCACGCAGGCTTGCGAGTAGTCCATTCATTAACAGATATCCTCCTGTGGGGTGAGCGCGCCGAGCGCGGGTCCGAGGGTCATCGCCAAGCGGGCGAGGGCCGCCGCTGCTTCCGGCAGGCCCAGCAGCGGCCCGATCAGGGCCAGTGCATCGCCCACGAATACCAGCAGATCGGCCGTGGTGCGGCCCGCTGGGCTGCGGTCGGTGAGCGCCACCAGCAGCAGCGCGAGATGTAGTCCGTAGAGTACGGTAGCCAACTGGCCGGCCAACGGCTCCGGCGGTGCATCACGCGATCCGAGTACCAGCAGGTGAAACGCGGTGGTAACCTGCGTGCGAATCCCAATCGTACTATCGCCGACCACCGACACACCGGAAGCGGGGTTCAACGCCGCGCCGAACAGGGCGGCAAAGGAGTCGCGATAGGGAACGACCTGGGCGATCTTGGCGCGCATCGCCGCCGCAAAGCGGCCGGCCAGTGGGCCTTGTGGTAGGGCTGCAACTTGGGCGGCGAATTCACTTTCCAGTTGAGTGTATAGCGCCAGCACCAGATCCTCTTTGCACGAGAAGTAGCGATAGGTTAAACCCAACGAACACGTTGCGGCCTTAGCAATTTCGCGCATTGTGGTTGGCTCATAACCCTGCGCCGCGAACAAACTGAGTGCGGTATCTAAAATATGCGCGCGTGTGCGGGCTGCTTTCGTATTTAGGCCACCACTCTTTTTCTCGATCATACCACCTCCATAAATGAACCTGTTCATTTATGTGATAACACGATTATAGCGCCCCGTCAAGTGCTCCCTAAACGCCGCACAGAAGCTATTCATTGTCATAGTAGTGATCTGAACGTTTGTTTTACGAGGAGTGGCGCACCCCCTGCCACGCCCCGCTGAACAGGTACTGGTTGTACCCTCTCAGCAATCTACACGCAATTATGGTATACTTGTTGGGTGATGGATAGCAGGCAGACGGAGCAACACTGCACGAAACAGGTATTCCCCCCTTCAGCGCCGCCCCGGCGCACCCAGGTTTGGAACCTCTATGGCCTGCTGTTGGATGTGAGACCCCCTTGGGCCTCCGCTACAGAAAGGATGCACCCTGTTGCGCTTTACAGATTTCGCGTTTAGCCCCGCGCTACAAGCGGGCATTGCTGCCCGCGACCACCATACCCCGACTCCGATTCAGGAGCGCGTGATTCCCGCCGTCCTCGACGGCCATGATGTGATCGGCAACGCCCAAACCGGCTCCGGCAAGACCGCCGCCTATGCGTTGCCGCTGCTAGACCGCATCGCCGCCCACGACGGTTTGCACACGCTGATCGTTGTGCCGACGCGCGAACTCGCCTACCAGGTGGAAGAAGATATCGCCGCCTACGCCCAGCAAATGCCGGTGCGGGCCGCCGTGATCGTCGGCGGGGCCAATATGCAGGACCAGATCCAGCGGCTGGAGCGCGGCGCACAGGTGGTGATCGGTACGCCGGGCCGCCTGCTTGACCTGATCCGCCGCCGCAAGCTATGGCTGGGGGATGTGCAGGCGCTGGTGCTGGACGAGGTAGACCGGATGCTCGATCTGGGCTTCCTGCCCGATGTGCAAAAGTTAGTCTCTTACCTACCCGCCCAACGGCAGTCGCTGTTTTTCTCGGCCACCATGCCCGACGCGATTCGCCCGCTGGCCGAAAAGCTGCTGCATGATCCAATCGAGGCACGTGTAGACCCGCCGGCTAGCACGGTGGCGGGTGTGGTGCAGCAGGTGCAGATGATCGCCGACGGCAACAAGCTGCCTGCGTTGGTGCGCCTATTGCGCGACCCAGCAGCCCAGCGAGTGATCATCTTTGTGCGCACCAAGCGCGACACTGACGATCTGCACCGCGCCCTGCTGGCCCGCCAACTGCCCAATGTGGCCTTACACGGGGATCTGAATCTCGACGAGCGGCTGCGCGCGCTGGATGCTTTCCGCGACGGCGACTCACCGGTATTGGTTGCCACCGACATCGCGGCGCGCGGCCTCGACATTCCCGACGTGACCCATGTCGTCAACTATGACGTGCCGGGCACGACGGAAGATTATGTCCACCGCATCGGACGCACCGCGCGCGCGCAAAAAACGGGCATCGCCGTCTCGCTGGTGATTACCCAAGACCTGCCGGCCATGCGCCTGATCGAGCGCACACTCAAAACCAAAATGGCCTGGACCTGGGCAGCCACGTCTACTACGCCCGCCGGTGAATTGGTGCAAAGCGTGCGCCGGTAAATTCTCCGCAAAGACACCAAGAACGCAAAGATCCGCAGCAAACGGAATCTTTGCGTTCTTGGTGTCTGCCCCCACTTGGTCTAACCAAAATAGGTTGCACTTGGCTAATACTGCGCTGCCGCGGCACACGCTCACACCTGCTCATCGGCTGGCTGAGGACGCCGCTACGAGCGCCGTATCTAGCTGGTCATGTCGCGCGAACTGCACGACCCGCCCAGCGGCGACGTGAAAGTGCGAGGCAAGATCCGCCTCGCCGGTTACAGTGCCCGTTTCTACCACACGCCAGATTCCGTGCTGGGCCACCACAACCAGGCCGCACGCAAATATCCGCTGCGTGGTGAGTTCTAGACCGGCCCGACTCAGCCAGTCACGCAGCAGCGCACGGCCGTAACCCGAGCCGCGTGGTTCCACTATTTCGAGCGGTGGATCCGCTAGTGCGAGCAGGCAAGCCACCTCTTGCCGATTGGCCGCATCTTGCTATGCCTTAACGACCACGATAGCGGTCGCTGTGTCCATTTGCTTCCTCAACTACCGTCAGACGGTAGGTACACCACCAGATCGGTAGCGGGCGGCGCCACGCCGAAGCGAGTGAACAGGGCGGCGATCTGCGTGCGATGTTCGGTCTGGTGGTTGACGATGTGCAACAAGACGTGCCAGACCCGGCGGCGGAATTCGCGGCCCTGCGTGTTGCGGTAGTGGATCTCGCGTGCCAGATCGGCGGCGGTCAAGCCGCGCAGGTAGGTCATGCTGCGCGAATGCACGTCATCCCACCAGCCGCGCAGCGCCGCCACATCGGCGAAGTTGTCGCCACTCGGAAACGCAGTCGGCGACTGCCCGGTGAGGCGCTCCATCCACATCCACTCCGAAGCGGCCATGTGGGCCAGCGTATCCCAAATGGAGCCGTACCCTCCCGGTTCGTCGGCCTGCCGCAACTGTGCCCTCGTCAGCCCCGCTGCCGTATCCAGCACCTGGTTACGCCCCCAGGTAAAGTACTCGAACAGCGTGATCAACATTTCGGTGTCCATTGAGCAACCCTTTCGCGTGATATGAGTTTAGGGCAGAGCAGGCATGAGCGAAACTACCGGCGTGAGGGTCACACCTATAACGCGTACCGTGATGCCGGCACCCAGCCAATCCACGTCGTCGAGTACACCGCTAAAGCGCACCGCCTGCCCAATTCGTAACACGGAGAACTGGGCCGGTGCGAAGTCGGATAAGTAGACTTGTCCCGGCTCAACGGCATACACGGTAGGCGTGAGGCGGTTGAGCGACACAGCGTGCGGGGAGGGTTGGGCCGACAGTTGGGCAAACGCACGCCCGTCCGATGCTTGCCCAACGGCGGTAATCCAACCTGCCCAGTCGCGGATTGATTTCGTCCGCAACGTGGCGACATAGGCCCTGCGCGCCGCGTCATCGTCGTCACCCGCTGCCTGATCTTGCTGTTGCAGCCGGGTAAGCGTCGCCACAATTTCGGTGAAAGGCGGAGCAATCCTGCCGGCTGTAGGCGGTATCCGCTGGAGCGGCACCGACGTAGCCGACAGTGACACAGGCGGGTGGGAGATCGGCAACGGTGGAGTTGGGTCCGCTATACACCCACCGGCTCCCAATGCGGCCAGGAGACTGCCGAGGCACCCCGCCCACTTCCGCCACATCGCACACTCCCCCAGGCCGGCATCCCACGCTTTCGCTAAGACAGGCGGCTACGTAATGCTTAAGCACGCTTCACGTTTCACGCGCCACGCGCTATGACCCGGTTCCGCAACACACCCAGCCGCTCGATCTCCATCTCTACCACATCGCCCGCTTTAAGCCAGCCGCCGACCGTTTCGGGGCGCAGTTCGAGGATACAGCCGGTGCCGACCGTGCCGGAGCCGATCACGTCGCCCGGTTTGAGCCAAACATCGCGACTGGCGAAAGCGATCATCTGAGCGAAAGTGTGCGTGAGGGCTGCGGCATTGCCGCGGCTGTATTCCTTGCCGTTCACACGCGCCACCATATCGAGACGATAGCGTGTCTCTGCACCCTCGCCCTCGCGGCGGTCGGCCAATTCATCGGGCGTGACCAACCACGGCCCCAAGCTGGTGGCGAAGTCTTTGCCTTTGGCCGGACCAAGATTCATCTTCATTTCCAGCCGCTGCACGTCGCGCGCGCTCCAATCATTCATGATCGTGTAGCCCGCTACATAGTCCATTGCCTGCGCCGCCGGGATGTCGCGCCCCGCTTGCCCGATCACGCAGGCCAGTTCCAATTCATAGTCCAGTTCCGCCGTCTCCTGCGGCACCGACACCGATGCGTCGGGACCGTAGATCGCGTCAGGGTTGGAGAAATAAAAGACGGGGATCTGATACCATTCGGGGATCATCTCAGCCCCGCGCTGGGCGCGCGCCGTCTTGACGTGCTGCTCAAAGGCGT
Source organism: Chloroflexia bacterium (assembly GCA_038228295.1). GTDB lineage: Bacteria > Chloroflexota > Chloroflexia > QHBQ01 > JAICKM01 > JAICKM01. Next base: position 41,246 of record JBBRPH010000027.1, on the reverse strand, counting down.
AGAAGTCGCGCACATTATTAGGGCGGGGCAGCGGAGCCAGCAACCCGGTATCCGCCGGCAGGAGCAGGCGGGTGAGCGCGCCGGCGGGTTGCGCGGCCAAGCGGTCGGCCAGGGCGCGCAACCCAGCCAGCGTCTGTGGCCCGCGCGCCAGCAGGTCAATCATTGTCGCCGGCACGCCACCGTCAACAAACCCCTCCCCCGGTTCGCCCCAATCCAGCGCGCGTTCTAAGTCTACAATGCCGCCGGGCAATGCAATACCTAAGCAAGCCGTGTGTTGAGCGGTTAGATAAGTCACAAGTTTCATGCGGGCAAGTCCTCTTTCGGCAAAACTAGCGGTCGGTCCACGGTCCCCACTATAGCACGCTGCCCGCCCCCTCGCAAGTCGGCAACAGGCCGATCCTACAGATAGGTATGGTATAATAGAGCCAGTCTAGCTAAAGGAGAACCGCCTCATGCCTTTGCTGTTCCAAACTGTCGCCGAAGCCTTTGAGCAATTAGAGCCGATCAGCAGCCGGCTCCAAATGATCGCCCTGCTGGCCGATCTACTGGGCCAAGCCGACTCCGACGAAATCGCGCCGCTGGTTTATCTGATGCAGGGCCATTTAGCCCCGGAGTATCGGCAAAACGAGTTCGGCATCAACGAAAAGAGTGCTTTGCGGGCTATCGCCCAGGTCGGTGGCTGCACCGTCGCGGACGCGCAACAGCTATTTGCTGAGCGGGGCGACGCAGGGCTGGTCGCGGCGGAGTGCCGCAACCGCCTGGGCGATACGGGACCGGCGCGGCCGATCCTGTTGCTCGAAGTTCATGCCGCCCTGAGTGCATTAGCTGCGGCGAGTGGATCGGGCAGTGCGGAGCGCAAGATCACCTTGCTGGCGCAGTTGCTAGGGTCGGTCACAGCGCAGGCCGCCAAGCATATCACCAAGATTGTGGTCGGGCGGTTGCGCGGCGGGTGGGGCGATCAGACGATGCTTGATGCGTTGTCGCAGGCCAAGACCGGCGGCAAAACGCTGCGCCCCTCGCTCGAACGCGCCTACAACCTGTCTAGCGACCTGGGCCTGGTGGCCGAAACCTTGTATCGCGGCGGCCCCGACGCATTGGCCGAGATTGCCGTGCAGGTGGGCAATCCCGTCCGCATGGCGCTGGCCGAGCGCGCCGACAGCGTAGAAGAGATCCTCAAACGGTTGGGCCGCTGCTCGGTTGAGCCGAAATACGACGGCTTCCGCTGCCAGGTGCATAAAGACGGCGAGAACGTCACGATCTTCTCGCGTGGCCTGGAAAACATGACCGGGATGTTCCCCGAAATCGCCGACGCGGTGCGGCGCGATGTGCGGAGCGCGCAAGTGATCATCGAAGGCGAAGCGATGGCCTACAACGTCGCAACGGGCAAGTATTACCCGTTTCAGGAGACCACTAAGCGCCGCCGCATCCACAATATCGCCGAGACCAGTGAGCGGCTGCCGTTGCGCCTGGTCGCTTTCGATCTGCTGCTGGCCGACGGCGAGGACATCACCGCCCATCCCTACGAAGAACGCCGCGCACGGATGGAAAGCCTGGTCACGCCCGGCCCGGCGCTGCGCGTGACCGATGCGCTGTTCACCGAAGATCCGGAGGAGATGGCGCTGTTCTACGACGACAGCACCGGCGAAGGGTTAGAGGGCATTGTCGCCAAGAAACTGAGCGGCCCCTACCAAGCCGGTAAGCGCGACTTCAACTGGATCAAGCTGAAGCGCTCCTATTCGACCGAACTGCGTGACACCGTAGATGTGGTGATCGTCGGCTACGATTATGGGCGGGGAGCGCGGGCGGCCTGGGGCATTGGCTCACTGCTCTGCGCCGTCTACGACCGCGAACATGACCTGTTCCCTACTGTCACGCGCTGCGCCAGCGGCATGAGCAACGCCGACTGGATCGCCCTGGGACAAAAGCTGGCGGCTGATCGGCTGGACCACCCCGACCCGCGCGTGGTCAGCATCCTCAAACCGGCCGTGTGGGTCACGCCGCATTACGTGTTTGAGCTACAGGCCGACGAGGTGACGCGCAGCCCCATGCACTCGGCCGGCGCAGAGGGCGGCACCGGCTATGCCCTGCGCTTCCCGCGCATCCTCCAACCGCGCGAAAAGCTACCGGAAGACGCGACGGCTGTGGACGAAGTGATTCGGCTCTACAGTATGCAAGGCCATAAGGGCGAGACCGGCAAGCGCGCATCACGCACGCGCCGGGCCGAACCCGCTGAGGAGACCTAGGGCATATGGGCCATCTGGATAAGACCGGCCTCGTCCATGCGCCGCCCGCCGCCGTCTACCGCTACGTAGCCGACCTCCGCAACGCGCCGCATTTCATCGGCGCAATTAGTGGGATTACCAGCGGGCCGAGCGGATCACCCGCCGTGGGACAGGTATTTCATGCAGCGGCGCGCTTTATGGGCCACCCGGAGCTGATCACGCTGCGCCTGCTAACGCTACTGCCGGAGCGGCAAGTCGCACTGGCCCTGGACGGCGACCCCGCCGCCACGCTAACCATCAGCCTCACGCCGGATCTCGGCGGCAGCGCCACGCACACTGAAATTCGGCTGGAAGCACCCGCCGTCCCCACGCTACTGCTCAAAACCACGATGGGTCGCCAACTCGATGACAGTATTCGCCGTCTGGATGCCCTATTACGAGGAGCCTGAGTATGCGCCGCTTGACCCGCGGTGGCCCGCCGGCCGCCCGCGCCGTAGCCGTAGTGCGCGACGACCCGCGTTTCGCCGACGTGCTGGTAGAAGAGCGCAAAACCGGCCTGATCTTCTATGAATTAGTGCAGCCGTTTCAGCGCCCCGCCTGGGAGGGCTACTACGCCCTGTGGGCGCGCATTGTGCCGCTTGACCCCAGCCACAGTACCTACCGCCTAGAACATATGCGCCACACCAACAAGTGGACGGCCTTGCCCATTGAAGGCACGCTCGAAGAATGCGTACTGGCGATCGGCGCGGCCGGCTTCGGCCTGTTCTTCGGCGGACGGGGCTGACTTGCGGGCGAGCCGGCGACAACACGGAGACACGGAGATCTGGAGACTTAAGCGAAAGACGTTAAGCTGAAATAAGGTGGCTGGATTTTAGCATAGACACAACTTTCCGTACTCCCTGTGCCTCTGTGTTATCCGTTTGTCAGCCGAAAAGCAGTCCAGTATGGAACACAACTCGCCGCTCACGACGCTAGCCCTGCGATCCAGTCGCGCAACGCCTGGGTGGTGCTGGGGAAGGCCATATCGGCCCAGGGGATCGTCGCCGGTGTAAACGGCAGCACTTCTAACGCCTCCGGCGTGGTGTGTGGGTGGGCGATCGGATCTACTGGGGCCGCTAGATAGACCACGTTCACGATTGGCGCGGCCGCCCGCGAGTACACCCCTAGTAGGCGCACAATACGCACCGCCCACTGGAGTTCCTCGCGGGTCTCGCGCAGCGCGCCGTCAGGCGTACTCTCGCCCACTTCCTGATAGCCGGCCGGGTGGCTCCAATAGCCCCGCCGTGGCTCAATCCCGCGCCGCAACAGCCATACTTGCCCATTCCACACCGGCAGCGTGCCGCACACCACGCGCGGGTTCAGATAGTGGATGTAGCCACAGGAGTCACATACCAGCCGGGGGCGGTCCTCCGTGGGTAGTAGCCGCTCCACCAAACCATGCCCACATTGCAAACAAAACACAGTTGTGCCCTCTCACTTGCTAGCGTCCTATACCAGTACAATTAACCAAACGTGCCGATATTCTGCCCAGATCATAGCATAATCATAGCACAATCATATCGTAAGTGTATCATTGGCCTTTCATGTCAGAAAATCATTGCGATTCGGCTAGAAAATAAGATCCTGAGCCGAGTTGGCGGGGTTTCTGAAGGTGGTATATTGTGCTATCAAGTGAATAGGCTAATAAGCCGGTAAACAAGTGTACTAATAAGTTGGTTTATGAGTCTATGAGTCTGGTGGCAACGGAAAACAAAGGTTGCAGAAGGGCTGTTTCTAAACAGCTACCTAAAGAGTCTCTACCTTAGCCGGCGTGTATCCAGCGTGGGCAGGCGCTCTATGCTAGTCCGCCTGCCCTAGGCGGTACTCGTTACGGTGCGGTATAGCGGATGCGATAGATGAAACCGGCTTTATCATCGCTCACCAACAGGCTGCCGTCGGCCGCTATCGCCAAGCCGGCGGGCCGACCGACAGCACCGGCTTGGCTCGGCAACCAACCGGTCGCAAAATCTTCCGCCGGACCGTCGACCACTCCGGCGCGCAGCGGCACCCGTACCACCTTGTAGCCCACTAACTGCGTGCTGTTCCACGAGCCGTGCAAGGCGACGTACAGGCTGTCGCGGTAGGCCGCAGGGAAGTTCCGGCTACCCTGGTAGAACGCCAACGCCAGCGGAGCCTGGTGCGCGCCCAGTTCGACCACCGGCGCATCTACACCCGTGCAGCCGCCAGGCACGCCCGCCTCGGTATCGGGCAACCGCCCGGCGTGGCAACGCGGCCAGCCAAAATCGGCGCCGGCGTGCAAGACGTTCACCGTCTCCGGTGGGCGGTCGTCGCCCCATAGGTCGCGTCCATTGTTGCTCGCCCAGACGGCGTGCGTCACCGGGTTGATCGCTAAACCGACCGCGTTCCGCAGCCCTTTGCTGAACAACCGGCCGCCAGTGCCGTCTATGTTGTAGACCTGCACCGTGGCGCGTCGTGTGTCGCTCTCCGCGCACAGATTGCAGGTCGATCCCATCGCCACATAGAGCCGGCTATCCGGCCCCACCAACACCGTCTTGGTCGTATGCACTCCATCAGTAGGTAAATTCGGCACCAATACGCTGCGCCCACTCTCATGCCCATTCACATCCAGGTGGATCAGCCGCACTCCATCTTGCTCACCGACGATCAGGTCGCCCTTGTAGAAGTCAAGGCTGCTCGGCGCGTGCAAATCGCCGGCCACGGTGATGCGCTCATCAGCCTGGCCGTCGCCGTTGCGGTCGGGTAGCGCCACGATGCGCCCCTGCCCACGCTCAGCCACATACAAGGTGCCGCCCGGCCCCACAGCCATGAAGCGTGGATTATCCAGCCCCGACGCGAACACAGTAGCCTGGAAGCCCGGCGGCAGCGTCAGATGGGCTTGGCTCGCGCCGCCGATGTCGATCTTCACCCCGCCGAAGCCGCCCACAAACACCCACCAGCCGGCCGCAGCGATCACTACAGCAGCCGGCAGGGCCCATCGCCACCATTGTCGCCGGCGCGCAGCCACCACCCGTATCCCCATCCGCCGCCTCCTAGCAGATACACAAAAGGGGCGTAGAGATTCAGATGAAATCTCTACGCCCCGGCAAATCCGACCGGATAATCGCAACCGGCATTACCTATCCGCGTGCGACCAACCGGCTAACAGAAGCTACTTACTGGTGGCGGCAAGTCACCCGCACCGGCACCGGCTGCAGGGGGCCGGTGATCGTGCGGGAGCGCAGTGCAGCCGTTGGGCGCGGCGCCGCAGCCATCGGGGCCGGACTCAGGGCCAAGTAGTTAACCAGGCTAAACAACCGGCTGCTGAAGCGGATTGTCTCGGTGTTAAAACGTTGGGCATCGGCCCAAATGCGGCCAAAGGCGCGCTGGACCAAGTCCGCCGCGCGCGCCGGATCGCCCGCCAATCGCAGGGCCAGCGAGTAGGCCGGCGTACTGTAGCGGTCATATAAGATTTCCACTGCCTCGGTATCGCCGGCGGCCACGCGGGCCGTCAACCCCACATCATCCATTGTCGTCAGATCGTCCACCATCTGCCTCCGTCTTTGCTTACACAGGAGCCTGCCGGGCCACGCCATCCCACCGGGTATACTCCACCTTTTATTATACGCATTGTACCGCTTTATCCGCTATTTGTCAAGGGTTTGTTCAACAGCGGATAAGGCAGATTACTAAATAAGAGCTTGTTCGAGCGCTTGTTCAATCTGATATAGTGAAGCGGCATAAACCGTAAAGCAAGGGTCATACCAGCTCACCCGCACCGACCGTGCCATACCGACTATCTGGTTAATTCTCCAGCCGGCTAAGGCACGGTTACATTATACCACACCCATGCAAGCTGTCGGCAATCTTCCGCAGGACGAGCGAGTAGAGCGGCTTCCGCTTCGCCTGCCCTGCGTACCATATATACCCCGAAGGCTCCCCAACAGTTCGCTTGACTCCCCCTATGAGCCTATGCTATGATTCACTTGACCACCCCCATAACACCGGGCGTGTGCCCGTGGGGACCGCCACGAGGAGGGGCGACCGATGCACTACGATCTCGATCTGCTGCAAGAAGATATTCAAAATTTGGGCGAAATCACCAATGGTTGGCGCGAGTATACCGCCCGCCCAACATTCGCCGACAGCAGCACGCTCGACCCCACCGAGGATCGGATTGATGATCCTAACAGCCCGGAAGCCGCCGCTCAGGACTACTTTCTCGATAAATACGGCCTTATCGCCGGCCCCGACAATGCCGCACGCTTTTTTGCCATTCACGGCTTCGTGATCCGCAACCTGCACAAGTTGGAGCGGCGCGGGCTGCTTAAGCCTGCGCGACACGGCCCACCGCCGGCCGAGGATCTGCTACGCCTGCTGCTTACCTGCTTTGAAGATCCCGCTCCCTACGCCACCCTGCCCTCGTCCATCTACGATCCCAGCGGCGGCCTGGCCTTGCCCTTCGACGAGATCATGGCCGACTTCCAGCGCCTGCGTGCCCTCCGCGAACGGGTAGGCAGCCGGCAGTAGGCTACCGGCAGTAAAAGTACAAGGAGCCGTAGAAGGCGGGCTTAAAGCCCGCCTTTGTTATGTCAAGATGTTAGTGAGGCAGTGGGTGCGGTGCAACCCTACTCTTAACTCAATGCAGAAAGTCGGCGCAGGAGGTAGCCTCACCCGCCGCTGGTTGCCGTATAATACGGAGCGAGCACACAGCGCCGGCGTTCAAAAGTGGCCGAAGGCGTAAATAGGGGAGCCGAGCATTGCGGCCAATGTGTACTGGATGGAAGAATACGTGAGTGCTTCATGGAATATCGGCGGCACACTTGCTGCTGAACTCTGTCTACCAATATTCTCACAAAGGAGTGCGAGTTATGTCAAATAACGATGCCGGTAGGCGGCCGTGCGTTTTGGTCACGCAAGCTGTGCCCCAAGCCGGGCTTGACCTGCTGCATACGTTCGCCGATGTAGACGCGAACAGCGACGAGGGCACGATCTGGAGCAAGGTCGAACTCCTGCGCCGTCTACCCGGTCATGATGCCCTCTACTGCCTACTCACCGACACGATTGATGCCGAGGTCATGGCGGCCATGCCCGATGTGCGAATCATTGCTAACATGGCGGTCGGCTTCAACAATATAGACATCCCTGAAGCCACGCGCCGGGGTATCCCGGTCACTAACACGCCCGGCGTGCTGACCGACACCACCGCCGACTTCGCCTGGACTTTGCTCATGGCCGCTGCCCGCCGGGTCGCGGAGGGCGACCGCTTTACGCGCGCCGGCAAATTCCACGGCTGGGGACCGCTCATGTTGCTGGGCGGCGAGGTAACGGGCGGCACACTCGGCGTGGTCGGCTTCGGACGCATCGGCCAGGCTGTGGCTCGCCGTGCGTTGGGCTTCAACATGAAAGTGCTCTACTACGACATCCATCCGGTAGATGCAGCCGTGGAGCACGAACTCAACGCCCGCTTCACTCCGTTGGACGATTTACTGGCCCAAGCCGATTTCGTCAGCCTACACGTCAACTACACACCCGAAACGCACCACCTGATCAATGCCGACAGTCTCGGCCGCATGAAACGCACCGCTTATCTGATCAACACCGCCCGTGGTCCGGTTGTAGACGAAGCCGCGCTCGCCGCCGCCCTGCACACAGGCACGATCGCCGGGGCGGGTCTCGATGTCTATGAAGAGGAACCTACGGTCCACCCGGAGCTACTCATCTGCGAAAACGTGGTGCTGGCTCCGCACATCGCCAGCGCTACATGGGCCACCCGCAACGCGATGGCGACAATGGCCGCCGCCAACATCCGCGCCTACTTCGCCGGCGACCGCCCGCCCAATCTCGTCAATCCCGAAACCTGGCCGCCCAAATAGCGCGTATAGACAGGCAAATAGATCAAACCGGACGGTACATCCGTCCGGTTTGATCTTGCTCCGTTGACACTCCTAACGGAGTAGCGGTAATATACTACTGGTTGTGCAACCGTCGGTGGCGATGTCCAACGGGGTCATTAGCAGCTATCTTCTATGTACAAAGCCGTAGTTCACGTTTCAAGCTGCCCGTTCCACGCTATTGTTTCACATGAAACCACCCCGCTAGCCACTCCGCCGCACCACCAGGGCCACATCGCGTCCATCCAACGGCAGAGGAATGCGTAATACTGTGCCCAGACTCGTGTCTTGCGGCGGCTCACCTACCCAGATCGCTGTAGCACCAGTTCGGGTGCCACTGTAGGTGTCGTAGAACTCCACGGTGTAGCTCCCGGATAGCCAACCCGCACCCACCAATTCCGGCTCCGGCAACGGATCATGCAGTCCCACAGCGCGGCTGTCGCGCAGCACCCATAGGAAGCTGGTCAGCCCATCAGACAACCCGTAGGCGCGTGCAGGCAGCGCAGGCAGCACCGCCAAACGCGGCACGCTGCCCTGGTATGTATCCGCCACGCCGCGCGACACTACGCGCAACCGATGCTCCAGCGGGTCGGCGGCAAAGTGCGCCCAGTCAATAGCGCGACAGGTCTGCGCCATACCTCGCTGCACCGCGTGCATACTGTCGGTCAGGCAGTGCGGATCGCGGCTCGGCCAGCGCATCCCACTGCCGGCCCCGCCGCTCATCAGGTGTGCCCAACTCATATTATGATAGTATTCGGTGTCGAACGCCTCCTCTAGCTGCCGCTTATGGTCAAGAAACAGGTGGATCGGCCCGGTCTCGGTGTCGGTATACGGGCGGTGATCTTGGATTTCGGCCAACGCAAAGCGCACACTGCGGTTCACCGCCCGCACACAGTCAAATGTGTTCTCCGGCATATCAATCCAGCCCGGCCAATAGATGTGTGTGGTAGCAAAATCCAGGTCGGGGTGGCGGAAAATCAGGGCGGGGTACTCCCCTTCCGGCATCGGCCCGAAGATAGAGCAAGTCAGCAGGTGCCTTCGCCCATGCCGGGCTAACGCGCGCTCCTTCATGAACGTGGCGATCTCATGGATCCACTCTCCCTGCCGGCTTGGGCTGCCACCCCAATATGGATGGATCTCGTTCAGCAGGTCGAAGCCGAAGACGGCCGGCGAATCGCCCCAACGGTCTATGATAAAGGCCAAGCGCGCTTTTTCGGCCTCAATGGCCGGGCGATGCACACAGAAATCGCCCGGCGCGCGAAACGGACTGTTCTTGTAGCTATAGGGATGCCGCCCCCAGCGTCGCGCCATAAAGAAAGTATCCCATGGCGACAGCAGTAGTCGCACGCCATGCCGCTCGCATAGGCCAATCACGTCGTCCCAATACAGCACCTGCTCCGGCACAAAGCGACCGACCGGCTTCTCCAAGTACCAGTGGTCGTCGTGGCAGTACTCCAGCATCATCCGCATCACGGTCACTCCGTGCGCGGCCAGTTTTTGGATATAGCGCTCGGTGGTAGCGATGTCGGCTTCATAGTGAAGCTGCCACATGTCAGGCCAGTTGACGGCATCGTTCTGCCCGATCAGCAGAAACGGCGCGCCGTCGTCGGTCATAAAGTAGCGGCCGACCGGCGCGACCTGTACCCACGGCAATGCGGCCGGGTTACGCGCGACGGCGGCAGATTGGAACAGGGCTTGTTTGGGCATAAGAAGCTATTCTCAATCAAGGTAGGGATCGGCGATAGTAGGCCGGCCCAGGCATCGAGTAGCGGCGGTTCTGGTATACTGAGACGGTAAGAACCGGCGACCGCGCCGCCGTCACAAGCCGGCTGCGGCGTAATATCCACCAGCCACTAGGGAGTATACCATGATGTTCCACTATCAGGAAGGGCAGCTTTGCGCTGAAAATGTGCCGCTGGCGGCGTTGGTCGCCGAGTATGGCACACCGCTTTATGTCTACAGCCGGGCCACATTCGAAGCCGCTTACGATAGCCTGATTGAGCACCTCGGCAACCTCGGCGTGCCGCTACGCATCTGCTATGCGCTCAAAGCCAACAGCAACCCGACCCTGGCCCGCCTGCTGGCCGAGCGCGGTGCAAGTGTAGACGTGGTCTCCGGCGGCGAATTGTACGTGGCGCAGCATAGTGGCTTTCCGGCGGACCGCATTGTCTTTGCCGGCGTGGGCAAAACCCGCACTGAGTTGGCCGAAGCCCTGCACGGTCCGGGCATTCGCGCCTTCCATATTGAGTCGCGGGGCGAGTTGGCGGCGCTGGCCGAGATCGCGGCGGGGCTGGGCACAGTCGCAGCGGTGGCGGTGCGTGTCAACCCCGATGTGGAGGCACATACGCATCCGTATATCACGACCGGTACTGCGAACAGCAAGTTTGGCGTGCCGCCTGATGAGGCGCTAGTCCTCACCCGCTGGGCCGTCACGCACCCGCATCTACGCCCGGTCGGCCTACACGCCCATATCGGCTCACAGATGGAGACGATAGCACCGATTATAGAATCTACGCGCCGCCTGCTGGCCTTATGGGATACACTGGCCGGTGAAGGGATCACGCTGCACAGCCTGGGCATCGGCGGTGGGCTGGCGATTCCCTATCAACCGGGCGACGCGCCACAAGGCCCAGCCGAACTGGCTACCGGTTTGCGCCCTTTGCTAGCCGGACGTCGCTTGCAACTGGAATTGGAACCCGGTCGCTACCTGATGGGACCGGCCGGGGTACTGCTCACTCGTGTTCTGTACCGCAAATCGGCCACCGCCGACCGGCAACTGCTCGTCGCGGATGCCGGCATGAACGATCTGCTGCGCCCGGCGCTTTATGGTGCTTACCACCCCATCGAACCGCTACAGCAGCCCAGCCCCGATGATGATTTCTACCTGACCGACTTGGCCGGTCCCATCTGCGAGTCGTCCGACTTCTTGGCGACGGATCGGCAATTGCCGGCGCTGGGCGAAGGTGCGCTGCTGGCGATCCGGCAGGCCGGGGCGTATGGCTTTGCGATGGCTTCGCAGTACAACAGCCGCCCACGCCCAGCCGAAGTGTTGGTCGCCGGTACCACTCACTGCCTGATCCGTTCCCGCGAAACATATGCCGACCTGCTACCACGAGGTGCCTGATGCTGCCGTATCAGTTCCTACGCCGCCTACCCGCTGCCCTGCGACCCTATTTGCCTGAAAGCGAGGAGCCGCTGCACATTGAGCCGCACGGTCGCCTGCTCAAACTTTGGTACGGTAGCGATGAGGCGATTCACTACGAAGTATGGATCCACGAACGCACGCTCCAGCTGGAACTGGGCCTGCACTGCGAAGCAACTGCCGTCCGCAACGCGCAAATCCGCCATGGCCTCAGCTTCTGCCTGTTCGACCTCAAAGCAACGCTCGGCCTGGGGGTTGAATTGGAGGAGTGGGATCGCGGCTGGGTGCGCCTCTACGAGACACATCCCTTGTACCCGCTAGACGAGGCACGGCTAGCCGAGTTTGCCGAGCGCGCGGGCCTGTTCATCCGCACCGTACAGCCCATCTATGCCGATGTAGTGCGTAGTCATGTCACGGAACGGTCGTAGGGCAACCGCTGTATAGCCGAAGGGAGGGGGCTCCAATGAATATCGTCAATGTGGGCTATGCATCCACCAACTACTATGTTCTCGCCACGGACCGTCCGCATTTGCTGATTGATGCCGGTTGGCCCAACACACTACCGCAATTTCAGCATACGTGCAAACGCGCCGGCATCAAATTATCCACCATCCCCTATTTGCTTGTCACCCACTATCACCCTGATCATGCGGGTCTCGCCCAGGATCTGAAACAGTTCGGTCTCCAACTCATCGTGCTGGAAACACAAAAGCAAAGCATTCCCTTGTTACAACGCCACATGAAACCACAAGATCACTATAGCGATATTGACATGACAGATAACCTCATAGTCACTGCTGAAGAGAGTCGTAGCGTCCTACAAGGAATTGACATCCTTGGTGAAACCGTGAGTACACCGGGGCATTCAGACGACAGCCTCACGCTCGTACTGGATACGGGCGAAGCCTTTACCGGCGACTTAACGCCACCCTGGGCTACAATGGGCGACCCGCTGGACCCCGTACAACAGAGTTGGGCGAAAATCCGTGCCCACAACGGCACCATAATCTATCCTGGACATGGGCCTGTATGGTCGTTGAAGGGAGCCTAGCCCCATGCTCTCCATTGCTTGGAGCACAACGCCCCAGCTAAGGGAACATTTTATCGTCCGCTTACATGGTTATCGCGTTAGGAACACGAGTTCCTAACGCGATTAGCATTCAAACGTATTACTACATCTATATTCTAGGAACACGAGTTCCTAGAATATAATTAGCAACAATTGCCAGCACACGCAGACAAATGGATCAGTTACGCATATATAGACACGCTATTCTAGGATTTACGGCAATTGTGAGAAGCTGCGATAAATTAGGTTTACATAACACAAGCAATTATCTGAGTAAGCTACCGTAAAACCCTATACTGTTGAGCACACTGAAAAGCTAATTGCCGATAAAATAGTAATAACCATATTGGTATATTATGTAAAGCTCATCCTAGGGCAATATAGCGTTACGAGAGGATTTTTCCAAGAGGTTGGGGGCAGGTTGTTTGTGTTTAATTGGGCACAGCGTTGCACATACAGGAAAGACGAAACTGTACGGGCAGACCGATTTATTAGTATATTAGCTTATTATGCTATTAGGGGTTCAGTGAGCAATGCCGAGGATACAGGTTCTACAAGTCAGGCAGAACGGGGCGGAGGGAACCTTCCTGATAGGCGCGTTGCAGTTCAAGCAGGTCACGCAGACGTTCGCGCAGGCGATGTTCCAGCTCCGCTTCATCGTAAAGACGCTCAAACATATTACCGGCGAAAGCCGGGTCGCTAAGGAGATCCATCAGGACCGCACCGCAGAGCCGCAAATAGGTGCTGCGGTTGATTTTGAGGCCGTCATAGGCACGTGTGCGGCTGTTGAGGCGTGAGAGATGCTCGTCCAACGGGATGAGTTGCTTGGGATAGTAGTAGACGGCAACCTGCTTGAGGCGGCCTTCGCCCTCACGGGCGCGGTCGTTCGCCATCTGATCTTCGATCCAGCCGCGTGACGAGCGGTTGTAATTCTCATCGTCCATCGTTCAAGGCTCCCTTTTGCATCAGGCGGGCGGCCACCTGGTCTACCATGTCGGCATCAATCTGGCGCTTGTCGAGGCGCGGTGCTTGGTCGAAGCACATCGAGCAAATGTTCACGATGTGACGCGGCACGCCACCGGAGTGTTTGTAGACAGCTTCAATGGCCCCGGCAGCGAAGAGTTGCACACCGTCAATCAGGCCCGCCGTCCGCAGGCGGTATTCGATCATTTCGCGCACCTGGGCAACGCTACTGAGCGGGGCAAGGGTCATAGTGAACCGCACGCGCGAGGCCAGATTGCGCTTTTTAGCGATCTTTTCCTGCAATTCAAGCTGGCCGAAGATGACGATCTGGAGGATGCGGTGGTCGTCCAGCGAATAGTTGAGGAAGATCCGCAGCCGTTCGAGGCCGTCGTAGGAAAGGCATTGGCCTTCATCAATCACCAGCAGCGGCACGCGACCTTCACGGGCCTGGCGTTGCAGGAAGATGATGAACTGTTCGCTGAGTTCGGAGCGTGTGCTACCATAGGGCTTCTGGTCGAAAGCGATCAGCAATTGGCGAGTGAACTCAGCATCCGTAACTTGCGAGGGATCAAGAATCTCACCCATGACAAAGCTCTTGAAGAGGTCACTGTTGCGCGTGCGCCCACGCAGTACTGCCATGAGGCTGCTTTTGCCGAGGCCGACGTCACCGTAGATGATGGACAGGCCACCACGCCGCAAGACGTGGCGCACGAGCAGGTCGAGCGCTTCGCGGTACTGATCGGCGAGGTAGAAATAGCGGGCGCTGTCTTCGGGGTTGAAGGGGTCTTCGCGCAACGATGGATGGAAGAAAGCCATCGCTAGTTTTTGGTACTGGCTCGTCATGCGGTTCCTCTCATAAAACCCGACCACGCGCCCGTCATTGCGTGTCTCTTTTACCTGGCCTGCGCTTGCCATGCGCTGCTATCACCTTGACATTGATGTTAATACTACTGCAAAACATAGATGAAGTCAATAGGTCTGACAACCATGTTGGGGCTGGTGGCTTATCTATATGTTAGTACATGGGCATCGCATTAGAGTAGTAGGGATTTGACTCTGGAAAAAAACCGGCTATAATTGGCTGTGTAAGGGGACAAAACGCCTCAACGGGAAAATAGTCGCCTGCGCTGGGCGAGAGGAACCACAGGGAACGCACATGACAGGTCGCGGTTACAGTACACAAGATGCCCTGGCAGTGTTGGCTGATCGAGGGCAAATGACGACGGCGCGCGTACTCCGCAACATTGAGAAGCAGTTAGACTTGCGGGTGCAGCGCGACGGGGCAGCGGACGGCGAGGCCGATGATGAAGGGAAGCGGCAGTATACGCCCGCCGACCTAGACCTGCTGGAGCGGGTGCTGGTGTTGCAACGGGCAGGGCTGCACTTAGTCGAGATTCGCGCCATCTTGATTGATCGCGATCCTTATTTATTAGAGTTCCACGCCAATAGCTTGCGCCGGGCGTTAGAACTGTTGGGCGTAATCAGCCGCGAAGGTCGCAGCCCGGCGGCCTGACGAGTGCTGAGTTCGGATCAGGGTTTATGGGCGACGGATGCAGGCAGTTGGGTTAACTATTAAGTAGAGGGTTGCCGTGAGCGAAACTGGGCAGGGGCGGACGCTAGCCAAGACGCGGGTTATCGCGATTGCCAACCAGAAAGGTGGCGTGGGTAAGACCACGACCACCGTCAATCTGGGAGCCGAACTGGCCGTTCTGGGCCGGCGTGTGCTGTTAATTGACCTGGACCCGCAAGCAGCGGCGAGTTACTCGCTGGGGCTAGATCCGGACAACTTAGATGTGACGCTGTACAACGTAATGGTGCGGCGCGAGGGCAGCATCCTTGATATTATCCACCCGACCCCCGTGGCGGGCATGGACTTGGTACCGGCTAACTTGGATCTAGCGGCGGCCGAGTTGGACCTGTTCCGCAACTACACGCGCGAACGGGTGCTGAAAGACACACTGGCTCCGGTGCTGGACCGCTACGACTACATCCTGATTGATTGCCCGCCGAGCTTGACCCTGCTGACCGTGAATGCGTTTGTGGCGGCAACCGAAGTGCTGATCCCATTGCAGACCCACCTGCTGTCGTTGCGCGGAGTGCATCGGCTGATCACCACAGTGAACGAAGTGGCGCAGCTTAATCCGGAGATCAAGATCCTGGGCATCCTGCCGACGATGTACGACTCGCGCAGCAATCTGAACCGCGAGATCCTAACGAACATTGGGCAGGTCTATCGCGGGCGCATTTTCAAGTCGGTCATCCGCTACGGCGTGGTGGCGGCGGAAGCGCCGGGCCAGGGGGTGCCGATCCGCCTGTATGCGCGTAATTCGCCGGTAGCAAAATGCTACCAGGAGTTGGCGGCGGAGATTGTGGCCGATGAGCCGACCACGCCGGGCTTCGGTGGCCCGGATGCTGCCGCGACCTCCCCGCGCCCGGCGAAACGGCAGGCCGCGCCATGAGCCGATCTCGCGTGCCGCAACGTGCGTGGCAAGGGCTGATGCAGGCCAGTCCCGAAGAGGGGGTGCAGCCGCTTAAAGATGCCAAGCTGATCAACACCGACTTGATCCACACTGATCCGCGCCAGCCACGCAAGCACTTCGATGCAGAAGCGATGGCCGAACTCACGGCGTCGGTGCGTGAGCGAGGCATTTTGCAGCCCATCACGGTGCAGCGGCGCGATGAGGGCGGCTATTTCGTCGTGACCGGCGAGCGGCGACTACGAGCGGCACGCGAAGCAGGACTGGATGCCGTGCCGGCGCTAGTGGTGAACCTGGCCGATACCGAGATGCGGCTGGACCGAGTGATCGAGAACCGTCAACGCAAAGACCTAAGCGATTTGGAGTTTGCGCGAGCGATCACCGAGATCCGCGACGATCTGGCCCAGGAAGCCGCCGTGCTGTCATCAAACGAGTTGGATGAGTTTGTAGGAAAGCGGTTGGGCCTGTCAGGGCGCACAGTGCGAAACTTTATGGCGATGCTGAACCTCGACCCAACTATTGAGCAGTTATTGGGCGGCGAATTAACCGAAGTCCGCACGCGCGGCTTGACACGGGTCGCCTATGACCCGGCGGTACAACTGGCCTTAGCTGAAGCGATCAAAACCCACGACCTGAGCGGGCGGCAAACACTGGCGACGGCGGAGTTGCTGAAGGAGCAACGGAGCCTGCCCGTAGAGCGGGCTGTGGCGCAGGTGCTGAACGGGGACGAGGCGGGAGCCGGGCCACCCCAGGCCCGCCGAAAAGCCGGCCGCACCGACAAGGAGCCGGCGACACCCGCCACCCCCGTCCCCCCGGAACCCACGGCCGATAGTGTGCTACCAGCCTTTGAGGACGGCGACCCGCAGCGACGCATTGAACTGTTAATGGGCGTTTTGCGGCAGGCCGATATGATCCTGGGCGAGCCGGGCGCAGACACGGAAGTACCGCTGAACCGGCAGCAGGTACGCGACCTGGACGCGGTGCTAGAGCCGATGGTACGGCTACGCGCCCAGTTACGTGCGGCGATGGAGTACATTGAGGAAAAAGAGCGGCTGGGCGATCCCGGTTACGAGGGCGAGCCGCTACCGCATCATTTGGCCGTGATGCTGCCGTATGGCAGCGCCCCCATAATCCCAGCGGCCGCCGCCCAAACAGCGGAAGCACCGACGATCACAACCCGGCACGTGCAGCCGGTGCCGAAGAGCCGGAAACGTTAGTGGTACACGAGGGCTGTAGCGGCGGCGCGCCGTTTGATTTTGTATATGTAATGGAGGAAAGCCTGGGGCAAGAGGTGAAACTGGGCAAACAGAAAGGACTCGGCCGTCACCCGAGTCCTCTCAAAGCAGGTTTCACAACACTGTTGTCATCCGAGGAGCTATCGGCTTAACCCTGGCAAGCGTGGCCGGTAAACTCTTCCCGTCAGTGCGTCATCCTGGAAGTCCGCTACTTGCGTAGTGGGAGGGCTTTTAACAGCCGCTTCCAGACCCTGCACGCCTATCATACCGCAGTTTTGATCCCTTGTCAAGGGCAACGGCGGCGATAGGAGGGGGAGCGTTTACTCTGTGTGCGGCCCGCCTGCCGGTCATGTACCCTCATACGAGGATTGACCTATGCGCGGCAAACCAGCGATTATCAGCGATCCTAGCGCAAAAGAGAGCGCGCCCACTATATTCCCCCATAGCGCCTCGCCGACCTCGGCAGGGACGGCCCACCCGGCGGCGCGATCCGCTTATCCACCGGTGGGCGAGATCAGTCCCGCGCTGGTGCGAGAGTGGGGGCCACTGCTGAAGCCGACCGGGTTGGGGCTGCTGCTGGCGTTGCACAGCTTTGAGGAGACTACCCCTGGTCATCCTCATTTCGGGTGGGCGCATTGCACACAGACTGCACTGGCCGCCTATTTGGACACCTCCCAGGACACGATTGCCCGCTACAGCAACCTGCTACTGACCTGCGGCTTGGTGCAGGTGGAAGAAGTAGAGATTCCACGCGGCAAGCAGAAGTTGTACCGAGTGACACGGGGACTACCACTGCCATCGCTAGGCTTGCTGGAGTATCTGCTCTTTGATGCCGACGTTTGGACCCGCAAACACACCGGCTGGCTAACCATCCCGCTCGCCCCGCTCGGCCCCACGACGGAGTTGACACGCTTGACCACTATCTTGGGCCGCGCCTATCGTGTCACACGGGACCGCGCCGGCGTGGCGACGCTCGTGGACGGCCGGCGGCTAACTGCACCAGGCAGTTATCGTGCGCGCTTGGCGCCTGCGCGCCAAAGCACGTTTGAATACGGAATGGAAACAGGGGGATCTAACCCCCCGTGTGCCGTGCCTATAATGGAGGGAACCGGGGTAGGGGAGTCCGCAGCAGGCGGAGTGGGTATACCTGGGGGGATTATGGAGATCCAGGCGGACTCCGCATCAAGCGGACTCGTTACGAGTGCGGAGATCGGGCTTGCTATAGAAGTACGGCAGGAGTCCGCTCCGTGCGGCCTCGAAACCGGCACGACGTGGCCCATCGGGCAGGGTCGGCAAATGGAGTCCGCATCGGGCGGAGTCGGCGGAACGGGGAGTCCGCATTGGGCGGAGTCGAACGAGTCCGCATCGGGCGGAGGCAGGATCGGCGAAGAGGCGGGTATAGGCGCGGCGCTGGGCAAGGAGTCCGCACTAGGCGGAGTGGACCTGGGACAGGAGTCCGCACTAGGCGGACTCACGGGCACACTCGTTAACGTTAATCGTGAATCCGTTAAAACGGATGAATCTACGAACGTTAACGGCGCACTGGCCTCGGCCGGAACACCGCTGAGTGCGGAGGACTCCACGGCCCTGCTGGATTGGGGCACTGCGGCACTGAACGATGTAGGCAGTCGTGAGTGGCACCGGCAGTGTGTGGCCGATCACGGACCCGACCTGTACGAGTGGGCCATTCAAGCCACGCTGCGGGCACAAGCGAAAGGCCGCGTGAGCCGGCCAGGCGCCTATTTTACGAGCCTGGTGCGGCGGCGTGGGCGGTCGGCGGAGTCGGCTCCTGAAGCAACGCCGGGACACGAAGCGCCGCGAAGCGCTGCAGCTTTAGCCCCACAGCGCCGCACGGAAGCACAAAGCACTTTGGCGGAAAATGTTAATCCGCTTGCTGTGCCGGTCGGGAGCGCAATGCCTGCTGTGGTTGTGTTACCGGCTGAGGATACTGCTGCTTCCGGCGAGTCTGGCTTGGCCGGGGCAGCGTGTGGGCGGCTGTGGCAGGCGGCGTTAATCCATTTGCGGGTGGGCCTGCCGGCCGAAACTTATGGGCGAGTGCTGCGCTATGCGGTGTTGTTGAGCCTGGACCCGGCCGGCGGGCGGGCGGTGCTGGGCGTGCCGGCGGCCTATATGCGTGATGCGATCCAGGGCGAGTTGGCCCCGGCGATTGCGGCAGCGTTGGGGCTAGTGTGTGGCGCGGCGTTGCGGGTGACGGCGGTGGTGCGCTGATGGGGAGTTCTTACCGAGCCGTACTACTTTTTGTGCTCCTTTTTGTATCACTTTGTCCCACGCTTTCAAAGACCGTTCTATGCTTTAATAGCAACGTATAGGGGATCTGATCGTATTGGCTGTCTGTTACCGCAACAGGGCTGGGTGGATTGAGCAGCGGCACTAAGTAGCGCATAAGGATTGACAGCGGATCTATAAGCGTTGCATAAAGCTTTGGCCTAGGGGGTTGGGGAATCGAGCGGATGTTGTTATACTAGCGATGGGTCTCGGACAATGATGGTGCGGGACCCTTTTTGGTGGGTCGGGGCGCGGCTTACGGTAGCAATGATGGTCCATACGGAGGCAAAGATCTTATGCATGATTGGTGGCGACGGCCGATAGGCCGGGTGGCGGCGGGGCTAGTGCTGGCCCTGAGCCTGGGGACGGGATTAGGATCGGGCGGCGCAGCGGCGCACCCGGCGGCCCCGGCGGTGAATGTACGTGGGCCACAAGGCACGGCGGCGGATTGGTTGCCGGGGCGTGTGGTGGTGCAACTGCGTGATACCCACGCGCTGGGCCTGATGGGCGGGTTATTGGCGCAGTGGGGCTTGCAGGCGCAAGCGGCGACGGCGGGCAACGGTCTGTATCTATTGCAGGGTAGCGCCAACCTCGACGTGGCGGCGGCGGTGGCAGCCTTGCGCACGAATCCGGCGGTGGCCTATGCCGAGCCGGATTACCCGATGCACCTCTTGATGACCCCGAACGATGAGCATTATGCCGATCAGGAATGGTGGCTGACCGCACTGCAAGCGCAACCGGCGTGGGACATCAGCACCGGCAACCCCGACCTGATCGTGGCGATCCTGGATACCGGCCTGGCAACCAACCACCCGGAGTTTGCCGGGCGTATCCTGCCGGGGCATAATTTTGTCTCAAATAATGAAGACCCCTATGACGACAATGGACACGGCACCCATGTGACCGGTATCGCCAGCGCGGCGGGCAACAACGGTATCGGCATTGCCGGCATTTCGTGGCAAACGAAGATCCTGCCGGTCAAGGTGTTGAACGCGCAGGGAGCCGGTTCCACCTACAACTTCGCGCAGGGCATCCGCTGGGCGGTGGATAACGGCGCGCGGGTGATCAACATCAGTGCCGGCGCCGACTTCGGCACCGACGCGGAACATGACTCGATCAAATATGCGCGCAGCAAAGGCGTGACTATCGTTGTGGCGGCCGGCAATACGCCGGACGGGCGGCCCGAATATCCCGGCGGCTACGACGAAGTGATCGCGGTGAGTGCGAGTAGCCGCCGCGACAGTGTGGCGGGCTTCTCGTCGTATGGCGACTATGTGGATGTGGCCGCACCGGGCATTAATATCTTGAGTACGTGGGTGCGCGACCGCAAGCCGGACTATGAGAGCGAAAGCGGCACCTCGATGGCAAGCCCGATGGTGGCCGGCGCGGCGGCGCTGATCCTGTCGGTGAACCCGAACCTGACCCCGGAGCAGGTGCAACTGCTGTTGCAGCAGACGGCGGACGACATCGGCGACCCCGGCTTCGATCAGAAAGCGGGCTGGGGTCGCATCAACTTACTACGGGCGTTGCAGCAAGCCCCGGCCGGACCGAAGCCCGGCAGCCCGCCGCCCAAGCCCGCCCCCGGCCCGGCCGGCGGTTCAAAGGTGCAAGGCACTGTGACGGGCATTGATCCGGCCCTGGTGGATGTGTTGCTGTTGCCGCAGAACGGCAGTCCGCCGCGCGACATCCAGCCGGATGCGTCGGGCCTCTATGTGTTCGATGGGCTGCCGGCCGGTAAATACACCGTACAGTTGGCGATCAAAAGCGGCGGCTTCGGCTTTCCCGCGCCGCAGACAGTGGAAGTGGGTGGATCGGCCGGCAACGGGGCGCAGGCCAACTTCACGCTGGCTCTGGCGCGCCCGCCGGCTTTTGACGGTGTGCCTGCACCCGCCAATGTCAGCACCGATCCCACCTATTTTGCGCCGGTGCAGCACACGCTGCGCGGGCCGTTCCTGGCCTACTGGCAAGCCCATGGCGGACTGCCGATCTTCGGCTATCCGATCAGTGAGCAATTTCAGGAGCAGAGTGCCACCGACGGCCGACTCTACACGGTGCAATACTTCCAGCGTAATCGCTTCGAGTTGCACCCGGAGTTTGCTGGTAGCGCCAATGAAGTGCTGTTGGGCCTGCTGGGGGTAGAGACCTCGAAGGGCCGCACCTTCCTGCCCGGTACACCGCAGCCGACCGACGCGACCCACCAGTGGTTCCCGCCGGTGCAGCACAACCTGAGCGGCGCGTTCCTAGCTTATTGGCAAAGCCACGGTGGGTTGGCCGTGTTCGGCTACCCGATCAGCGAGGAGTTCCAGGAAGCCAACACGACCAACGGCAAAACCTATACAGTGCAGTATTTCCAACGTAATCGCTTTGAGCTACATCCGGAGTTCGCCGGCACGCCGAACGAGGTTTTGTTGGGCTTGTTGGGGGTAGATACCGTGCGCGCACGCGGCTGGCTGCCCTGAGTGCGGAGTGCCGAAGGCCAATGGGTTATGAGTTCTGACGCCTTTTCACGTTTCACGCTTTACGCTTTACGCTTTATGAAGGAGAGAAATAAATGCAACTGAGGACCAAAATGTGGCGCGGGATCGGGGCGGTAGCTCTGGTCGTGGCCGGGCTGGGGCAACTGACCCCGGTGCAGGCGCAAACGCAGGCGGGGTTTGCGGATGCGGCCTTCCAGCGTACCTGGGAGCGCACCGACCGGCCGGTGGCCGAACACAAAGCGGCCGACCGTTCGTGGTATTGGGGGCCGATCCCCGGCTTCGCCACGCAGGAGACCTATAAGCAGGGCGTGGGCGGCACGCGGTTAGTGCAGTACTTCGATAAGAGCCGCATGGAGATCAACAACCCGGTCGGCGACAAAAGCAGCGCGTTCTATGTGACTAACGGCCTGCTGGCAAACGAGCTGATGACCGGGCGAATGCAAGTGGGCGACAGCGATTTTGAGCAGCGCTGCGCCGCCGATGTGCCGCTGGCCTCGGACGGCGACGACAGCGCCGCGCCGACCTACGCCACCTTCGGCAAGTTGCTGGATGCGACGAAAGGCAATCTGGTGGGCCAAAAGGCTATTAACGTCGTGGATCGCAACGGCACTGTAACAGCGGATGCCGGCAAGACCGCGCAGACGGGCACAGATCTCGTCTATTTCGAGGGCCGCACCGGACGCAACATCCCGAAGGTGTTTTGGGACTTCCTGAACGCTAGCGGACCGATCTACCAGAATGGGCAGTATAGCAACGGGCTGCTGAATCAGCCCTGGTACTTCGCTAGTGGCCTGCCGCTAACCGAAGCCTACTGGGCCAATGTCAAGATCGCGGGCAAAGCGACCGATGTCCTGATCCAGGCGTTCGAGCGCCGCATCCTGACCTATGTGCCGTCCTACAACGGCACGGCGTTTGCCGTGCAGATGGGCAACGTAGGCCAACACTACTATGCTTGGCGCTACAAGGGCGTGGGCTGCAATGGCCCGGCGCCGGGCGGCAACCCCACGACGGCTCCGACTGTCCCGGCCGGCCAGCCGACCGCCGTGCCGCCGACCGCCGCGCCGGTGGGTTGCGGCGAGGTGCCGAACAATCAATCGGCCACAGTCAGCCCGAACTGCGGGCCGGTGGGCACAGTATTCCAGATTCACATCAGCGGCTTCAAGGCCGGCGAACGGGTGAGCTTCTGGATCACTTCGCCGGCCGGGCGCGTGCTGGGTACACCCGCTCCCCTAGATGCAGGCAATCACCCCGGCGAGTTAGACGATGTGTTTGACAGCAGCCTGCTGCCGATCTTGTCGCCCAATAACACCGAAGGCAACTGGGCACTAACCTATCAGGGTGCGGATTCGGCGCACCAGGCCGTGGCTTGGTTTAAAATCACGCCGAAGGCCGTGAGTGGCGGTGGCGGTGGTGGTGGTGGCACTCCGACGGCTACCCCGGCCCCGGTCTCGTGTGACCTGAGCCACGCCCATGACGCAACGGTTTCGCCGTCGAGCGGGCGTAAGGGCACGATCTTCGCCGTGACGATCACCGGCTTTCAGCCGGGCGAGCAGGCCGGCTACTGGCTGACCGATCCGGACGGTGCGGTGTTCGGCGCACAGCAGCAGCTTACCATCCCGTCGAGCGGCGGCGGCACGTTGCAGTTGAACAGCGGGGTGCTGTATCCAGGCACCTGGTCACTGACAGTGCATGGCGTGAAGAGCGGACACGAGGCGATCGCGGCGTTCTGCGTCACGCCCTAGTTCGCACCCCGGCTCCTGCGCCTAAAAGAGTGCAGGCGCATCAGTACGACAGCCCCGCTGCCTACAGGCAGCGGGGCCGTTTTGTGTAAAAGCTATAACAAGGGTCGGCGGGCTATCGGTTGCTATGGATGCCGCTAGTAGTCGTGGCTGTAGCCGTCGCTGTGCTACTTGGCGGGGCGGTACGGGTCACGGTGGGCTGCGTGCCCGTAGCCGTCGGCGTGCCGGTGGCGGTACGAGTCGCGCTAGGCGGGGTGCTGCTAACCGTCGCGGTGACTGTAGTGCCGCCGGTGGGCGGGGCGGTAGGGGTCGCCGTGAGCGGAGTGCCGGTCGCCGTGGCGGTCGCCGTAGGCCCACCATCCGGCAATTGGAAGGCGGTGCTTAACATCTTCGACAGTTGGGCGCGCGTGGCGACATCGGCCGGGTGGAAGGTGCCGTCACTGTAGCCGCTGACCACTCCTTGCGCGCGAATCGCCTCGATGTAGCCGTAGGCCCAGTAGTCGGCGGGTACATCGCTGAACGACGGCATAGCCGGGTAGAGCGGCGACCAGCCTTTCGCCAGCAGGATCATCTTCGACAATTGGGCGCGGGTGATCGGGTTGGCCGGGCGGAAGGTGCCGTCGCTGTAGCCGCTGACCACACCATGCGCGGCGGCGGTTTCAACATAGCTATAAAAGGGCGAGCCCGGCAGTACGTCGCTAAAGGTGGGAGTGGGCGGCAGCGGCATGGACCAGTGCATCCCGATGGTGATCATCTTGGTTAGTTGGCCGCGCGTGGCGATAGCCTGGGGCCGGAAGGTGCCGTCGCTGTAGCCCCCCACAATGCCCCGGCAGTAGAGGTAGTTGACATAACTCCAAGCCCAATGGGTATCGGGCAGATCAATAAAAGTCATGCCGCAGGGACCGGGAGTCCAGCTGGCCGTCGGCGTAGTAGTAGGGCTAGCGGTCGGGGTGGCGGTCGCTGTGGGTGTACTGGTGCGCGTAGACGTGCGTGTGGGTGATAGCGTCGGCGCGGGGGTGCGCGTGGGGCTGAAGGTGGGCGCAGGGGTGTAGGTAGGGGTGTGCGTGGGTGTAACAGTAGGCGACACTGTGGCGGGAACGGTCGGCGGTGAGGCCGTGCCGGCGGGGATCCACATCATGGCATCAAACCAAACGTTGAGCGCGCTCTCGCCTGTGCTGTTGTCGAGTGAGACGGTACCTGTGGCGGGCAGGTTGAAGCGCCCCAAGTGACCCCACTCGCCCTGAGGCGGCAGGCCGCCCTGGAGAATGCCTGCGTCGGTGAGGGCTTTCTGGCTCGTCGTGATTGTCTGCGGCCCGCTGCTGGTGCTGACGATGTAGTGGGCGCTGCTGGTGTCGGCACGACCGTTGTCTACCCACGGAATGTAGGCGTAGAGATCGTAGATTCCGGCAGCCGGCAGAGCGGTAGTCCAAGTAGCGGTGTGATCGGCTGCGCCGCTGTTGCTGAGGGCGCGCACGGCCGTGCCGCCGCCATAGCCTTTGCCCGCGTATAACCCCCAGCCGTGCGCCGCGTCTACCGGGGCCGGGCTGGCGAGAAAGCCGCTATCGCTGTTTCGCACACGGGCGGCGGCGGCGCTGTCGTTGCGCACCTGGGCCAGGTAGCCGGCCCAGTCCCAGTTGGGGCCGGGATCGGTGTGGATAGGCGGGTGTTGGTTGGGCACCTGGTAATGGCCGATGATATGGGCGTGGTCTTTCGGGATACTGAAGCGGTCGGCCATCGTGCGGACGAGCGCCGCCGAGGCGTTATACATAGCGGGCGTGTACCAGCCCGTTTGCGCGGCATATCCCTCATGTTCTATCCCGATAGCACGCACGTTGTAGTCCCAATTACCTGCATGATAGGCGGTGTCGGCGTTATGGACCATCTGGGTGATGTCGCCGTCCGCTGAGCGGACGATGAAGTGTGCGCTCACCCCGGAGGCGGGGTTGGCAAACCAGTTGATGGCTGAGCTATAGCTGCCCTCGGTGTCGTGGATGACGATGAAATTGAGCGGGCCGTAGTTCCGCCCGTACTGGAAATTGCCCGCTGCGGCGGCAACCCAATGCGCGGGTGGGTAATCGTCGGTGGCCGGGGCGGTAGCGGTTAGCGGGTCGGCCTTATCCGGCAGGACTAGTGGCCCGACGGCGGGAATAGCGACCGGTTCGCCGGCGACCGTGGCCGCCTGTACGCCGTGTTGCAACACGGCAAAGACGCTCCACGCATAACTGCGGGCCACCAACGGATCGCTAAACTCGCTGTAGGCGGCGACGACCGGATACCAGCCGGCGAGGTCGGCGGCACGGGGGCGGCCCAGGCGGGCTGCCGCATCGCGCAGCAGGGCAGCGGCGGCGCGGATGTTGGTGCGGTCATCACCGGCGGCGGTCTGCGGGGCCACGCCGAGTAACGCGGCGGCGCGGGTCAGGCCGCTGCCGGTGGGCGGCGTGCGCAGGCCCATCAGGCCCACCTGGCCGTAGTCGTTCGCTACGCCGCCGCGTCCGTCCCAATGGCTCTCACTCCAGGCGACGGCGGCGAGCAGCGCGGGCGGCACGCCGAACTCGGCTCCGGCAGCGGCGAAGGCGGCCGGGAGTCCTGTCGGCGCGCCGATTGCGGCCGGTTGCCGCGTAGGGACCACGCCGGAGATCGCAGCGCTGGCTCCGACTGGGCGAGACGGGGCAGTGGGTAACACACTCAATAGGGCACAGAGGCCGACCACTAGGCCGGCGGCGCGGCGCGTCGTGAATGGGTGCATGGATTTTAGCCTTCCTATACTGGGCGCGGCAGTGCCACGGGGCGACCGGAGTCGCGGCTACCGCTGCGAAGTCCGCTGGGGCGGGCTGGGATCGGGTACTGCGCTTATTATAGCAACGAGCGAGCGGCGAGTGTGGTTGCAGATGCGGGTGGAACGGCTATAATCAATAGTAATACGGCAGGTGCAGCGCCGGCGATTTCGATATAATTGGCCTGTAGGCGGAAAGGACGGACCGGGCGGATGATCCCTGTACTGGATGGGCATAATGACACATTGCTGCGGCTTTACATAAATGAGCAGAGTGGCGATGGACCGCTCTCCTTTGTGGACAGTATGACCGGGCATCTCGACTTACCACGGGCGCGTGCCGGCGGCTTTGCGGGCGGCTTTTTCGCGGCCTTTGTGCCGCCCAACCTCAGTGGGGTCGCGGACGACTCGGACCTGACGGTGACCGAGACGGGCTATGCCGTGCGTCTGGCCGCGCCGCTGGATTTTGGCTATGCCCAGCGGGTGGCGTTGGCGCTCACCGCGTGCCTGCTGCGCTTAGAACAGGAGTCGGCGGGGCAGGTGCAGATCGTGCGAACAGTGGACGGCTTGCAGGCCTGCTTGGAGCGCGGAGTGCTGGCGGCGATTCTGCATTTTGAGGGCGCTGAGGCGCTGGATCCGGCGGGTGATGCGCTGGAGGTGTTTTATGCGGCGGGGCTACGCTCACTGGGCTTGGTCTGGAGCCGGCCGAATGCCTTTGGGCATGGCGTGCCGTTCCAGTACCCGGCCTCGCCCGATACGGGGCCGGGCCTGACGGCTGCGGGCAAAGCATTGGTGCGCGCTTGCAACCGGCTGGGCATCCTGATCGATCTGTCACATTTGAATGAGCAGGGCTTTTGGGATGTAGCCGGATTATCGGATGCGCCGCTGGTCGCCACGCATTCGGCGGTCCATGCGCTGTGTCCCTCAACGCGCAACCTCACCGACCGCCAACTGGATGCGATCCGTGCGTCGGACGGTATGGTGGGCCTCAACTTTTCCGTGTGCGACTTGCGTGCGGACGGCTACAACGAGGCGGATACGCCATTGGCGACGATGGTAGCGCATATTGATTACCTAGTAGCCCGGCTGGGGATCGACCGGGTGGGCTTCGGATCGGACTTTGACGGCACACTGATCTCCAATGAGATCGGGGATGTACGCGGGTTGCCGCTATTGATCGCCGCCTTGCAGCAGCATGGCTATGATACCGCAGCACTGCATAAATTGGCGCACGCAAACTGGCTGCGCGTGCTGCGGCAGACCTGGTAGAGACACAAGCAAACGCCGCAGCGGGGAGGAGTCCGCTGCGGCGCTGCTGTAAGTCGTCGGCTGGTTAGAAGGTCGGCGCAGGCACCGTGACCGGGCTATCCGTGCCGGCGGGCGCTTGGGCGGCGTGAATCAGGTCGTCCACGATGCGGCTGAGGCTGTCGGCTAGGCGGGCGCTGTTCCGGGCATCGCTCCACTTGCCGGCACCATAGGTCGTGTAGGCTTGCTTGTAAGCATTCTGCGCGGCGGTCAGATAGTCCGCTGCGCCGGACACAGAGCCGGCAGCTTTGAGCACGGCGGCCTGGGCCACCAACCGGCTGTAGGTGCGGCTCAGGTCGCGGCTGGCCTGGGCCTGGGTCACGGTCGCTGCCGCTGTCGCGTCGTTATCGTTCGGGTGGGCGGCGGCAGAGGGTAGGTTGGCCTCACCGACCGCATTGGCGAGCAAGGTGGCAGCAGTGCGCGCGTGATCGCTGCCGGTATGGGCGTATGCGCCCGCTTGGCCGTATTGCTTGGCATCACTGGCCGCCTGCGCCTGCTTGATCAGCGCGTCGGCTTGGTCAAGCCAGGTTTTGGCCTGTGCGGTGTCGGTTTTGCCCTGCACGGCCGTCACGTCGCTGCGGACTAGGGTGACGGCGGCAGTGGCCTGCTGGATGCTGCGGGTTGCGCCGTCCAGGGTGGCTGCCGCGCCGCCGCGGCCACCGAAGCCGTCGTGGCCGTGATGCCCGCCGGGGCCACCGAAGCCGCCGGGGCCGCCGTGGTTCTGCGTCTCACCCTGTTCGGCCTGCGTGCCGTTGCCCTGGTCCTGGCCCGCAGCCGGTGTGCTTTGGGCGCGGGGCGCGGGGCTGGTGGCCGGGGGGACGGTCTGAGCGAAGGCAGTGGTGCCGCTAAAGGCGGCCCCGGCCACCGCGATTGCGCCGACGGCGAGGGCGGCGGCAGCGCGTAGTTTGTTGCTGTTTGGCGTGTCCATGTTGGTGATTCCTTTCGTTAAGGGCTGCCCGTGGGCTCCCTGGTGTTTTAGTCTCGTTACCGCGCCTCTATTTGCTGCGGTATAGTGTCATTATAGGGCGCGAATCTTAGGAACCCGTCGCCAATAATTAGGATTTGCTTAGATTTGCGCGGGCGGCACGTAGTTGCGGGTGACGGCAGAGACGGGTACAATAGCTGTATGCCATACATTGCGCTCCCCACAGGGGACATTTACTATGAGGAAGCGGGACAAGGGCCGCCGTTGCTGTTGCTGCACGGTTTCACCGACAGTGGACGCGACCTAGAGCAAGTGGCGGCCTCCCTGCGCCGCGACTGGCGCGTGATCCTGCCCGATATGCCGGGCTACGGGCGGTCGGCCCTGCGGCGCTACACGCCGGACTTTTACGCGCAGGATGCGGCGACGATGTGGGCGTTGCTGGATGCGCTCGGCGTGCCGGCGGCCCATCTGGGCGGCTTCAGCGATGGATCGGAAGTGGCGCTGCTGATGGCGATCCTGCGGCCGGCAGCGGCGCAGGCCGTGGTGGCTTGGGGCATCGCCGGGGCGCTGGACGTAAACGCACTACCGGAGGTGGCCGAGATCGAGGCGCTGGTGGATGCCCCCCCGCCGGCGCGGGTCGCCTGGCGCGACCAGATCGTGGCGCGCTATGGGGTTGCGCGCGCGCGCGCCATGACGCAGGGCTGGGCCGCCGCGACACGGGCGTTGATCATGGACAGTAGCGGCGACATCAGCCTCAGCCGTGCGCACACCGTCCGTTGCCCCGTGCTGATTATCAATGGGGCGGACGATGCTGTGAACCCGCCGGCGGCGGTAGCCGCCCTGGCGGCGCGCATCCCACAGTGTGAGACGATCCTGGTGCCGGATACCGGCCACGCGGTACACTTGTTGCACCCGGCCTGGTTCGCGCAGACAGTGGGGGCATGGTTGGCGCAGGTGCACTAAAGGATTTACTCTATGGCGGCCAGTCCTCTCACTCCAGCCCAAGTACGGGCATTGGATAGCGCGCTCCGCAGCGCCTTTCCGGATCACAGCAGCCTGGCGCGCCTAGTGCGGATGTGGCTGGGTGAGTCGCTGGACGCCATTGTGCCGCCGGGCAGCCTGAAGGACACTGCATACAACCTGATTAATTGGGCTGAGTCGCAGGGCCGGATGGACGAGTTGATCCAGGGGGCGCTGGCCGAAAACCCGACCAACGGGCGGTTGCGTACGCTGGCTGAGGAGTTGGGGGTGGCGCTGCCCCCGGTCGCGTCTGATGCGCCGGCCGCCCCGCCCAGCCGTCCGATCATGCTCCAAGCGCTGCTGGGCAGCAAAAGTTGCACGGTCAGTATTATGCTGGGCTTGGCCTTACTGCTGATCGCCGGGGTGAGCAGCGCAATGGCGGCCTGGTTTAACCATTTGCTACCTGCCGCAGCTACGCCGACCCCACCCTCGATCTACGTGCCCACGTCCGTGCCTAGCACAACGAGCCTTGTTGTGACGACCACCGCAACTGCGCCGGCGCAAGTTACGCTGACTGTTGAACCAACCCCTGTTACACCGCTGTCCACGCCCAGCAGTACACCCGCTGCACTAGCAACCGTTGTTAGTCGCACTACAGCTACAGCCGTCTCGGCTAGAGCTACGGCCTTTGTTGCCGACACGACAGCCACTGCGCTAGCAATGGTTGCTAGTCGTGCTACAATTACAGCCTTCCCGGCTACTCCTGTTCATACGGCCGATCCTACTCCACCTCGTCTACCCCCAGTTACGGCTACAGCCGGGCCGCTTATAAGTGTGACGGTGGTCCGCAACCCGACGGCTACGGCAACCGGGATACGCCCCGCGACGGTACCGGCCGTTAACAGCGTTACCGCTACGGCCGTGGTGCCGATCTTATCCCCTGTGACCGCCTCACCCCCCGCAGCAGCGACGGCGACTCCCAGTCCTACGCTGCTGCCGGCCGGTACGCCGTGTCCGTGGGTGTTACCGGTGAGCGGGTATACCGGCGGGGTATATGCGCGGCCCGCCGTCGGTCGCCGGCTGGGCTGCTCGACGGTTGCCTATGAAGTGGGTGTCCCGGCGGGGGCGATCCAACAATTCCAACGCGGCTATCTGTTTCGTGATAGCGCCCACGGCCAGGTTTTCGTGCTGGTGCGCGAGGCGACGGGTGCCGCGCAGGGTGGTTGGCGGGTCTATCCTGATCCGTTGCCGGCATCCGATGCCGACCCCGGCGCGAGCCTGCGGCAGTTGCTGATCGATCAGCCGACGGTAGCTAGTGACCTAGGGGCGACCCAGGAGTCGCCACAGGCGCGCTTGCAAAGCGGCAGCCAGTTTCATGCGGCGGCCCAGCCCTTCCAGAACGGGTATCTACTCTGGGCCGACCAGCCGTACCCTGTGTTTGCGCTTTACAGTGATCGCCGGCACTGGGATGCCTATAACCTACCGTAGTGAGCGGCGCCGGCGCAGCAAGCAGCACGACTACAGCTCCTCAATCGCCTAGCACGCCGCATCGTTCATTGCGCCTGGTCCATTCCGCATTCCGCATTCGCTTGACACTCGTGCGGGGGCTGGCGTATGATTAAGCGCCGCACGGGGGATGCAATCCGACGTGCGTATACCTTATAGAATGCAATAATTGGTAGGCCGGTGCCGGGTTCCTATGGGGCGGCGGGGCTTATCCGGAAGGTGACAAGGGGTTATGGCGACAAAGTTGGTGATCGTAGAATCGCCCACAAAGGCGAAAACGATCAGTAAAGTATTGGGGCGGGCCTATCAGGTGCGTGCGTCGGGCGGTCATGTACGTGATCTGCCCAAGACGAAACTGGGCATTGATACCGAGAACGGCTTTGAGCCGCAGTATCTGGTGAGCCGCGATAAATCTCAGACGGTCAAGGATCTGCGGGCGCTGGTGCAAGCGGCGGACACCGTCTACCTGGCGACCGACCCTGACCGTGAGGGTGAGGCGATTGCCTGGCATATCGCTGAGGCGACCGGGGCACGTGGCGGCGGGCGAACCGTGCAGCGTATCAGCTTCCACGAGATCACGCCGGAGGCGATCCGCGAGGCGGTGGCCCACCCGCGCGAGATTGATATGCAACTGGTCAACGCCCAGCAGGCACGTCGCTTGCTCGACCGGTTGGTCGGTTATAAGCTGAGTCCGCTGCTATGGAAAAAGGTGCAGCGTGGGCTGTCGGCAGGGCGTGTGCAGTCGGTGGCCGTGCGCTTGGTGGTGGAGCGGGAGCGCGAGATCGAGGCCTTTGTACCGGTGGAATACTGGACCATTGAGGCTGACTTGTGCCGTGCCGACCTGATGGGCACAGTCAAAAGCCGCAAAGAAGGCACATTCCACGCCACGTTGAACGCGATCAACGGTAAGAAACCGGAGTTGGGCGATAGCGCCGCCGCTGACGCAGTGATGCGTGCGCTGGACGGCGCTCAGTATGCAGTGGAGACGGTGAAACGGCGCGAGACGCGCCGCAACGCCGCGCCGCCGTTTATCACCAGTACCCTGCAACAGGAGGCGGCGCGTAAGCTGAACTTTACGGCGCGGCGCACCATGCAGATCGCACAGCAGTTGTACGAAGGCGTGGAGTTGGGCAGTGAGGGATCGGTCGGACTGATTACCTATATGCGCACCGACTCGACCCAGGTGGCGCATTCGGCGCAAGACGAAGCGCGCGTGGTGATCGCCGAGCGCTACGGTAAGGAGTATGTGCCGGCCACGCCGCCGCAATATACCAAGAAGGTGCGCGGCGCACAGGAGGCGCACGAAGCCATCCGCCCGACCGGGCCGGGTCGCGACCCCGACTCGGTGGCTGCGCATCTCACCGGGGAGCAGTTACGGCTCTACCGGCTGATCTGGCAACGTTTCCTCGCCAGCCAAATGGCCCCGGCGATCATGGACCAGACGACTGTGGATATTGGCGCCGGACCGGCGGGCGCAAAAGCGCCGCGCCCCTATACTTTCCGGGCTACCGGGTCGGTAATTAAGTTCCCCGGTTTCCTGGCCGTGTATCGCGAAGGGCAAGACCAGGGCGATGCCGCCGATGATCTGGATAAGAAGGCGCTACCGCCTTTGAACGAAGCCGATCCGCTAGCGCTGATCAGCCTGCGGCCCGATCAGCACTTCACCGAACCGCCGCCGCGCTATACCGAAGCGACGCTGGTGAAGACACTGGAGGAGAAGGGCATCGGGCGACCCAGCACCTATGCGCCGATCCTCAGCACGGTGCAAGAGCGCGGCTATGTGGAGCGCACCGACAAGAAGTTTGTGCCGACCGACCTGGGTCGCGTAGTGAACGATCTGCTGGTCGAGCAGTTCCCCGATGTGGTGGACGTAGGATTTACGTCGCAGATGGAGGGTGAACTGGACGATGTGGCCGAGGGTGCGCGCGAATGGCGGCGCGTGTTGGGCGAGTTCTATGGGCCGTTTGAGTTGGAAATTGCGCGTGCCGAGCGCGAAGTGGCCCATATCTCGCTCGATAAGCCGGAGCCGGAAAAGCTGGGCGAAGCCTGCCCGGAGTGCGGCAAAGATCTGCTGATCCGTACCAGCCGCTTTGGTCCCTTCGTGGCCTGTGCGGGCTTTCCGTCCTGCCGCTACAAGCGCAGCATCCCGAAGCTGGTAGGCGTGCCCTGTCCCATTTGCGGTGAGGGTCAGATGGTGGAGAAGCGCAGCGGACGCGGCAAGACGTTCTTTTCCTGCGACCGCTACCCGGCTTGCACCTTCTCGACCTGGACCCGACCGCTAGCGGGCGCGTGCCCCCAGTGTGGCGGCCTGATCATGCAGGGACCAAAGGGCGAGGGCGCGAAGTGCAGCCAATGCACTTGGGCTAGTAAAGATGTGCCGGCGGATACGGGCCGCATCCCGCACAACAGCGGCCCTGTGGTGCCCGCCGACGAAATGCCGGAGCGCCCGGCGGCGCGCGGCCGCACCACGCCCGGCGTGAAATCGGCCGCAGCCCAAGGCAAGGCCGGCAGCAAAGCGCCGGCCACGCGTAAACCCGCCGTAAACAAGGCGGCGGCCAAGCCACCGTCTGCTCGTAAACCGGTTGAGAAGAAGACGGCATAGGAGCGACTATAGCGTGCTGCTGCCGGCAGGGTGCTCCGCTCGCGAAGTCGGCAACTGTCGCAGGGCGGATCTCCTCTCCACAGTGGCACTGCTTGATGCCGGTTGGACCGGTATGCTATCATACGGCCTAAGCGGTTAGGGTTCGCTATACGGCAAGGTGCCTAGAAAACAGGGAGCGCATGGCGTTCGCGCGACGCATTTCACGCTATCATTGGGGACTGATCGCGATGCTCGGCCCGTATCTGATCGGGCTGATCGGGCTGATCGGGCTGCCCGCGCTGTTGACAGCAGGAATTGCCTTCACGCAGTACGATGCGTTAAGCCCGCCGCAGTTCCTGGGCTTCGACAACTTTGCTGAACTGCTGCGCGACGATAAGTTCTGGAACGGGCTGCGGGCTTCGCTGATCCTGGTAGTGGTGGCGGTTCCGTTGCGGGTGCTGGGCGCGCTAGGATTGGCCCTGCTGGTGCAGAGCCGCGGGCGCGCTACCAGCTTTTTGCGCGGCGCGGCCTACCTGCCGACACTCATCCCCGATGTGGCCTATGCGTTGATCTGGCTGTATTTGCTCAATCCGCTCTATGGCCCACTCAACGGACTGTCGCAAATCTTCGCCGGCGGGGTGGAGACGGAGGCGGTGAACCCGGTCGCGACCCCCGGCATCTGGCTGACCGACCCGCGTGCGGCGCAGGCGGCGGTGATCCTGCTGCTGCTGTTCACGGTGGGCGAGGGCATGGTGCTGCTGCTAGCGGCGTTGGGTGAGATCCCGCGTGACCTTTATGAGGCCGCTGAGCTGGACGGCGCAAGCGGCGACCAGCAGGTGCGCCACCTCACGTTGCCACTGTTGGCCCCCTCGCTGTTGCTGTTGACGCTGCGCGACGTGGTCTTCAGCTTCCAAGCCAGCTTTGTCGCGGCGGTGATTGTGACGCAAGGCGGACCCTACTACGCGACCACCTATCTGCCCTACTGGATCTATCGCAACGCCACCGAGTTTGGTCGCTACGGCTATGCCGCCGCCATGACGCTGGTGCTGTACGCAGTCACCGCGCTGGTGATCGGCGGCCTGTTCCTGGCCGCGCGGCGCTGGCGCGAGGTGCAATATGCTGGATGATGCCGTTGAGGGCTTACCCACGGTCGCCGTGCCGGGCCTACCGCCGGGCTGGGAACGGGCTTGGTGGCAACCAGTCCGACTGGTGCTCACCGTGCTGGTGGGGTTGGGCGGCATCTTGCCGCTGCTCTGGATGTTCAGCACCTCGTTGCGCGCGACCACCCTGCCGCCGGCCGTCCGCTTTGAGTGGATTCCGGCCGTGCTTTCGTGGGAGAATTATCCCACCATCTTCCAAAACTTTGCGCTGGGCCGCTGGCTGGGCAACTCACTGCTGGTGATCCTAGTGGCGGTGCCGCTCACCGTGCTGACGGGATCGCTGGCCGGGTTTGCGCTGGCCACGTTGCCCGCACGGGCGCGCACGGCGTTGGTCGCGGTCTCGGTGGCCGCGCTGCTGGTGCCGACGATGGCGCTCTGGCTGCCGCGCTTCCTGATCTACAAGACCATCGGCATCCTGGATACGCCGCTGGCGCTGATTGCCCCAGCGATTATGGGCACCAGCCCGCTTTATGTGCTACTGTTCGCCTGGGCTTTCGCCCGCGTTCCGCCCGCCACCTTTGAGCAGGCGCGACTCGACGGGGCCGGCTCCTGGCGCGTCTGGTGGTCCATCGGGCTGCCGCAGGTCTGGCCGGCTATCGGTGCGGTGACGGTGCTGGCGACCGTGTTCTATTGGAGCGATTACCTTAGCCCCCTGCTGTACATCAACAACCAGGCATACTACACGCTGCCGGTCGGCATCCAGGCGTTGCAACAGTCCAACCCCACCGGCTGGCCGCTGCTGATGGCCGGCTCGCTGGTGCTGACCCTACCGGTGCTAGGCATCTTCCTGATCGCTCAACGCTTCTTCTTCCGGCTGGGTCGCTGAGAAGAATGCGGAGTGCGGAATGGAGCAGCGTGCTGAGTACTGCGTTGTGGATAACGACGGGTTGAACTGCCCCGGCTCTATTCCGCCCTTCGCGCTGCTTACGAATACCATTTGATCCGCGAAGGGCCGTGAAGAAGCGCGAAGCGCGGAAATTGCCCACAGCTCATGATTCGCGCGCTACGGCCCACGGCCCGCGAACCACCGGCTGCGCCGAGGTAGGCGGCTCGGTTGGCGCAAGGCCGGCACGCGCACGCAGGGCGACGACTAGCGCAGCGGGGTCGTCGGCGGCTAAATGCAGCACGGTGGTGGCCGGTAGCGGTTTGAAAAGGCCCGCGATGGTTATCGGCTTGTTTAGGCGCAGGGTCAGGTCGGTGCGTCCTCCGACAGCAAGATAGCAGGCGCCGTCGGGTGCGGTTTGCAACCCCTCGCGTCCGCTGGGGGCTTTGTGTCGCTCTAGCATCACGTCGGCCAACGCGCTATAGGGTACGCTGCCTTCGGCTAAGATGCCGTAGTGCAACTGCAGACCGTCGGCGGCTAGCCGGTAGGGCAGGGTATGCAGCGAGGCATAGAAGCCCAGCAGCCAGATCATCGAGTAGACTGTGACGGCTAGCAAGGCCCACCGCACTCCGGCCCACGGCACCAACAGTTCATAAGCCAGTACCTCGAAAGGCGCGGTCAGAAAGATCAGCGCGACTATTGAGCCGATGAAAGAGCGGCGGTGATAGGCAAACTCGTCGGCCGCCGGCGAGCGGCGGCGCAAGGAGCGGTAGAGGCAAACATAGATGCGCGGCTCCATTGCCACTAGGCGGGCGACCCGGCGCGGGAACAGGATGGTCAAGCCGTCTTCTAACGCCGCCTCCACGTTCAAGCCTGCTGCGCGGTTGCGCCGGTAGGCTAGCACTGCCGCGCCCACCGCACGCAGGCCCAGCACGAAGCCCAACAGTTCCAGTGTACCGCCGACGAGCAGCGCCGTGCGAGCATCTAATACTTTCGCCCACACCAGGATAATGTTCGCCACAATCACTAGTGGGAACAACCATTTTAACACCTTTTGCACTACCGATCCTCCTTCCATCGTCGCATGGGCGCAGCACGTAGCGCCCCTACAGTTCCAATTGCAAT
Source organism: Chloroflexia bacterium (assembly GCA_038228295.1). Lineage (GTDB taxonomy): Bacteria > Chloroflexota > Chloroflexia > QHBQ01 > JAICKM01 > JAICKM01. Next base: position 4,587 of record JBBRPH010000027.1, on the reverse strand, counting down.
CAGAACGCCCGGCGGCGAAACAACAGCAGCGCTCCCGCTAACGGCAGCGCGGCCGTGACCCCACAGACGACCAGTTCGAGTAGCGGGAACTCGCGGCCCTGATAGGCACTTAGACTGGCCCAATAGGCGGTCAGGTTCCAGGGCCGGTTGCCGGGGCTAAAGCCCGGTACGCCGATCAGCAGCGCCACGACCAGCGCGCCGGCCACCGCGCGCAGGCTGTCTGTCGCCGGCACGGAGAAGAGCAGCGCCACACCGAGGATCGACAGGCTACCCAGCCAGATCAACACGGTCGAGATCGCTAACCCGCCCAGCGGTAGCGACCGGCCTAGCGCCAGCGTGGTCAGGACGATGCCTACACTTGCCAGCACACTGACTAGCAGCAGGATCGTGGCGCTCACGGCGTATTTGGTCAGCAGCACGCGGTCGCGGCTGAGGGGCTTACTCAGCAGCAGGAAAATGGTGCCCCGACTAACCTCGCCCGCAATCGCGCTGCCGCCGAGCACAGCGGCCAGCGGTGCCAGGATCAGGCCCGCGTTTTTAGCGAACCAGTTGGCCCAGGTCCAGACCTCGATACTCGCCAATTCCTGGCGCACCAGCGTGCGGTCTGCGGTGGAGAGCAACGGCGTGTCCAGCGTCAGCGGGCTTAACTGCTTTACCCAGACTAGGGAATAGACTGCGAACACTGCCATGAGCAGGGCAACGAGGCCGCCGAGGCCGGCTTTCCAGCGGTTTTCGAGCAGTTCTTTAGCGACCATCGGGCGCGTCTCCTTCCTTGTCGTCTTTCATGTATTCCAGAAACAGACTCTCCAGGTTGAGCGGCACCAAGTCGAGATGATGCGGGGCGAGCGGGCGGCTGCGCAAGGCGGCGGCCAGGCTATCCACATCGCCACGGGCCAGGATACGCACGCCGCGTCCGGCAGCACTCACCCGCGCCACGCCGGGCAGCCCGCGCAGGGCGGCGAGTTCGTCCGGCGGCGGTGGTTCGGTGTAGGCCAGCTTGATTAGGCGCTGGGTGGCTTTCAGGTGGTCGAGTTCATCGCAAACCAGTAGCCGCCCGGCCCGGATGATCGCCACCTGATCAGCCACCGCTTCGACTTCGGAGAGGATGTGCGACGAAAAGAAGAGCGTCTTGCCTGCGGCGGCCACGTCGCGCACGATGGTGTTCAAGAACTGGTGCCGGGCCAGCGGATCTAGCCCGGTGGTCGGCTCATCCAGGATCAGCAGATCCGGTTCGCTACCCAGCGCCAGGCACAGCGCGAGCTGCGACTTCATGCCTTTGGACAAGCGCCCGACGCGGCCCCTAGCGGGCAGACCGAAATCCCGCAATCGGCGGGCGACTAAATCTCCGTTCCAGCGCGGGGCCGTGGCGCGGCTAAAGGCGAGCAGTTGCGGAATGGTCAGCCCATCGTAGAGGCTGTTGGTTTCGCTGACATAGCCGACGTGGGCGCGCACCGCCATGCTGTCGCGCACTACGTCGTGGCCCAGCACACGCGCGCTGCCGGCGGCGGGCGGGCGGAAGCCGAGCAGCGCTTTGATCGTGCTGGTCTTGCCCGCGCCGTTCGGCCCCAAGAAGCCGAAGATCGATCCCACCGGCACGGTGAAGCTAAGGTTGTCTACCGCTCGCTGCGTGCCGTATTGGACGCTCAGGTTGTGCAGTTCGATAGCCGCCGCTGTGCCGGTCGGCACGCCGGTTGCCGTCTCAGTTAGTCTGGAGATTGCCATTAGCCGGCTCCTTCGTCAGTGCGCGGCGGATAGACCTCGGCGACTGCGGCTTGCAGGCGCGCCGTGAGATCGGCGGAGTCAATGCCCAACCCGGCGGCATCCCGCACCAGAGCGTGCAGTCGCTCGTAGAGCGCCGCCTGCCGGCTGTGGCGCAGCGATCCGTTCAGGCCGCCAGTGACTACCGTGCCCGCACCGGGCCGGCTCTTAATTAGCCCCAGGTCTTGCAGTTTGCCGTAGGCTTTGACAATCGTGTTGGGCGCAATCGTGAGGTCTTCCACCAATTCGCGCACGGTTGGCATGGCATCGCCCTGCTGCAATACGCCCACTTCAAGGGCGTGGCGTACCTGATCCACCAGTTGCAGGTAGATGGGCACACCGCTATGCTCATCAATGGTCAGCCAGATCGGCATGGTGCCTCGCTTGTGTTAATGTATCATCTTTATGAGATAATTATAATGTAGACACGCCTGCCTGTCAAGTGGCTGCGCTGGGAGCACGGGGCCGGCTTGAACAGCGTCTCAGCGAACGTTTTATGGCGCGGCGCGTTGACTCCGCTAGGAGAAAAGGGTATAGTTGGATGTTGTCTTACAGACGGTGTGGCAACCGTTTGCTATGCTAGCGTGTATACTACGGCTTATAAATGACCGGTTTTAAGTGGGAGCGATAACATGACGCTAACAGCGGTAACGGAAGAACAAGTGCTTGATGCTTTGCGGACGGTGCGTGATCCCGATCTGCATAAAGATATTGTGGCTTTGAAGTTTGTTGAAAATGTAAAGATTAGTGACGGTGTAGTAAATTTCACTGTCGTCTTAACCACGCCGGCCTGCCCGGTCAAAGAGCAGATGAAGCAACAGGCCGAGGCGGCGGTGGGCGCCATCCCCGGTGTAACCTCGGCGACCGCGACGATGACTTCGCGGGTGCAAGGCTCCTATGTGCCGCAGCGTGAGGGCATTCCCGGCGTGCGCAACATCATCGCCGTCGGCAGCGGCAAAGGCGGCGTGGGCAAGTCCACCGTGGCGGTGAACCTGGCCCTGGCCCTGGCCCAGACCGGCGCGCGCGTGGGCCTGCTGGATGCCGACATCTACGGCCCTAATGTGCCCTTAATGATGGGCGCCGTCGGCAAGCCGGAAAGCAGTCCCAGCGGTAAAATCGAGCCGATCCGCACCTATAACGTGGATATGATCTCCATCGCTTTTTTCCTGCCCGACGATAATTCACCGGTGATTTGGCGTGGGCCGATGTTGACCAAACTGCTAACCCAATTCATGTATGACGTCGAGTGGGGCCAGTTGGACTACTTGGTGATGGATATGCCTCCAGGCACCGGTGATGTGCAACTGACGGTGGCCCAATCGCTGCCGCTCACCGGCGCAGTGATCGTCAGCACGCCGCAGGATGTGGCCTTGATGGATGCCAAGCGTGCGCTGGCGATGTTCCAGAAGCTGAACGTGCCGGTGTTGGGCATCGTGGAGAACATGACGACGTTCATCTGCCCCAATTGCCAACACGAAACACAGATTTTCGGGCACGGCGGCGCGGCCGCAGCGGCGCACGATCTCGACGTGCCGTTCCTGGGCGAACTGCCGCTGACGCTGGCGGTGCGCTTGGGCAGCGACAGTGGTAAGCCGATCACCGTGGACCAGCCGCAGTCGGCGCCGGCCGAAGCCTTCCGCACGGTCGCCAAAAACCTGGCCGCACAGATCAGCATCCTCGCCTATGCCCGCGCTGCTGCGTCGGGGCCGAGCGCCGGTGCGCCGCTCAAGCTCTTCCGCAAGCGGTCAGACCAGTAGCCGATACATGGGCAGCGGTAGGCTGTAGGCAAGTGGCTCAGGAACACACGCTCCTGAGCCACGCCTGTTTAGCGCTTAGGCGGGAGCGTATGCTGTGGGCGGTATTGGCGGCGCCGGGGCAGGGCTGCCTGAGGCGTAGGCGCGTTGGGCCGGGTGGGGGGCATCTGGTATAATGGGCCATGAAGCGAATGCTGTGGGTGTTGGGGATCGGTGTGCTGTTACTGACGGCGGGCTGCGCGACGGCGCCGGAACCGGGGGCAGGAGGCGTACCGTCCCTGCGTGTGCCGCCGACCTTGCCGCCGCTGCTCACGCCCGCGCCGCTCGTCTCGGTGACGGCAGCGCCGGAGGCATTCCGACGGGTGTCGCCGGCCGCACTTGCGGCGGATCTGGCGGCCAACCGAGTGGTGCTGCTGGATGTGCGGCTGCCGGAGGATTATGCAGTGCGTCGTATCCCCGGCGCGCAACTGTTCCCGCCGGCGGCCGTCGCCGGCCGGCTGGACACCTTGCCCCATGATCGCCCACTAATCGTCTACTGTGGCTGACCGCACGATGAACAAAGCGCCAGTTTGGCGCAGATGCTGCTGGCGGCAGGCTACCGCGATGTGGGCGTGCTAGACGGCGGCCTGGGTGCGTGGGAAGCGGACGGGCGGCCCCTGAGCTATGATGCCGTCCCAACGGCGACACTGTATGATGGTCCGTAGGAGGAAGCCGGCATGACCTGTCCGCGTTGTGGCACCTCGCTGAAGGACGGCACGCGCTTTTGCGTAGCGTGTGGGCTAGATTTGACCGCTGCCGGCGCCGCCGGCAGCACGTTACGTTTTAGCCGCGAGGAGTTGCCGGACGGACCGGCAACTCCGCCACCCGCTACACCGCCGACAGAGACGCATAACGCCACGTTGCGCTTCAGTCGTGAGGAGTTGGAACGCGCGATGGGCAGTGCGGAACCGTCTCCGACCTCACCGCCCCCAGCGGAGAGCAACGCGACTATGCGTTTCAGCCGGGATGAACTGCTGAGCGCGCTCGATAGTCCCCCTACTACCCCGGCGGCGGAGAGCAACACGACCATGCGCTT
>JBBRPH010000026.1:0-66613 GCA_038228295.1 Chloroflexia bacterium | reverse complement strand
GCTGATGCGCTGGGACTGGGCGGAGAGGGCGAGGATGCGGGCGGTGATGTCGTTGACGCGGGAGCGGATCATCGCCATGCCGATGATGGAATCGCGGACGGCTTCCTGGCCGTGGCCGGCGCTGAGGAGGGCTTGTTCGGCAGCAGCAGCGACACCGGCGGCGGCTTCGGCGATCTGCACCGCCGTTTGATTGAGTTGTTCCACCGTCACTGTCACTTCGCCGATAGTGCCGGCCTGCTCCCCAGAGGTCGTGGCTTGGTCAGTGGAGGCACTGCGGATGTCGGCCGCAGCGGTGCTGATACGGCCGACATCCTGCTGGATCTGATGAATAGGCGCGCGCAATTTTTCGACAGCGCGGGCATAGGAGCGTTCCAATGCCGCCACTTCGTCGCGTCCCGCCCCAGATCCGGCCAGTTGGGCCAAGCGGGCCGGCAACCGAAGATCGCCCGCAGCTAACTGCTCTAGATCCCTACCGAGCGCTGTAATTTGTCGCACCGCCTGATGTAAGGTCCGCAGGGTTAGCAGCAGCGATAGGAGCAGCCCCGCCAGGATCACGGTCGGAAACACAATTAATGCGGCATTTTGCGTGTCTTGGATTTCGCCAAAGTAGCGAGCACGCAGTTGGTCGAGATCGGCAAAAATCCGGTTGTTATCAGCTATCACCTGATCCAATTGTTGCGCGTCGCTGGGCGCCCCCCCTTGCCATCGCGCCTGTGCCGCCGCCGGATCGTGGCCGGCCAGATCAATGATTAGCCGGATTTCCGTGTGCAGCTTATCGAAGAGCGCCAGCATCGCGGCTACCGTCGAATGTTCCGCCGCCGGGACGTTCGTGGTGGTCAACGCAGCCCGGAGTTGAGTTAGTTCTGCTTCCCGTTGTGCGAATTGTGGGAGGTCATAGCCGGCGCGGCTGAGCTGGATCGTGGAGGTGCGAATCACGCGCAATTGGGCGATAAACCGACCGATCAGATCATGCATCTCGCCCGTCTGCTGCACCACCCGGCTGCTATCAAGCACGGCCGCGATCCGAGTGAGACCGGCACCGCCTATGATCGCCAACAGCAACAGGGCTACTAGCGGGCCGCTGAAGAGGCGCCAAAACAGGGGGCTACGCCAGAGAGCGACCATTGGGCGGCCGAATTGCCGGTTGGTAGTACTCATAACTCCCTTTACGGACTCGAATATAAAGACCTGCTAGCCGGTCAGGATTTTGCCCTCCGGCTCCCTATGAGGCAGCCTAAGCGGTAAGGCAAGGTTTCGCAGCCAGTTCGGTTCTACCGGCTGCAACCAGGACACCGTTGGTTACAACTCCGGGAGGGCGGTCCGCTCTAGCTGCCGATATTAATACCCTAAGCCACCGCCGTTTTAGCGAACATGGGGAGCAGTGCAGCCTCTACAACGAGGTATGCATCAAATCAAATCCGCTGTAATGCTGCGGGGGCTGTCTCTCCGTGGCAAAAATGCTTCGCGCTCAGGATATGCTTCTACTCGGTGGTACCGCAAGCCAAGTTATTAGCATCGCTGCGTCACAGCATTAGTTAGAGTGGTTACGCTAAGATTACGTTCACTTTTTGTTCACGGTTTCATTTAGTTTTTAGGCGGAAGGTAGTACCCGTCACCCGTTTCATTATACAGCGTTGGTGCATCGGCGACGACTATAGCAGATCCCAGAGGCGGCAGGTCCCGCGCCACATTCGGTGCCGCCCTGCCTAGTTGATCAGTGGTGAATAGCGCACCAGGCACGCGATTTAACTACCATCAGCGAATGTGGCGCGGAGCAGTTTGGGTAATACATTTCCCACAGGTTGCGAACCGGCGTGGCGCTTGACCTGCCGCCTCTGGGAGTTAGCAAGCGGATTAGGCGAGGGGTGGTTCGGGACGGACGCGACCTAGGCGAGTCCGCCAGGCGTGGCGCCAAGCCGCGCCCCGCAATTGCCAGGTGCCGGCTAGGCCGTAGGGGAAGAACAGCACAATGGCGATGTAGACCAGGCCAAAGATCAACGGCCAGCGCGGGCCGAAAAATTGGTTGAGCCAGTAGCCCAGCAGCTGCAACACCACCGCGCCGATCACCGGCCCAGCTAGGGTGCCCACGCCGCCGATGATCGTCATCAGCAGAGCATTGATAGTCGTGGCGGAACTGAGAATGTCGGGATTGGCGCTGGTGGTCCACAGGGTTTGCAGCAACCCAGCCAACGCCGCCAGCACCCCCGACAGGGCCACGGCCAGCAGCTTGTAGCGGAACGTGTTGTAACCGACCGTCTGGGCGCGCGCTTCGTTTTCGCGGATGGCGATCAGCACGCGCCCTGTGGGCGATCCGATCACGCGGGCGATACCGGCATACACCGCCACCGCAAAGGCCAGCGCGACGAAGTAGAAAGTGAGCCGGTGGTCGGTGGCGTTGAGCCATTCGGGCACCGGCACGCCGTGCAACCCGTCTTCGGCGTTGGTCCATTGGCGAAAGTCGGTTGCCTCAGCCAGGATGAAAAACATTTGGGCAAAGGCCAGCGTGACCATCGCTAGGTAGACCCCCCGCACCCGCAACGACAGCACGCCGATGATCAGGCTTTGCGCTAGAGCCACGGCCAGCACAGCCCCGATAACCGCAGGCAACCCCCAGCCCGCATGGGTCAGTAGGATCGCTGCGGTATACGCGCCGCTGCCGTAGAACATGGCATGGCCGAACGAGAGGATACCGGTGTAGCCCAGTAGCAGGTTATAGCTCATAGCGTACACGGCCAGGATAAACACCTGGATCAACACGCCCTGCCAGAACTTGGAGTTGCCACCATCCACCGCTTGCCCGCTGAGCACAGCCAGCACAAACGGCAAGGCGGCCAACCCCGCCACAACCAAGCCGCCCCGCCGGAGCGCGCTGGAGTTCTGCGTTCTGCGTTCTGCATTCTGAGCTACGGGTTGTGTTGCAGATTTTGCGTTCGCCACGGCGGTGTCTCCCAATGATTGCGTAAGACATAAGGTCTTACGTTTCTTTTTTACCGAATAGCCCGGCGGGACGGACGAGCAGCACCACGGCCATCAGCAGCACGGTGGAGGCGCGGGCGATGGATGGGCTGAACTTGACCGCCTCTTCTAAGCCGGGCAGGTGGATGCCGGTGGTCACCAGTTGGTCGCCGAACGCACGGGCTAGACCGACCAGCAGTGCGCCGAGCGCGGCCCCGGAGAAGCTGCCCATGCCGCCAATCACCACGGCGATAAAGGCTAGCAGCAGGAACTCTTGCCCCATGTCGGGATACACGCCGATAAACGGGGCGGCGGCTACTCCGCCCAGCGCAGCCAAGCCGGTGCCGAGCGCGAAGACCAGCGTGAAAATCCAGCGCACGTTGATGCCCAGCGCTTGCACCATTTCGCTGTCTTGTACGCCGGCGCGGATGATCATGCCGAGGCGCGAATGCCGCAGCAGCAGGGCGATAGCGAGGAACATCACGCCACCGAGCAAGATGATGAACAAGCGATAGGTCGGGAAAGGGCGCCCTAGCACATCTATGGACGCGCAACCTTTGGTCAGCCAGTCGGTCAGCGTGGCGGCGCGGCAGGCGGTGCCGCGTGTGGCGAACTGCGTGGGCATCTCCATATTGAAGCCGGTTGGCCCCCAGATACCTTTGACCGCCTCGGTGCCGACAAAGACCAGGCCGAGCGTAAGCAGCACCTGATAGATGGGTCGCACATAGAGTGGGCGGATCAGGCTCCATTCGACCAGCCCCCCCAACACCGCGCCCGCCGCCGCGCCGGCCACTAAGGCCAGTACAAAGCGCCCATTCGACGGCAGACCCAGCACAAACGCCGCGCCCGATTCGCGCGTGTAGACCAGCACCAGGGCGACAATGGCGACGGCGAGGCCCAACAGCAAGCTGCGGAGATTCAGCCGCCGTCGCCGGGCGTGCGTGGGTTCCAGCCGACCGCGCAGTAGTCCCAGCAGCAAGCCCGCGCCGCCTGCGGCGACCACCCGCCCCATGTACTGCCCATCCGGTTCGCTCAGGGCGCTGGGACTGGCTGCCCCGCCGGCAATCGGCGCGAGAGCGAGCAGATTCAGCCCCCAAACAGCGGCTAGCAGCAGCCCGCCGCCGACTACGCCCAGCCCGCCGACCAGCGCCCGCGCCACCGGGCTACCAGGCGCCGGGCCGCGCAACACGCCGGCTAGCCGCCCACCGATAACTAGACCGCCCAGTAATGCCAGCAACAGCGGCAGTGTGTTTAGCATCAGGCGGGGATTGGCATAGAACGTGTAACCGACATACGCCCCGATCATGAAAAAGATACCGTGCGCGAAATTCAGCACGTCCATCAAGCCGAAGATCAGCGAAAGGCCCGATGTGACCAGGAAGTAGAGCGCGCCCAGCGTCAGCCCGGACAGCAGGATGCCGGCCGTCACCTGGGGTTTGTATTGCGTGCCCATCCAGACCAGCATGAGCGCGACAAGGCCGAGTGTGACCAGCAAGGGCCGGTTGCGCATCAAGAGATTTGCCATTATGCAGCCCCCAGGTAGCGTGTGACGGTGGCCCGATCCGCCACCAGATCGGCCATGCGCCCGGCTTGCACCGTGCGCCCGTCGTCCAAGATGAAATACTGATCGGCCAGTTGCGCGGCCATACGGAAATTTTGCTCAACCAGCAGCACTGTCATGTGGGCCGACAGGCGGCGCAAGGCGGCGACAATGCCTTCGATGATGATCGGCGCCAGCCCCTCGCTCGGCTCGTCTATCAGCAGCAGTTGGTTGTCGGGCACCAGGGCGCGGCCGATGGCGAGCATTTGTTGCTGCCCGCCCGACAATTGGCCGCCGGGCAGCCGATAGAAGCGTTTCAGATCGGGAAACAGCTCGAAGATCAGATCGCTGCGGCGGGCCAGGTCGCCGCGTTTGCGTTCGGCGATCCGTAGGTTTTCTTCCACGGTCAGATCGCGGAAGACAGCGCGGTGTTCGGGCACATAGCCCACGCCACGCGCCGCGATGCCGAACGCAGTCAAGCCGCCGATCTCTTCACCCGCTAGCCGGATACTCCCGTCGCGGGGCGCAAGCAGGCCCATGATCGAGCGCAGCGTAGTGGTTTTGCCGGCCCCGTTGCGGCCCAGCAGGGCGGTGATGCTACCCGCCGGCACCGCCAGCGACACCCCTTCCAGGATATGGAACTGGCCGATGAAAGTGTGAATACCGTCAACCGTGAGCAGATCCGTCATCGTCCAGGCTCCCCCCCAAATAGGCTTGTTGCACGGTCGGGTTATTGCGGATTTCGTCGGGTGTGCCCTCGGCCAGCAGGCTACCCTGGTGCATCACCGTGATGCGATCCGAGACGTTCATGACGATGCCCATATTGTGTTCGACCAGCAGGATCGTCTTGCTGGTGCCCGCCTGCACCCGGCGGATGATGTCGAGCAGCATGGGCACCTGTTCGGAAGCCATGCCGGCGGTCGGTTCGTCGAGCAGCAGCACCTGCGGATCGGCAGCCAAGATGATCGCCAGTTCCAATTTGCGCTTATCGCCATGAGGCAGGGTGGCGGCACGCGCGTCGGCTTTAGCGGTTAGGCCCACCGTGTCGAGCGCAGCCTGGGCTTGCTCGGTATAGCGGCGCAGATGGGCGGCGTTAGCCCACAGCTTGAAACTGTCGTTGCCCTGCGCCTGCGCGGCTAAACGGGCGTTTTCCAGCACCGTGAGGCTGGGAAAGACATTGGTGACCTGAAAGGCGCGCCCCAGACCGAGGTGGGCGATGCGGTGCAACGGCAGGCGGGTGATATCGCGCCCGCGCAGCAACACCGCGCCGCGCGTCGGTTTGATCGCGCCGCTGATCAGGTTGAACAGCGTGGTTTTGCCCGCGCCGTTCGGCCCGATGATCGAGTGAATGGTGCCCGCCTGCACCTGGAGATTAACTCCTTCGACGGCGCGCAGGCCGCCGAAGTGCCGGGTCAAGTCGCGGGTTTCGATGATGGTGGTCATAGTGGTCCGTGGTCGGTGAGCCGTGGTCGGTGGTCGGTGATTGGTAGTCTATAGTTTGCAATCTAGTTACAGATTACAGACTATAAATCACGGACCACCGATCATCGACCACGGCCTACGTGAAGCTACTTACAGCGACCCAGTGCCGCCGGCACCTCGCAGGGCGGGGCGGTTTCTTCGGGGGAGTAGATTTTGACCAGTTGGAAGAATTTGGATTCGGGATCTTTTACGTTGAGCAACTTGGCTAGGGCCATCGGTTGCAGCAGTACATGGTCGCCGGGGCGCACCGTGTAAGTGCCCTTGGGCCCCTCGAACTTCAGTCCTTCCCAGGCTTTGATCACGCCGTCGGCGTTAGGGTCGCCGCCGGTGCTTTCGAGTGCACGCACCACCATCTGCGCCGCCGTGAAGCCCTCTTCGCTGAACAGGTCGGGCGTAGTCTTGTAGCGGGTGTTGTAGCGCTGCACCAGCAGGCGATTGACGGGAGTATCGAATAGCGAGTAGTGGTAGATCAGCAGGCCCACCGAGCCGACAGCATCGGCATAACCCTTCGCCAGGGTCTGGTTGTCGCCGAAACCGGTGGCGACGGTGAGCTTGTCGAACACACCGAGTTGTTGCATCTGCTGGAACAGCGGTACAAAGCCGGTGCCGGCCCAGGTCACGATGACCACATCGGCCCCCGAGTCGAGGATCTGGTTCAGGTAGGGCGTGAAGTCGGTGGTGTCGAGTGGGGCGAAGACGGTGCCCAGCCCGGTGGCGCTGTCGTTGGCGACAAAGGTGCCGCCACCGGCTTTGACTACACTATAGAAGGCCGCCGCCGAACCGCGGCCAAAGGCGTAGTCGGGAGCTAGCTGAACGAACTTTTTGCCCATGCCGTTGAGTGCAGTGCCCATAGTGAGGGCATCCTGGCCGCTAGTACGGCTAGTGCGGAAAGTGTAGGGATTCCAACTCTTGCCGGTCAGATCGGGCGTGCCGGCGGGTGCGGCCAGATAGGGGATCTTGTTTTGTCCGGCCAGCGCCGACACGGCCAACGCGGCTCCGGAACTGGGTACGCCGACCAGTAGCTTCGCACCGTCTTTTTCAATCGCCTCGCGGGCGAGGGCCACTGCTTGGTCGGGCTTGCTGGCGGTATCTTTGGTCACGACTTTGACTTCGTGGCCCATTACTTTGCCGGTGCCGCCGGTGGCGTAGTCCAGGCCGACGGCAAAGCCCTGCTCGAACATCGGGCCGTAGATCGATAGCGAACCGGAGTCATCGGTCAGCAGGCCCACGGTGACGGGCGCGCCGGCCGGCGAGTTGTTCTGCTTGTTGGTGAAGGTACCCAGTTGCGAGAGCAGTACATCGAACGGCGCCTGGTTTTCGGGATGCGCCTCGAACACAGCGCGCTCGAAATACTGCACGGTGTAGGTCTTGCCGTCAAGGTCTGACCGCTCCTGAAACTCTTCGGAGATCGGGAAGCCTTGTTGGGCGAGGCCGCCGTGACTTTTCCAATAGGCCAGGAACTTGCCGCCGATATGCTTGCCGGTCTCTTTGAACAGCGTGCTGTCGGGCGCTGTGCTGGCCTTCTGATCGGGCGCGTTATTGGGGTGGCGCTTCTGGAAGTAGAAGTTGCCCAGCAGCGCCAGCAGCACATCATACGGGGCCGCCTTTTCAGGATGGGCCTCGAACACGGCGCGCTCAAAATACTGCACCGTGTAGGTCTTGCCGTCGGTGGCGCTTTTCTCTTGCATCTCCGAGGAGATCGGGAAGCCCTGTTGGGCCAAGCCGCCGTGGCTCTGCCAGTAGGTGAGGAACTTGCCGCTCACCGTCTTGCCGGTTTGCGGAAAGGTCTGCGAGTTGGTCTGGGCCTGGCTGATCCCTGCGCCTGGTAGGGCGGTGACGGCCAGGGTCAGGCCGGCAGCGAGCGCTAGCCGGCGGATCTTGGTGTGATTCATTAGTTCTCTCCTCCCATAATGTGAAAACTCGTACTGCCTCTAACTGCTAGAACTACAGACTCCGGTTTCCGGCCGGTCGGGACGGCGCGGGAACCCGTAATCTCTCTTATGGTGCGGCCAGCCAGCTTTGCACTTGGCCGACGACACTGCTGTTCCAGGCCAATTTTAGGTGATTCAGGCTGTTGTTGGTCACTTTGCCGCCTAGTGTGCTGATGCCTGTAGTATCGCTGCAACTGGCGGTGAATACCAACCCGTCACTTGGCCCGGTGGCTTCGTTGTAGATACCGGGAATATCGTTCATGCCGCCGCAATAGAGATAGGTTCGCACGCCGGCCGCTATACCGTGGCTGCGGATCGTGTTCACCAGCGATCCCTGGTTGACGGCGACATCAATCCCGTCGCTGTAGGAGGCATAGCCCCAACCGCCGTAATAGGTGGTGTACCAATCTTGCTGGGCCGTGTCCAGGCCGTATAGCCCATCCCAACGATAGAGCATCTGCTTCTGGCCGGGGAAATAGTTCCCGCTGCTCGTGGTGTAGATCGTCAGTTCAGGGTGGCTGGACCACACGCCGTAGCAAAGCAGCGTGCTATGCGCCGCCGGGCCGTTAGCGTTGACTCCGCAGAGCGGATACGCGCCGATCGACGGTAAGATACCGTGGCGGAAGGTGTAGTCAAGCCCTTTGTTGGGGCCGCCCAGCAGCACCAGGCGGCGAATGTTGCCGGCGTAGGGCGTGCCCCCGGTTTTGTAGACTGACGAAGCGTATTGGCGGGCGGCGAACGCCCCCTTGCTCCAGGCTACCACGTCCACTTGCGCGGCGCCGGTGCGCGTTTTGATGATCTCTACCGCGTCACTGATCGTCTCGCTCCAGTAGTAGTTATCGCCCTGCTTGTTGGCGAAGTTGATGGCGAATACGCGATAGCCTTGCCCAGCGAGTGCCTGCATCATGCCGGTGCTGGGGCAGGGGGTCGCACCGCAGTTGCTGCCGCTGTTCGGCGCGGCCCAAGCGCGGTCGGCGTTGTCGTTAGCCCCATGCACCAGCAGCACCGGCACGGGCTTACTGCCGGTGTTCCAGCCGGGCGCATAGTAGAGCAAGAAGCGGCTGGATGCGGGCTGGGTCGTGCCGAAGAAAGTGGCACGCGGGCCGTCTTGGTTGTTGCGCCCATCGCTCAGGTAGTCGTCCGGGGCGAACAGGCTGCTGTTGTCGCGCCAGCGTTCCACTTGCGCCCAGCCATAGCTGACGCTGGGAAAAGTGGCTTCCAGTGTGCGCGAGGCGGTGGCTGCTGCCGGAGGCGCGCCACGAGCCAGGGCCGCGCAACTGCCTAGCAGCAGGCCCGCTATGATCATGCCGCGCAGGAATCGTCCCCCGTGGACGGTTTGCCGGATCGTCTGCATTGTCGATCCCTCCCTAGATATGCACACGCCGCTCTATGCGTGTGCCGCGTTATTCATATGCTGCACTAGCAGCGCGACTACGGTTTCGGGCGCTTCGATGATCGGCGAGTGGCCGACCCCCGGCAGGACGATGTGGCGGGCGTGGAGCGCGGCGGCGGCGCGGTCGGCGTTGGCCCCACCGGTGAGGAGATCTCCTTCACCGCTGATGACCAGCGCAGGCACGCCGGTGGTCTGTAGCCGATCCCCCGGCTGCCAGGCCACCAGTGCGGGCAAATTTTCGAGCGTGGCGGTCATGCTTTGCGCGTGCCCTTCGCGCACGAGGCGCTGCCAGTAGGCATCCTCGGCCACCGCCGGGGCCATCGCTTTGAGTGCCTGGCCGAACAGCACGGGGTCCGCTTTGAGCGCCTCTTGGCCGGCGGGCACATTGTAGGCGGCGGGCATTCCGTCCACCCAGGCGGGGGACACGGCGGTGAGCGACAGGACGCGGCTCGGTGCATCCAGCGCCATCTGCATCGCCAGCGCGCTGCCCAGCGAATGGCCGACCAAGTGGAAGCGGTCCAGCCCCAATGCGTCGGCGAAAGCCAGTCCGTCGGCGCTCAACTCCGCCAGCGTGTAGCCCTCATCGGGGCCGACCGTTGCGCCGCGCCCGCGCAGGTCGGGCGCTAGGCCGCGCCGGCCGGCCGGCAAGCGGGCCAACACCGGCTCCCACCACGCGCTCGTGGCCCAGTTGCCGTGCAGCAGGATGACGGGGATGCCGACCCCCTGTTCCAAATAGTGAATGCTGCTGCTGCCGGCTTTTACCGTTGGCATTTGCATCGTCCTCTCATAAAGATCATGGCGAACTAGGGTGTGTAATTGACGACGAGGGTCGGGGCGTATGTTGTGTTTTCGCCGCCGTAGAGCGTCAGCACGTCACTCGCGAAGTCTGTAACAGTGGTCGCTTTAATGCGGACTTGGGTACGCCCAGTCTTGTTAACATACGTGAAGGCGCTGCTCGGCAGCAAGACTTCGCTGTAGGCGTTATCGGCGCTGGGCACGGCGAGGGTGGCGACACCGGTAGCCGAAGCCGTCGCGTTGTAGTCGGTTTGCGCCAGCGCGCTATTGCCGCCGAACGCGCCGTTGATCAGGTCAAGCGACAGCCCGGTGACACTGCCCGCCAGGTTTTGACGATAGATCCGCAGGCGGACGCTGCTGATGGTGGCGGTGTCGGGTAGGGGGCTAGTGTCGAACGACAGGATGCCACGGTAGGTGTCGGTATTATACATCCCTTTGTCGCCGGCTTTCAGCACCGTGGCGCTGAAGCCGTCGGCGGTTAATGCGCCGGCATAGCCGTCTTCAGCCGCCAACGAAGCGACGGTGAGGCTGTTGCCGGCAACCGGGGTGGAGGTCGGCGTGGCCGTGCGCGTTGGGGTGGCGGTCGGCAGGCCCACCGGCGTATTGGTGGGAGTCGCTCCCGCCGGCGAAGTCGGCGTGGCGGTTGGGGCGGGCGCACCGTTCTTGGGGTGGGCGACAAAGAAGGCCCAGGTGATGGCGCTGGCTTTCGGCCCCTGCGGATCGGTGTAGGAGCCGCTGCTGTTGCCGCCCGACCAGGCGTGGCCCATGCCGGTGACGATGTACTTTTCCATCACCGTTGCGCCGGTGCTGCTGTCTTTGTAGATGTACTGGGTGTAGGCGCGCCCGCCGGGTACGGTGCCGGTATTGGTGACATCGGCGATATCGTCAATGTTGTTGTTATCCACGCCGTCGGAGGCGAGGTCGTTGGTTTGCGCCCATTGCGACAACACTTGGTTGCCGTTGATCGGGTAGACGATGTAATCGCTGCTGCCATGGAAGACAAGGGTGGGCACGACGCGCTTGTAGCTGCCCATCGCGGTGTACGCGGCGCTACCCTGCGCTACTGGGTCAGGGCCGCCCTGAGTCAGCGCGGTGTTACCTGCCGCTTGCGTGGTGGCGGCTTTGTATTCCAAGCCGGAGCCTACCATGATGGCGGCGAAGATGTCGGGGTAGGTCGCGCCCATAACCACGCTCATGGCCGCCCCCGCTGAGAGACCGGCGACATAGACTCGGTTGCTGTCTACCGTGTAATCGGTCTCTACTTGGCCGATGAGACCCGCCAACAAGGCTGGTTCGCCGCTACCGCGCGACTGATGCGCTGAGTCGTACCATTGCCAGCATTTATTTGATTGCACCGAGGTGGGTTGATCGGGGTAGACGGCCAGGAAGGTGTTGCTCTCGGCATAGGTGTTCATTTCAGTGCCGGTAGCAAACTGATCGGGATCTTGCGTGCAGCCATGCAGCATCAGCACCAACGGCACGGCGGTGCCGGCCACATAGCCGGCGGGAATATAGACCTTGTAGGTATGGCCGCTATAGGTTTTGCTCACGAAGGTGCCCGCTCCGTGCGCCGTATGAACCGGGAGTGTCAGTAGGGCCAGCGCCAGTGCTAGACCTGCGATGCCAAACCGTTGACCGATGCCTCGTCGCGTCGTCATCTCTCCGTCCCTCCTTAAAATCGCCTAATAAACCCCTCCACCCGATCACAGAACCCCGCTACATCTTCCAGCGCGGCGGCGTGACCGCATTCCGGCATGATCTGTAGCTCGCCGTGCGGCACGCCCGCCGCGATCTCCCGCGCCAGCTTGGGCGGAGTCAGGACATCGTCTTCGCCGACGATGACTAACGTGGGCGCCGTAATGGTGGGCAACCCGGCCCGGCAATCGTGGACCAGTGCCCCGGCGATCAGATTGCGGGCCGGCGCTTGCGGCAGGTTCACGCCCTTTTCGCGGAAGCCTTGCAGTGCCTCATATTTTTCGGCCAGGAACGCGCCGCCCCAGACCCACGGCAGGGCCACATCGAAACGTACCGGGCTACCACCTGCCTCCATCGCCCGAATCCAGGAGAACAGCTTGGCTCGCAGGATTGTGTCTACTGCCGCATAGGCTCCAGCGACCGTCAGGCTTTGCACGCGCTCCGGCTGAGCTGCCGCAAACGTCAGGCAGGCTGCACCGCCGTTCGATAGTCCCACTAGATGTGCACGCGCCACGCCCAGTGCATCGAGCAGTCCCGCCAGATCCGCCGCGTGCTGCGCAGTCTCGTATATCTGATCCGGCTTATCAGACCGGCCCTGGCCCCGGCAATCGTAGACCAAGCACCGATAGCGGTCGGTGAAGTGCGCCAGGTGCGCTTCCCAGCTACTTGTATCTGTCAGCAGCCCGTTGACAAACACCACCACCGACCCGGCCGTATTGCCGTGCCACTGATAGAAGAGATTGAGGTTGTTGATAAGGGCTGTCGGCATTGTAGACCTTTGCGTGGAACGTAAAACGTGAAACGTAAGGCATAAGGCGTGACGTAAGGTATAAGACGTGTGTTATGCGTTATTTACAGCTTAACTAAATCACATTTCCCGTTTCACACTTCCCCGTACTCCGCCCGCAACTGGCGCTTGTCGATCTTGCCTGCGGCGGTGAGGGGCAGGGTGGAGGCGAAGATGATGCGTTTAGGTACTTTGTAGCGGGCTAAGCGTTCGCCGGCAAAATGGAGCAGGGTATCGGCGGTCAGTTCGGCGGCTCCACTGCCGGTATGCGGAACAACGATGGCGCGACCCACTTCGCCCCAGTGGGGGTCGGACACCCCGATCACGGCCACTTGGCCCACCGCCGGGTGGGCGGACAGCACGTTCTCCACCTCGGCGGGATAGATATTTTCGCCGCCGGAGATGATCAAGTCTTTGCTGCGCCCGACGATGGTGTATGCGCCGTCCGTATCGCACACGGCTAGATCGCCGGTGTGAAGCCAGCCGTCGCGGATGGCGGCGGCACTTTCAGCGGGGCGGCCCCAATAACCCGCGCAGACGTGCGGCCCCCGAATCAGCAGTTCACCCACCACACCGGAACCACAGTCCTGCCCATCGGGCCCGGCCAGTCGCACGGCTACCGCAAACAGCGGATAGCCCACCGCGCCCGGCTTGGCGCGCACCTCGGCCTGCGGCAGCCAGAAATTGTTAGGACCGGCTTCCGTCAGTCCGTAGCCGGTCTTAAAGTCTACCCCGCGGTCCCAAAAGGCCTCGAATACCGGCAACGGGCAAGGCGCGCCGCCGCTGATCAGCAGTTTGAGCGAGGTGAAATCAGCGGCGGCCCAGCGCGAGTGCGCCTGTAGCGCCTGGAACATCGTTGGTACCCCGAACCACATCGTCACCGTGCCGGTGGCGAGTGTATCATAGAGTTGATCGAGGTCGAAGCCGCGACAGACAATCGAAGTACCGCCGATTAGCACCAGTGGCGCCGTAAACACATTCAGCCCGCCGGTATGGAACAGCGGCGTGTTCAGCAGCGTGCAATCGTCAGAGGTCACGCCCCAGCTAGCAATTGTGTTGATCGCATTCCAAGTAATGCTGCCGTGAGTCAGGATCGCTCCTTTGGGCGTGCCGGTGGTGCCGCCCGTATAACACAAGACCCACGGATCGGCGGCCGTCACTTCAACGGGCGGTAGCGGTGTATCAGGAAACGCTTCCCGCCGGCTGAACGGAATGTCGCCGGCCGCCGCGCATACGGCCGGGTCGAGTGTGACCCAGCAGGTCACACTGGTGGGCGCGGCTTGCAAGGCGACGGTGCTCGTTACGCAGTCCGGGCCATAGATTAGGATGTGCGGCGTAGCGTCGGCCAGCAGGCCGACTAGTTCGTACGGGGTCAGTCGCCAATTGAGCGGTTGCAGGATCGCACCCAGTTTGCCACAGGCAAACCAGACATCCAGATACTCCACGCAGTTGGCGGCCAGAATCGCCACGCGCGTGCCGCGTTCCACGCCCAGTGCCCGCAAGAATGCCGCGGTGCGGTTCGCCGCCGCGTTCCAGGCGCGGTAGGTGATCGCCTGTTGGTCGTGCAGTGTGTCAATCAGCGCCACTTTGTCGGGGCTGAGTTGGGCGCGTCGGGCTAACCAGTCGCCAGTGAGCATGGTCGTCCTTGTGGGCTGTAAGCCGTAATGCGTAATTGTAGCTGTTGCTGATCCCTGATCGCTAGGTGCCGATCACCAGGCCGCCGTCTACAGAGAGGACCGTGCCGTTGATGAAGCTGGATTCCTCGGAAGCTAGGAATAGGTAGGCGTGGGCGATATCGGCGGGGCGGCCCATGCGCCCGACAGGAGTGTGGGCGATCATGCCGGCCAGTACCGTTTCAGGCATACCGGCGGTCATATCGGTGGTGATGAAGCCGGGCGCGATTGCGTTGGCAGTGATGCCGCGTTTGCCCAGTTCGCGCGCCCAGACGCGGGTCATGCCAATCACCCCGGCCTTGCTGGCGACGTAGTTGGTCTGGCCGAAGTTGCCGTAGAGGCCCACGACGGAGGCGGCGTTGATGATGCGCCCGTAGCCGGCGGCGATCATGCTGGGCACGACGGCCTGGGTGCAGTTGTATACGCCTTTGAGGTTGACGGCGATCACCGCGTCAAAGTCGGCTTCGCTCAGGCCACCGACTACCGCGCCGTCTTTGATGCGCACCAATTGCGCGTCGCGCGTGATGCCGGCGTTGTTGACCAGGATATCGATCTGGCCCCAAGCGGCTAACGTGGCAGCAGTGGCGGCTTGTACTTCGGCCTGTACTGTGACGTTGACGTGCTCGAACCGTGCTTGGCCCCCGGCTTCGATCAGTTCAGCGACCAAAGCTTGCCCTGATGTTTGTGACATATCCCAAAGAGATACTTTAGCACCCGCAGAGACAAATACACGAGCGGTTTGCGCACCAATGCCGTTCGCGCCGCCGGTGATGACGGCCACACAGCCGTCTAGTCGGATCCCCATCGCACCACACTCGCTCCCCAGGCATAGCCGATACCGGCGGCGACGATCACCATCAGGGTGCCGTCGCACAACCGCCCTTGTGCTACACCTTCTTTGATAGACACCAGCGCGTCTTGCTGGCCCAGATGCCCATAGTCGGATAGATAAACAGTCTGATCGTCCCGCAAGCCCAGTTCGCGCAGTACGAATGCGTGCGCCGAGCGCTTCATGTGCAAGATGTTGAGGTAGCCGATATCGGCGCGGGTGTACGGCACGGCTCTGTTTGTGGAGGCGGCAGCCAGCGCATCATCAATCACACGCAGGAAGTTGTGCATAGACAGCGTGTCAAGCCGGGCTTTCATGCCCTCCGGGTCGGGCACGTCAAGATACGGCCCGCCCGCTACCAGGATCGCGGCCGTATTAGGGGCCATGGTGCCACCGGTCGGCACGATCACATCCAGCGAAAACGCGCCGTCTACGATCAGCGCTGACCCCAACAGCCGATTGCGGGTGTGACCTCGCCGTAGGATCAGCGCTCCGGCCCCGGCGCTGAGATTGATCAGGAAGCGAGTACGCGGGTTGGCGTAATCTACCAGATCGCCGTTGCGGTAGCCACCGGCGATCAACACCGTACGGACATCCGGCTCGGCCACCATCAGTGCATGGGCCAGTTTAAGCGCGCCGACTGTGGTGGCGCAGCGCATCTGCACATCTATCGCCCAGGCGCGGCGTGCTCCGAGGTCGTAGGCTAGCTTGATGCCTGCGGTCCAGAGCGGATATTCTTTCCACTCCTCGGTGGTGCACAGCACCACGTCCACTTCGTCGGCCTGCATCGCGGCGGCAGCCAGCGCATCTTGGGCGGCCCAGACAGCCATTGCGTTGGTATGATCCGCCGGTCCCGGCACTGGTTTGCGCGCCAAGCCGAACTTCTCGCGGATCACCGACGCGGGAATGCCGGTGCGGGTAGCGATTTGGTCTGCGGTAATATGGGTGGGTGGGATATAGGTGCCCACGGCCACGATGCCGATGGTTGGACTATCCATACCACAGTGTAGCATCCGGTAGTTACAAGGGAGTTACAACTATGCTATGGGTTTGTCGTGCGGCCGGTTTCAGGATCTCCGTTCTGTTGCTGAAGCGATAGGCAAGGTAGCAGCGCTAGTAACCGCATCAAGTCGCGTCGCTACTCTCGGTCATGATCTGGTGGTACAAAGCGACGGTAGCAGGGGAGGGGGCTACGCCGAGTTCGGCGGCGAGGACGGTGCGACAGCGCGTGTAGGCGCGGATCGCTTGTGGGCGATTGCCGCCGGCGTGATGGGCTTGCATAAGCAGCGTATAAGCACGCTCCCAACAAGGGTCGTGTGTCAGCAGCGTCTCTGCTACCGTGACCGCTGCATCGGGTCGCCCGGCGACCATGAGCGCAACGACTAGACGTTCGGCGGCACGCAGATAAACGGTGCGGAGGCGCTCACGTTCGGTACCCGCCCAGTCATCATAGAGGACATCCGGTAAGTAATCGCCGTTATAGAGTGCCAGTACGTCTTCCAGCAGTGCGATACCGGCGGCCGGCGAGTTGCTATCCAGCAGCACCAGCCCGGCGCGGCAACCCGCTTCGAAGACGGTGCTATCCAGCCAGAGATCGGCGGTGGGCCGCAGTTGATAGGTCGTGCCTGCGCGGATGATATACGCAAACGGCGCGTCGCCGGCGCGGGTGGGTTCGAGGGCTTTATTAAGTGCGTTGAGCGCCACCTTGAAATCGCGGCCGGCCGCATCGGGAGCCAGGTCGGGCCAGAGTCGATCCACCAGCGTTTCACGACCCAAAGGGCGACCACGTTCGGTGATCAGGAGGCCAAACAGTTGCCGAGCCTTGTCACGTTGCCAGGCCGCCGCCGGGATCTCGGTCGCGCCCCGCCACACGCGAAATGCGCCCAGCGTCTGCACGCGCAACTGGTAGCCGGGATGCACGGTCAACGCTGTCAAGCCCTGTGCCGTTAGCAGACGCGCCGCATAAGCGCAGCCTGTCAGCCGAGCCGCCAACAACAACGGTACCAGACGGCGCGAATCCGGCGGACCGAGTAAGGAGGACGCGGTAAACAGAAAATCGTAGCCATGCGTTTCGGCTAGCGCCAACGCTTCATCGCGGTGGGTGGCACTAGCTTCGGCGCGGCCTCCATCGGCCTGCGCCAGCGCCAGCCACAGGCGGGCGGCAGTTTGCCCCAGCCGATCCCCACAATCACGCATCGCGTCCAACCCGCTTGTCAGGATCGGCAGGGCGGCGGCCGCCCGGCTAGCCAGAGTCAAGCTCGCGCCCAACGCCAAGTCAATCAGCGCAGCCATCCAGAGGTCGCCGGCGGCGCGTGCGATCTCCCCGCCCTCAGCGGCAGTCCGCTGGGCGGCGGCCAGATCACCGGCGTAGCCGTAAGCGCGGGTCAGTCCCCAGAGCGCTTCGGCGCGCAGGCGGCGGACCGCTAACTGATCGCCCAGGCTGATGCCGCTTGCATAGCAGCGCACCGCTTCGGCGAGATGCAGACTAGGTGTAGGTGATCCGTCGGCCCGGTCACGGAGTTGCCAGGCGTGCCCCAACCGGATCTGTGCGACAGCGGTGACAAACGGCGAGGCCAGGCGATTGCTATCCGCCAAACCTTCTTCGGCAGCAGTGAAAGCCGGGTCGGCGGCGCCGCGCAGGGCATGGATCAGGGCCAGCAAGAGGGGGGTTTCGCGGTGGGCGCGCGGCGGATGGACCTGACCATTTGAAGCTTCCTGGCGCTCGGCAGCGATCCAGGTTTCCAGGATCCGCTGGGCGGCATCCAACTGCCCGGTTCGTAGCTTCACGCGCACACTCAGTGTGTCTTCGCCGGGCCGATCTTCGCGCAAGGCACGCGCTTCGATCCGCAACTGCTCGGCCGCCGCAGGCTGCCCCATATTCAGCTTATTTTCGGCTAACAGCTCCAGCAGGCGGGCGCGGGCTTCAAGATCGGGCAACCCATCGCTCAGGCGCAAGGCTTCTTCCAGGAACCGTTCCGCCTCACTAGGTCGTACCGTGTCGAGATAGACCAACGCCTGACCGCGCAACGCCCGGCTGATTCCGGCGTGATCGTCGCGCGCCCGCCAAATCGCTTCAGCCTGGGCATACCAGGCCAACGCTTCCACAAAGCGGCTCCGCAAGCGGTAGACATCGCCAAGGTAGGCGAGCAGCAGCGGGTGCGTGGCTAGCACTGCCGGCGGGAGCGCGTCAATCCAGCGGGCCACAGTGTCCAGCCAGCCACTCCGCAGCGCCGCCTCGCCATGCTGTTCGATGGCAGCGGCCGCTGCCGTTAGGTCGCCGGCCGCCAGCCAATGATAGATCGCTTCTTCACCCGCTGCTTGGGCCGCAAAAAAGAGCGCGGCCCGATGGTGACGCGCTGCATTCCCGACCGTATCGCCAACGGTTTGAGCCCGCAGGAACTCGTGAAACAGGTGATGATAGCGGTAATGATCGTTGCCGAGTGCCACGATAAAGAGATCCAGCTCGCGCAACTGGGCGAGTTGCGTGGCGCCGGCGCTGCCGGTCACGGCTTGTACCGCAGCAGGGGTCAGTTCACGTAGTACTGCAGTATCGCACAAGAACGCGGCCAAATCGGCTGGTAACGCCGCTAATACATCGCCGGCCAGGTATTCAAACAAGATGCCGAGCGAAATCGTACCTTGCGCAGGTAAGTCGGTGGCGATGGGGGTCGCCCCGCTACGCAGTCCCTGCCAGACGGCTTGCAGCGCAATCGGCCAGCCCTCGGTACGAACCGCTAGGGTAGTCACATCGTCGGGAGTCAGGGGATAGTCATATACGTCGTGAAATAGCGCCGCAATCTCGTCGGCGCTGAAAGCCAAGTCGCGGGTTCCAATATCCAGCACCTCACCGCGTGCACGCCAACGGCGCAGATCGAGTCCAATGCGAGGGTGACGAGTCACTAGCACGAGGTGAAGCAGCGGTGGGCCGTGGGTCAGCAGGCGGCTGATCAGCGCGGCGATGTCCTCGTCGGGCGCAACCAAGTGATAGTCGTCGCAAATCATCAAGGTAGGTACCGTTAGGACACCGGCTAGCGCATTGATCAGTGCATCCAGTGCCGCTGTCCAGCTCGCTGATCCTCCCGCGTGGCCGGCTTCTTGTAGCAGGGTGCGCGGGCGATCTGACAGATCGGGCAATCCGGTCTGGCAAGCTCCGATCAGATAGGCCAGGAAGCGTGGCGGGTCACGGTCAGTGTCACTGATACTGTACCAAAGTACCGGCCCGTCTGCGTTAAGCGCTGCCAGCGCTGTTGTCTTGCTATAGCCGGTGCCGGCTTGCACCAACGTGAGACGATAGTGTCGAGCTTCGCGTAGGCGGGCTGTTAGGGCGGGGCGCGGCAACAAGCGCACGGGGCAGGGCGGGGTGAGTTTAGTTTGGAGTAAAGGATCGATCTGGCGCATCCGCACACCTGTTCATTTACTAATAAGACAAAAAGGGGTTCTCCGGCACTTCTGGTGAATCAGGTAGGATCGTATGCCTGAGGGATAGCTCTAGATCAAGGACCGCGCGGCCTGGGTTTCGGTGGTAGCACCAAAAGCGCCTGAGAACCCAAAAAGAGCGCGACTAATCGCCACAACGGAACGCGGCAGCCGCATCCGCCAAGGCCCGCAAGGTGGTGACGATCCGCTCGCGCTCTAACCAGTAGTACACCTCCTGCCCGACCTTCTCGCTGTCGAGTACGCCCGCATCCTTGAGCACCTTGAGATGATGGGAGATGGCCGGACGGCTTAGGCGGAACTGGCCGGCGATGTCACCCACGTTGCGGCGCCCTTGATCCCCCAACAGGTAGAGGAGTTGCAGTCGCACGGGATCGCCGATGGCGGTCAGGAACCGTGTGACAGCCTTGCTATCCACTAGGTCAGTACTAGGGGCTGGGTGGGTAATCATGCCTGTCTCGCCATTAGTAATGCGTTTAAACTCATCAACTTAATTGTACTAGGGCTGCTGCTTCCCTGTCAAGTGTGGGTCGTGGCTCTCGCCGCACACCGCGCAGGATGGCGCCGGCCCATCGTGCGGTCTCGTCTCGATGGTGTCCTAGCCATCGAGGGCGCACCGCCACAACCCGCCGGCGTGGTGCGCGCAGCCTCCCCACTGACGGGCCGGCGCCCAGGTACCCGCCCCACGGTGTATCTTTATACCTTTCTTATACACTCCCTGACTGTGGTGGGTAAAAGCCTTATGAATTATTTACGCGCATCATACAGAACCCATGCTATACTGAAACGTGACATTAGCAGGAGGATCAATCTAATGCGAACCGGACTCCAGTGTCCCCATTGTCGGCAACCGATTAACGCCGCCGATGAGGTTTGTGAAGAATGCGGGGCAGTGCTCACGCCGCCGGCGGCCGCCGGCGGCCGCACAGGTGCTGCGCCGGCCGTTGCGCGCCCGGTACAGGCCGCTACGGCCGGCGGTACGTGCCCCAACTGCCAGGCACCTGTTGCGGCGGGGGCCGAGATTTGTGAGGCGTGCGGCGTGGTACTGGCAACGACCGGCAACGTGCGCGTCTACAGCCAGACCGCGCCTGCCCTACGCGCCGACGAATGCCCGCAGTGTCGCGGCCCGCGTACTGTCGCCGAGCGCTTCTGTCGCCGCTGTGGCGCCAACTACACTACCAGTCTCGGCGGCCTGGCCCCTAGTGCCCCCGTCATGCCGCTCAACGCCTTGCCGGCCGACACCGTGCTGGCCGGCAAATACCGCGTGGTCAAAGCCATCGGCGCGGGCGGCATGGGGGCGGTCTACTTGGCCGAAGACTGCGTTCTCAAACGGCCCGTCGTCATCAAAGCCTTGCTGCAAAGCGACGACCCGGCCGCCGTAGCCCAGGCGGTGCAAGAGCGCGAGTTTCTGGCCTCGATTAAGCACACCAACATCGTAGCCATCTACGATTTTATCACTGTCGGCGCAGACGGCTATATCGTCATGGAATATGTGCAGGGTAAAACACTCTACGAGATCATGGAAGATCATGGCGGTCCCTTGCCGGTCTCCGAAGCCGTCAGCTACATCCTGGCGATCCTACCCGCTTTCACCTACCTTACCAAGCTGGGGCTAGTCTACTGCGATTTCAAACCGCAAAATGTAATGCTCGAAATCCTCAAAGACGGCAGCCGCGTCGTCAAACTGATCGACTTAGGCACGGTCATCCACTGGACCCCGAAGCCGGAGGCGATCTACGGGACGGAAGGCTATTATGCGCCCGAAGCGATACAAGCGCCCTCACCCCGCACGGATCTCTACACCATCTGCCGCGCCCTGGCGCTCATGGTCACGTGGCTGGACCTGGATAATCCGCCCTTTGGCATGCCGCCCGCTGAATATTATAAAGCGTTCCGCGACTACCCCGTCCTCTACCGGCTGCTAGTTAAAGGTACCCATACGACCGCCGGCCGCCGCTTCAACACCGCCGAAGAACTGGGCGAACAACTGGCAGGGGTGCAGCGGCTGATTGCCGGCGGCACCCCCGGCGTGCCTGTCTCTTCCCGGCTGTTCAATAGCGCGGGTCTGACGACCACCGGCAAACTCGGTCTGCGTGGTGAGCCGGTACTGGACGAGAGCGACGCGGCGCTGGACCTGTTGCGGGTCGGCGATCAGGCGTTGCGCGGTGGGAATCTCACCGCCGCCGTCGGCTATTATCACCAAGCGCTCGGAGCCAATCCCAAAAGCCTCGATGCCCACCTGCGGTTGGCCGAAATCGCCATCGAAGGCGGCAAGTTCACCGAAGCGCTGGCCCAAGTAACCCAAATGCAGCGCACCGCGCCCGGCCATTGGAAAGTCGCCTGGTATACTGGGCGCTTGCTCGAAGCGCAAGGCGACCTGAGCGCCGCCGCCGAGAGCTACAGTGACCTGCTGGCCGACCTACCCGGCGAACTGCCGCCGCAAGTGGCCTTGGCCCGCGTGCGGGCACGCCAGGGCGACCATAGCGGCGCGGTCGCCCTCTACACCGCAGTGCTGAAAGCCGATCCGGGCAGCACCGAAACGATCCTCGGCCTCACCGAGGCGTTGTTAGCGTTGGATCGCTTCGACGAAGCCGCCGAGGTGTTGGGCCGGATCAATGAAGCCGCCGCCAAATATATTGATGCCCAACTGCTACTCTGCCACCTATTTCTGGTGCGGATGGTTCCGCTCACGGCTGCTAACGTCAGCCGCGCCGCCCAGGCGATTGGCTACCTGGAGGGGCGCACCGAAGACCCCCGCTACTATCTGGCGCGGGGAGAAGTCTACCGCCGCGCCCGCGACCTAGCACGCGCTGGCCGCTTGCCCACAACCACGACCCTGGTCGGGGTGCCCGACACCGCAGGCGATACGCTGGGCAGCGCCGCCGAAGCGGCCTATGTCCAGTATCTACGCCGCGCCGCCAATCCTCCGGATCGGGAACAAATCGTCCGCCGCCGCTTCGCGGTTGCCCCCTGGCGGCTATGGTGAGGACTTGTGTTGCGGGGTGGATTCAGCGCAATAGCCACCACACATTATGCCTTAGGCAATAGGAGAGTACGCCCCATGTTCCTGATCACCGCGCACCAAAATCCCTTCCTGCAGCTAGGCCGGAACACCATGCAGGCGGTCTTGTCGGTTAATGTCGCCGCCGATTTGGCGGTGGGACCCGCCCCACTCGCGCTAGGTATCGCGCTGGATCGCTCCGGCTCGATGGACGGTGCCAAGATCAATGCCGCCCGCGCCGGCGCCGTGAAAGTGGTCGGCGCCCTCGACGAATCAATGGCCTTCCTGGTGGTCGCGTTTAACGATAGCGCACGCATCATCTACGGCCCAGCCATGGGCACGCACGAGAACAAACAACGCGCGATCCAGGCATTAGCCGGCGTCTACGCCGGTAACGGCACCTGCATGAGTACGGCGCTCAATATGGTAGTGGACCAATTTGGGGCCGATACCAGCCGGGCCAAACGCATCCTCTTCCTCACAGACGGTAAAAACGAAGGGGAGCGCCGCCCCGTGCTGGATGGGGCGGTACGCCGTTGCGCCGCCGCCGGGATCAGCATTAACGCCTGGGGCGTCGGCACCGACTGGGATGCCGACGAACTGCGCCACTTGGCCGACGCGACCGGCGGCCAAGCCGACATCATTCCCACCCCGCAGCGCATCGAAGCCACCTTTGCCGCCGCTTTTCAAGAAATGCGCAAGACCGCCCTGACCGACGTGCGGCTGGACCTCTGGACGCCCAACGGGGTAACTATCCGCACGATACAGCAAGTCTACCCCAACATCGTCCCGCTAACCGCCGGTGGCGATCCGGCCAACAGCCACATCCATAATATCCGCATCGGTGCGTTGGCCGCCGGGGATCAACGGGACTATCTGCTGGACCTCGCCATCCCCGTCTACGCTCCCGGCCAGCAGTTCCTCATGGTACGCCCCAGCGTCACCTACACCATCGCGGGCAGCGTGGCGCAAGAGGAAAAAAGTGCGCGCAGTGGCTGGATCTTCGCCGAATGGAGCCCTGATAGCGCCCAGGCGGCCCAACTCGATCCCCAGGTGGCGCACTATACGCACCAGGAAGCGCTGGCCGACAACATCCGTGCCGGGCAGGAAGCCCTGACGCAAGGCGATAATGAGCGTGCCACGCAGTTGCTGGGCAAGGCACTGGTCCTCAGCGAAAGCACCGGCAACACCCAGATGACCGACCTGCTGCACGGCATTGTCACCCGCGACGGCAACGGCACGATGCGTCTCAACCAGGGCGCGGATGCGGTCGCCCGTAAAACGCTCGCCATTAATGTCGGGCGCACTAGTCGCCTGAAATAAGGACGCTTAGATGATCTCTTGTCCGCAATGTCAAACCGCCAACCCGGCCGGTACGGAGTTCTGTGAGGGCTGTGGCGGCCGACTGTCGGCGCCGGGCCGCCCTCCAACCGACCAGGGGTGTCCCTACTGCGGCACCATCGGCCAGGCCGGCGATCAGTTCTGCTATGGGTGCGGGCGCCCTCTGGAGGATGCATCCGGTAGCACCGACGACCCTATCGCACCCGCGCCGACGCATAGCACCGACACCACGCCATCCGCCGGCGCGGGTGCGGCTACCACGTTACTGGATCGAACTCCGTCCCCTACCCCTAGCACGCCGACCCCTGCCGGGCCGATCCAGGCCCGGCTGCTGGTGCAAGGGCCGGAAGGCGAACAGCGCATCGAGTTTCAGGGGCAGGATCTGCTCTGTGGACGGCGTGATACCCGGACCCGCGTCTTTCCCGACCTGGAACTCGACGATTCCGCCGCCAGTCGCCGCCACCTGATGCTGTTCCAAGAGGACGGCCGACTCTGGGCGCAAGATCTCGAAAGCGGTAACGGCACGATCCGCAATAGCACGCTGATGCCGCCGGGCGAACCGCAAGAACTGCGCGACGGCGACGTGTTTAAGATCGGCCGGCGCTACGTCCTCAAGCTACGCATTGAGTAACATGGGGTTTTGCAGCCCCATCGCAGCAGGCGACGCGCCCTGTTCAGAAAGGTCAGGTATCCCGTATGGTCACGCCCAGCCGCCCGCGCACGGCGACTCCCCCGTCCGCCCCACTCAGTCACTACGGCGCGCCCAATCCCGCCGTACCGGCCCCGCCGCCGATCGCCGCGCCCGCCGCGCCCGGCTTGACTGTGGCCCGGCTGGGCCGGGTCGTGACTTGGCTCTGGGAGCGAGGTACGCAAACGCTCAAAGGTCAGTTTATCGCATTGGGCGCACTCCTGGCTACGCTGGCCTTGTTGCAAGCCTTCAGTAGTAGCAACGCCCTCGCCCAAGCACATAGCGATCTGGATACGATCAGCAACGGTAGCATTCCCAGTGTGGATGCGGCCCAGGCGATGGCCCAATACAGCGAAGACCTGGACGCGAAAGCCGCCGATTATTTGGCAACCGCCGCATTGACCTCACTGCTACCCTGCACGGTCGTCGGCACCGCCCAAGATCCCGGCCGGCTCACGACCCACGACTGTGATGCCCGCAATCTCGACGCGGAGATCATCCTGTTCAACCGCGAACTCTATAACGCGGCCCACAATGTGACCTATGCGGGGGAACGCACCGCCATCGAACGGATCACGGCCGGCTTCGAGGAATACACAGCGGGGCTGGCGGTGATGCGCCACGAGTGGGAGCAGGCAGCGAGCAAAACGGATCCGGCCGATCCGCACTTACAGGCCGCGCGCATCGCCTACGAGGCCGCCGGCCGGGTGCTGCATCAACGCATCACCCGACCGCCGACTACCGATGCCGCCGGCCGGGCGGTCTTCAATGAGCCGCGTATCCCCGACTGTACGCCCGATGACGGCAGCGGACGTAGCCTGCGTGGCGCGGACTGGCCGCTGGGCAGCACCAGTGATAATATCGCATGCTTGAGCAGCATCAACAAAACCCACCTTGATACGGCCTATCGCGACACCAGCAACTTTCTGGGCGGAGCGTTGGCGTTGGCGGCGCTGATCGGTGGGGTCTTAGCGCTAGCGCTCGGCTTCACCACTTGGCGCATGAGTTGGACCACTCACCGCTTCATTAACTTAGGCCTGACACTGTCCCTGCTGGTTGGTGTACTCCTGAGCGGAGCCGTGGCCGCCGGCTTTGCTCAACTGGGCGGCCGCCACGGCACCTTCGGCGAACTGGTGCAAGACGACTACGCCAGCATCTACGATGCGGCCATCCTCCAGCGGATCGGCACCACCGCCAACGCCGACGAGTCACGCTGGATTATCGCACAAGCGTTTGGCGACACGACGGCGGCCGACCGCTGGGCCCAAGACTGGCAAGCCGCCACCGCGCAAGTGGCGACCTATATCAACCACGCCCAGGCTAACCGCACCTGGGTGGAGGAAGACGCGCCGCTGCAAAGTATGCGCCAAAACTGGGAGCGCTACTACGCACTGGATGCTCGCCTCCGGGCCACAGCGTTGGATACGGCCAACCCCGACCGCATCCGCCAGGCCGAGGCGTTGAGTACCGGCGACTCGAACAACGCCTTCGCGGATTTTCTCCGCAGCGTGGATGAACTGAGCACCGCCAACCGCCGCCACTACACCGCCACTACGAGCGCTGTGGTGAGCAGTCTCAGCGGCTCCCAGTTTTTCAGCAGCATCCTCTTCCCGTTGGTCGGGGTAGCGGCGGCCTGGGGTATCAGCCTGCGCCTGAAGGATTTCTAAGCTCGAACTTTGTACAAAATTGGGGTCTCCGGCGCTTTTGGTGATGCCGATGGATCGCAGGAAGTGACCTGTTGAGGAGGACCGTCTATTTCAGGCAGGCCATTTCTCTGGATCACCAAAAGCGCCGGAGACCCCAATTTTGTGGTCGTGTGCATGGTGATCTTTGGCCTTGCCTACGGCTTTGACCAACGCGATCCACACCATGTTCCTGGGGAGCCTGCTCCTGGCAGGGCCAGCCGTGGGGCCGGCCTGGCGCTGAAAAACGACCGCCTGAATCTGACCGAGTTGCGCCGCCAGGCAGCGGACCTGGAGCACGGCCGCCCGGCGCCGCCCACTGATGCCGCGTCGGCACTCTGAGATGCGCAACGGGTGGTGCCCGGCCGCGCTACGCTTAAGCCGCGCCGGGCAGCGCATCGTTCGGATCAGGCTGATCGGCTATCGGGCGCTGACCGCAGACCTCGGCGCCCGACTAGCCCACTAACGCGCAAAGGTCTAGTAGACCAAGTAAATAGGCAACGCGTCGGCGGCCGCTCTGGTCGCCGGCGCGTTGCTGCGTAGGTCCGGCAGCCGCGCCCATTAAAGAACGCGCCCGCGCCGGCAAGTCGGGAAGCTGGACCGTAGGACATCCGCAATCGACCAAAGCCTGGAGGTAGCAGATACAATGCACTTCGACCGCTCTTTGGCCTGTTAGCCAAGGGCGCGCCGTGCGTTGTTTTCACGCGAACGTCGGTTACCTATTGACTCGCTTAGTTTTTAGTAATAAAATAAGTCTGGAAGGTTATGCACGCCGGTAATTAGGGAGGCTTATGATGCTGGATCAAGCGAAGCTCACCGTGCGCGACCTGCGGCGTGTCAATGGGTCCCTCGTTCTGCGGCAGATCTACTTCGACGCCCCGATTAGCCGGCTGGAGATCAGCCGGCGCTCCGGCCTCAGCCCTGCGACCGTCACAATCGTCGTCAACGACTTGATCGACAAAGGCATTGTTGTCGAGTCGGGTTCCGAGGAGTCGGAGGGCGGCCGCCCGCGCCGGCTCACCGCGATCAATCCCGAGTACGGCTACTTCATCGGCGTGGACTGCGGGGAGACCCATATCCAGGTCGAGTTGTTCGACCTCACCTTGCGCGCCCGCGCCGCGCAGAAACTGCCAATGAGCCCCGGCACCACGGCGCCTCAGCAGGTGGTGGCCCGGATTGTCGAGGCCATTGAAACCCTACTGGCAGCCCACGGCATCACACACTCCCGCATCGTCAGCGTCGGGGTCGGCGTGCCTGGCCTAGTGGATCCGGCGACGGGCGTCTCGATCTTTGCTCCGAATTGGGGCTGGCACAACATTCACCTGGCCGCAATGCTGGAAGCCCGCTTAGCGTTGCCGGTCTATCTGGATAACGGCGCCAAGGCCGTAGCACTGGCTGAGATGTGGTTTGGCGCCGGCCGGCGCATGGACAGCCTCGCCGTGCTACTGATCGGCACCGGCGTGGGGGCCGGGATCATCGCCAACGGATCGCTCTACCGTGGGGCCACCAACAGTGCCGGCGAGTGGGGGCACACCGTGCTAGAGTTGATGGGCCGGCCTTGTCGCTGTGGCAGTCGCGGCTGTTTGGAAGCCTATGTCGGCGCCCCTGGTATCACCGCGCGCCTACAGGAGATCGCCCCTGCAAGCCCGCTGATCGTCGCAGGAGACCAGACGGCGACCATCGCGGCCATAATCGCGGCCGCCCGCCAGGGCGATGCCGATGCCGCAGCGATCCTGAGCAGCACAACCCACTACCTGGGCGCCGGCATTGCCAATCTCATCAACCTAGTCAACCCCCGTGC
This sequence comes from Chloroflexia bacterium, assembly GCA_038228295.1. Taxonomy (GTDB): domain Bacteria; phylum Chloroflexota; class Chloroflexia; order QHBQ01; family JAICKM01; genus JAICKM01. The sequence continues at coordinate 38,586 of JBBRPH010000026.1, read as the reverse complement.
TGTTCTCATTGGCGGTTGGCTTGGCTTGCAGCTTTTTGAGTACATCCTGCCCGAATTACGGCAGATCGTGCAGCGCTACGCGCTGGCGCAGCCGGCGAGCACCACCCGTATTGGCGCTTGTGACCTCGGGCAGGATGCGCTCAGCCTGGGCGCCGCCAGTTTGGCGCTGGAACATTTCCTGGCGGCGGCCCCCCAGATCGAACACGCTGCCGGCCCAGCGCGTGCCAGTGACGCGGACCGCTTCCGTGGCACCAATGAACAGGAGCTATCCGGTCTGCTAGCGAGCCGCCGAGCGTCAGCGGTGCCATCGACTCGTGGATCCGCCCTGGTAAGGGACACGCCGATAAGATAACGAGAAGCTACCATGAACAGGATTAGCGCCACGATCTTTGCTTTGACCCGGCCGGCCGGGTTGGCCGCTACTAACGAAGGCGCAAGCTCGAGGAAGATGGTGTTGACGAAAGCGCGGGCGGGCCATACGAGGCGCCGCCCGCTCCCCCTGATCGTTCTGCTCTGTACGCTGCTCGGCGTAACGCTCCTCCGTGCGTCCCCCGCCACTACCGTCTACGCTGCGGGCACGCTCCTCTCGCAGAACCAGCCCGCCAGCGCCTCCTCCGTCGAGTCGGCGGGCACGCCCGCCGCCAGCGCAGTGGACGGCCCCACGACCACCCGCTGGTCCAGCCAGTTCAGCGATCCGCAGTGGCTCTCGGTGGACCTGGGCCGGGTCGCCACGATCAGCCAGGTGGTCTTGCAGTGGGAAGCGGCCTACGGCAAGCAGTACCAGATCCAGGTCTCCACCGATGCGACCACCTGGACGACGATCTACACCCAAGCCAACAGTGCCGGCGGCACGGAAACGCTCACCGTCAGTGGGTCCGGCCGCTACGTGCGGTTGTACGGGACGCAGCGCGCCACCGCCTACGGCTACTCCCTGTGGGAGTTCCAGGTCTACGGGAGCTTGACGGCCTCGACAGCGACCCCCACTGCGGTGCCGACGAACACGCCGCCCGCCGGTGGCTGCGGGACGACGAACGTGGCGCTCAATCGGCCCGCCACGGCATCGTCGAGTGAGAACGCCGGGACGCCCGCCGGCAGCGCGGTGGACGGCAACACGACGACGCGCTGGTCGAGCCAGTTTAGCGACCCGCAATGGCTACAGGTCGATCTCGGCTCCGTGCAGAGCATCTGCAAAGTGGTCTTGCAGTGGGAAGCGGCCTACGGCAAGCAGTATCAGATCCAGGTGTCCAGCGACGCAGCGACGTGGACGACGATCTACACGCAGAGCAACGGGGCGGGCGGCATTGAGACCCTCACCATCAGTGGGTCCGGGCGCTACGTGCGGCTGTATGGAACGCAGCGCGCCACCGCCTACGGCTACTCCCTCTGGGAGTTGCAGGTCTACGGCGGTAGCGGCCCGGTGCCGACCGCGACCCCGACTACCGTGCCGACGGTGACCCCCGGACCGAACTGGACGCTCGTCTGGAGTGACGAGTTTAATGGCCCTGCGGGTGCGACCCCCGATGCCACTAAATGGACACCGGATGTTGGCGGTAGCGGTAACGGCAACAGCGAACTAGAGTACAACACCAATAACAACAACACGCACATGGACGGCACCGGCAACTTGGTGATCGAGGCGCGCAAGGAGAATCCGGCCAATTACCAGTGTTGGTATGGCGGGTGTACCTATACCTCCGGCAGAATCACTACGCAGAACAAGTTCAGCTACACCTACGGTAAAATCGAGGCGCGCATCAAAATCCCATATGGGCAGGGTCTATGGCCGGCCTTTTGGCTGCTGGGTGCCAATATCAATACCGTACCCTGGCCCACTTGCGGCGAAATAGATGTCATGGAAAATATCGGCCGCGAGCCGGGCACCGTGCATGGGACGGTGCATGGACCGGGTTATTCGGGATCGAACGGCATCGGCGGACCGTACACGCTACCCAACAACCAGGCATTCTCGTCCGCATATCACACATTTGGCGTGCAGTGGGATGCCAACAACGTAGTCTACTCCGTTGATGGTACCACCTACTTCACCGTGACACGCGCGATGGTCGAGAGCCACGGCCAGTGGGTCTATGACCATCCCTTCTTCATCATCTTGAACGTCGCAGTGGGCGGTGCTTGGCCGGGAAATCCCGATGGTACGACAGTGTTCCCGCAGCGTATGTCCCTTGATTACGTCCGGGTCTACCAGTAATCGCGGGGTAGTGGGTTTCTCCTCCCAAACGGATACGTGCGGCGCGTGCGCGAGTTCAGCTACGGGAACACCGGAGAGAAGGGGGGTGTCAGCAGATCGTATCGTGACGGCCCGCCCCACGACGGACGATGCAGATGCAACACAAGGCCGTCCGGCAGATGGATTATGTAGAAGACGTACTGCATAGCTGCAGAAGGAGACACAATGAAGATGTTGTTGACAAAAGCGCAGTCGGGTGTTGGCCGACGACGCACGCTCTCCCTGATCGTTCTGCTCGGTATCCTGCTGGGCGGAGCGCTGCTCCGCACATCGCCTACCGCCCCCGTCTATGCGGCGGGCACGCTCCTTTCGCAAAACCAGCCTACCAACGCTTCTTCGCTGGAAAACGCGGGCACCCCGGCGGCCAACGCGGTGGATGGCAGCTCGACTACGCGCTGGGCCAGCGCGTTCAGCGACCCGCAGTGGATTTACGTGGACCTGGGGCGGGTCGCCACGATCAGCTAGGTCGTTTTGCAGTGGGAAGCGGCCTACGGCAAGCAATACCAGATCCAGACCTCTAACGATGCGGCCACCTAGACGACGATCTACACGCAAGCCGCCGGGGTGGGCGGCACTGAAACGCTCAACATTTCCGGCTCCGGACGCTATGTGCGGATGTATGGGACGCAGCGCGGTACGGCGTATGGCTACTCGCTGTGGGAGTTTCAGGTCTACGGCAGCGTGACGGCACCGACCGCGACCCCCACGCCGGCGGGCTGCGGCACGACGAACAGTGCGCTCAATCGGCCCGCCACGGCATCGTCGAGTGAGAACGCCGGGACGCCCGCCGGCAGCGCGGTGGACGGCAACACGACGACGCGCTGGGCCAGCGCGTTTAGCGACCCGCAATGGCTACAGGTCGATCTTGGCTCCGTGCAGAGCATCTGCAAAGTGGTCTTGAACTGGGAAGCGGCCTACGGCAAGCAATACCAGATCCAGGTATCCAACGATGCGGCGACGTGGACGACGATCTACACCCAGGCCAACGGCGCGGGCGGCATCGAGACGCTGACAGTCAGTGGGTCTGGGCGCTATGTGCGGATGTATGGGACGCAGCGCGGTACCGGCTACGGCTACTCGCTGTGGGAGTTCCAGGTGTACAGCACCGGCGGCCCAGCCCCCACCGTCACCCCCGTGCCGCCGACGGCGACCCCCACCGCGACGATCCCCACGAGCAATCGCCCGGACTTTGGGCCGAATGTGCTGATCTTCGACACAACAATGGGCGACACGGCCATTCAGAATCAGTTGAACTCCGTGTTCAACACGCAACAGTCCAACCAGTTCGGCACGCAACGCTATGAGCTGCTGTTCAAGCCCGGCACCTACAATGTGGATGCCAACATCGGCTTCTACACCTCAATCGCCGGCCTCGGCCTGTCGCCCGATAATGTCACCATCAACGGCAACGTCCACGTCGAGGCCGACTGGAGCAACGGCAACGCGACGCAAAACTTCTGGCGGTCCGCCGAGAACATGGCGGTCGTCCCCTCGTCGGGCACCGATCGCTGGGCCGTCGCGCAGGCCGCGCCGTTCCGCCGTATGCACGTGCGCGGTGCGCTGGACCTCGCGCCCGCCGGTGAGGGCTGGGCGAGCGGTGGCTACATCGCCGACAGCAAGGTTGACGGCGCGGTGAGTTCCGGGTCGCAGCAGCAGTGGATCACCCGCGACAGTACCATCGGCAGTTGGTCCGGCTCCGTGTGGAACATGGTGTTCTCGGGTGTGCCCGGCGCCCCGGCGCAGCACTTCCCGAATCCATCGTACACGGTCGTCAATCAGAGCCCAGTGACCCGCGAGAAGCCGTACCTGTACATTGACCAAAACGGCAACTACAATGTGTTCGTGCCGGCCCTGCGGCAGAACTCATCCGGTATCACCTGGGCCGGCGGGCCCACCCCCGGCGCGGCGATCCCGCTCAGCCAGTTCTACGTCGCCAAGCCCACCGACAGTGTGACCACCATCAACGCCGCACTGAGCCAGGGGCTTAACCTGATTTTCACGCCGGGCGTCTACCATGTGAATCAGACGATCAACGTGACGCGGGCCAACACGGTGGTGCTCGGCCTCGGTTTCACCACCATCATTCCTGACAACGGGGTTGTCCCCATGCAAGTGGCTGATGTTGACGGGGTGAAGCTGGCCGGGTTGCTGTTCGACGCCGGCCAGACCAACTCGCCGGTGCTGCTGCAGGTCGGCTCGACGGGTGCCTCCGCCGGCCACGCCGCCAACCCCACGTCCATCCAGGATGTATTCTTTCGCATCGGCGGCGCCGGCCCCGGATTAGCGACGACGAGCCTCGTGGTCAACAACAACGACACGATCATTGACCACATTTGGGCCTGGCGCGCCGATCACGGCACCGGTGTGGGCTGGACCACGAACCCGGCGGACACGGGCCTCATCGTCAACGGAGCTAACGTAATGGCTTACGGCCTGTTTGTCGAACACTACCAGAAATACGAGGTGATCTGGAACGGCAACAACGGGCGGGATATCTTCTTCCAAAACGAGATGCCCTACGATCCGCCGAACCAGGCGGCGTGGATGAACGGCGCGCTGAACGGCTACGCGGCGTACAAGGTGGCGAACACCGTTACCAGCCATCAAGCGTGGGGGGTCGGCAGCTACTGCTACTTCAATGTCAACCCCACGGTCAACGCCTACCACGCCTTCGAGGTACCGAACACGGCGGGCGTGACGTTCCACGACCTGCTGACGGTCTCCCTGGGCGGCAACGGAACGATCACCCACGTTATCAACGACACCGGTGCAATGGCTAGTGGCACGGCCACCATCCCGATCTACCTGGCCGGTTATCCGTGAGTTGAACCCACAGTAAGCGCGGCGTGAGTGCGCAAGAGCGCCGGCCGGTCCGCAAACGCGGACCGGCCGGTTCCTGAACCAGTTATGCGAGCTAGCACGACGTGCTAGCGGGCAGGAGATCACCGCGCCAAGAGGATCACCGGTGCCCCCTGCCTTTACCCTATCGGCGGGTGGAGTTCCAATGTGGCGTGTAGGCTGCTGTCACTCAGGGTGGCAGTGATCTCGATCCGCGTATAGGCCGTGACCCGGCCCGTGTGCACCTGGATCGCGGCGTTGTACTGCCCCGCAGGAATGCTGATCGTCGGCGGCACAGGAAAAGCCTGGGCATCGCTGCTCTGCAACGTGACGCTGGTCGCGCTAAGTTCGGCGGTTCCTATACTTAGGGCGGATGCCGGTACGCGCTGCGAACCGTAGAGTCTCCTCGACCTCATGTGATGTGCCCGACGCATGGCCGTACATCTTATGGTCGCCGCCGATCAGCGCGAACGGGGTGACCCTGGAACGGCTCGGGGTTGCCACCGCTCACGACCAGCTCACCTCGATATCATCCGGGCGAGCGATGCTGCGGCGCAGCCCGTTGAACGTCGTCACGCCGACGGAACTCCATCGTGCCATCGGCGACCCGGCCGAAGCGCAAGGTCAGCAGGTCGAGCACGTAATTTTGATAGAGCTTCCAGGGTGGTCTGGACCCCTGCTTCGGGAGCGTGGCAAGCGCCCGCTGCACATATCCGGAGGTGAAGTTTAGGATCGGTTCAGTGCTGCGGGTGCGGTACTGGGGGCGCGGCGTGCATTGGCGGTAACCGTGCTGGTCCATGTACTTCAGCAGCCGGCAGACATACTGCGCGGTCAGTTCGCACTTCAGCGTCCAGGAGGCGTTTGTATAGCCTAGGGCCGAGGCAAGGTTTGGAATGTCGCTGTACATCATCCCTTTATAGCTTAGTGTCTGCGCCAGGTTGATGGGAACGCCGTCCACCACGAGTTGCACCCCGCTCATCAGCTTCAAGGTAAGGCCGGTGGCTGTCACGATCACATCGGCGGCCAATTCTTCTCCGGAACGTAACCGAATGCCGCTGGGGGTGAAAGTCTCGATCTCATCGGTCACAACTGAGGCCCGGCCGCCTTTGAGGGCCGCAAACAGGTCGCCATCGGGCACCAGACAGAGCCGTTGATCCCAGGGGTTGTAGCGCGGCGTGAAATGCGTGGCTACATCATAGTCGGGGCCAAGCTCCGCACGCACCATGCGCAAGATGGATCGCTTAACGGTGGCGGGGCGGCGACGCGCCAGCGTATAAAACACCATGCTGAGCAGGACGGCCTTCCAGCGCGCAATCCTATGCGCCAGCTGCGCCGGCAAATGGCGGTTCAGCCAGTTTGCGAGATCGTCTTGGGAGGGCCGCGTTACGATGTAAGTCGGTGAGCGCTGGAGCATCGTGACGTGCGTCGCCTGCGCGGCCAGCGCCGGCACCAGGGTCACTGCGGTCGCCCCGCTGCCGATCACCACTACCCGCTTGCCCGCATAGGCCAAATCGCCGGGCCACTGCTGGGGATGCACTATGATCCCGGCGAAACACTCGATCCCCGGCCAGGTAGGCGTATAGCCGCCGGCGTAATCGTAGTAGCCGGTACACATGTAGAGGAAGTTGCAGGTAAAGTGCGCAATCTCCCCAGCGGTCCCGCGCTCGGCTTCCACCGTCCACAGAGCCGTGCGGGAGGACCAGCGCACCCGGCGCACCTGGTGGTCAAAGCGGATCTTACGGTCAATCCCATACTCCTCGGCGGTCGCACGAATATACTTATGGATCGCCGGGCCGTCGGCAATCGCCTTGGCTTCCGGCCAGGGTCGAAAGGCGTAACCGAGCGTATACATATCGGAGTCAGACCGCACTCCCGGATAGCGGAACAGATCCCAGGTGCCGCCGATGGCCTGCCTGCCTTCGAGGAGGGCATAGCGCTTTGTCGGGCAGCGCGTCTGGATATAATAAGCGGTAGCGATACCGGAAAGTCCTGCCCCCACTATCAATACGTCAACGTGTTCGGTGATCATCCTACGCGCTCCTGACTCATATACAGGCAACATTCTAGATCAAGCTGCCCCTGACCCTTTTATTATATAGGTATTAAGCTTGAAGGATTTTGTGTTATAGGCAACCGCTCAAGCAATCGCGTGCTCCTAGCCCTGGCCGTCCTGGGCGGGGCGGTCGTCACGGAGTCCTCCGGTGCGACGCGGCGCGAGGACCAGGAGATTCTATTAGGTAATTCCGCCTGGGGATTACCCCTCAACGTCGGCACACTTTTCGCACCTTGCCCAATGTAACGCTGACCCCTGCCCGTCGGTTGGGGTTAGTATCTTGTTTTCGGCGTTTTGCTACAGGGTGCTCCGGCCGCTATCCGTCGCATTGTGCCCGTTTCCCGCTGGAACCCGGTACTCGCGCCGACTGCCCGTTCCCCACAAGGGGTCGGCCGCTGCCGCTTAAATCCCTATCCTATTCTCAATACCTACGCCAAATTGGGGCGGCGGAACGCCCGTTCGTCAATCGTGTGCGGACCAATAACAAATGTGCAACGCTGAATTAAATTATGTCGGCCAAACGTGGATCGGATATTTAATTCACAGGCACAAAAGGTGTCAAGGCGCTCCCAGGCAGCGGTGTGCGGACCCTTACCTCCCCGATTTGGCGTAGGTATTGATTCTATCCCAATTATTATTGTGATTGTAGCTGACCCCAGCGATTGTCGCAATGCTGCCGGCTCCGCTGGGGGACGTCCGCGCTATCCGCTGCCGACCGACTCTCGACAGGTGCACTGCTCGTGCGCTGACCACTACAGATTCCCGCTATTGTTAGTAGCCTATAAATAGTGTATGTTATACCTAAGTTATACGAAACTTTTAGATGACGAGGGCGCATAAACTAATTAGTAGGGAGTAGAATTATGCAGCAAGCGCGTTGGCAATTTGGTATTTTGGCGGCGGTAGCGAGTGCCGCCTGTGGTCTAGTGGCTTGGACGGGAATTGCTGCCGGCCCCACCCTGGCGCGGACTGTTGGTCCGCTGCCCGTTGCCGCCGCTTCCGGCACGGGGGCGGGGCGGCCTAGTCACAATATGGCGGGGGATGCTCCACCGCCTTTCATCACCCCCCGCATCTATAAGCGCCCCACCCTCCTTAACGTGACGCTGCGCCCACCGGGCGTGCCGCTGGCAATGCTTTATGTGGATCGCAACGGCAATTGCCCGAACACCCCGTGTTACACCACTATCCAGGCTGCCGTTACCGCAGCCAATCCGGGTGACACCATCAATGTGACCGCTGGCCTCTACTACGAGACGGTCACGGTCAACAAAAGTCTGATCCTGCGCGGCGCGCAAGCCGGCAACGATGCGCGCATTGGCCGTACGAACGAAACAAACGAGACCGTATTGAACCGCGACACCGGGGGCTTCGATCTCACCTCCGGCCCCAGCAATGTCACTATTGACGGCTTTTTGATCGAAGGTGCGTCCGGGCCCAACGGCAACGCACGCGGCATCTTTATCTTGGGCGGCTCGGGCTACCAGATCCTCAACAATATCCTGCGCTACAATAGCATGGGGGCCTTTTTCAGCAGTGACGGCACGGTGCAGACGCGATTTTACCGCAATCGGGTGGAGAACAACAACAACACGCCCACCGGCGACGGCGATACCGGCCTATTCGGCGGCAACGGCTTGGTGAACAATGTGCTAATCGACTCTAACCAGTTCACCGGCCACACCAGTTCCGCGATCACGAATGTGCCGTCTTCCCCTTCTACTAACTTGGTCGTTAGCAACAACAGTTCTACTAACGACGGCACGTTTATCGCCCTCTTTAACGCCAATGCGACCCAGATTCTCAGCAACACCGTGACAGGCGCACAGGGGTCTGCGATCTTTGTCGGCGGCAATACCGACGGCACCCTGATCAACGGTAACAGCGTGCGCAGCGGACCCTTCAGTGCCTTGCGCGTGACCGTCTTTCCCGGCAACAGTCCCAATTCCAACATCACCGCCAATTGCAACAACTTGACGGCCAACGGTTATGGTATCCGCATCAGCGCCGGTTCCCTGCTCACTACCACCCAGGCCATGCAAGCCCACAACAACAATATCGTCGGTAACACGGTCGCCGGGGCGCGCAACGATTCGACGGCGGTGGACCTGAATGCCACGCTGGACTGGTGGGGATCGGCTACCGGCCCCACGAACCCCGCCAATCCCGGCGGCACCGGTGATGTTGTGACCGGCACCGTTACCTTCGCGCCCTATCTGATTAATCCCGCCTCCTGTGTGAGTGGTACACCGCAACCCAGTCCGACCGCCACGAATACCGCCACGGCCACTAGCACCGCTACCGTACCGGCCACTACTACGGCCACGCTGACGGTGACGGTTGCGCCCAGCAGTACGGCCACGCCGACGGTGACGGTTGCGCTCAGCAGTACGGCCATCCCGACCACCACCGTCCTCCCCTCCAGCACGGCCGGCGCGACCGTCCTGCCCTCGGCCACCGGAGTTCCGACCGGGACGCTCACTGCGACCGGCACTAGCGTACCCACGGTGATCAGCACCCCCCCGCCCGGCGCCACAGCGACCGGCACGGTGGGCGCGACCGCGACCTCCTGCCCGATTCGGTTCAGCGACGTAACCGATTTGACGGCGTACTACTACCAGGGCGTGTACTATCTGGCCTGCCACGGGGTGATTTCCGGCTATGCCGACGGCACCTATAAACCTTTCAACAACACCACTCGTGCCCAGATGACTAAGATCGTCACGTTAGCCTTTAATATGGCGCTGGTTCCGCCGCCGACAGTGGGCACCTTTACCGACGTGACGTCCGACAATGTCTTCTATCAACTCATTGAGACGGCGGTGGCGCACGGTAGTGTATCGGGCTACGATTGCGGCGGAGTCAACGCGCAGAGCGGGACCCCCGAACCGTGCGATAGCGGCCGGCGGCCCTACTTCCGCCCATCCAATTTCGTGACGCGCGGGCAGTTAGCGAAGATCGTGGTGCTGGGCGCGGGCTGGACCTTGCACAACCCGACTAACCCGACTTTCACCGACGTAGATCGCGCCCATGTGTTCTATCAAGTCATTGAGACCGCTGTCTGTCACGGCGTCGTCAGCGGCTATAGCGAAAATACGTTTCGCCCCAATAATTACGCCTTCCGTGGGCAAATTGCCAAGATCGTCTACCTCGCGGTGACCGGCTCGGTCGCGGTGTGTACTCCGTAGGCACACCCCGCCAAACCAGGTTGGCACTGTAGGTCTACAAATAGACTGTTAGTATGCTAAGAGCCATAGCAGGCAGCGGGCGCACTATGGTTCTTAGCATACTAACAGTCTGCTACTACCGACGCCGCAGCGCTGCAACGTTACGGCTTCGGCGGCGGGTAGACCGGTGCATCTACGTCCGATCCGGCACTGCCGGCAGCGCGTCCACAGCGGACGGCTCGGCCACGGGCGCAACCGGCAGCGCGTCCACAGTAACTGGTTCGCCGGCCACAGGCGCAACCGGCAGCACCGTCGCAGTAGCTTCCATCGCTAATTCTGCCCCCGTCCTCCGCCCTCCGCTATCGGCGGGTCAGGCTTGAGCAGGATGGTGCTGAGGGGCGGCAGGGTCAGGCAGAGGGCGTAGCCGGTGGCGGCCCAGGCTTGTGGCTGGGCTTCCACGCCGCCGAGATTGCCGAGGTTGCTGCCCCAATAGGCCGCCGCGTCGCTGTTCAGGATCTCGCGGTAGAAGCCGCCGCGCGGCACCGGGATACAATAATTGTAGCGCGGCACCGGCGTGAAGTTGCAGACGACGATGCAGCAGTCGGTTGGATCTTTGGCCCGGCGCACGAAGGCGATGACGCTGTTTGCGCTGTCGTTCGCCGACAGCCAGCCGAAGCCGTCCCAACTGTTGTCCACCTCCCATAGCGCGGGTTCGTGCTGGTAGAGCTGCAACAGATCGTGCATATAGCTGTGCAAGCCGCGATGCGAATCATGGGCCAGTTCGTGCCAGTCCAGCGCACGTGCTTCGCTCCACTCTTGGCGCTGGCCCAGATCACCGCCCATAAACAGCAGCTTTTTGCCGGGGTGGGTGAACATATAGCCGAACAAGGCACGCAGGTTGGCGAATTGCTGCCGGCCGTCGCCGGGCATTTTGTTCAGCAGCGACTTTTTGAGATGAACCACCTCATCGTGCGACAGCGGCAGCAGATATTGCTCGTTGAAGGCATACATCAGCGAAAAGGTGATCAGGTTGTGATGGAAGCGGCGATAAATGGGGTCGAATGCCATGTAGTCGAGCATATCGTGCATCCAGCCCATGTTCCACTTGAAGTCGAAGCCGAGGCCGCCCAGAAATGTGGGCCGCGTGACCATCGGCCAATCGGTCGAGTCTTCGGCCATCGTCAGCACATCGGGATGTTCACCGTGCACCAGCTCGTTGAAGCGTTTCAGGAAATCAATCGCCTCCAGATTTTCGCGCCCGCCGTAGCGGTTCGGTACCCAGGCACCGGGTTGGCGGGAGAAGTCGAGGTAGAGCAGCGAGGCTACGGCATCCACGCGCAGGCCGTCAATATGATACTTGTCAAGCCAGAACAGCGCGTTGGACAGCAGAAAATTGCGAACCTCGTTGCGCCCAAAGTTGAAGACCAGTGTGCCCCAGTCGGGCTGCTCGCCCAGGCGCGGGTCGGCGTGTTCGTAGAGGTGGGTGCCGTCGAAATAGTTGAGGCCGTGGATGTCTTTGGGGAAGTGGGCCGGCACCCAATCCAGCAGCACGCCGATGCCCGCCTGATGGCACTGGTCCACGAAGTACATAAAGTCTTTGGGGGTGCCGTAGCGGCTGGTTACGGCATAGTAGCCTACTGTCTGGTAGCCCCAGGAGCCGTCAAAGGGATGTTCGGAGATGGGTAGGATTTCGATGTGTGTGTAGCCCATGCCTTTGACATAATCCACTAGCCGATGGGCTAATTCAGGGTAGGTGAGCGGACGATCCGTGGGGTCGGTTATCCGCAGCCATGAACCGAGATGCAGTTCGTAGATCGAGATCGGCTGGGCTATCGGTTCGGCCTGACTGCGGGCTGCCAGCCATGCCGCATCGCCCCAAGCATAGCCCGTCAGGTCGGCCACCACTGAGGCAGTTTGTGGACGCAGTTCGCCGTAGAAGCCGTAGGGGTCGGCTTTGTCGGCGTGATAGCCGCCGTAGCGCGACAACACGCTGTATTTGTACACTTCACCTTCGCCCAGGCCGGGAATGAACAGCTCCCAGATGCCCTGCGCCGGGTGCAGCCGCATGGGATGGGTGCGCTCATCCCAGCTGTTAAACACGCCGATAACGCTGACGCGCTGGGCGTTGGGTGCCCATACGGCGAAATGCACACCGCGCAAGCCGCCGACTTCACGCAGATGCGCGCCCAGTTTCTCGTAGGTGCGGAAGTGGTTGCCTTCGCCGATCAGATGCAGATCGAACGGGGTGAGCAACGGCCCGAAGTTGTAAGGATCAGCCAACTCTTGCGTGCGCCCCATGGTATCTGTGGTCTGCAACCGGTAGGCGGTGGCCGGCCGGCCGGGCAAAATCGCCTCAAAGAAGCCGGCGGGGTGGATGCGCCAGGCTTCGTACACAGTCCCGTCGACGTGTGCGATCTGGAGCCGCACGGCCCAGGGTAAGAAAGCGCGTACCGCCAGCGCCGGACCGGCAGCGGTGTCTACCGGATGTGGCCCCAACACAGCAAACGGATCATCGTGCCGGCCCTCAATGATGGCTTCGACGGTGGCAGAGGGGAGGGTTGCGGGCATTACTTGCTCCTTTAGTCGGCGGCCGGCTTGCCGTGTGGCGGGAACTTTTACCTTCTCGGTATAGTCTATGCACTAGACACCACGATCCTAGGTCTGCACAGCATAGATCGTACCGAGACCAGGACAGCCTACGAAAGGAACACCCCGAATGCTTAAAATACGAATTCGCTTACTGATCATGCTGCCGGCTAGCTTGTTGCTAGTCGGCTGTGGCCTAGCTGCGACTGCGACTCCGGTACTGCGCGACCCAGCAGTGTTGCTCCCTACCGTGACGACCTCACCGGGGACGGCAGGGTTGCCCACCGCTCTGCCCAGTCCCATCGCTGTCACTCTTGTCCCGGTCACGCCGGCGGGATCTGCGCCCGCCGAGATCGCGGCGGAGGCTACTACGGCCGTTGCCAATGCACGGGCCGTGCTGGCCGCTCAAGCCGGCATTGATCCAGCAGGCATAACCGTCGGCCGCGTCACTCCTACTGAATGGCCGAACAGTGCATTGGGCTGTGAGCAGGCGGGTCGCGCCTACATCGAGGTGATCACGCCCGGCTATGTGGTTGAGCTGATCCACGGTCCGACTCACACCCTCTACCATACCGGCCGTACTACTGGGGTCGTGACCTGCGCCACCCCGCGACCGTAACCCGATACTAGACAAGGGCTATGGTATAATGCCGTTAGAGCACACTGTTTTGACGAAGGATACTCTCGCCCATGTCCTTGTTCCCGGCCAATACGTTTGCGAAACCGGCCGCCCTCCTGGTGGACCGCCACCCTCGGGTTGCACCGGCTCTGACGACGCTGCTGGCTCTCGCCGGCGGGCAGTTAGCGGTGAGCGCACTAGTTTCACCACTACGGGATTATCCGCTGGAAGATGATTGGGCCTACGCGCAGATGGTACAGAGTGTGCTGCATGGCGGTCTGCGTCTGTCCGAGATTGTCGGCCCGACTGCGGTGTTCCATATCGGCTGGGGAGCGCTCTGGTGTAGCTTGTTCGGCTTTTCGTTCACGGTATTGACCGTGGCGAACTGCGTCATGAGTGTATTGGCGGCGTGGGCCGGCTATCTGTTGCTGCGTGAACTAGACTTTGCGCCCCAGCCGGCGCTGCTCGGCGCAGTGGTGCTGTTGCTTAACCCCCTCACTCTGTTTTTGGCCTATACTTTCCAGACCGACCTCACTTTCCTCGCAACGCTGCTTGGTGCGTTAGCGGCGTTTGTGGCGGCGTGGCGACGGCCCCGGCCGCTGCTGTGGCTGCTGCTCGCCAGCCTATTGAGCGCGGCCGCGGTTCTAACGCGCCAATTCGGCATCGTTGTGCCGTTGGCGGCGGTGGGTCTTTGGCTCCGTGGCCGGCGTGACCGGCTAGGTCTAGCCGGGGCCAGCCTCGGCATTGGGCCGTCACTAGTAGCCTATGGCGGCTACTTGGCCTGGGTAAATACGCACGGCGGTCCCACCTGGGCGATGAGCCTTTATACCCCTAGCACTGTGCTGACATTTATTACCGGCAGTCGTTTCCTGGTGACAAAGAGTGTGACCTTGCTCTATGCGCTCGGCTTTCTCGCGTTGCTGTTGCTACCGTTGTTTGCTTGGCTGGTGACAAATGTGCGCCTTAGCTCTGCCCGGCGTGCGTTGGGCATCTACACCGTGCCGGTAGTGGGGTTTGGCTTGGTTTACACTTTGTTCTATCTTACTGCCGGCACCTTCAACGGCGGCTCTGATGTGTTCCAGTCGCGCGGCTACCTAGTTAACCTGACTGGTCTGACTCTAAAGCCGCCTGTCTTTCCGCCGACTTTCTGGACGGCTGTGACTGTGATCGTAGTGCCTTCCGTGGCGCTGCTGCTAGGCTTGATCGCGCGTGCTGTGGGCAGGTGGCGCGCCGGCGCGCCGCCTAATCCACGCTTGCGCTTGATTGGTCTGACGACGATGGGCCTGCTGGGGCTGACCTTTATTGCTCAATGGTATCATGATTCCTATGTGTTGCCTTTGCTGCCGGGTGGCATCATCTTTTTATTGACACTTGGGCCGCGCGAAGGCCCGCCACGCCTTCGCCTAGCATATAGCGTGGTGCTGGCCTTTGCCCTATTCAGTGTCCTCAGCTTGCGTGATGCTGCGGCCTGGCGGCGCGTCGCGTGGGCGCAGGAACAAGCGTTACTGGCGGCGGGCGTAGCTCCCCACCAGATCAGTGGCACCTCCGAGGCGAACTACTGGTATCTGTGGGAACCAGCTGTGGCCGCTGCGAAAGCTGCGGGCGTACCATTGAGCTTTGCTACGCATCAGCGGCTACTGACTGCCGACTATGTGATCAGCTTCACTCCCACGCCTCATTGGGTGGTAGATACCCCGCACACTGAGCATCCACCTGTTTATCATGTCTGCCGTGCAGAATCCTATCAAGCCTTCTTCGCCGCACCCGTGGGTATGATTTATACCTTGGCGCACGGCAGTTGCCCAGCCGCCCATGTGCCGTAAGACCTATAAAGGGGCCACACTATGACGATCCCGCCGGCCGATCCGTATCCGCCGATGCGCTATGCCGACTACGGGCTGATCCCGCAGGCCGGGACGACACGGGTGTTGGTGTGGGAGGGGGCGGAGGGCCTGGGGTTGCCGGTCTGGGCGCCGGCGGCGCGGCATTTTTGGCAGACGGTGGATGCGGTGAATGCCGCGCTAGGGCAGGTCTGTGGCGTGCCGTTGACGACACTGTATTTGCTGGGTACGAGCTATGATCCCTATGCGGAAACGCTGGCGCGGCTGTACCTGCTGGAGGTCCAGGCGACCGATTGGACCTCTGTGCCGCCGGGTCATTGGATCGAGGCGGATATAGCGGCGGCGTTGCCGGGACTGCCTGCTGAGTGGCCGCCACTAATTTGCACTTGGGCGGCAGAGCAGGCGGCGCCCGGCGAACTGTCGGCCCGTCCGCCCTGGACTCGACCGGGTTGGTGGGCTGCGGCAGTGCGTTGGATCACCGAACAGTGTGCTGCGTTAGGGCAGTTTCCGGCGGCTGCGCCGCAGCAGGTGCGGACCTGGGGCCGATCCTGTGTGGCCCACCAAGTGACCTCGGCTGGTGGCCTCTATTTTAAGGCCGTGCCGCCTATGTTTGCCTATGAGCCGACGTTGACGGCAGCCTTGGCGGCAGATGATCCGGCCCACTTCCCAGTGGTTGTGGTCCAGGATGCGGCACGGGGCTGGATGCTGACGCGCGCCCTCGCCGGGGTGCCGCTCGCCACGCTGCCCGATGTGGCGCGCTGGGAGGCGGCGGTCGCGGCGTATGCCGGGGTGCAGATCCGTAGCGTGGCCCTAGCCACGACACTACGGGCAACGGGCTGTCCCGAACGCGGGCTAGATCGGCTGGCAGCAGGGATCAATCTATTATTGGCTGCGCTCGCTGACTATGATCTGCGCTCTAGCGAAATCGCGGCGCTGCGCGCACAAGCGCCACACCTACACGTCGCCATTCGTGCGCTGGCTGACTTAGACCTGCCGCTCGCGCTCGATCATGGCGATCTGGGGCCGTGGAATATCTTCGCCGGACCGGGTGTGGATGAATATCGCTTTTTCGACTTCTCCGATAGTTCACTGACCCACCCATTTTTCAGCCTGACGCTGCTGACGGCTGAAATCGCCGTCCATTTCCGCGACACGCCCGATGCCGCCGCGCGCTTGCAGGCCGCCTATTTACAGCCCTGGCAGGCAGTGGCCCCGCCTGATTTGCTCGTCTACGCCTTTGATCTCGCGGCTGCCGTAGCGCCCTGGCACCACGCGCTGACCTATCACACCCAGGTGCTACCCGGCCTCGGCCCTGACCGCCCGCAGATGGTCGGCATGGTGCCCTATTATTTGCGTTTGGCCGCTGTTGCAACGCGGAGGAACAAGTGACGACAATCTCTGATTCATCAACTCAGCATTCAGCATTCAGAACTCCGAACTCCACCCTCGCCTTGGTGACGTGCGCCGAGTGGCCGGGCGGCACGGCAGACGAGCAGGCGCTGGTGACGGCGCTGGCCGCCCACGGCGTGGCGGCAACCTTTGCGGTGTGGGACGATCCGGCAATAAATTGGGCGGCGTTCCGGCTCTGTCTAATCCGCACGACCTGGGACTATCATCACCGGCGCGATGAATTTGTGATTTGGGCCGCTCACGTTGCGACGGTGAGCGACTTGTGGAACCCTGCGCCGCTAGTGCGCTGGAATACACACAAAGGCTATCTACGCGACTTAGCGGCGGCAGGCATCCCCATTGTGCCGACCGTCTGGTTACCGGCCGCTAGTCGGGCCGACTTGAGCGCGATCCTGGCCGGGCAAGGTTGGACAGACGTGGTGATCAAGCCTGCGGTGTCTGCTTCCTCCTTCGCTACGCTGCTCTTGCCGCCGGCCACGCGCGCGCATGGGCAGGCCCATCTGAATCGGCACCTGCCCACGCGCGACCTGATGGTACAGCCCTTTCTCACCTCGGTGCGGACGGTCGGTGAGCGGTCGCTAATCGCTATCACTGGGACCGTAACTCACGCGGTTCTTCGCCCGCCACTCGGCGGCGCCGCCGGCTTGCCCAGCACACCCACGCCGGTTGCCCCCGCTGACGACGAAATCGCGTTGGCCGCACGTATTCTCGCCGCTTTGCCCGTACCGCCGCTCTACGCCCGTATTGATCTGGTCCGCGACGCAACCGGCGCACTCTGCCTACTGGAACTTGAACTGGTCGAACCGGCCCTGTTTCTCGACCAGGCTCCAGCGGCACTAACGCGGTTCGCCGCCGCATTGGCGGGGCGGGTTAGACGTGAAACGTGAACTAAGCGATTATATTCCGTACTCAAGCCAGCGCGCCCGTCGCAGCTTCGCAGAATTAAGAAGACAAACCCAAAATGAATCGAGTATCCCTGTACTTTCAGGATGCTGTTGCCGGCGCGTGGAGTCGGTCAAGTGAGAATATTGACCGCCCGCGCCGCCACTAGCGCCAGCGTCAGTAGGGAAATCAGTGATTGAATGCCCATCAACAGCTTGGCGGGCGGGGTCAGCGGCAGGGTGTCGGTGGGGCTGAACGCGGTCGCGCTGGTGAACGCGACATAGAGATAGTCCACAAAAGTGGGCATCCAACCGGACGGTGCCAGATCGGGGCTTGTCATCTGGGGGAACAGAAAATCGGGCGGGCGAGGGGTGCGCCAGTGCCGCGCCCGTGGCCCGCCACGATCCAACTCCCAGTACCAGAGGCCAAAGACGAGGATATTGGTCAGCCAGATTTTGCCGGCCTCTACGATCAGTTGTTCCCCAGTGGTTTTCGCGACCCCGCGCAGCAGGCTATCAATCAGCAAGACCAGCGACAGCAGGTTCGCCAGTTGGATCACACCCACCAGCAGGGTGGAGATGACGCGCTGCCAGGGCCAGCCGGCGGAGGGGTGCCAGTGCGGTTCGGTCAGCAACAGCGGCAGCAGCAGCGCCAACACGATGACGGGCGGCAGCCAGGTGGGGCCGAAAGTCAGGCGCTCCGGCAGGGTCGCATACAGCCCCACCGCCGTCACAATCGCCAGCGTAATCGGCCAGCGGGCTTCAATGTAATGCGCCGGATCTTCCGGCGGGTTGCCCGGCACTTGCCGCAGCAGCGCCGGAACGTGCCATGGGGTGGTGTGCGGCGTGGAGCTCGGTTTGTGGAGGTTTTGTGCCATGCTTACCTTCTGCGCCTCCCTGCCGCACGGCGACTAGCGATGCGACGGACCCTGTGCGACCATTTTTACTGCTCTTGATGATGCTTGCGTGTATCCGTGGCGCTGCGCGAGGCCGCCGAGTGGTCATGCGGCGGCGCGGGGGTACGTTCGGTGGGGATGGCCGGGTCGGTGGGGAGCTTTTCCCACAGCTGCCCCAACACCTCGCCGGCCGGCCCTTCATCGTGGACCATTTGCTGTTCCAGGTGTTCCATTGCGCTGCGTTCGCTTTTATGTTCCTTTGCCATCGTCGTGCCTCCTTATTATAGCCTTAATAATAGCTTCTTACGCTTAACATAAAGGATCGGGCGGGCGGCCCTGCGGTGTGCCGCGCATTATACGCGGCTTCTACGTTAACATGTAACCCTTGCACAGACAGTGCCACGACCGCTTAGTCCGCTGTTTCGACCGGCTCCGGCCGGCCGCTCACCAGGGAACGCGTGGCGGCTAAGGTCGTCGCCAGCGTGGCCAGGCCGTCACGATAGGTGCACAGGATGCCGCTGCGGTCGCCGGTCTCTACCGCATGGATAAAGGCGGCCACCTGTTCGGGGTAGCCGCTCACCGAATCATGGTAGTCTACCGGACGACCGTCCACTTGGCCGCGCACCGTCCACGCATCGTAGACCAGATCCAGATGCAGATCGCGTGCGATTAGCGTACAGCCCCAGACAAATTGCCAGACCGCGCAGGTTGAGGCGATATTGCCCACCGCCCCGCCGCTGAAATCCAGTGTCAGTGTGCTACGATCCTCGTAGTCTACACGATCGGGGACGGCGCCGGTGCGGCCCAGGGCATACACCTGCCGCACATCACCGGCTAGATAGCGCGCCAGATCCACGAGATGCGTACTTTGCTCCACGATCTGCCCGCCCGATAGCGCCCGTTGCGCGCTCCAGCCGCCGGGCATCGACCCTAGCACGTGGCCCAGCACCAGCGCGGGAGGGCGGTCAGTCAATAGGCGTTTGGCATAGGCCGTGATACCACTATAGCGAAACATATAGCCGACACTGTTGACGACCCCTGCCGCTTCGATGGCCGCTAGGCTGCGTCGCCCCACCGCCAGATCCAGGCCCAACGGTTTGGTGGTGAAAATGGCACAGCCTGCTTCCGCCGCCTGCACTAATTCGTCCCCACGTGCGAAAGGCGGCAGATTATCGAACACCGCGTCTAGGCGCGCCGTATCTAGCATCACCCGGTAGTCGGTGAACACCGCCGCATCGCGACCGGCGGCCAGATCGTGCGCCCGCCTGGTATCCAGATCGCAAAACGCCACTACCTGCACGTCAGGCTTGGATTCCAGACCCACGCCGTCAAGCCGTTGCAGGTATTCACGGGCGATGCCCCCGCAGCCGATAAATCCAACGCGCATCATGGGTGGACCTCCTCGGTCAAATGCCGGCGAGCGGCGGTGTATTGCGCGGCAGCCTGCTGCACAGTCGCGGCCGCTAAAGGCGCGGCGAGCGCCGCCGCCCGGTTGGCGGTCAGATGGGCCGGCTCGGTCGTGCCGACGATGACCGTGCTGACCAGGGGGTTCGCCAGTACCCAACGCAAGGTGAAAGCCAGGCGATCGCCGTCGGGCGCGAGACTGGGCCAGTCTAAGCGCTGCGCCACATCCCATTTGGCGGCCCAATCCGGATGTCCGGGTCGTTCGCGCAGCAGCGGGATGCCGTTAGCGAGTGGTTGCTTGATGATCACGCCCATACCCGCGGCGGCCGCTGCGGGTAAAATGTCGCGGCCGGCTTCCTGCTGCAACAGGCTATAGCTGATTTGCAACGTCGCGAATACGCCTAGCGCCACCGCTCGCCGCGCCGTATCGTCGTCGGCGCTGATGCCGATATGGCGTACCCGCCCAGCAGCTTGCAACCGCTGTAACCCGCGCAGGGCCGCGCCGTCCTCCAATACCCAATCCGGCGGGCTATGTAACTGCACCAGATCGAGGTATTCGGTGTTGAGCCGGCGCAGGCTAGCCTCAACTGTGGCTATCACGCCGGCTTCCGACCAGTCTTCATGTGCGTCCCAGCCGGTCCCTTGCACCGTTTGGCTGCGCCCGCATTTGGTTGCCAGCACCACCCGGTCGCGGTGCGCGCTTAGCGCCTGTCCCAGCAGGGTTTCGCTGTGCCGGTAGTCAGGGGCTGTATCGAAAAAAGTGATGCCCAGATCTAGCGCGTGTTCGAGCAACGGCCCGAAAGCCGGCACGCGCGCCGGATCGGCAAAACCAATCGATGCACCGCCATAGCCGAGCGCGGAGACGGTCAGGCCGGTGCGCCCTAACGCACGCGGTAAGATAGGTGGTGTGATGGTCTGATCCTTTCTGCAAGACAAGCGGCAGCCGCAACGCTGCACAACAGTGCGCTTGGATATGGTATAGTGTGCTTGGGTGACACCCCGCGCCGTCGCATTCGACCGTAGCACCCCCAGTACGTCTATTCCTAACGGCAAGTGGTTTCTAATGCGCCGTGCCGAATTGGTCGCGGCGTAGGTGTAACTTCCACTAGGTGGTTGCGTATATAATAACGTGTAACAGCGTGCGGCCTGTCGTGGACCCAACAATCTAACGCACCGTACCTTAATGTGGGGTCGGCGCGGCAAAAGGAGAGTGGCATGGCTAAACTGCGGACCCTGGGGGTCTTGCTGTGTAGTATTGGCTTGTTAACCGCCTGTATGGGCAATTCTACCGCTTCTCCCACCCCTAGTGCAAGTATCACCGATCAGAACCTCCCCAACGTCTTCACCATTATTGCCGGCTCCGAACAGAAAGCGATTCTTGATACGATTGTGGTCCCCTGGTGCAAAACGCAAGGCTATACCTGCCAGTATACCCTGAAAGGCTCCGTCGATCAGGCGGTCTTGCTGCAATCCGGCAACGTGCCCTACGATGCGATGTGGTTTGCCAGCACAGTGTTCTGGCAGATCGGTGATACACAAGGTCGGCTGAAAGAGGTCAAACCGATGTTCAGCTCGCCGGTGGTATTTGCCGGTCGCAAATCGGTAATTACGCAACTCGGCTTTGATAAACGCCCGGTTACGGTCGCCGACATCCTAAATTTGGCCGCCGGGGGCAAGACCCACGTCTGGATGACCAACCCCTCACAGTCGAACTCCGGTGCTACCGCGTACTTGGCCTTCCTCAACAGCTTTGCGGGCAACGGCGCCGGGCAGGCGTTGACGCTCGATCAGTTGAATAGCCGGCCGGTGCAGGATCAGATCACTAAATTTGTCCGCGCGTTGGATCATACCTCGCCCAGCAGCGGCACGCTGATGAGCAGTTGTCTCGCCCAGCCCGATCGCTGTCAGACGCTATTTACCTATGAAGCGCTGGTGATCGAAGCCGATCAGCAACTCGTCAAAGACGGCAAAGAACCGCTCTACGCCGTCTACCCTACCGACGGCACCGCGATTGCCGATTCCCCATTGGGCTTTGTGCCGCACAACGACGCGCATAAGGAGCAGATTTTCCAACAGCTTCAAGCATATCTGCTGTCCGCACCCGCCGTCACGCAGATCCAAGCGCTGGGGCGGCGGGCGGGTACCATCGGGCTCACCATGCCCAACGCCGATAAGACCGTCTTCAACCCCGCGTGGGGCATTGACACCACGCGGGTTATCCAGCCGATCACCTATCCCGACGCGGGGGTGATTACCACGGCCCTCTCGCTCTACCAAACCTCGTTCCGCACGCCGGTCCATGCCGTTTATTGTCTGGACGGCTCCGGCTCGATGGGCGATAACAACGGCTGGAACGAATTGAAAGCCGCCAGCGAGATCATCTTCGACCAGAGTAAGGCGAAGCAATACTATCTCCAGAGCCACGCCGACGACGACACTAGCGTGATGATTTTTAACGGCGACATCGCGGCCGGTCCCTGGACCGTACACGGCAATGATGCCACACAACTGCGTGGGTTGTATAACAACATCAACAGCCGCTCGCCCAATGACGGCACCAATATGTACAAGTGCCTCAACCGGGCGCTACAACTGTTCCAGGACAGCAAAGGCGAGACCCGCAAACGCCTGTTGATCGTGATGACGGACGGCCAGAGCGATACCGAAGGCAGCGCTACGTTCAAGCAAGCGTTGGCGACTGCCGGTAATATCCCGGTCATCTCGGTGGCGTTCGGCAGCGATGCCGACAAGAGCCAGTTGAACGAATTGGCGACTCTCAGCGGCGGCACGGTGGTTGATCAGGTCAATTTGGTAGATGCGCTCAGAGAAGCGACCGGCTATAAATAGTCCGCCCGTCAAGTGCAATAGAGGAGCGTTCCGTTATGAAAGCCGTCCGGTTTCCGCCGCAGATTGCATGGCCGCTGGCCCTCGGTGGGGCGTTTGCAGTCCTGGCCTTTTGCTACGCTGTGCTGTCTTTTACTTGGTGGATCAGTGGCGGTATCGCGATCCTGGTGTTTGTCGCACTCTACCTGATCCTCGACCCGCGCAGCGAAAAGGAAGTCAGCAGTGATGCTTATATCGAAGGGGCACGCGACCATGCGCGCAAAACCCTCGCCCAAGTGCGTGTGATCGCTCAGCAGGCGCAAAGCCTGCCCCCCGGTCCGGTCGGCCCGCAAATCGTGGAGGTGTGTAACCGCGTGCAGTTCCTGCTGCAAGAGGTGCAGGATAAGCGGCCCAACGAGTTGCTGTCGGCGGCGCAAGCCGTGGAGTACCGCGTGGGCAAACTCAGTGAAACGCTGAATGCCTACCGCGACATCATCCGTGATCCTTACCAAGTAACGCAGGGCCGCGCCGCCGAAGTCACACAACGCCTGGCCGGTAAAACGCTGCCCGCGCTGAACCAGTGGCTGAACAATAACATTGATCGACTCCATGCCGGTGATATGCTGCAACTGGAAGTGAACATGAGCCAATTGGAAGCGTCGCAATACGAAGCGTTGAAATAGGAGAAGCAATCGTGAACCGTAATATCCGGCTGATTCTGGGAGTTGTGGTCCTTGTCGCCGCTGTGGGGGTGATTGGCTTGGTGCAAGCCCTGCCCAAACCGGCGGCCCCCGCCGCCGTGGCAACTGTCACCTGTATCGGGGGGTCGGAAAAACAGCCCTTGCTGGACGACCCGGAGATTGCTGCGCTGCTTCGCACCCGCTATCTGCTGAATGTCCGTTTCAGTGCTCGTGGATCGCTAGACTTGGTGCAGATTCCGACGGCGGATCTGAAAGCGCAAGGGGTTAACTGCCTGTGGCCGTCTAACGCCAGCGCACAGTTGGTGTTTGAGAAGGGCCATAATCTGGGTGACTTTCCAGGGTACAAAGGCGAAAACGTGCTGAACAGCCCGCTGGTCGTCTATTCCTGGGCCGCACCGACCGATGCACTGAAGAGCAACGGCATTGTCGAGCAACGGGCGGGGCAATATTATATCGTCAAGATGAAAACTTTGCTGGATTACATCAACAAGGGCACCACTTGGGAAACTCTGGGCGGCACGACGTTACGCGGCCCGATCCGCCTCAAAAGCACCAACCCCACCGAAAGTAACAGCGGCAACATCCTGTATCTGCTAATGCTGAATATGTTGGCCTCCAATAACGATTTCGATGTGGCGACGCTGGATACCGCCAAGCCGGTGCTGCCGAAGCTGGCCGAGATTTACAAGGCACAGGGCTTGCAGGCGCGCAGTTCGGGCTTCGGCTTTGAAGCCTATCTCACGCAAGGAGTCGGCGCATTCCCGCTCTACGCCGGTTATGAGTCGCAGATCTTGGAGGCTAGTGTGCAGAACCCGGTGGGCATCAAGGCGGCGACGGATCTCCGCATCCTCTATCCCGATCCGACGGCGTGGAGTTCGCACCCCATCCTCACCCTCAGCACAGACGCGCAACGGTTGATCACGGCCATGAAAGATCCCGACATTCAGCAGTTGGCCTGGCGCAAGCACGGCTTCCGCTCGGCCGTCTTCGGCACCGTCAACAAAGCCGGCGACTTCCCGCTGGTGGCGATTCCCGACCAGATCACACGAGTGGTGGACCTACCCGGCGCAGATGTGATCCTAGCGATGAACGATTGCCTGGCGAACGGCAAGTGTAACTAGCGCAGGCCTGCCCTGCTCGCTCTACGGAGGATTAGACATGGATACCAATACCAAGAGGCTTGATCCCCTGGATACAAGCGTTAATACCACCGTGCAGCCGTTGGGCGGGGCGATTATTCCCGCCCAACCACCGGCAGCCACCAGCACCGCGCTGACGACCTACCGGGCGAAGCCCGATCTGTTTATCGCCATGGATCATCTCCAGTCGCCGGAGCGCCAGGCGGCCCAGCAAATGGCTGAACACCTGGATGTTTCCAATACGGCGGCACTGATCGCGGTGGGTAACGCCGAATTAGCGCTGCTCGGCGATGTGTCGGACCAAATGATCAAAGGGCAACGCAAGGGAGACATTCCGGAGGTGGGCCAGAAGATGGCCGAAGTCGTGCGGGCTATGAAAACCCTTAAGCAGCATAACTTCCAGCCCGACGCGCAGATCCGTGACCAGATGGAACACGGGATTAATTTCTTCCAGCGCATCTTGGGCAAAGGCAAAACTGCGTTAGAAACACTACTGGAACAGTTCGACACCATCCAGCAGATGATTGATAAGGTGGTGGCGGAATTGAGCGGCCACGACCGCAATATGATCGAAAATATCCTGTTCTACGATCAACTATATCAGCAAAACGACTTAAACCTGCGTCAGCTGATGATCGTGATCGCGGCGTTGGAGTACAAGAAAGAGGCCACACGCCAGGAACTGGCGACGCTCAACGGGCAAGCATCCACCACCGGCCACCCCGATCCCGATCACGATGCGAAGACGCGCTGGCTGGCTGACGTGATCAGCTTGTTGGATGTGAAGATTGGCGATCTCAAAAGCCGCCTGATGCTGGCCTGGTCGGCCGGTCCCGAGATTTCGATCCTGCGCGCCGCCGATGTAGGGCTGGCGATGAAACTGAGTACGCTGATCTATGTGGCGATCCCGACCTGGAAGGAGACCGCCGCGCTGTACGCGGCTTCGCTGCGCTCCAAGCAAGCCTCGGCTGCCGCCAACATCGTCATGGATGCCACCGACGACTTGGTGGCGATGCGCTCGCAGGCGCTAGGCGAGGCGGTTCATGACGCAGCGGCGACCACCGAACGGGCGATGATCAGCACCGAGGTGTTGCAGAAGCAAACCGATGCGGTGATTGCCGCTATGGACGGCCTGATCGAGAGCCGCCAGACGGGCGCCGATGCCCGCCGCACCGCCGCCGCCGCAATCACTGAGAATATCGCCAAGCTGCACGCGGCCAATGACCGCTTGACTAAGGCCGCGCAACAGGCGGCCGCCGACACGCGGTAGCTACGCGGCATGGTCGCTGTGACGCAAAAATAGCCATGCTCCGGCAGACGGGCATAGCGCGACCGTTGTATTGTATAGTCGCCCGGCCCCTGTGTATAACGCAGGGCCGGGCGTTTGCTGTTTTACGTGAGATAAAGTTAAAGTTGGGAGATCCGGATCACCCTCGAAGTAGACGGCGTTGGCTCCGCTGCTTCTGCTATATTCAACGCACGGCACCGCCGGTGGTTGCACAATTTGGCAGCGAGTTTGCGACCCCTTTGACCGGCCGAACGTTAGCGCTAACGGTCGGTCGGTAGCAGCAAGCCACCTTCGTCTATGGTCCGTAACAGTTTGAGCGTATCGCTGCTGGGCAGCGGCGTGGCGGGTACGTCGCCGTCCGGCAGGAGCAGCGGAAAGCCGGTGGCGGCTTGTACAGCGGCGGCATCGGCTCCGCCGTGGGTGGAGACGAGCCGCATCCCTGCGGCGGTGAAGTCCAGCACGGCCAGCGGGGTGATCACCAAACTAGGCGTGCCGCGCAAATCCGCGCCGGCGCGCCGGCCGGGCAGGGTCACATGGTCTACATGAGGCACGAAGGTGCGGCGGTCGTGATTGGTGAAATAGAGGATGGTGCGCCCAACCGCCGTTGCCAGCGGCAAGCCTGCCGCGCCGGGACCGCGTGCAGTGGGGGTGCCGATCAGGTTGGCGTTGCCCTGTGCATCCACCTGCATCCCGCCGGCGAAAAACACATCGTAGCGCCCACCTGCCTGGAGCAGCAATAGTTCGTGGAACGACAGCGCGGCTTCGGCCACCAGGTTGCTGTAGTCGCCTGAAGACGGCACGAGCGGCGCCGCTTCGGGGTTGACCGCGCCGCTGGCTCCGGCCAGGATGGTCAGGTTGGGCGCGTGCGTCAATTGCGCCAGGCGGGCGGCCGCCAACGGCAACAAGCTCACCGCGCCAAAGACTACAGTTTCGCCGTCGCGCAGTTCGGCGGCTAGTCGGATAGCCATCAGTTCGAGCGTGGCCGGCGGGCGCATCGCGCCTTTAGCATAGAGCGGCAACACCTGGCCGACGGGTGCGGGCGCCGCCTCGCCGTCGCGCCCATTGCGGTCTACGGGTTTGCCGCCTAGATTAGCGAAGCTCATCGTTGCCACTCCTCGTCTTGCACCCGATCCATGTAGGCATCTTGGGTGGCCGGTTCATCGCAATAGCGGCGCATATAAGCCATGAAACCCGCTTCAGTTGCCGCCAAACGCTGATAAGTCTGGATATGCACATCGTCGTAATTGTAGTAGCGGTGGCTCGACGTGGGATGGCAGCCGAAGCCGACCGGCACTACCGCTGCCACACGGAAACCGGGCACGCCCACGCCGGCTGGATTGTGGCGAGCCACACTTGGTTCCACCAAGCGCTCCACTTGTAGGATCACGCGGTCGGCAGCCAGCGCCAGGGTACGGTCGGCTAACGATGCGCCGCGAAAGAAGCCGTTGCCGTAGATGTCGGCTTCCTGGCAGGCGATTAGAGCAATGGTCGGCCGGATGGCTGGCACCACCCAGGCCGGCCGACCGCTGAACGGATCGGTTACTTCCCGGTAGAGGCTACCCGGTGCGCGCGGCAGATCGGTCTGGGCCAGGCCGGGCGGCACGGTGGCAAAAGGTAGCCCCGCTCCGCCGGCGCGCACCGCTTCGAGCAAGCTCAGCGCATCCAGGTCATGCACCACCAGCCGCCCCTCGGCCACAGCGCGGCGAAAGGCGGGGGCTAGGCCGAAATGTTCCAGGCCGATGTAGCTCACCCAGGCAGTCTCGACCAGCCCCGCGCCGATCAGCAGGTCTGCGCCGATGCCCGCTGCCGGGCCGGCGATCAAAGTGCGAATGCGGCGGCCGGTGCGCGCCTGCACTAGTGCGCGCACCAATGCCATCGGCATATTGTGCAGATGCATCCCGCCGACGACCAGGCTGGGGCAGTCGGGTGGCACCCATTGGTGGATCGCTTCGGTTACTGTCAGCACTTTGCTCGGTCGTCCCGCTGCCACCTCGGTCATATACGCTTCCTCCCTACGCTGATTAGAATTAGCACGGATTGCACCACCGACTAGGCGTGTTCTCGCGCCACACGCGGTCCTACGAGCGGCTAGCCGGCATCGGCTATAATACGGCCAAAGGAGGAACCCCCATGTCCCACCGCCCGCGCCGCCTGGTGATAATCTGGCCTGCCGTGCGTCACACGTTGCAAACCTATGCCCTGATCGGGATCGGGACGCTGTTGGTCGCGCTCGCCAACGATCTGTTCCTGATTCCTAATAACGTCTTTTCCGGCGGCGTAACGGGCATTGCACTGATTCTCAATCACTATAGCGGCGCACCGGTCGGCGTGATATTTTTCGCTTGTAATGTGCCGCTGCTGCTGGCCGGGTTGCGCTGGTTGGGTGGTTGGCACTTCGTCGCGCGCACTCTATTTGCGGTGATCGTCTTGTCGGTGGCGATTGATGCCCTGCGTCCGTTTGTCACGCCCGTCACGCACGATCCGCTCCTCTACACACTCTATGGCGGCCTGCTAGGTGGGGTGGGCGAGGGGTTGGTGTTTCGCGGCTATGGGACCACCGGCGGCTCCGATATTATCGCCCTGTTGCTGCGGCGGCGCGGCGTACCGATCAACCAAACGCTGATCGGCTTCGACGCGCTGGTCTATGCCGGGGCCGCATTGGTGCTAGGCGCCGACCGAGCGCTCTATGCCCTGATCGGCTCCTACGCCGCCGGTCGCATGGTCGCACTGATCCAGGAGGGCCGCTCCGATACCCGCATGGCCTATATCATTTCGAGTCGGCCCGACGATCTAGCGGCGCGTATCTTGACCGATCTGGGCCGGGGCGCGACGTTCCTGCGCGGCAGCGGCGCGTATAGCGGCAACGATCAGCGCGTATTGCTGGTCGTGGTGCGCCAGCCGGAGATCACCCGCGTAACCGACCTGATCCACGAACTCGACCCGCACGCCTTCGTGATCATCAGTGAGGCGCACACGGTCCTCGGCGAAGGCTTCCGCCCGCTGCCCCTACCGCCGGGCAGCCGGCCCGCTCCCCGCCGGCCGTGACCCGGCACCACGGCGACACGGAGGTTAGGAAGGGTATGGTGGTTAAGAAGGCGGTTCCATCTATTAGGTAAAGCGTCATGTGTAGCACGCAACACGCAACACTCAACACTTTTCGATCAGCATAGGCCAGTCTGCGTCGGCGTGCAAAGGAGCGAAGTCGGGATCGGAGGCGGCGAGCGTGCGGAAGGTGGGATCGGCGGCGCAAGCGGCGGCGAGGGTGGGTAAGGCGGCTGGGTCACCCTGTAGGCTGTGCAGGCAGGCGAGGTTGTAGAGTACCGCCGCGTCGCTGGGGGCCAGGGCCAGGGCGGCGGCGTAGTCGGCTCGCGCTCCGGCTGGGTCGCCCAGGCGCTGGCGGGTGATGGCGCGATTGGTCAGCGTCGGCACATGGTCGGGCCGCAGGGCGAGGTAGGCGTTGAAATCGGTCAGCGCTTCGGTCAGGCGGCCTAAGTCGCTGTATGTCCCGGCGCGATAGGCCAGGACGGCTGCATCGTCCGGTTGCGCCGCCAGGACCGTGTTGAAGTCGGCCAGTGCCTCGGCGGGACGACTTAGCGCGGCCAGAGTTAGCCCACGGTTTAGGCGCGCAATATGCATCGGGTCGGCAGCCAGCGCGGCGTTATAGTCGGCCAGCGCGGCGGTGTGGCGATTCAGGGCGCGTAGGCTGTTGCCGCGACTGTAATACACGTCGGCATCATGTGGGCGCAGACGCAGCACGCGGCTATAGTCGCCCACCGCCTCGGCGTGGCGGCCCATCTGGTGCAGGGTCAAGCCGCGATTGTAGAGTGTATCCGCACCATCGGGTTGCCGGGCCAGCGCGGCGGAATAGTCGGCTAGCGCCGCGTCCCATTGACCGAGTGTGGCATAGGTACGTCCCCGGTCGCTCAATACCATCGGCTGATTAGGCCGCAGGGCCAGCGCCGCATTGAAATCAGCCAGCGCTGCCTGCGTGCGGCCTAGCGCGTAAAGCGTGTTGCCGCGCCGGTGTAGCGTCGCCGCATGATCGGGCCGCACGGTCAGTGCGCGCGTGAAATCGGCCAGCGCGGCCTCCCAGCGGCCCAATGTATGGTACGTGCGTCCGCGCGCATAGAGTGCGCCTGGATCGGGGTGGTCCGAGTCCAGTGCCTGGATAAACGACTCTAAAAGGGCCGGATCACGTCCCGCTTTAGCACCCGTGCCACTGCCGTCTAATTGGTGTATGCGGCTTTTAAGGATCGCCAGATATGAGCCGTCGCCGCCGGCTAGGCGTTCGGCCAAGCGGCGGATTGTCTGGTCGGCCGGGCGTGCGTCGCGGGCGGCAACTAGCAGATCGGTTAGGCGGTCGCTCGCTTCCGCCCAGCCGATCAAGGCGCTGAGGGCGGTGTTGGGGTCGGCGGCGAGCGGCAGCGTGCTGGATAGGCCGGCCTGCAAACCGGCGATAGCGTGTGCGCTAGGGAAGGCGTGGCCGAGCGCGGTTTGGATACTTGCGCGTTGGCGGTCGGTCAATTTCACCCTGCGATTATAATCCCATTCCGCTTTTTTGCCCATCATTGACATATATTAAAGGAAAGCGGTATAATAGAAGAGAACAAATGTTCTAGTCAGCCGCTGATCAGGTGTGTTGAGCCGAGCTTTGTGTGACTAGCCTGGAGGACTGGAGAGATGGATAACAAGGAATTGACCAATGGTAGTGCGCCGATCGCGCTGCTGGATGCCGCCCCGCCCATGCCGGTGGTGACTGCACCCACGTCGCCGCTGGACGGCTTTGATCCCTCGCGCTACCTGACTAAGATTGACGGTCGTGACTATCTTGAAGTCAAGTGGCGGCTGTTGTGGCTGCGGACCGAGTATCCGGCGGCCCGCATTAGTACCGAACTGGTGAAGTTTGAGGACGGCTTCGCGCTGTTCCGCGCCGAGGCCACCCTGCCCAGTGGTGCGGCGGCCACCGGCTGGGGGTCGGAGACAATCCACGATTTCGCCGACTATATCGAAGCCGCCGAGACGAAGGCGATTGGCCGGGCGCTGGCCGGCTTAGGTTTCGGCACGCAGTTTTGCCGGGATTTCGACTTTGCTGCCGAAGCACGTGCAGAGACCCCGCGCGCGCAGGTTGTGGACGCACCGGTAGCCGCGCCGGGCACTACACCGGCCCCTGCCGCCGAGCGCATCGGCAACGGCCGCCCGCCGTTGGTAATGACTCCCCGCCCGGCTACTGAAAACGGCCGCCCCGGCGGCACGATCACCGACAAGCAGTTGAAGGCGATCTACGCCATTGCTCGTGCTGCGCGCCACCTCAGCGAGCCGGAAGTAGATGCGCGCTGTGGCGAACTCTACGGCTGCGCGCCAGGCGATCTGTCGAAGTTGGAAGCCTCGCAGTTCATTGACACGCTCAAAGGCGAACAGGCGGCTTAACTGAGTGGTGCGTGGTGAATATTTTTATTATCCATATTCATCACTCACCACTTACTACTCACCAATGAGGAGGGTAGCGATGTATGGACACGATGAACTGTTTAATACGCGACAGGCAGCGACCTTTCTAGGCGTGGAAGAGTTGACGGTCCGCCAGGCGATCCAGCAGGGGACGTTGCGCGCCTGGCGAATGCCGCAGAGCCGCGAGATGCTGATCCGCAAGCGCGATCTGCTGCCTTTTCGCGATCCGACCCACGCACTGACGGCGGCTCCGCGCCAACTCACGCTGTTCAGCGATGATGCGGCGTAAGCACCCCTAAATCGCCGTTACTTCACCACGCCGCATCTCCCGCCGCTAATCAGGCCGGCCGCTAGCGTCATCGGCCCAGACGGGGTGTGACACGATGCCTGCCTCGCTGATAGATGATGGACACTTACCGCCCCACGGCTGCCCCTCTCGCAACATTTGGTACTCAGATCCCCCTTTAGCTTAAATCCGACCGGCGGGCGGATTCCGCTTACTCCGTAGGCGGTGGCAGGATCAGGGCCGGCACGACGAAGCGAAAGGTCCAGGGACCGGCTACCGCATCAGCAGGAATCAGCGGCTTATTATGCACCACTGTGACTGCGGCCACGATCAACACCCAAGTGTCGTTTTGTTGCAACAGCGCCGCAGGCTGAAACCAAATAAATGTGCCGTCGGCAGCTAAGTGCGGACTCCCTGTGCTAAATGGTAGGCGGGGCGTGTCGGCTGCTTTGCCCACCCAATCCATTTGCAGATTTAATAGGTCTACTGAAGCCTGCGGTTCGTCCGGCACACTTGGGCGTAAGACTACTCGCGCCTGGGCGGCGGTCACACTCACCTGCTCCAGCGTCAGCGCAACCCCCTGCACCGTGAGGGTGCGCTGCAAAGCGGCCGTCCGCACTCGGCGGTCCGTGGGCACAGTGAAGGCGAACTGGAACGGTGGGCTAATCGCCGGGTACAGGGGGTCACGCGGTGCGGTGGGGGTGGGTGGCACCACGCGCGGTTGGGTGGGTAGCGGCGTGAACGGCGGCAGCCCCATAATCACGCCTGTCGGCGGGGGCGGCGGCAACGCGGGCGTGTAGACCGGTGGCTGTTCCAACGTCAGCGTTAGGTGCAAGGACCAAGCGGCCGGCAGGTCAGTACGACCCCCAGCATCAAATAGCAATCGCTGCGGATAGCCGGGCCGCGCAATCCCCGGCGGGTTGAGCAGCAACAGCGGTGCGCCGCTACTATCGTGCAGCGCCACCACCAAGACGGCAGCCGGTGTGCCCGCCGGCACAGGGTCTACGCTGATGGTGTAGCTGATTACCACCTGGTTTGCATCGGCGGCTAACGGTTGGATGGCTATCGTGTAGCCGTTGTGAGTCTGGACTAGCGGCGGGGGCAAGTTCGCGGGCAGCGTCGGCGGGAGCGGGATACCGAGCGGCTGTCTAGCCATGCCGTTCGGCTGCGATTGCCCGGACGAACTGACGCTGTGTGGAGCGGGGACACCCTCCATCCCATCATAGCCGAGGGGAGCAGGCTGTGCCGCCCACAAGCCCCATAAGCCGACTAGCAACAGGCCGACCAACAACATAGCAGGCAGCACGACAGCCGGAATCGGCAGGCGGCGGGCCGCAGCACCAGGCGGGGGTTGCTCAGGCAGGCTGCGGTGCGGTTCCAGGTTTTCTGCCATTGTTATCCTAGCCTCCATAGCCCATGCGGCGGGTAACGCTGGTGTCGATGCCACCGTGTTGTGCCTCGCAGGATACCCTGATACAAAATTATATCACAAGTAGGTCGAAAGGAGGAGCGGTGTGCCGGAGGTAGCTGTTCAGTCTGTGTAGCTTGTGCGGCGGCAAGCATATCGCCGGCGCCGGCTTTTGCGCGCAACGCAGAATCACAATTTCTCCCTGCAAACTGAACAACTACGGTTGTGTTGCACGTGTACAACTGTGTCTGCTTTGAGATATAATAGGGGAACCACGAGTCGCAGCTTATTGCTATTGCCTACGCACGAGAAAGGGGCGTCGTTGCTTTCAACCCTGCATCTCACCTTGTTAGGTCAGTTTAGCTTGCTGGTGGACCGCCGGCCTGTCGGTATGACGGCACCGGCCCGCCTGCCGGAACTGCTTACCTACCTCGTACTCCACCCGCAGCCCCATGCGCGCCGCGATATTGCCTTCCTGTTGTGGCCCGACACCAGCGAAGCGCAGGCGCAGGCCAACCTGCGGAAGCTGGTGTATCAACTGCGCGTGGCCTTACCCGAGGTGGCGGCGCGCCTGCAAATTGATGCACGCCGGCTGCATTGGCAGCCGGACGCGGCGGTTACGTGCGACTTCCCTCTGTTTACAGCGGCGCTCGCGCGCGTCGCTCAGGCGGTCACCGATGGTGACGAGGCGGATCGCCGCCTCGCGCTCCAGCAGGCAGTGGCGCTCTACGGCGGCGATCTCTTGCGTAGTTCTGATGTGGAATGGATCTTACCGCTGCGCGAACAGTTACGGCGCACGTTCTTTGCCACGTTGGAAGGGCTGATCCTGCTGCTGGAAAGCCGGGGCGAGTACGCGGCAGCGATCGAAGCGGCGCATCGCCTGGTGGCCGAAGATCCGCTGCATGAAGCGAGCTACCGCTATCTGATGCGCCTGTATGCGACGCGCGGGGATCGGGCGGATGCGTTGCACGTCTATCACACCTGTGCCACGGTTCTACAGCGCGAACTGCGCGTGGACCCCAGTCCGACCACGCACGCCGTTTACGAGGCGTTATTGACCTCCGACGCGAGCGTGCCCCAGCCCGCCGTCCCGCAATTGATCGCCGAACCCGGTCTCGTCGGCCGGCGCACGGAGTGGGCGCAGTTGCAGGCAGCCTGGAGCGCCGCACGTACCGGCCGGCCCCGCCTGCTACTGTTGGTGGGCGACGCAGGCATTGGCAAAACTCGTTTGACCGTCGAGTTCATCGAATGGGTGGCGCGCCAAGGGTGCGCTACGGCTACCGCGCACTGCTACGCCGCCGAACAGGGCTTGGCTTACGCGACGGTGGTCGCTTGGTTGCGCGCGCTGCACGGAATCGCCCTGGTAGCCCCCTGGCAGCAGGAGTTGGTGCGGCTACTGCCCGAATTGGGCGACGGTACGCTACCACCCGACCCGCCGGCC
This sequence comes from Chloroflexia bacterium, assembly GCA_038228295.1. Classification (GTDB taxonomy): domain Bacteria; phylum Chloroflexota; class Chloroflexia; order QHBQ01; family JAICKM01; genus JAICKM01. The sequence continues at coordinate 4,112 of JBBRPH010000026.1, read as the reverse complement.
GCCGGCGGGCAGCAACAGTTATTCGAGGCGCTGGCGCGGGCTCTGCTGACTACCCAACCGTGCCTCTACTTCGTGGACGATCTGCAATGGTGCGACCCGGAGAGCCTAACTTGGCTGCACTTCCTGTTGCACTTTGACTCGCAGGCCCAGGTGCTGATTGTGGGTACGCTGCGCCCCGAAGAGGTCGGCGCGGACCATCCGCTCCAGGCGCTGTTGACGAGCCAAGCACGCGCAGGCCGTCTGCACGAGATCGCGTTGGGGCCGCTGGATGCCGCCGAGACTACGCGCTTGGCTACCGAACTCGCCACGCATGAGATTGCGGCCGATGCGGCGACGCGGCTCTACCGAGAGACGGAAGGCAATCCCTTGCTCGTGGTGGAAATGGTACGCGCTGCGCTGGAACCCAGCGCGGTGGGTGTGCTCCGGCTGGCGCGTCCACCTCGTAGCACCAGCGCGCTACCGCCGCGTGTGCAGGCGCTGCTCCAGGCACGCTTGGCTCCGTTGTCGGCGGAGGCCCGCGAAGTCGTGAACCTCGCGGCCGTTATTGGGCGCGAGTTCAGCCTCGCGATGCTGGCGCGCGCCGGCCGCTGGGATGAGGAAGCCCTGGTACGCGCCCTGGACGAGTTGTGGCAGCGGCGTATTATTCGGGAGCGGGGTGATGATGCGTATGACTTTAGCCATGATAAGCTGCGCGAGATCGCCTACGTAAGCCTCGGCCTGGCCCGACGGCGGATGCTGCACCGCCAGGTGGCGCAGACGCTAATCGCGTTGCCTGCCGGCGTAGGGGCAGGGGTGACGGGGGCGGCGGCGCATTTTGAGCGGGCGGGCTTGCCGGCGGAAGCCGTGCGCTACTATCAGCAAGCCGGCGCTGAGGCATTGCGCGTGTTTGCCCCGGCGACGGCGATTGCGGCTTTGGAGCGGGCCATCCACCTGCTGCCGGCGGCCCAGGTGCGCGCCCCCGGCGAGGAGGAGTGGGGGGCACTGGGGGCGCAACTCTATGCGAGCCTGAGCCTTGCGCTCACGCAAACAGGGGAGTTGGCCGCACAAAAGAGGCCGCCACAATTGACGGACCTCCAGCAGCGCAAAATCAACCGCGTGTTTGCGGCCTTCGACTCCGACGACGACGGCTTCTTAGTGACCGCCGACCACACGCGCATGATTGCGGAGATCGCCGCCCTGCGCGGCTGGGCGCCCGATTCCGATCCCTACGCGACCGTGCAGAGCATCTATATGTCGATGTGGGCGCAGTTGCGGCCCCTAAGCGCGACGGACGAGGGACGGGTGAGCCGTGCCGCGTATCAAGCGTATATGGCGGCAGTGCTGGGCGACCCGGAAGCGTTTGCGGCGGCGGCCCGGCCGGGCATCGATTTTATGTTTGACCTCTTTGATAGCGATGCCGACGGCCGGCTAACGGCGGCCGAGTACGGCGCGTTTCTGCGCATCTACCGCACTTCGGCTGCGGATATCGCCGCCACCTTCGCCCGGCTGGATCGCGCCGGCGCCGGGGCCATCGGTAAGGACGCCTTCTATACCCTGTTCACCGACTTCCACCTCAGTGACGACCCACAAGCGCCGGGCAACTATTTCTTAGGCCCCTTCTAACCCGCTGGGATGCGCCGCCCGCTCCTGTGCCTAGCGAATACAGGAGCGGGTCATTGCACTACCGCCCCCATAGGATCGCCCGGCACCGCTTCAAGATCGCTGCGCCGCGCACCTTACGCTACCTGATCGCCAGGGATCGCTTTGGGATCGCTTTACTCCCTATTGGCGTAAAATTGCCGCCAAATTGGTCTCCAATTGACCCCGCAGGAACGCTTCAGGATCGCTTCAGGATCGCTGCGTGTGCTAGACTAGGGTATGGAGCTTATATCCGCAATGGGGCGTGGCCGCCGCCGCTGGGCGGCGGGCGCGCCGGAAAGGGTGGGCCCGATGATCGAAGACCGCCTGTATCTAGGCAGCCGACTGCTCACAATCCGCCTGTGGCCGGAAAACGTGGGGCAGCCGCCGGCCCACGAGATCGAGTGGCGCGGCAAGGTGTGCGATGTGGTAGACGGCCGCCACTGGCATTTCTGCGGTTGGCCCGCGTTGTTCGTGCTGCTGCAAACCCTCACCGCCGACCGCGCGGCGGCGGACCTGGACACCCCCGCCGGCGGTTAATCCGTCCGCCGCAGGAGGCGCGTCCTGCGGCACTCCGCCCGTGTCGCGCCATCCCTGCAGTACATCATCTTTTTCGCCTGATTAGTAAGCCCAAAGGAGTTTTCCATGTTGCGTTTTCGTAGTCCGTTATTCCGGCTGTTTCTGCTCCTGACGATCCTAGTGACGACCCTCGGATCGGGGGCGGCCCAGGCGGCTGTCGCCCCCGACCCCCCCCCCACGCCGGCGGCGGCTTCGCATGGGCGACCGCTGGCCGAGCTGTTGAACGCCGACGGCACGCTGAACCTGCACAGCGGCTATAGCGGCACGCTGGACCCGACCGGCTGGACCCTGGCGCAGGGCACCGCCGGCCCGGCGCGCTTTGTGCCCGCCGTCCCGACCGTGGCCGGTGACGCCAACTGGGATGCCCGCTTCGCTCCGACTGGGATGAGTGCCGTCGTGTTGGCGCTGGCGTTCAACGCCGCGACGGGCATTCTCTACGCCGCCGGAGCCTTTGGTACCGCCGGTGGCGTGACGGTCAACTATATCGCGGCCTGGAACGGTACGGCCTGGAGTCCTCTCGGCTCCGGCATGAACAACGGGGTGTACAGCTTGGCGATCAACCCCAGCACAGGCATCCTCTATGCCGGCGGGGACTTCGGCAGCGCCGGCGGGGTGGCCGCTAGTCGGATCGCCGCCTGGAACGGCACCACCTGGAGTGCCCTCGGCTCCGGCATGAACAACATCGTTCAGGCACTAGCCATCAACCCCACGACGGGCACGCTCTACGCTGGCGGCAACTTCACCACCGCTGGGGGCGTGACGGTCAATCACGTCGCGGCCTGGGACGGCACGGCCTGGAGCGCCCTCAGCACGGGGACGAACCTCACGGTGTTTGCGCTGCTGCTGGACCCTAGCACGGGCACGCTCTATGTCGGCGGCGGCTTCACTACCGCCGGAGGGGCGGCGGCCAATTATGTGGCCGCCTGGAACGGCACCACCTGGAGCCCCCTTGGCTCCGGCATGAATAACAGCGTGAATGCGCTGCTGCTGGACCCCAGCACAGGCACGCTCTACGCCAGCGGTGGCTTCACCACCGCCGGGGGCGTGACGGTTAACGGCATCGCGGCCTGGAACGGCACCACCTGGAGCCCCCTCGGCAGCGGGATGAGCGGCGGCGGGGTGATGGCCCTGGCGCGGAACGCCACAACCGGTATCCTCTATGCCGGCGGCACCTTCACTACCGCCGGAGGCAACCCAGCTAACCGGCTGGCCGCCTGGAACGGCACCACCTGGAGCGCGCTCGGGGTCGGCGCGCCGACCCAGATGCAGGCGCTGGCTGTCAACCCCACGACCGGCCTCCTCTATGCCGGCGGCTACTCCAGCCAAATCGGGGGCTTGACCGCCAACTATATCGCGACCTGGGACGGTACGGCCTGGGATACCCTCGGTCACGGCCTGAACAACGCGGTGTATGCGCTGGCGGTGAGCGGGACGACGCTCTATGCGGGGGGTCCCTTCACCACGGCGGGCGGTTGCAATCCTTGCAACCGCGTCGCGGCCTGGAACGGGACGACCTGGAGTGCGCTCGGCTCCGGCATGAACGGTGATGTGGATGCGCTGGTGGTGAGCGGCAGCACGCTCTACGCGGGTGGCGGCTTCACCACGGCGGGCACTTGCAATCCGTGCAACAACATTGCCGCCTGGAACGGGACGACCTGGAGTGCGCTCGGCTCCGGCATGAACGGGCCGGTGATTGCGCTAACAGTGAGCGGGACGACGCTCTACGCGGGCGGGCCATTCACTACGGCGGGCACCTGAAGCCCCTGCAACAGCATCGCGGCCTGGAACGGGACGACCTGGAGTGCGCTCGGCTCCGGCGTGAACAGCGATGTGGATGCGCTGGTGGTGAGCGGCAGCACGCTCTACGCGAGCGGAGCTTTCACAACGGCGGGCACTTGCAATCCTAGCAACCGCGG
>JBBRPH010000025.1:0-67031 GCA_038228295.1 Chloroflexia bacterium | reverse complement strand
TTGCGCGCGCTCAGCTTCGCCCTCGGCGGCCGTCCGGCCGCCCGACTGGCCCGCCACCTGCGCCTGCCCTGTACCCGCACTAGCCTACTCCGCCTCCTGCGCCAGGCGCCGCTCCCCGCCTTTGCTCCGCCGCGCATCGTCGGCGTGGACGATTGGGCGTTTCGCCGGGGCCACCGCTACGGTACGATCATCGTGGATCTGGAGCGCCACCAGCCCATTGCCCTGCTGCCGGATCGTCAGGCCGACACGCTGGTGGCCTGGCTGCGGCGCCACCCCAGCATCACGGTCATCAGCCGGGATCGGGCGGAAGCCTATGCCGAGGCCGCCCGGCGCGGGGCGCCGCAGGCGACTCAGGTGGCGGATCGCTGGCACCTGCTCAAGAACCTGACCGACGGGCTCGAACAATTCTTCCTGAATAAGCGCCACGTCCTCAAGACCGCCGTGCTGGCGCCGGCAGTGCCCGCAGCCTGCACAGGCACAGGCCCGTTGCCGCCGGTGCTGTGCGCCGCACCCCCTGCAGCCGAAGTCGTCGCCGACCAACGGCACGCGCGCTATCTCGACCAGTACCAGCGAATCCAGGCGCTGGCGGCCCAGCAGATCGCTACCGCGACGATTGCCCAGCACGTGGAGGTGAGACGCGGCACCGTGTATCGCTACCTGCGCCTGGCGGAACCGCCCCGCCGCAAGCAGCCCGGCCGCCGCGGGTCGTACCTCCTGGCGCCGTATGAGGCCTACCTACGCACCCGGTGGCAGGAAGGTTGTCGCAATGCCAAGCAACTCGGGCGCGAAATCCAAGCGCAGGGCTACAGTTATTCGTCGACTACTGTGGAGCGCTTCATCGGCCAGTTGCGCCACACGTTGGGCACCGCCCGCAGTTTTCGGAAAGCGGCACCGATGGCCGCGGGCGACAAGCGGGTGCCGGCGCGGCCGCCGCGCCGTGTGTGTGATCGGGGCACCTTTAGCCGGGTTCTTATACCTGATCTTGCGCCGAAGTAAGCTATAGTTCCCGCTTGGGCTTTAAATGGCTTACGGTGCGGCAGCGAAAGCCGTGGACAGGCGGACGGCGGCCAGGTGGCCCACGTCCGAGCTGGTGTCGCCGGGCGTCCAGACCAGCCAGCCGCCCGCCAGGACGGGCTGGAACTTGTAGCCGGGGCTGGGCAGGAGCACGCGCGGCGCCGGGTCGCCCAGGTGCATCCCGATCAGCGTATTGCCGTCGGCTTCCGCGTGCGTCCAGACGAGCGTATCACCGGCCAGGGCGACGTCCGCGTCCACCTCAGGGATCACCTGGATCGGCGCCCCGTTGCGCAGGTCGGTCACGGCGAGCGTGTCGGTCGCCACCCAGGCCAGGCGCGTGCCGTCCAGCAGCAGGCGGAAGGGTGCGCTGGGCAGCACCGCGACCGTCGCCACGTCGCGCACCGCGCCGGTCTGCCGATCCAGGGCGCGGATGTGGTGCGTCCAGGGCACGTTCGCTGCGCCGCCGCCCTGCTGCTCGTCCCATACCAGATAGTCGGCGTCAATCGCCGGCGTGGCGACCGGGCCGTTAGTCGGCTGCGCGGTGAGCGCGCCGCTGTCGAGATCCTTCATCTGCAAATGCCGGCCGCCATCGCTATCATCTACCCAGGCGACCGTGCGCCCGCTGACGCTCGGCCAGTTCCTGCCGGAGGGGGTGGCGAAGCCCTGGTTGCGCGCCGGGCCGTCGGCGACGACGAAGTGGGTGCCGGAGGCCAGGTCCATGCCCTGGATCGTCGTATTGCCGTGCTCGTCCACATCTTCCCAGACGATCAGGTGGCCGTCGAGCGCCGGGCGTTGCGCGATATGCACCGGGTCGGCGACCGTGATGACCTGGCCGGTGTGCAAGTCCAGCGCGCGGATGCCGGTGCGCACCGGGCCGCCGCCGGGGTAATCCAGCCACGCCAGGTAATCGGCTGAGGCCACTGGCTCGCTTTCGCGGCCACCGGGCAGCGGCGGCGGAATGGCGAGACCGGCGCCCTGGCCCTGGTAGCGGGCGGTGCCCAGTTGGCTCAACAGGACCTCATAGGGTGTGCCGGCGTGCTCCGGGTGGTACTCAAAGACGGCGCGCTGGAAATACTGGACCGTGTCCGGCTTGCCGTCGAGGGCGCTGATCTCGGTGAACTCGTCGGTGATCGGGTAGCCCTGCTGCATCAGGCCGCCGTGGCTCTCCCAGTAGGCGCGAAAGACGCCGCCCAGCGTGTGCCCGGTCTGCGGGAAAGTGCGCGGGTTGGTCGTCGGGGCATGCTGGCCGGGCGCACCCGCGGCGCCGTAGCGGGCCTGGTAGGCGGCGACACCCAGCAGGCTCAGCAGCACCTCATACGGGGTGCCGGCTTGTTCGGGGTGGTACTCAAAGACGGCGCGCTCAAAATATTGCGTGAGGTAGGGCTTGCCGTCGGTGGGCGAGACCTCGACGACGGGATCGCCCAGCGGGTAGCCTTGCTGGGCCAGGCCGCCATGCGCGTCCCAGTAGGCCAGGAACCGCCCGCTGACCAGGTGGCCGGTCTGCGGGAACCAGCGGCTCGCGGGAGCGGCGGCCGCGGCGGGCCGGGCCGCGCCGGGCGCCAGCAACAGGATGGCGGTCAGCACCGCCGCCAGAATAGAACGGATCGCGCGAGTCATGGCACTTCTCCTTCTGCTTATACGCTGCGGGTGGTTGTACTTGATTCGACGGAGGAACCGCGCCCCGGTTGCGGGGCCGTCTGTATATCCATTTTGTTCACCGCCGAGACGCGAAGACGCGGAGTAGGATGAGGAACGGGTCAGTAAGCGCAACTTTAGGCTTTGTTCGAAGTAAGGACCATATTCGCTTTACCCCCTTGTCATTCTGAGTGCAGCGAAGAATCCGTCTTGGTGGGGTACGGTCGTATATGTTTGGCGTCTGTTTAGGGCGGCGGCGGGCTTGCAGCCCTGGATGGTGATTTGGTAGGATTGGTCTGATATGAGTACCGACATACGCCCAACTGAAGATGGCCCTTGAGAAGGATTGGATACCGATGGTTAATGGTTGAGCGAGCTTGACTCAAGTTGTCGCGGGCGCCAACGCCCCGAACCGCGAGACCCGTGTCGGCGCTTCCTGGCTCAGGCGCACCAGTTCCCCCTCGACCTCGCTGATCAGCGGCTCCAGGCTGTCGAGCAAACTGAGATCCTGGCGGACCCGCAGCCGCTCGGACGTATCCAGCTTCAGCTCTGTCCACCAGGTGCGTTGGGCGGGGGCAAACAAGCCGCGCTCCGGGGGCAGCAAATTATGGCGGAGCAGCACGCCTTTCAGGCGGTTGCGGGCGTGGGTCCGGTTGGTGATCAGCCGGCGCCGATGGGCCACCAGAGCACGGAGTTCCCGCACGGCGGGCGGCGGCACCCAGACCTCCGGCACCAACCCGGCGGCCGGCTTGCCGGCCAGGATCAGGGTGTCGGCGGCATCGGCGTTCACGCGCGCAGTGGCGATCAGGCGCACCTTGAACGGATTGGCGACCGTCACCGACGCCACGAGCGGGGTCAGCAGATCGACCAGTTCCCAGGTATCGGTACTCATCTCCAACACGACCTGATCGGTGGCGCGCAAATGGCTGCGCGCCCAGGCCGGAAAGTCGGCCAGCGTGATCCATTAGGGGTGGAGCACGATTTCCTGCGGGGCGGTGAGCGCCCTCACGACCAGATAGTGTTTATGGACATCCAGGGCGACGAAGCGCGGCTTGGCTTCTATAGTAGTAGCCATCAATCCTCCTAACTCCACGCCTCGACAGAAGCGCGGTGGTTATAGCAGTCCGGCGCGGCAGAGAAGGGCATCGCGTCCACACACGGATACGGGCGTAGCACGAGATCTATCCCAGTTTAGTGAAGTCGGCGGGGCGAACCACTCAGCGTACCGGGCTCATACGTCCCATAAGGAACTGCGGCCGCCCCTCGCGCTCCGCACCATTCGCGCCCCCGGCGTCTTGAACAGTGCTCAGGCCAGCAAGGAGTGCGCCTACTGCTATCTACATACGACCAGCGTATGTTTCCCCGGAAAAATGTTCGCAGCCCGGATCGGCACGCAGGTTGTTATTTATGAATGGATGTCAGGCCGGCTACTTGAGTTTGAACTTCTGAACGCGATTCAGCGTGTGGTCGAGCACGTATATGTAGCCTTCGCCATCAGTGGCAATGGACGCGGGAGACTCGAACTGGCCTGACCCCGGCCCGGAACTGCCCCACCTCATCTGCCACGCCCCGCTCGCTGTGAACTTCTGCACGCGGGTATTGTCAACTACGAATACGTTCCCCGCGGGATCGGTTGTGACATCAATTGTGTAATCGAACGCGCCTGAGCTAGTGCCCAGGTGGCCCCACTTCAGGAGCAAGTGGCCGTCCTGGCCGAACTTGAACACGCTGTTGTACTTGTCATCGACCACATAGACATTGTCGTTGCGATCCACAGCTAAACCTACGGGCTCGCGTACCTGCACTGCTGCGGCGCTTCCTCCTGCCAGCGTTGCCCGGAAATTGCCATTGCTATCGTACTTGCGCACGCCAAGGTTCACGTCGTCTACTATATAGATGCTGCCCTGGCTGTCTACTGCGATGTCTATCGGATTCAGCATCTGCCCTTCTGTCGGGCCTTTCGTGCCGAACGCCATGAGGAAGCGCCCGTCTTTATCGAATTTTTGCACCCGCGAATTCCCGCTATCCGCCAGGTAAACATTACTGGCGGCGTCTACTGCGATGGCACCACAATTGTAGGCAGGGTTATTTTGGCAGAGGAAGTTGAACTGCCCGTTTCCTGTGCCTGTGCTACCGAACTGCAGCACCAACTTGCCCATGGCATCAAACTTCAGCACGTAATCTTTTGACGTAACGTAGATATTACCGGCGCGGTCCACGGCGAGGCCCCAGGGCGTCACAATATGCTCGTCCGCTATGGCCATCACCACCTCAGCGGTTTCGCCCGACGGCTGAGGCAGTATGGCGGTTGCCGCGGGCATCTCTGTAGGGGCGGGAGTAGCGGTGGGCTGCGCGATCCCGGTGGGGATCGGCTCCCCTGCCGTCACTGTAGGGAAACCGGCTGCTGGCGTCGCGATGCCGGTTGGTCGCCGGTACTTCTCGTTGTAGCGGAAAGTACCGAGCTGGGATAGCAGCACATCGTAGGGCGCAGCATTTTCAGGATGCAGTTCGAACACCGCACGCTCAAAGTACTGCACGGTGTACGATTTGCCGTTCAGGTCGGATACTTCGGTGAACTCGTCAGAAATAGGGTAGCCTTGCTGAGCCAGGCCACCGTGCGCCTGCCAGTAGCCCAGGAACTTGCCCCCTACAGAGTGACCTGTCTCCGGGAAGAGCCGCGGGTTGGTGCGGTTCACGCTCGGGCTTGGCACGCCGGTGCGGTACTTCTCTTTGTACCGGAAGGTATCTAGCTGCGACAAAAGAACGTTGTAGGGCGCAGCATTTTCAGGATGTAGTTCGAACACCGCACGCTCAAAGTACTGCACGGTGTACGATTTGCCGTTCAGGTCGGATACTTCGGTCATCGAGCTTGATATTGGGAATCCCTGTTGCGGCAGGCCGCCATTGTTGGTCCAGTAGCGGAGGAAAATGCCCTCTACCGTTTTGCCCGTTTCGGAGAAGGTGCGGCTGCCACTGCTCTGCCCAGCAGTCGCACCAGGAGCAGGCGTGGCGGCGGTTGGCCCCGGACCAGTAGTGGCGTGAGCCTGGTCCAGCCAAAAACTGCCCGATTTGCTTGCCAGAAGAGCCATTGCGCCAAGCGCTGATAAATAGAGTGCCACACGAAGGCGTTTTACCATTTACAACCACCTTTCTATTGTTGCATGCATTCGACAGCGTTCGCGCGGCATAAGCCATTCTCAGGGTGCCGGCCCGTGTGAACGGTAACCACGATCTGATTGTAATATTAAATTAGGGTATGTTGCACATAGCCTGGCAGCCTTCGGATCCACCTGCCTGCTGTTTCTAGGCCAACATATTGCTGTTCATGAGATCTACGCGGGCTTTAGTCCTATCTTACGCAATAGGTTGAAACGCACCCTGTCAGGCCGAAAGAGACGTTATGCCAGGGTCGGCTCAGGCACTCTCGCAACTTCCTATCGCGGCATAAATGGTACTCACAGAGTGAGTTTCAACCTATTGCTATGATACGTGGGGCAGTCCGGGAAAACTAGGCGTTCTTCGTATCAGTTTGTATCAACGGAGTATCAATGGCCAGTAACACCTCGAGATCCTTCTCGGAGATCCTGAACCGCTATATTGAGCAGAGCTGTTATTCTACTGGGCAACTGGCAAAATTGAGCGGCCTTCCGAAAGCCACCATTGTCAATTGGGCGGCAGGGCGTGTAAGCCGGCCACGCTATCGAAAGGACCTCCTCAAGCTGGCGGTGTCGTTGCGCCTCGATAGCCGAGCCGCGACAGCGCTGTTCCAATCGGCGGGCTATTCGTCATTGGCTGATCCGCAAATGTTGCCTCACGACGAGGAAGAAGCAAGGCTGCTACAGCAGTGGCAAACCAGACACGGGCAGGGCGAGCATAGTGGCCCATTCCAGGCGGTACCTCAAGTGCCATATTTCGTGGCGCGCGAGGAGTTGCGTGAGACTATCGCCCCATTACTGACAACCGGCCGCAGGAGGCTTGTTTGCCTGCACGGTATGGCGGGTGCCGGCAAGACAACCCTCGCGGCCCACCTTGCATACGAATTGCGACCTTTCTTCCCAGATGGGGTGTTATGGGGCTAGTTGGATGCGGTTGATACGATGTCGATTCTCGGCTTGTTCAGCCAGGCTTATGGGCGTGACGTCAGCAAGTACACAGATGTGCCGAGCCGTAGCACCATACTGCGCGAAGTGCTGCCCAGTAAGAAAACATTGATAGTGTTGGATAACGCTTCCAGTAGCGAACAGGTTGAGCCGCTCTTGCCGCCCACAGGCGAGTGCGCCGTGCTGGTAACCACCCGCCACCACAATCTCAGCATAGCGTCCGGGCTTCCCACCTTTGAGGTTGGCCCATTCAATGCGCAGCGACAGGAGGCACTTGAGCTTTTTACAAGGTTGTTAGGGCAGGAGAGGGTGGAGGCCGAGAAGTCAGTGTTGCTTCAGATTGCCGAACGGCTGGGGCATTTGCCGCTTGCCGTAGCGATTGCGGCGAGCCGCCTGGCGTACGAGCTCCATTGGTCGCCAGCGGATCTTCTAGCCAGGCTGGGGCCAGGCTCGCGCCTCGATGAGCTGGTTTATGAGAACAGGAGTGTCAACCTCTCGCTTCGGTCAACCTATGAGATGTTGCCCCCACAGCACCAATCTTTCTTCGCGTCGCTGGGCGCCCTTGGTAGCAGCGATTTCACGGCCGAAGCTGCGGGCGCCGCAAACGGAGTGGATGTCGCGCTAGCAATGAGAACACTACGCCACTTCTACGCGCTGTCGCTGGTAGATGCGGGGCGTGACGGGCGTTTCCGCCTTCACCCTCTACTGAGCGACTTCGCAAGGCGCGAGATCCGCGAGCCTGCTCTGTTCATGCGCACAGCCGCGTACTTTGCCCAGTATGCGCAAGAGCATGCCGACGATTATGCAGCGTTGGAGTTGGACCTCGGTAACATCCTGGAGGCCCTTGAGGTCGCCCACCGACACGGCATGCCCGAGCTTCTGCTAAGCGGCACACATGCCATCTACCACTTCCTGGAGATAAGGGGTCTCTACACGCTGGCTCTTGACTACTTACAGTATGCTCGCGCAGCGGCTATTTCGCTGGGCGACGAGGCGGCGCACGCGGCAATACTGCTCAACCTGGGGCGAAGCAGCGCTCGTACCGGCGAGAACAGGCAAGCCGAGATGTTCCTGCTTGAGGGGCTGACTCTGGCGCGACAAGGTGGCGATGCGGAGAAGACGTGCGATCTACTACTGGCCCTGGCATCAGCTACAGTTAACTTGAACAGGTATGAGGAAGGTGAGCGGCACTACCATGAAGTTCTGCTACTTGCCCGCGAGATGGGCTTCGCCGATAAAACAGGTGTTGCACTCATGGGACTGGGAATAATAGAGCGCAGGCAGGGAAAGTACGATAAGGCAGAGGACCACTACAATCAGGCTCTAAGAGTTGAGCGGGAGGCGGGCAACACCGAGAACCTGATCAGGCTCCTTACCAGCCTTACTGCGATAGCAGGACTGCGCGCTCAATATGCCCGCGCCGACGCTTACTTACAGGAAGGGCTTGAGCTAGCAGAAAGGATCTCCGACCACGAAGCGACGCTTGGCCTTCTGGTTAATGCAGGATGCCTGGCAACCTCGTACGGCGATCTGGAGATGGCAGAAGCGCACTTCTCTCATGGCCTCGACATGGCACGACAGATGTGTAATCTGGGCCGGGTAAGCTACTTTCTCGTCAACCTGGCTGATGTGCTATCGCGGCAGCAGGAGAGGAATGCCGCTGCTGAAGACTACTTTCAGGAAGCTTTGGATCTAAGCAGGCAAGTGGGCGAGGTGTGGATACTCAGCAGTACTCTTAGCTCGTTGGGCGAGTTCTACCTGAAGCTGAACAGGATCGACGAGGCAAACGCCTGTTACGCCGAGACGTATGCACTGGCCCAGGAGCATAGTCTGGCAGAGATCGGTGCAGACGCGCTCTTCGGCCTGGCGCGTGCAGCTTCAGCCCGCAACAGCCACAGCGAGGCGTACTCTCTTGCCGAAAAGAGCCTGGCGATATACCATGCGGTCTCGAACAACCATGTCAAGCAAGAAAGTGTAGAGAGCTGGATGGCGTCGCAGGCTACCGTGGCGTAGTCGAGAGAAGGCCTGTCGTGAAGCCGACTACCGGCAGGGGTCCGCGCCCGCATCGATCCGGCGAGGGGCAGGCGCGAGAGTGCCGCCGACTACCCCAGCCAGGGGCTCCGCCGAGCCTCGCTCGCCGCAAGCCCAACAACGGCAGCGCTGGGTGCACAAGCGAGTGCCCGCCGTTCGTACCGCGTGATGCAACCGCCATCACTGGACCATTGCCGCTAAACACGGAAGGGCAGCGTTACCGCGTACAGCGTAAGCCGGCACGGGGTGCCCCGATTATTGGGGTGCTAGATATCCCGAAAATAGGTATTTTGCCACCCTGCTTGACACGCGCGTAAAGGTAAGGTATCCTAGCCGCGTATCCTCGTTGTTGTGCCTGCTGCTTGGCATCATTTGATTGAATCGCCTGCCGTTACACTAATCGCCGCTTCCTTTTCGCGCCTTTCTCGGTGGACATCGTCGCCCCCCCCGCCGTGCAAGGCAGTCTCACCGCGACGTGAGTCAATCCCATTACGGGTGCGCATTTTACCGAAAATGGGGGAGTTTGGGTTGCGGGCCTCTCCATAAAGGAGAGCACTAAAAAGTCGGGGGGGCTCAGGCCGCCGCTAACAGCCCCTCGGGATCTGGTATTTGCCCCGGCCGAAAGTGCGGATACCAGGTGCGGAACGTGCCTTCCCAGTCCTCATTGAGCACCTGCGTGCGCACTTGCAGCAGCAGATGCGCCCCCTCCGGTGTCCATTGCATTTGCTGCTTCTTCACCATCCGCTTGCTGATCACCTGATTGATCGTCGACTCGACGAACCCTGTACTGATCCACTCGCCCTGGCGATACCGCTCGCCGTAATTGACGATCGATCCCGCATTGTTGGTGATGTAGGTGTCCAACTCCCGCACGTATTTGAGCATCCGCGCCGCCGACTCGCGCCCTGGTTGTGGGATCTTGGCCCCCTCGGTGGCGTAATCCCAGCTCGCTAGCGCTTCTTCCACCTCGCGCAATCGATCCAGCGCCTGGGAGCTGTTGCCATGCCAGAGGTAGTGTTTCACGCTGTCCAGCCGGTGCGCCAGACTCTCCTCCTGCGCCGGGTTCGCGCTGCTCGTGGCTGTAGTTACCAGCAGCCCCTGTGCACATTGTTGGAGCACCGTGATCCGCATGGTCAGATGGAACCAGTGCAGGATGTGCTCCGCTGCTGGGTGGATATATTCCGTGAGCTTGCGCAAGCTCGCGCCGCCATCCGAGAAGAAGGTCACTTGCTGATTAGCCGCCAACCCCTGCGACTCTAGCAGCTCAAAGAGTCGGCGCTTCGGCTTCTTATCCACACTTTGCACCAGAGCAAAGACCTTGCTTGACGGCGGCACCTCTTCCGGGTCGTCGCGGTGGAAAGCCAGGATACTTTTGCCCGCAATGATCTCGAACAGGTTTCCCGTCGACGCTCCGGTCGTGCCGCGCCGCGCGCGCACAATCCCTCCGTCTAATCCGACCGCCAGCGGGCCATCGGGGATCGGGAGCTGATTCCGCTCGGCTTGGCAGTCGGTGCCAAACATCGCTTGTTCGGTGCCCAGCGCCTCCTCGCTGCGCCGCGCCACCTGCAGGGTGTGGTTGCGCACCGTGACCGCACTGTGTTTCTGGTCGATCGGCAGCACCTCGTGGAGCACTTGCGTGGTCACGCCATAGGAGGCCAAGGCGGCCCATTTCGTCTCCAGATAGAGCAACTCAGGACTGGTGCGTTCGGGCAGGAGGGCGGCGAGCGGGCGCAAGGTCTTTTCCGTGTGCGGCTGACAGTCACAGTGTTCCCAGCGGGGATTGGGCACCTCGACCCGGCCGAAGAGCGTGCGGAACGGGGCCGTGTCGCTCTCCTTGAGGGGGCGCTTCTTCCCACAGGCGGGGCCCGCCCGCTGCTCGTCGAGATAGGCATCGATCTGCTGCGCGATGACTGTCCCCTGTAGCTGCGCGAGCAGCTGTTTACTCTCCTCCAGCATCAGACCGAGAGTGGCGAGGGTCGCCGCAGTCCGCGTCAGCGGGAATGACTCCTGGAGGCATTCACTACCATCATCGGCGATAGCGATTACTTCGATGCGGAATTGCATTGTGGCTCCTTTATCAGTTTGCGGAGGGCCGTGTTCACCGTGCGCCGGTTGAATGTGACGGGAGCAGCGGCCTCGCGTTCCCGCATCCGTTCCAGCGCATCCACGAACTCCTCATCCTCATAGGTGGGCCGGGGGCCACCGTCATAGAAAGCGAGGAGCCGCTGCGCCACCAGGAGCCCATCCGCGCGCATTTGCTCTACCGCTGCCCAAGAGTAACGCGCTTCGATCAGGCGCTGATACCCCGCAGGTCCACCGCTATCCTCCGGTGGACAGTCGCCGGCCCCCGCGCTGCACACCGGGTAGGTCTTGTGGGGATCGCACGGCAGCACTTGTTCAAGGTGGATGTCATGCTGCCAGAAATCCCCCAGGTCATATTCATACGCGAATCGTTCGCTGGGCCGCAGCTTGAAAGCGGAGAGTTGGACTTGGCAGGGGTTGTCGTCAAAGAGGATACCACCCTCGCGGTAAATGCCATATTCCTTGCTATGGATCCGAAACCGATGCAAATGCAGATCCTCCCAACCCAGCGCGCTCTGGCGAATGGTATGCAGGTGGGCAATGGTCGTGTCGCTGGAAACCAGCAGTCGGCGCCAGATCAGGGGGCTACAATCACGCAGCACGACCTTGAGTTGATACACCGGCACATTAGCGACAGGCTCCTCGGTGCTCATATAGGGCTCCCTCGGTGGTTAAGGTCGGGCCGTGGCTTTCGGCGGCCAGCGCGCCGCCGGGCGGCGGTGTGCAAATAAACGAACCTTTTCGTGGTACACCTTGTGTGGGCCAAATCCATCCCGCTTATGACCCTAGCAGCGCCCTTAAGCATACCATAAAACTCGTCTATGCGTTGCACATACCAGCGACAGGAGCCGCCGTTGAGTTTCATGGGATACATACCCGACGGGTAGCGAGCGAGGAGGGGGGCCATGCGGATCGGTTATGCCAGGGTTTCGACCAGCGACCAGAATCTGCATCTCCAGCAGGATGCGCTCCGGGTGGCGGGGTGTGAGCGGGTGTTTACCGACATGGTCAGCGGGGCCAGGGTGGAGCGGGCGGGGTTGACCGCGGCGTTGACCGAGTGCCGGCCCGGCGATACGCTAGTGGTCTGGAAACTCGACCGCCTGGGCCGCTCCCTCCCGCATTTGGTGGAGACGGTGGGCGCGCTCGCCACCCGCAGCGTGGGCTTCCACAGCTTGCAGGAGCAGATCGATACCACGACCGCTGGCGGCAAACTGATCTTCCACATCTTTGCATCGTTGGCCGAATTCGAACGGGACGTCATCCGCGAGCGCACGCAGGCAGGCTTGGCGGCGGCGCGGGCCAGAGGCCGCACCGGGGGCCGCCCGCCCGGTGTCGACCAGAAGAAGCAGAAAGCCGCACGCGCGCTTAAGAAGGAGGCAGGGCACAGTGTCCGCGAGATTTGTGAAATCGTCGGCATCGCGCGCAACACGTACTACAAGTACACGCAGGGAGGATAGGACCGCGCCGTGAGGAGGCGGATCGTGCCGGGGAATCGGGGATCGCGCCCGTCCTGATGGAGCCCCCCCGACTTTTTAGTGCTCTCCTATTACTTGAAACAGAAGGGCTGGACCAACGTCCAAATTGCCCAGTTCACCGGTCATCACCGCGATACCGTCGCTCGCGTGCTGCGCGAACCGGTCGATCTGCCCCTGCCCACGCGCCAGCGCCCCAGTGCGGTCGCCGTCTTCGACCCCCAGATCCGGCTCTGGCTGGAGCAGCAGGTACCTGTCACCCGCATGCTCGAACTCGCCCGCACCGATCCCACCCAGCCCTACACCGGCGGCCCGACCGCCTTCTTCGACTACATTCGCAAGTTTCGCCGCGCTCAGGGCACCTTGCCGGCCCAGGTCGTCTTGCGGTTCGAGGGCTTACCCGGCGAGTTTTTGCAGATTGACTGGGGCGAGCAGCGCGATTTCTCTTTTACCTAGCCCGCCCTCCAAGGCGTGACCCGCTATTTCTTCGCCGCCCGGCTCAAATTCAGCCGCTTCATGTTCGTCTGTTTTACCACCGATATGCGTGAAGAGACGCTACTGCGCTGCCTTATTGCGGCCTTTACCGCCATCGGTGGCGTACCCTGGGTGGTCACCACCGACAATATGAAAACCGCCGTCCTGGGCCGCGACACCCATAACCAGCCGATCTGGCATCCGGCGTTTGCGCGCCTGGCGGCGGAATTTCGCTTCCACCCCGAAGCCTGTACCCCCGGCGCGCCTAACCAGAAAGGCGCAGTCGAAAATTTGGTTAAGTTCGTGCAGACCAACTGCTTGGCCGGGCGCAGCTTCTACGACGATACCGACTTGGCGGTCGCCACCACCGCTTGGCTGGAGCAGGTCAACACCGGGCGGCTCTCGGCGGCCACCGCCCAGACCCCCGCCAGCCAGTTACCCGCGGAACAGGCGAAGTTCAACCCCTTGCCCGCGCACGTCGCCGACTACGGCTTTTTCGACAGTTGTGTGGTCACGCGCGAAGGCTTGGTCACCCTGGATAGCAACCGCTACTCGGTGCCGGTGGCCTATGGCGGGGCGGTCGTCAGTGCCCGCGTGTACCGGGAACGGGTCGAACTCTTTGTCGGCGCGACCCGCATCGCGGAGCATGGGCGCCCGGCGGGGCACGGCGGGCGGGTGGTGGACCCGGCCCATTTTGCGCCGGTGTTCGTGCGTAAGCCGCGGGTCATGGTGTACCGTGATTGGTTGGTGGCGCTGGACCCGGCCGTGGCGGACTTTGTCAGCGCGATCTGCCAGAGCCGCCGCGATGAAATGGCCGCGCAGAGCCTCGAATTGTACGATACCGCCCAGCGCTTGCCGCGTGCCGATTTTGTGAGTGCGCTGGAATTAGCGGCGGAACAGCAGGTCTACGGCGCGGAATATGTGCGCGCGATCGCCCAGTTGCCGGCGCGGCCGCCGCTGCCGGTGGCGGCGGAATCGGCGGCGCGCCGGATCCCGGCGCAACACGAATTGGAGCGTCCGCTGGCGCAGTACGAGGCGTATGTCGCCAATGCGAGCGCGTTGCGCGCGCTGGAGGGGGAGGAGCTACGATGACGAGGGAGCGCGTGGAGCAGCAACTGACCGTGCTGAAGTTAGGGCGCATCCGGCAGGTGTACGCCGCGTGGATTGAGCAGGCGGGCGCGCAGCAGTTAGGCTACGGCGACTTCTTGGAGCAGTTGTTGAACGAAGAGGTGGTGGCGCGGCAGGAGAACCAACTGCGGCGGCGGATGACGGCGGCCGGCTTTCCCTATGCCGCAACGTTGGAGCAGTTTGATTTCACGCTGCGGCCCGAGTTAAAACGGCCGGTGCTGAGTCGCTATTGCGAGCGGGCGTTTGTGGAGCAGGCCGGAGCGCTGGTGCTGGTGGGGGCGAGTGGGCTGGGCAAGACGCACTTGGCGATTGCGGTGGGGACGCGCATGGTGCAGTTGGGATACAGTGTGCGGTTTGTGACGGAGCAGGCGGTCGCCAACGCCGTATTAGCGGCGGAAACGCGGCTGGCGCGGGCGCGGGTGCTGGAGCCGTTGGTAAGATGCCAGGTATTGATCTTGGACGAACTCGGGTATTTGCCGTTGGACGCGGCGGTGGGGCCGGCGCTGTACGAGATTGTGGCGGGGCGCTACGAGCGGGGGGGCGACGGTGGTGACGTCGAACAAGAGCCTGGCGACGTGGGGCGAGTTAGTGGGCGGAGACAGCGCGCTGATGATGGCGCTGGTGGACCGCCTGCTGCACCACGGGGAAGTGTTTTATTTGCGCGGCACGTCATACCGAATGCGCGGCAAGGAGGAGGTCGCGAGCGGGCCGCCGGGGCCGCAGCGCGACACTGGCCCGGCGGTAGCGCCGGCGTAACCCGCCGCAGAGACTGTTGAATGCCGACTTTTATACCGGAATCGATCCTACTTGACAACTGCAGCCTACAAGTAGTATTACTGCCTGTAGTATTGGAGACTCAATGTTTATGGCTGGTACGTCCCGCCCTTGTTATGGGTGTGAATTTCAAAATTATTTGGGGTCTCCGGCGCTTTTGGTGATGCCGATGGATAGCAGGAAGTGACCTGTTGAGGAGGACCGTCTATTTCAGGCAGGCCATTTCTCTGGATCACCAAAAGCGCCGGAGACCCCACTGCCTCCCGTCATTTTTGTGCCCTTTGTGCGCTAAATGGTGCTACGGGCGGGCAGTTGCTAGGTCGCCGCCGTCACTCTCGGTTTGGGCAATCACCGGCTCCGGGTGCGTCACCGGCTCTACCAGGTCGCCGTCTTCGTCGTGGTCTACCGCGTAGGCTTCATTGGGCACACCGTCGGCGTATTCGGCTGTGTCGGCGGCATCGGGCGCATTGAGCGCGTCGAGGTCGGCGACGACCGCAACCGGGGCGGTTGAGCCGGGGCGGTGCCGCCAGATCAGCGCGCCCCAGCAGACGACGATGGTCAGCAGGGCGAACACTTGCGGTGCTTTTTGCCCGCTGACGATGGCGCTGTCCAGGCGAACGTCTTCGAGGAAGAAGCGTCCGATGGAGTAGAAGATGCCGTAGACCCAGAACAGGTCGCCGGTCCGCAGTTCCATGCGCGTTTGGCGGCCCAGCCACATCAGGATGCCGAAGTTGATCAGGTTCCAGATCATCTCATAAGCGAAGGTCGGCGCAAAGTGGATGCCTTGTCCGGCATACTGCGCGTATTTGGCCTGACTTGACAGCACCGCATCGGAGATCGGGATACACCAGGGCTGGGTGCAGGGTGCGCCGAACAGCTCTTGGTTGAAATAATTGCCCCAGCGCCCAATCGCCTGGGCCAGCGCCACGCCGGGGATCACGATGTCGGCCCACTCGAAAAAGTCGAGCCGGTGGCGGCGCGTGTAGAACGCGGCAGCGATTAGCCCACCGATCACCGCGCCCTGGATGCTCAGGCCGCCTTCCCAGACGGCGAAAGCGTGTAGCCAGCCGCCCTTGTCCTGGATCTCTTTGAGGCTGACCACGACCCAACCCAGTCGCGCACCGATAATACCGAGGATCAGCACCGGCGGCAGCAACTGCCAGACGTGTTCGGGGTCTTGGCCGCGCCGCCGCGCCTCGCGGTTGGCGATCCAGGTCGCCGCGATTGCGCCCAGCACGATCATCACGCTGTACCAGCGCACGGCCAGCGGGCCAATTTGCACGAGAATCGGAGTCGGAGTCATGTCGCTTGGGGTTCTCCTCTATGCTAACGGTATGCTTGCTCCCTACAAAAGGTGCGGAAGCTCGTTTAACTCAACACTCGCTACTGGCCTCACGGGTTAGGTTGGTCGGTGCGTTCGCTCGCTCGGCACGTCGCGGCGCACATCGAACACGCCACTGATGCTTTGCAGGCGGGCCATCAGGCGCATTAACTGATCCACATCGGTCACTTCCAGATTTGCGGTGATGTGTTGGGTGCCGCCGCCGCTGTTCGCGCCACTGACCACATCGTTCATGTTCACCCGTTCGTCGGCTACCATCGTGGTCACGTCGCGCAGCAGGCCCACGCGGTCGAGCGCTTCGATCCGCACCCGCGCCAGATAACGCTGCCCTTTCATGCCGTCCCAACTGACGCGCACTAGGCGCTCGCGGTCCGGCTCTTTCAGGTTGACGATATTATGACAATCGGCGCGATGCACACTAATGCCACGCCCGCGCGTTGTATAGCCCATAATCTCATCGCCGGGCATGGGCCGGCAACAGCGGGCGATGGTACTTAACAGGTTGCCCGCGTCGCCCAAGTTGAGCGAGGGCAGGTTGTGCCCACTGGGGATCGGCACGCGCGTGGCGGGCGCGATGCTGCGGAGCGGGTGCAGTTTGGCCGCAATACCCGCCGGGCCGATGTCGGTGTTACCGATAGCTTCCAGCAGCTTTTCGAAGGTGTCGTAGCGCGGGAAGAGCGCCAAGATGTCGGCTTGTGGCATATCGTGGAAGCCCAGCCGCTTCAGTTCGCTTTCCAAGATCTCGCGGCCCTGGACCACGTTCTCGCCATGCGCTTGGCGGCGGAACCACTGGGTGATCTTTTGCCGCGCATTGGCCGTGCTGACGTAGCCGCGCCCCGACTGAATCCAATCACGGCTCGGCCCCTTACGGCGCGGGTCTTTGATAATGCGGATTTGGTCGCCGTTATTAAGTGCGGTGTCAAGCGTGACGATTTTGCCGTTGATCGTCGCGCCGCCGCACTGATAACCTAACTCAGTATGGATGCGGAAGGCAAAGTCAATGGGCGTGGAGCCTTTGGGCAACTCGACAATATCGCCACTCGGCGTGTAGACGTAGATATAATCCTGGAAGATGTCGGATTGCAGCGAATCGACAAACTCCTGCGCGTCTTCGATGTCGTGCCGCCAATCCATTTGCCGGCGCAGATTAGCGATTTTGGCCTCATATTCGCGGTCGCGCCGTGCGGTGCGCTGGCCCTCTTTGTAGCGCCAGTGCGCGGCAATGCCGAACTCCGCCGTCTCGTGCATTTTGTGGGTGCGGATCTGAATTTCCAGCGGCTTGTTGTCGAAGGCCCATACTGCGGTGTGCAGCGACTGGTAAAGGCTCTCTTTGGGCACGGCAATATAGTCGTCAAATTCACCGACAATCGGGGGCCAGAGCGTATGGATCACGCCGAGGGTGGCATAGCAGTCCTGGATTTCGTTGACAATGACGCGCATTGCCAGCAGGTCGTAGATACGATCTGAGGGGCGGTTTTTCCGCAGCATTTTCTGGTAGAGCGAATAGACGTGCTTGGTGCGCCCTTTGATCTCGCATTCAATGCCCGCATCGCGCAACGCCCGTTCCAGCGCCACAATGACCCGCTGAATATAGCGGGTGCTGCTGTCTTTGCGTTCCTGGATCTGCTCCACCAATTCGTTGTAGCGTCCGGGTTCGAGGTAATAGAACGCTAGGTCTTCGAGTTCGCTTTTGAACTGCCAGATGCCGAGGCGGTTGGCGAGTGGGGCGTAGATTTCGAGCGTTTGCTGGGCGATGCGGCGCTGTTTATCGGGTGTGGTGACACCCAGCGTTCGCATATTATGCACCCGGTCGGCCAACTTGATCAGCACCACGCGCATATCGTCGAACATGGCAATAAACATTTTACGCAGCGTTTCGGCTTGCTGTTGTTTTTTGGCGCTGGCACGGGCTTCATCATCCATACGCGCCGTCTTGGGTAGTTCGCTCAGTTTGGTTACGCCGTCCACCAACTTGGCGACCGGTTCGCCGAATTCGGCAGCCAACATGGCGCGGGTGACGCCGGGGCAATCCTCAATGGTATCGTGCAGCAGCGCCGCTTGCACCGTCTCCGGGTCCACCAAGTGCATTTCCGCCAGGATCATGGCAACGGCAAGGCAGTGCAGCACGTAAGGTTCGCCGCTCTCGCGTTTTTGTGGTTCATGGGCTTTGGCCGCAAAATGATAGGCGCGCTCGATGCCCGCCAGATCGCTCGCGCTTGGTTCGGCATAGGCGCGCACCCGGTCCAGTAATAGTTCCAGGGTGGGGTGTTGGACGGCGGCAGACGGTGGTTGCAGGGCCAAAGCGGCCGCCGGCGGGATCACACGCGGGTCGGGCAGGTTATCCTGCGGCGGATAGGTTGCCGCTTTCGTGCTGAGGTCTTTCACGTTGGGCCTCCTCCCTGCCGGTCGCTTGCCGTTGAACCGCTAATCCTACCGCATCCTAATAAAATGCTGGGCCGGCCTTGCTCTTCGCACGGTCCCTAAATCGGTTCCTATAACTATACTCCATCTCATTAGGCAGTGTCAATTCGGCAGCAACCGCTTTCTTGGCCGCTTTTCGCCCCGCCCGGCCCCTTACGGCCGCTGCCGGCGATGAGCTTTACTTTAATAGTAGGGTGAGTGAAAGGTATAAAACTCATGCGTTGCTTTAGCACGCTACTCGTTATGCCGCTCGTGATCCTCGCCGCCTGTGCCCCGGTCGCGGGGTCGGTAGCGCTGCTACATTCCGCGCTCCGCATTCGACCTTGCGACCCGCCCCGCCTGTGCCGTATAATTATCCGACAGCAGAATCATGTTTCACGTTTCACACGCACTAGAGGATGGGCATGGACCAGCAGCAGAGCGAAAAGACCTATTTCCTGTGGACCGTCGGGTGCCAGATGAACGTCGCCGATAGCAACTATATCGGCGCGGCGCTGGAGGGACGGGGCTATGCGCCGACCGAGCAGATCGAAGGCGCCGATGTGGTGGTGCTGAACTCTTGTTCGGTGCGCGCCAGCGCCGAGGAGCGCATCGCCGGTAAGTTGGGCGAACTGGCCGGCCTCAAACGGCGGCGACCCAATACCTTTGTGGCGCTCACCGGCTGCATGGTTACCGACGATCAGACGACGCTCAAGCGGCGCTTCCCGATGGTGGACCTGTTCTTCAAGCCGTCGGCCATGCGCGACTTCCTGGTGGGGCTGCCCGACAACGCCGCGCCCGACCTGGGTGAGTACGGCGTATCACTGGCGCTGGAGGGCTTGCTGCCTAACGCCCAGGCCGGCGCAGTCGCCGCCTATATCCCGATCATCTATGGCTGCAACAAGACATGTACCTATTGTATTGTACCCTTCCGCCGCGGCCGCGAACGCAGCCGCACTATCCCCGATATTGTGCGCGAGATCACCGGGTTGACCGAACGCGGCGTGCGCGAGGTGACGCTGCTGGGCCAGAACGTAGACACTTATGGTCACGATCTCGCGCCGCGTACCGATTTAGCCGACCTACTGATCGCCGTCAACGATGTGCCGAAGCTAGACCGCATCCGCTTCCTCACCTCGCACCCCAAAGACATGAGCCAGCGGCTGATCGAGACAGTGGCCGCTCTGCCTAAAGCCTGCGAACATATCAACCTGCCGGTCCAGGCCGGCGACGACGAGATGCTGCGCCGGATGCGCCGCCGCTACACCTTGCGCTATTATCACGATCTGGTGCGCCGCATCCGCGAAACGATCCCTGGCGTGACCCTGGCGACTGATATTATCGTCGGCTTCCCCGGCGAAACCGCAGCGCAGTTCGAAAACACGATGAACCTGCTGCGTGAAGTGCGCTTCGACAAGGTCCACGTAGCGGCCTATTCGCCGCGTGCGGGCACCGTATCGGCTACCTGGGAAGACGACGTGTCGCACGAAGAGAAGATGCGCCGCTTGCACGCCATTGAGACGTTGCAAGAGCAACTCGGTCGTGAACTGAACGGCCCGCTGGTAGGCAGCACGATGGAAGTGCTGGTTGAGGCCCGCGAACGCGGCAAATGGACCGGGCGCACGCGCGGCAACAAGATCGTCTTTTTCCCGGGCGCGGCCACAGAGCCGCATCGCGGCCAGGTGCGCCGCGTGCATATCACCGCCGCCGGCCCCTGGTCGCTCACCGGCGAACTTGCCGATCCCCTGCCCGCCGTCGGACCGGGGACGCAGTTCGAGTTGCTAGCGGTAGGTGCGTAGGTAGGTTCCCCATGCATCCGCCGGCCGACCCGACCCGCGCCCGCGAATTTTGGGCCGGCGCCCAGGCTACCCTGCCTCTGATTGTCGGCGCAGTGCCTTTTGCGATCATCTTTGGCGCGGTGGCCGCCACGAGCGGGCTGTCACCGTGGGGCACGCTGGCGATGTCGGCGTTTGTGTTCGCCGGCGCGTCGCAGTTCATTGCGGCCAATTTGCTGGCCGCCGGCACGAGTGTCGCCCTCATCGTGCTGACCACTTTCGTCGTCAACTTGCGCCACACCCTGTACGCGGCCACGCTGGCCGCGTACCTCAAGCACTTGCCGCAACGCTGGCTGCTGCCGCTCGGCTTCTGGCTGACCGATGAGACCTTTGTCGTGGTCGTGCGGCGCTACCAGCAGCCGGACACGTCCCCCTACAAGCATTGGTATCACCTGGGGTCGGCGGTGGCGATGTACACCAATTGGGTGGTGTGTGCGCTGGTCGGCGTCCTGGCCGGACAGCACATCCCGAACCCGCAAAACTGGGGTCTGGATTTCGCCATGATCGCGACCTTTATCGGCCTGCTTGTGCCGACGGTGCGGAACCGACCGGCCGTGGTGGCCGTGCTGGTCGCGGGCCTCGGCGCCGTGCTGACCTATAGCTGGCCCAACAAGCTCGGCCTGATCGTCACGGCCCTCCTGGGGGTGGCGGCGGGGGTGCTCGCGGAAACCCACCTGCCGGGGGCCGCGCCCGATACCGTGGAGGCCGGGTCATGAACGAAGCACTCTTGATCGCCGGCATGGCGCTCGTTACCCTGGCGGTACGCTACCCGGCACTGGCGCTGCTCGGGAAGATCACTCTGCCGGTTGGCCTCTTGCGGGCGCTGAACTATGTTCCGCCCGTCGTGCTGACCGCGATCATTGTGCCCGCAGTGCTGTTCAAGCACGATCAGCTGCTCCTGAGCCCGGCCAACGATTACTTGGTGACCGGGTTGCTCGCCGTGTTCGTGGCCTGGCGCAGCAAGAACCTGCTCCTGACCATCGTCCTCGGTATGCTCACCCTGCTGATCTGGCGGGGGTTGCTCGGTATGCTCCCGCCGGGGTGGGGCTAGCCCGCACAACCCGCGCTCCGCGTGCCTGATACGCCTGAATCCACTGCTAGCGCGGTGTGCCTGCCTCCGCATTTCGTGTGCTTATCCCTCCACTCTGCGCCCCACCCAGCCCACTCTCATAACCGCAGGCGGGGCTTTGCGTTTATAGGGCGAATTCGCAGCCGGAGTGGGAACCAATTGGGCACCTTCTGCGTATTATAAGCGCGCACCGCACGATACCTAACACAAACACTGTAGATTTTCTTTTTAGCGTTGACTTTTCACTTTCAACTTTTCACTTTTAACTGTGATCGCTGCGAAAGAGGTGGCTGTATGGCTCAGACAAATCCCGAAGAAATCGCCCGCTTACGGCGGATGCTGCCGGAAAAGGCGATTGCCCTGGCAATGCAAAGCCGTTGGCAAGATGCGGTGGAAGTGAACCGCACGATTTTACATATCGATCCCAACGATGCCGATGCACATAATCGCCTGGGCAAAGCGCACCTGGAACTGGGCCAATACCGCGAAGCCTATGACGCCTATAAGCGTGCGGTCGAACTTTCGCCCGGTAATGCCATTGCCCAGAAGAATCTCCAGCGGCTGGCCCCGTTGGCCGCCCAGCCGGCGGCGGCGGCGGCGGCCAAGCGCCCGCCCGCCAAGCCGGGCGCACGCATCAGCACCCAGACTTTTATCGAAGAGACTGGCAAAACCGGCTTGACCCATCTGGTGGATCTGGCAAGCGGCCCGACTTTGCTTACGCTCACTGCCGGCGACCGTGTGACCTTGCACGTTGTGGACAGTCAGTTGGAGGCCCGCACGGATAGCGGCGCACGCCTGGGCACGGTGGAGCCGAAGCTGGCCCACCGGCTGATCCGCTTCATCCAGGCCGGCAATCGCTACGGCGCGACCGTGACCACCGTCAGCGACAAGGGGCTGTCGCTGATCATCCGTGAGGAATATCAGTCGGCGGCGATGCTGGGTCGCCAATCGTTCCCCTCGAAGGGCACGGCGGCGGCCTATCGGCCCTCGGCCGGGGCCGGGCGCTACAACCTCGACGAAGACGACGACAGCGGCAGCGACTTCGATCCCGATGCCGACAGCGACTCCGACGGCGAGGAGTCGGACGACGAGCCGGAGTTCGAGGACGACGATATCGAGGATCGCGAATAGAGTTCTGATCCCTGAATGCTGAATTATCTAATTATAGGTATGTACGCCCATACAGTCCTTTACTGACGGAACGCAGCACTCAGGGCTCAGAATCCAAAACTCGCCATGTACGCCTACTTCCCTCTTCTGTTGGTCGCCATCGCCGCTGGGATGCTTGGAACCTGGCTAGTTCAGGATGCAGGCTTTCGCCGCGTGCCGCGCTTGGCGTGGCCGGGCTGGTGCCTCATCGCCGTGCTGCCTCTGGTGCTGATTGGCCTGCTCATCGGCGCGCTGACGGCTCCGGCGGGCGGCGGGCGCAGCACGCCCTGGCTGGCCGGCCTGCTGATCCTGGCCGGCGTGCTGCTGCTGGCGGCTGCCGGCAGCACTGGGCTGGCCCGCGCCGGGCTAAGCCGCCGGCCCGGCCCGTTGCGCCCCGGCCTCCTCAGCGCCACCTTGCTCATCCCCGCCATTGGGGCCATCCTCTTCTGCTATCTCCTTAGCGTGCTGCTCGCGCTTACCAACGGAACGTTGGCCTTCGCCCCATAAACAGGCTTGAATTGAATAGGTACCATGATGCAGTTGACAAGCTCTGCGTAACCGGTTATGCTAGGCAGCATACTGTAAACTTATTCTGCGGCTGATGAGGAGTCACCCCCTATGGCTGATGTCAAAATCCGGGTCGTTGATGACCCCCTAGAGCGCGTCGAAGCCGATGCGCTGATCCTGAACTGGTTTATTGAGGATAAGAATAGCCTGCCCGCCGGCTGGAAAGCGTTAGATAGCAAGCTGAACGGCGACCTGACCGCCACGTTGCACGGCGAGGAACTGCGCGGCGCGCTTTACGAAATCGAGCCGATCCATAGCGCGGGCGCCCTTAAAGTGCGCCGCCTGTTTCTGGTGGGCAGTGGTAAGCGTGCCGAATTTGGGGTGATGCAGGCTCGTCGAGTGGCTGCCGCCGGAGCGCGGGCTGCCCGCAGCCGCGGGGCCAAGCGTGTGGCGTTTGCGCTCGATGCGCCCGGCCTGAGTGCCGCGCAACTGGCTGAAGCTGTGGCTGACGGTGCGTTGACCGGGCCGGTCGAAGCCGATCTCTACCGCACACAGGAGCGCGAGGAGCACCGGCTGACCGAGATCGTGATCGTGGCTGCTAAGGCCGATAAACAGGCGGCTGAAGGCGGTGCGACGCGCGGCGAAAAGATGGCCGCCGGTGTTAATTTCGCCCGCAGCCTGGCCGAAGAGCCGGCCAATATCCTGACCCCACTCGTTGCCGCTGAGCGCGTGCAGGCGATGGCGAAAGCCGTCGGCCTGGACTGCGAAGTGTTGGACGAGAAGGCACTCGATAAAGCCGGAATGCACTCGCTGTTGAGTGTAGCGCTGGGCAGCCAGTGGCCGGCGCGGGTCGTCGTCCTCAGCTATCGCGGCGACCGTAGCAGTAAGGAAACGCTGGCTCTGGTGGGCAAAGGGGTGACGTTCGACAGCGGCGGTATTTCGCTCAAGCCCGGCGAGAATATGCACTACATGAAATATGACATGGGCGGTAGTGCGTCAGTGGTCGGCGCGTTGCGGGCGATTGCCGAACTGAAGCCGCAGGCCAATGTGCTGGGTATCGTCGGCTTTGTCGAGAATATGCCCAGCGGCACCGCCAATAAGCCCGGTGACGTGATACGCGCCGCTAACGGCAAGACCATTGAGATCCTCAATACCGATGCCGAAGGGCGCATGGTGTTGGCCGACATTCTGGACTTGGCGCGCAAACGCGGCGCGACCCATCTGGTAGATGTCGCCACGCTAACCGGTGCGGTGGTGATCGCGCTGGGTCATGTAACTACCGGCGCGATGGGCGCGCCACAGAGCTGGGTAGACCGCGTGCTGACCGCCGCGCTGGCGGCCGGCGAACGCACCTGGCAATTGCCGCTGTTTCCGGAATACATGGAACAGATCAAAAGCAACATCGCCGATTTGGCGAACACCGGTGGGCGCCCAGCCGGCACCATCACCGCCGCGCTGTTCCTACAGCAGTTCGTCGGTGAGACGCCGTGGGTCCACCTTGATATTGCCGGCACCGGCTGGACCGAGCGTGACCTGCCTTATCAGGCCAAGGGTTTCAGCGGCGCGGCCGTGCGGACCTTTGCCCAACTGGCCGATGCGCTCGGCCAAGCGTAGTGTTCGCCATAACTAGCTCACGCCTGCCTCGTTAATCGCTATACGATCGAGCCTGTTACCCTCTGCCGGCCGGAGGGTAAATCTTTTTGCTGGGCCAAGCGTGCAGAGTTTCGACGCGCAAGAGTGGCGTGCCAAGCCGTTCGACCTTGATGATCCGGCCGTGATCTGCTCAGGCCCGACGCTTGACGATAGCCGGACGAATGTGGTATAAGTATGCTAATCATATACGCCCGAATGACTGTGATCGGGAATAGTAGGCACGACCATCGGCCTCTTCAGCGAGCTAGGATAGTGAAAGCTAGTCGCGCCGCCCGTGCTCAACCCACCCGTGAGTCGCCTGCGAACCCTCCAACGACGGGGGCTGAAGCAGTGTCGGTAGCCTCCCGTTACCATGAGGCGCCGCATCGCGTCCCCTGAGATGCTGTGCGGGCTAAGAGGAGCCGTTGAGGCTAAGGCAGGTGGTACCGCGGGGTTGAGACCTCGTCCTGGAAAGGACGTGGTTTTTTTGTGTCCACAAACGAAGGGAGCGGTACGATCATGAGCGACAAATTGGCGATCATCGGTGCGGGCAATATGGCAGAAAGCATTATCGCGGGCGTACTGGGCACCGCGCTGTTGCCCCCAGCGGCGATCCTGGTCACGAACCGCTCCGAGGGCAAACTTGAACGGCTGGCGGCGCGCTGGGGCGTGCAGACGAGTTACGATAACACTGCGGCAGCCGCCTGGGGCGATACACTGCTGTTGGCGGTCAAGCCGGTGGATATGCGCGCCGCCTTACAGCCGTTGCAGGGTCGGGTGGCCGGTAAGCTGCTGATTAGCGTGGCGGCAGGTGTCGCCGTGGCCCAGGTGCAGGCTTGGGTGGGCGACAGCGGTGCGGCCGTAGTGCGTGTGATGCCCAACACACCGGCTCAGGTAGGCGAGGCGATGTCCGCTTGGGTGGCGAGCGCGGCTGTCTCGACGGCGCAACAGGCGCAGGTGCGGCGGCTGCTCGGCGCGCTAGGCCGCGAGATTGCCTTGACCGACGAGGCGGCACTTGATGCGGTGACGGCGGTTAGCGGCAGCGGTCCAGCCTACCTGTTCTATCTGGCCGAAATGCTGATCCAATCGGCGCAAGGGGTGGGCTTGGGCGAAAGCGATGCGCGCGAACTGGTGCTGCAAACGATCTACGGCGCGGCCAAGATGCTGCGCGAGGGCAGTGTCGCACCGGCGGGTCTGCGTCAGGCGGTCACCTCGAAAGGCGGCACCACTGAAGCCGCCCTGGCCGAGTTCGCGCGTGGCGATCTGCCGGGCGTGATTGATCGCGGCGTGCGGGCGGCCCACCGCCGAGGCGGCGAGATTCGGCGGGCCTTGAGCGCCGAGTCGTAGGCGGTGTTGGCCTGTTAGCGCAGGTGCAGCAGGCGAGTGGGATAGCCTGATGCGGTGCGGACCGTCTCGACGGCGTACTGTTGGGTTAGCGCGGCGGGATCGGCCGCGAAATACCACTCCTCATAATCCAGCAGATAGGCCGGTCGCCGGGCCAGCACATAGGCCGGATCGCTCTTATCGTGGCCGGCCATAGCGCTACCGAGCGTCGCCGGTTGCAGCCGGGCGATGTGCAGGTCGTTAAGGCCCAGCATATCCACCACCGGGAGCCGGCTGTAGTAGGCCATGACCCCGGCGGGGGTAGCGGCCAACAGTGTGCCGGCCGGCGTATGATCGCGTAGCCAGACGGCCGCTAGTGCCCACTTTTGATATTTGTAGGTTTCCCGCTCCAGGCGGGTGCTGATTTCGCCGGCGGGGCGGCTGCGCCATAGACCATAGAGTAGATAGGCTAATGTCAACCCGGTGAGGGCGAGCGTCGCCGCCGGCCTGCTGCGTGGCCGGTCGGTTGCACGGCCCCAGGCCCAGCGTGTGATCTCGGCGGCCAATAGCACGGCGGGCACGAGGATGGGCACGAAGAAGCGTCCTGCCTCGGCCCAATCCCCGCCGGCGACCACGATGTAGAGCGTGTAGACTCCTACCAGTGCTGCAAACGCCACGCGCAGTCCCGCCGTTGGATCGGTGAAAGCGCAGCGCGCCGCCCGCAGTGCTGGGCGCATCCCACCCCGTAATGCGCGCATCCCCACATAGGCGCTGCCCAACCCGCCCACCAGCAGCAGCGCGGCCGGCAGCCAATGATCCACGGCCACATCTCCGCTGTAGATCAGGCCGCGTTGCACCACGGCGAGCGATGCGCCGGTCTTAGCGTAAAAAGTGTTGGGAAACAGCCGGCCGTAGAAGCCGATGCGCCACACTTGATAGGGCAGCCAGATGGCTAAGACCGCCCCCGCGCCCGCCGCGAATAGGCGCTGCGCCGGCAACCCGACGCAGCGATCCTGCACCGCGCGCACGCTCAGCAAGACGACGGCGACAATGGCTCCTTCGGGCCGCAGCAGTGCGGCGGCGGCCAGTGCCACCCCCCCGGCAATGCGCCCGCCGGCCGCCCGCTGCGGGCCGGCCCATAGCAGCACACTAGGCACCAGCACCAGCACGGCAAACGGCAGCGTTTCCAGGCCACCGCCGCGTGCGCCGTAGGTCAGCACGCCGGTATCTAGCGCCGCGATTGCCACGGCCCACAGCGGCCATAGCGCGTTCGGTCCGGCTAGTTTTATGCCTAACTGGTAGGTCAGCGCGATCAAGGCCAGGGCGGCGGCGATGGTGCTTGCCAGGGCGAGGCCGGCAGGATCGAGGCCCACAGCCAGCCCTGCTGCGATCCATAGGGTCCAGAGGAAGTTAGTGTAGCCTTCGACAATCTCACCCGGATTATAGACCAGCCCCGCGCCGTGCAGCAGGTTGGCAGCGTAGCGGTAGGAGATGTAGGCATCGTCTACTTCCCAATCGCCTAGCACGCGCCCGGCGATCACGAGCCACAGTCCGGCGGTGGCGATCAGCAACCCGACGGCTGGGCGGCGGGCAGAGGTCAGCCCGGCGGCCACGATCCAGGCTAGCCCGGCCAGGGGAATTTCTACCAGGATCGAAAAGGCGCGCGGCGCATAAGTCCAATGCAGCAGCACGCAGGTGATGAGAGTCGCTGCACCGTAACCGACAGCCCAGCGCAGCGGCAGGCGCGCCAGCGCTAATGCCAATACCGCCGCCAATACCGCCGCCCACAGCGCGGCTTCGATCCCGATCTCGACCTGTGACCGAGTCTGCGTGAGCTGCACCTCGGCCACGGCTATGCCGCGTGGTAGGCCGCTTTGCGGGTCGGCGGTGGTGCTGCTGAGGATATCGAGCTGCACATCGGTGGGATGCAGATAAGGGCTGGGGAAAGCGTGCGTATCCAGGGTGCCGGTATAGACGGTATACCCCCTGGTCGCGGGGAAGGCGGCGATTTGCTGCTCGTTCAGCCGCAGTGTGACCGTCGGCGGCGCTTGTTCGGCGCTGCTTACCCCGGCCAACTGCACACGCACTATGCTGTAGCGCCCGGCTGCGCCGGCGTAGGGGAAGGTGACGGTGGCATGGCCGTCGGTGAAGCGATACATCGATCCGGCGGGCGCCGGTTGTGGATCGCGCAGGCCATAGGGCAGGTCGGGGGGGTTCGCCAGCCCGTCGCGGTGGTACAGCCGGGTCGGCACTACCTGGGGCACACGCAAATCGCGGATCCGTGTCCAGGCCGGCTCCAGCGTACACAGCGCTAGTGCGACGACTCCCCCCAGCAGACTGCCCAGCGCTATGATGATCGCCCATCGTTTCATAAGCGCCATATTATACCATAGCATAGAGTGTCGCGCTGTTAGCTGCCGTAGCAGGATTGGTTGGTCTATCGTAAACACACAGCACTGACCTGTGAAATTATAGCTCACATTTATCTTACCATAATATTGACACGGGCGGCGAGCTGTGCTAAGTCACCGGGTTAAAGAAGTACGGCGCGATTATTGCGGATACCGACGTTATGGGCTATCCGAACATGGGCTTGCACGCGGAGTGGACCCCCGACGGCGGCTGGATCTCAACTGACATCGGCCAACTGAACAATATTCCGCTCTTGGCCTTTGAGGTGGTGGATATGAGCAGCGGGAGTACTGTCAATAGCTACCGCTGGTGTCCGACCTGTGCCAACCCCGATGGACCTTAAGGGGAGGGTCGTCATGCAACATATACGGGCCGGGCGGGTGCCGCTCGGCGGTGTCGCCGTGGCGCTACTACTCGTTTACTTACTCACGCACGGTGCTGCCCAGACTAGTGCGGGTCGCAGTGCGGGCCGACCGGCAGCACTGCCGGTCGGTGGTACGCCTGCTTGCGGTCCACCGCCCACCCGCCCCTGGACGACGGCCCAGCCGCTACCCACGGCCGTGCGTCTGCCGGCGGTTGCCTCCGATGGGCGGTATGCCTATGCCGCCGGTGGCTTAGGCGGCGGCACGGATCAGTTTGCCCGCTATGACCCGCAAACCGACACTTGGCAAGTGCTGCCCTCGCTGCCTACCCCCGTCACCGGAGCCACCTTGCTCTTCGCGCCCACCACCGGCAAGCTCTACCTCTTTGGCGGATCGAGCGGCAACATGGTCGGCAGCAGCACCCAAATCTATGATCCGGCGACCGCTAGCTGGTCAGCGGGGGCCGCGTTGCCCGCCCCGCGCTCGGTGATGAGTGGCGGCGTGTGGCAAGGCAAGCTCTACCTTGCGGCCGGGGCGGACACGTTGCGCTTCACGCCGCAGGTGCAACTCTGGGCCTACGATCCCCTAAGCGATAGCTGGGACACCACGTTGCCCGCCTTACCGGGAGCTACCATGGGCGCCGTGGGTGCGGTCATCGCTGATCATTTGCTGATCGCAGGCGGGGCCGACAGCAACGCCAACCCGCTCAGTAGCCTCTACGACTATGACCTGACCAAGCGGCACTGGCAGATCCGGGCAGCGCTGCCGCAGGCGGTGTATGGCGCGGGCGGCGCGCTACCGGGGGCCGAACTCTGGGTCATCGGCGGCGGCATACCCTTCACGGCGGGCGGTGCGCCGGCGCGCCCGGCGGATCGCCCGCAAGACGTGCTGGGCACGACGCAGTTGTACGACGCGGCGCAGGACCGTTGGCGCAGTGGGCCGGCGCTGACCAGCCCACGCGCCTTGCTGGGCGGCACGGCAGTGGGCACGACGGTGCTGGCGGTGGGCGGCTTCGTGAACAGCGCAGACCAAGTGACGGTGGAGCGCACTGACGCGCTGCCGGGCATCCCCTGCCCGACGATCACGCCCCCGCCGACCGCCACCGGCACGCCGCCGACCGCGACGGCCACGCCCAGCCTGACCGCCACACCCTGCGGCAACTGGGGCAGCATGGACCCGTGGGCCATCAGCAGCACCTTGCCACCGCCCCTAGTAGGAGTTAGCGTGGGCAGCGCTGGGCAGTATCTCTATGAGGCTGGCGGAGGCAATAATACTTACCCACGCGGCACCAGTCAGGTGGCGCGCTACGACCCTATGAGCGGCACTTGGCTTACGCGCGCACCGCTGCTGGCGGCGAGCGTTTACAGCGCCATGACTTACGCCCCTAATGTGGGCAAGTTGTACTACTTCGGTGGTATTAATGAAACCACTGCTACCACACTAGCTTTGCTCCGGCTGATTCCATCCGCTGCGGGCCGTACCGCCCCAGCCCTCGGCTATCCGTATACGCAAGTGTATGACCCGCAGACTGACCATTGGACCCCTGGCAATAGTATGCCTGATTGGCGCGGGCGCAGTTTCTTTAGCGTGGCTTACGGCAACGGCAAGATTTATGTCCCCGGTGGCTCGTATAGCAATGGGTTCAGTCCGCAACGCACGCTGTGGGCGTATGATCCGCTCACCGACCGTTGGGACAGCAGCCT
Source organism: Chloroflexia bacterium (assembly GCA_038228295.1). Classification (GTDB taxonomy): domain Bacteria; phylum Chloroflexota; class Chloroflexia; order QHBQ01; family JAICKM01; genus JAICKM01. The sequence continues at coordinate 36,587 of JBBRPH010000025.1, read as the reverse complement.
GCCGCCGTTGCCCATCCCCGTAATGGGCGCAGCTAGTGGGGTGATCAACGGGCATCTGTATGTGGCGGGTGGCACGCAGTCCAGCAGCAGTGTGCTACAGACGCTGTTCGACTACGACATCGCGGCGCGCACGTGGTACACGCGCACGCCCCTGCTGCAAGGTGCGGCGTTCGGCGAAAGCGCAGTGGTCGGCGGGCGGCTGTGGGTGGGCGGCGGCGGCACGCCCTACAGCGGCGTGGCGCGGCCGGCGGTGGTGGACACGATGCAGATTTATGACCCGGTGACCGACAGTTGGAGTTGGGGACCAGCGCTAACGGGCGGGCGGCGGCTGGGGGCGGCGGCCGCGCTCGGCAACCAGGTGTTCCTCTACGGCGGGCAAGACGGCAGCTATAACCCAGTGGACAGCCTGGAAATGACCACCTACCGGCCGGGCCTCGTTTGTCCGCGCACCACCGCGACGGCCACGATCACCCCCACCGCTCCCGACACCGCCCCGCCCACGGCGACGCGCCCCGCCACGGGCAGCGCGACCGCGACCGGGCTGCCGCGCACGGGCACCCCGACCCTGACCGCCGGGCTGAGCGCGACCGCCACCGCCACGCCCTGCACGCTCCAGTTCAGCGATGTGGCTGACCCGACGGCTTACTATTATGCCAGTGTTTACTACTTGGCCTGTCGGGGCGTGGTCTCCGGCTACCGTGACGGCACCTTCCAGCCGTTCGCGCTGACCACGCGCGGCCAGATGACCAAGATCATCACCCTGGCCTTCGGCTTGGCGGCGGCGACCCCGCCGGCCGGCGGCACCTTCACCGATGTGGCCCCCGCCAACGTGTTCTATGGGCTGATCGAGACGGCGGCGGCGCATGGCCTCGTCAGCGGCTACACCTGCGGCGGTAGCGACCCGCAGAGCGGCGCGCCCGAACCGTGCGACGGCGGACGGCGCCCCTATTTCCGCCCGTCAGCTAACGTGACGCGCGGGCAGGTGACCAAGATCGTGGTCGGCGGGGCCGGCTGGACACCGCACCCGCCGCCGACTCCGACGTTCAGTGATGTATCCGCCGGCAACGTCTTCTACCCCTTCATCGAGACGGCGGTCTGCCACGGCATCATCAGTGGCTACGGCGACGGCACCTTCCGGCCGAGCGCACCCGCATTCCGGGGGCAGATCGCCAAGATCAGCTACCTGGCCGTCACCGGCTCGGCGACTTGTGCCGCAGTGCTGCCGGCCCCGTAACCCGCTCCTACAGCTGCCCACCGGGGATGCTCCAAGCGGCGCATCCCCGGTGCTTGGCCCCGCCGGCTACGGCCGGCGCGCCGATGTAGGCTAGGAGCTGCGGCGCAGCCTTAGATTGACAATGCGCTTGACAGGGGCCGCCCCGATATGATATGATAAGCCGGTCTGTTTGTGGCGAGCGCCGCGCGCCAATGCCGCAAGCCGGACTCCTAATTGCATAGCGCGTACTCATCGAGAGGGGTGGAGGGACCGGCCCTGTGAAGCCTCGGCAACCCGGTGCGGATTGGACAACCAGTTCGGTCACGGGTGCCAAATCCGTCGGCAAGCGGAGCGTTTGCTGCTGAAAGATGAGAGAGCGGCCTGTGGCCTATTCTCTCATTGTGGGTACGATGAGAGTTTTTTGTGCCCTATATCGGACTAATCTGTGGAGAATAGATGAGCGTAGTCGTAACCGGTTCTATTGCTTTTGATAATATCATGGATTTCCCCGGCTATTTTCACGAGCACATATTGGCCGACAAGATCCATATGTTGAACGTCAGTTTCCTGGTCGAAACCATGAAAAAGCAGCGCGGCGGCACTGGCGGCAACGTTGCCTACACGTTGGCCCTACTGGGATCGCAGCCCCTTCTCTACAGCAGCGTCGGCCCCGACTTTAATGAATACAGCGGCCAATTGCAAGCTGTCGGCGTGGATACCAGCCGCGTCAACGCTGTCACCGACCACTATACGGCCACCTGCTACATCACCACCGATCGCGACAATAACCAGATCACCGGCTTCTATCCGGGCGCAATGGCTGCGGATGCTCAGTTGTCGCTGGCTCCGCTTAACCTCAGCGCCGCCGACCTAGTAGTGATCGCGCCCACGGAGCCGGCCGCCATGACTCGCTTCGCTCAAGAGTGCAAAGCCGGCGGTGTACCCTACGTCTACGTTCCGGCCCAGCAGATCATTCGCCTGAGCGCCGCCGACCTGCGGACCAGTATCGAGGGCGCGCGTGTCATTATCGCCAACGATTACGAGTTCGAGATGATGCACAACAAAACCGACCTCACCGCGCAAGATATGCTGCGCCATGCCGACATCGTCGTGACCACCAAAGGCGCCGACGGCTCGATCATTCGCACACGCGACGGCGAAACAACTATCCCAGTAGCTCCGCCCCAAGCAGTAGCGGACCCCACCGGCGCGGGTGATGCCTACGCGGCGGGCTTTGTGCATGGCCTCACCCATAACTTTGATATGGCAAGCACCGGTCGCATCGCGGCCCTTGCGGCGGTCTACGCTATCGAGCAATACGGTACGCAGGCCCACCATTATACACGCGCTGCTTTCGCGGCGCGGTACGCCGAAGCCTTCGGCGCGGCCATCCATCTGTAGCCATGACGCTTGCTTGAAGCCACCTGGCTATCGGCCTCTGGACCCCTCGCCATGACGCTCCGCAAGGAGCCATCTGGCCCCTCGGCCGTTAGACCCTCGCCATGACGCTCCGCAAGGAGCCACCTGGCAGACCGGGACACCGGGTACGATACCGCTAGTCTATTGTTATAACGTGACATAAGGAGAAAGCAAACACATGGTTACAACTGTCGAAAACCCCGCCGCTGCCGCCGCGCAGTATGATGTACGCGATCTAGGCCAGGCCGACCGCGGCAAGCTACGTATCGAGTGGGCCGCCAAAGAGATGCCGGTGCTGGAACTGCTGCGTCAACGGTTCGTCAAGGAGCAGCCGCTCAAGGGTCAACGCCTGGCAGCCTGCCTGCACGTCACCGCCGAAACCGCCAACCTGGCGATCACGCTGAAAGCCGGCGGGGCCGATGTGGTGCTGTGCGCCAGCAACCCGCTCTCGACGCAAGACGATGTGGCGGCGGCGCTGGTGCAGCATTACGGCATCCGCACCTACGCGATTAAGGGCGAAGACACGGCCAGCTACTACCGGCACATTGCGGCCGCGCTGGCCCACAAGCCGCAGATCACGATGGACGATGGGGCTGACCTCGTTTCGGCGCTCAACTTCATCGAATTGGGCCGCCTGAGTGACCTGCATCCCGTAGTGCGTGAGTGGGTCGCGACCCTGAGCGAAATCGAACGGCGCGAGCTGTTCAGCAACATCATCGGCAGCAGCGAAGAGACGACGACCGGCGTGATTCGCCTCAAGGCGATGGCGAAGGACGGCGTGCTGAAGTTCCCGGTGATTGCCGTTAATGAGTCGGACACCAAGCACCTGTTCGATAACCGCTATGGTACCGGCCAGAGTACGCTGGACGGCATCCTGCGCGCCACCAATATCCTGCTGGCCGGCAAAGTCCTTGTGGTCATCGGCTACGGCTGGTGCGGGCGGGGCGTGTCGAGCCGTGCGCGCGGCATGGGTGCGCGCGTGGTCGTCACCGAAGTGAACCCGGTGCGTGCGCTCGAAGCGGTCATGGACGGCTTCGAGGTCCGCAAGCTGGAAGAGATCGCTCCCGAAGGCGATCTGTTTGTGACCGTCACCGGCGACCTGAACGTGATTGACGCGCACCACCTGGCGCTGATGAAAGATAATTCCATCATGTGCAACAGTGGACACTTCAACGACGAGATCAACATCAAGGCGTTGCGCGATCAAGCCACGGCCGTCCGCACCGTGCGCGACTTCGTGGAAGAGTTCACGATGCCCGACGGTCGCCGGCTGCATCTGCTGGGCGAGGGGCGCCTGATCAACCTGGCTGCCGCCGAAGGCCACCCGGCCAGTGTGATGGACATGAGCTTCGCTAACCAGTCGCTGGCCGCCGAGTACCTGGTGCAGAACGTCGGCAAACTCAACAACGAGGTCTATACCATTCCGATGGAACTGGACCAGGAAATCGCGCTGCTTAAGCTGCGCGCTATGGGCATCGAAATTGACGTGTTGACTCCCGAACAGCAGAAATATCTGTCGTCCTGGGAATCGGGCACCTGATCGTAAAGCGTCATGCGTAAAACGTAAATAAACTATCGCAGCCTTTACGTTTTACGTTTTGCGCCCTACGCCTTACAATGCAGACCTGCGTCAACCATCCCGATGTACCCGCGTTGGACCGCTGCCGCGCCTGTGGGCGGCCGTTGTGTCAGCTATGCGTCTACTTTCGGGAGGGGCAGGTCTACTGTGTAGACCATGTGGGCGGGACAAAGGGGGATGGCCCCTTTGCCCCGCCCCTGGTCCCGCCGCTTGGAATGGACCCGGCGGGCGACGTCTTGTCGGCAACACCGCCCATCGGTACCATCGTCGCGGCCTACGAACCGCAGACCACGGATCACGGCACGCAGGCATGGGCCGCCGATCCCCGGCTGGAACCGCTGCCGATGGCAATGCGGCCCGGCTGGACCGACGAGCCGTTGCAGCAGCGTCCGAACACGACGGCGGAGACATTGGGCATCGTGGGCCTAGTTCTGAGTCTGATCAGCCTACCATTCAATATCTGTTGCGGTATCGGTGGGGTTGTCGCAGCCCCACTGGCGTTAGCGGGCGGGGGATGCAGCATCGCCGCCCTAGTGCTGGCCCCCAAAGCTCGCAACCCCGGCACGGCACGCTGGACGGGGGGCTTCGGCTTGGTGCTGGCGCTGCTGTCGCTGGCAGTGTTGGTCTGTTATCTGGCGTTTACAGCGAGTATGATGAGCGGATTGATTTTTTCGGGGTTTCCCACCCCTTATGTTTATTGGACACCGACCCCGTGAGCCTAGGGCATTAGTACAAGTCTGTCTGGTTACTGTAGGGTATCGTAAGAGATACGCGGCTATTCGTTTCGCATGGAGGATTTAGATTAGATGACAACGTTTATGGACTCTCCGCAATTCTTTTTCACATCGGAGTCGGTGACGGAAGGCCACCCCGATAAACTCTGCGATCAGGTATCGGACGCCATCCTCGACGCGCTGCTTGACCAAGATCCCAACAGCCGCGTGGCGGTCGAAACGGCCACCACAACCGGTATGGTGTTGGTCATGGGCGAAGTGACGACCAAAGGCTGGGCCGACATCCCCAAGATCGTGCGCGACACCATCACCGACATCGGCTACACGCGTGCCAAATACGGCTTCGATGCGGAGACCTGCAATGTCATAGTCTCGATCAAAGAGCAGTCGAAAGACATCGCGCAAGGGGTGGATGAGGCGCTCGAACACAAGACCGGCGAAATGAGTGATGCCGAAGTGGAGGCACTAGGGGCCGGCGATCAGGGTATGATGATCGGTTTTGCCTGCAATGAAACACCCGAATTGATGCCGCTGACTATTTCGTTGGCAAACGGCCTGACCCGCCGCCTGTCGCAGATGCGGCGCACCAAAGTGTTGCCCTGGCTGCGACCCGACGGCAAAGCCCAGGTCACGGTCGAGTACCACCACGGCAAGCCGGTGCGCGTAGACACGGTAGTGGTTTCCACCCAGCACGCGCCGCACGTCACGCATGAGGAGATCGAGCGCGAGATCCTTGAGCATGTCATCCGGCCGGTGGTACCGGCCGAGCTGCTTGACGCGCAGACCAAGTATTACATCAACCCGACCGGGCGCTTTGTCATCGGCGGGCCGATGGGCGATGCCGGGGTGACCGGGCGCAAGATCATCGTGGACACCTACGGCGGCGTGGCGCGCCACGGCGGGGGTGCCTTTAGCGGCAAAGACCCGACAAAGGTGGACCGTTCGGCGGCCTACGCAGCGCGTCATGTGGCGAAAAACGTGGTCGCCGCCGGCTTGGCCGAGCGCTTCGAGATCCAACTCAGCTATGCTATCGGCGTGGCCCATCCCCTCAGCATCTCGGTCGAAACGTTCGGCACCGGCAAAATCGCCGACGAGCGGATCGTGGAGTTGATCGCCAAGCACTTCGACCTGCGACCGGGCGCGATTATTCGCGACCTGAAGCTGCGTCGGCCGATCTATCGGGCTACTGCCGCCTTCGGCCACTTTGGCCGGCATGATATTGACGCGCCCTGGGAGAACACGGACAAGGCCACCCTGCTACGCGCCGAGTCCGGCCTAGACAACGCGACCGTACCGACGACGGATAAGCAATTGGTGGGTTCGCATCGTTAAGCGATTCGCGCCGGCTTTCAAATTTAGCTTGCAGGAGAGTCCATGCGTGCCCTGATTACCGGGGCCGGCGGCTTCGCCGGGCGGCACCTGACACAGCATTTAGCCGCTGTGACGGATTGGGAACTCTGGGGCACGGAGCGGCCCCTGGCGGTGACGGGCGGGGCCACGGCGGCCACCGCCCGTCGCAGCGAACTGCCGGGCCGCGTCGCGCTGGACGCGGCCTGGACAAGCCGGCATCATTTGCAACTAGCGCCGCTGGAACTTACTGAGTATAGCGCAGTCCGCGATCTGTTGGCCGCTTTGCGGCCGGAATATCTGTTTCACTTGGCCGCGCAGTCTATCGTCCAACGGGCGCAGCGCGACCCGGAAGCGACGCTGGTCAACAACCTGATCGGCCAACTCAACGTGTTACGCGCTGTACAAGAACTGAGCCTGCCGACGCGCGTGTTGCTGGTCGGCAGCAGCGAAGAATATGGTCATGTGTTGCCGGAGGATCTGCCGGTAGACGAAGACACGCCGTTTCGCCCGACCAATTCGTATGCCGTGAGCAAAGTGGCGCAAGATATGTTGGGCTTGCAATACTTCCTGGCGCACGGCACTGCGGTTATTCGGGTGCGCCCGTTTAACCACATCGGCCCCGGCCAGGGCGATGCCTTTGTCACGGCGGCATTTGCCCAACAGGTGGCTGCCATTGAGGCCGGGCAACAGGAGCCGGTGTTGAGCGTGGGCAACCTGAGTGCCGAGCGCGACTTCACCGACGTGCGCGATATGGTGCGCGCCTACTACCTGGCGATCACGCAAGGGGAACCCGGTGCGGTCTACAATCTGGGGTCGGGCCGCGCCACCGCGATTTCTAGTATTCTCGCAACCCTGCTTGATTTGAGTCGCGTGCCGGTGCGCGTCGAACTCGATCCCGCGCGAATGCGGGCGGCCGATGTGCCGCAGATCGTGTGCGACCCACGCCGGTTCCAGGCGCGCACCGGTTGGCAGCCGACCATTCCCCTGGACCAATCTTTAGCCGATATTCTGGACGATTGGCGCACGCGCGTGCAGGCCTTGAGTACCGACGGATCAGCCGCTAACGGAGGATAAGTGATTTGAAAGTTCTAATTACGGGTATCACGGGCTTCGCCGGCAGCCACATGGCCGAGATGCTGTTCGCCCGCGAGGATGTCGAACTGTTCGGCACCTACCGCCGGCGCAGCCGCATGGACAACCTGGAGACTCTACTGCCGTACCTCAACCTGATCGAGGTCGGCGTATCGAATATCGAGTCGATTCAAGCGGCGCTGAAACCAGGCAAAATCAATATGATTAACACCGATCTGGTGGATGCGTTTAGCGTGCATAAGCTGATCGGGGCGGTACGCCCCGACCGTATCTTCCACTTAGCCGCCCAGTCATTTGTGCCGGCATCGTGGAACGCACCCGCCGAAACGCTGCAAACCAATATCTTGAGCCAACTGAATCTGTTTGAGGCGGTGCGCCAACTCAACGGCCCTAACCGCAACGGTAAAGGTCAGGACTTGGACCCGCTGATCCAGATCGCCGGCTCGTCGGAGGAGTACGGCATGGTGCTGCCCGACGAGGTGCCGATGACCGAGAACAACCCGCTGCGCCCGCTTAGCCCCTATGCGGTGAGCAAGGTGACGCAGGAGAAGCTGGCTTACCAGTATTGGATGAGCTTCGGTATTAAAAGCATCACCTCGCGCGGCTTCAACCACGACGGCCCGCGTCGGGGTGAGCATTTCGCACCGTCTACTTGGGCCCGCCAGATCGCTCGCATCGAAAAGGGACTGCAAGAGCCGGTGGTCTCCGTGGGCGATCTGACCAGCAAGCGCGACATTACTGATGTGCGTGATATGGTGCGTGCCTACTGGCTGATGCTGGACCACGGCAAGCCCGGCGAGGTCTACAACATCGGCTCCGGCACCACGCGCACGATGGGTGAGATGCTGGATATGCTGCTGGCGCAAAGCGCGGTCAAGATCGAGGTCAAGCAAGACCCGGCCCGCCTACGCCCCAGCGACGTGATGATTCTCTGGGCCGATGCCGGCAAGTTTCAGCAAGCCACCGGCTGGGAGCCGACGATCCCTTTTGAGCAGACGCTGCGCGATCTGCTGGCCTACTGGCGCACCCACGTCTAGGCGCTGTACCCTCCTGGTTTGTGGACCCCTCTCCTCAGCGGAGAGGGGTTTTTGTTTCGCTAAAGGAAATCCGGTGACTCCTTATCGCAAAAGCTGTGGATAAATACATTGACATATCCCTAAGTTGTGTGCTACAATCGCCCTACATTTAGTGAGCAAGTGGATTCTCGATCTAAATGTAGTGCTATAATCCTCATATCCACTCTACAGTCAGAACCGGAGAGATTAGCCTATGCGCTGTCCCTACTGCCACAAAAGCGAGTCACAGGTACTCGACACGCGCGAGGCGCCGGAAAGCGACGGCATCCGGCGGCGGCGGCGCTGCAACAGTTGTGGGCAGCGCTTCACCACCTATGAGCGGGTGCAACCGGTTAGCCTGCTCATCGTCAAGAAGAACGGCTTGCGAGAGGAATACAACCGGCATAAGTTGGAAGCCGGTATCCAACTGGCCTGCACCAAACGCCCGATCAGCGCGGAGACGATTGAAGGCGTCGTCAACGGCATCGAGAGCGATCTGTTTCGGTTGGGCACCAGCGAAGTGCCCGCGCAAACCGTTGGCGAACTCATCCTCACGCACCTACGCGACATAGACCAAGTCGCGTATATCCGCTTTGCCTCGGTCTACCTCAACTTTGCCGACTTGGCGGAGATGGGCCAAGCTATCGAGGCGCTGTTGCAGCGCAACACTGCGCCGCAGCCATTGCCGGCGTGACGGTTCGGCATGGTCCCTTATTATTCAGGAGTATCTGATGAAGCACAAAAAGGATACGACGCTTGCTGCGTCGGCCTACCAACCCGACATCACGGTGCCGCTCGCCAAAAATGCGGTCACGGTGCTGGAGCGCCGCTATCTCGTCAAAGACGACACCGGCCAGGTGATCGAGACCCCCGATGAAATGTTCCACCGCGTCGCGCTGAACCTGGCTGCGGCCGAAGGGCGCTACGGCGGCGATGTGGCGGTCTGGGAAGATCGCTTCTACCGCTTGATGCGCTCGCTCGTCTTCCTGCCCAACTCGCCCACACTGATGAACGCCGGTCGCCCGTTGCAGCAGTTAAGCGCTTGCTTTGTGCTGCCGGTGGCCGATGATCTGGGTGAGATCTTCAGCACCATTCGGCATCAGGCCATTATCCACCAAACAGGGGGCGGTTGCATCGCGGCTGATGCGCGGGTTTGGACCACATTCTGTGGTATTGAACCGATTGAGGTGCTGTTTCACCGCGCGACCCTAGATGGTCGCACTGGGGTTGCACAAGGGGCGGGTGTGGCTTACGACGTGCGCGATCTCGGTATCAAAACGCTGGCGATGAACCCCGCAACTGGTGAGACCGGGCTGCGGCAGGTATCGCACGTCTGGCAATTCGATGTGCCTGCCGAGCAGCAAGTGGTTGTCACCATGCGTGAAGGCACCGTGGTGCAGACCAGCGCCTGGCACCCGTTCATGGTGGTACGTGGCACAGAGTTGGTGGAAGTTCAAGCTGCTGATCTGACCCCCGGCGATGTGGTGCTTGGCCCCGAACGGCCCGATGCCTACTGGCCCTGGACGGAGGCGCGCACGGTCGGTACGCTCACGGTGGACCCAGACCTGGCTTGGCTGATCGGTTTCACGCTGGGTGACGGCTCTTTTGGCTATGTACCGGCGCTGCGTCAGTATTGTGTGCGCTGGTTCTCCGGCACGGCGGATGTCTTAGAGCGGGTGCAAGCGGTCCTCGCCAAGTTGAATGTCCACGTCTCTATTCAGCAGGACGGGCGGGGGTTGCTTTCAGTCAGTACGCTGACCCAACGCTTCGTCCACGATTTGCTGGAAGCCTGCGGTCTGGAGAATATCGGTCCGAAAGACGACCTGATCCGCGTGCCCGAAGTGATCGCCAAGTCGCCATTGCCGGTGGTGCGTGCGTTCTTGGCCGGTTTACTGGATAGCGACGGCTATGTGGCCGCAGACGGTAGTCCCTCCTATACATCGGTCAGTGCAGCGATGGCCCAAGACCTCGCCGCGCTGATGAGCCTGCTGGGTTACCAGCCGGCGGTCCAAGCGAAAGCGCCCCACGGTAAAGGTCGGCTGACCACGCATACGGTACAACTCTGCCCACTGCCCCAGGTCAACGATCTGGCGACGGACATCCTGCCTTATCTGGCAAACACGCTGCGCCGCGACCGCCTGACCAGCACTAGCCGCAAGCAGACCTCGGTCCATTTGCCGATTGCCCCCTGGCGTGCTGCCCTGCGCGGGCTGGGCCTAGCAAAGACACGCGAACAGGGGAAGACTGGCGGGGCGGGAGCCTGTGCTTTTGAGCTAAACCGCTGGTCGCACAGCGAGTCGAGCCGGGTGCGCCGCGACAGCCTGCGCTCTATTGCCGACAAAGCCGCCCCGCAGAATGCTGCACTGGCCTACCTACTATGCCGCATCGCCGACAGTGGGCAGGAAGTCAAAAGTGTGGCGGTGGCGGCGCAACCGCAGGCATACTACGACCTCACTGTGGCTGATTGGAACACCTATGCTGCCGGGCGGTCGGGTATGACCATGATCCATAACACCGGGTTCTCGTTTAGTAGACTACGGCCCAAGAACGATATTGTGATGACCACGAAGGGCAAGGCCAGCGGCCCGATCAGCTTCATGCAAGTGTTTGATGCCGCCACCGGCGCGATCAAGCAGGGCGGCACCCGCCGTGGGGCCAACATGGCGATCCTGTCGGTGGACCACCCCGACATCGAAGAGTTTATTGATATGAAGAATGACCTGTCGGTGATGACCAACTTTAACGTGTCGGTCGCGCTGACGGAGCCGTTCATGGCGGCGGTGGAGGCCGACGGCGATCACACGCTGGTCAACCCGCACACCGGTAAGGCGGCGCGCACGGTTAAGGCGCGCTATCTGTTCGACAAGATCGTGCGAAGCGCCTGGCAGACCGGCGAGCCGGGCATCGTGTTCATTGACCGCATCAACAACAGCCGTTCCAACCCGACCCCGGCGCTGGGCATGGTGGAGAGTACGAACCCTTGCGTGACAGGCGATACTCGACTTCATACGCAGCATGGTCTGATGACCATGCAAGAGTTGTATGATCGGCAATTGCCGATCACTGCCACCGTGGATACGCGGGTGCTGAACGAGGATCGGGGAACAACGACGCGATCCGCAGTACCGGTCTTTATGACGATCCAGGATGCCGATGTGTTCCGTGTCGTTACGGAGGCAGGATATGAAGTACGGGCTACTGCTTGGCATGATTTCTTCACCGCACGCGGTAAGGTCAAGCTCCAGGATCTACAGATGGGTGATCAGTTGCTTGTGCAGTCGGGAGAAGGCCAGTGGGGTGCTGCCGGCAGCTACAAGCTAGGGCTGCTGCTGGGCTTGATTACCGGTGATGGCTATATCACGGCCGACCGCGGTGCTTGCATCAACCTATGGGGGAACGATCAGGTACTCATGCCTACGATTGTCGAGTACGTTAGTGAGTTGGTAACTGGCACAGCACAAGGCACACGCAAAGAGTACATGGTCCAACCGATAGCTGTACCGGATCGGGATCTCACTACTGTGCGATCGATCCGACTCGGACGAATCCTGGATGAGCAGTATGGTTTCACTGCTGCCACCAAACTGATGGTGCCGGAGGTAGTCTGGCAGGGCAGTCGTGAGTGTGTACGTGGCTATCTACACGGTCTGTTCCAGACAGATGGTACGGTGATGGCCTCTGCGAAGAAAGAAAGCTGCTCAATCCGCTTGGCATCTAGCACTCCTTCCTTGCTGCGCGAAGTCCAGCGCCTACTTGCCAACTTCGGTATCTTCTCTTCGATCAAGCTGCGCCGGAAGGCCGGTGAGCGATTGATGCCGGACGGCAAGGGCGGGCAAAAGTCATATCAGCACCAAGCACAGTTCGATCTGATCATTGATGGCGAGTCACGCACGCGCTTCATGGAAGCGATTGATTTTCTGCTCCCACAAAAAGGCGACAAGGTACGCGCCTGGGCTGATGGTCGGGTACTCCGCAAAACCCAACCATTTACCAGCCGCGTCGCGCATATCCTGTACGAAGGACGTGAGTCGGTCTACGACACGACGCAGGCAGATCGCAACACGGTTATTTTCAATGGGCTGGTGACAGGACAGTGCGGCGAGCAACCCCTTTTGCCCTACGAAGCCTGCAACCTCGGCTCGGTCAACGTGGGCCGGCTGACGGTGGAGCGCGATGGGGCGCTGGACTTGGATTGGGCCGCGTTGCGCGAGGTGATCCATCTGGCGACACGTTCGCTCGAAGATGTGATCGAGATGAACAAATATCCAATCCCGGAGATCGAAGAGATGACCACGCGCAACCGGCGCATCGGAGTGGGGCTGATGGGTTGGGCCGATCTGCTGTTCAAGCTACGCATTCCGTACAACTCAGAGGAAGCGATTGAATTGGCCGAGCGCATGATGGCCTTTATTGATGCCGAGTCCAAGAACGCTTCGGAGCAGTTGGCCGCTGAGCGTGGGCCGTTCCCGAACTGGGCAGAGAGTATCTATGGGCCGCAGGGTCAACACTGGCCGAACGCGCAAGGGGTGCGCCCGCTGCGGAATTCGACTGTGACCACCATCGCGCCCACCGGTACGATCTCGATTATCGCCGGAGCCTCCGGCGGCATCGAACCGCTCTTCTCGCTGGCCTTTATGCGGACGATCATGGACAAGGACAAGATGCTGGAGGTCAACGAAATCTTTGAGCAGGTAGCGAAGGACGAGGGCTTCTATAGTGCCGACCTGATGGAAGAAGTGGCTGCCGCCGGTTCGCTGGCCGACATTGCCGAGGTGCCCGACTGGGTGAAGCGCGTCTTTGTCACCGCACGTGATGTCAGCCCGGAATGGCACACCCGGATGCAAGCCGCCTTCCAGCGCCATACGGATAACGCGGTGAGCAAGACGGTGAATTTCCCGCAAGAAGCCACCGAAGATGAAGTGCGTGAAGTTTATATGCAGGCGTACCATCTTGGCTGCAAAGGTGCGACCATCTACCGCGACGGCTGTCGGGCCGAGCAGCCGATGAGTACGGTCGCCCGCAAGAGCGCACCCGCTGCGCCTGCCGAGGTTGTTCCGGCGACGGTGCCTCTGGAAGTGCCTACAGCGCCGGCAACCGCAAGCCCGACCAATGGGCACACGAACGGCAACGGCTATAGCTACGCCGGCGAGTCGGGCGCGGCAGCCATTGAGGCCGAAGTGCGCCAGGCCGATATGCAACCGGCGCTTGATGTCGCCGAACCCAGCATGGTGCTGCCGCGCCCACTGCCCAACGGCGAGATGAGCGGTTGGTTAGGCCGCATCAATAGCCCGCAAGGCACTGTGCGGTTGTGGGTCAGCGAAGTGGAGGGCCAGCCCTACGAGGTCTATGTGGTGCTGGGTAAGGCCGGCTCCGATCTGACGGCGTTCGCTGAAGGTATCGGGCGTATGGTCTCTATCGCCCTGCGCTCCGGTATCCCGGTGGAGATCCTGATCGAGCAGTTGCGCGGCATCGGGGGCAGTCGCTCGGTCGGCTTCGGCCAGCAGCGCGTGCTGTCGGTGCCCGATGCCATCGCTAAGTTGTTGCAGCAGCACTACTTCCCGGAGGAAACGGCCCCGCCGTCTGCCGTTGCCAGTCACCCTCTGCCGGTCATGGCGGTCGCGCCACGGACGCCGCGCCGCCTCGCGCCCAGCAAGCCGCTCGGCGACCTGTGCCCCGAATGCGGCAATACCACGCTGATGCACGTCGAAGGCTGCAAAAAGTGCCCCTGTGGGCATTCAGAGTGCTAGGTTAGCTTGACCATACGCGGAGGGGCGATCCACAGGATCGCCCCTCTTTATTTTAGCCGCGTGCATTACCGGCTAGGCCGGGGGTGTGGGGCGCGTGGTCGGCAGCAGTAGGAACGCCAGCGCCGCGCTCAATGCAGCCAAGACAGCCGCCGTAATGGTGACGAGGCGAAAGGCATCCACAAAGGCCAGCCGGATCGCTACGGCGACCGCCGCCCGACCGGCGCTGGGCACCGCATCGGGCACGGGCGTGTTGCCCAACTGGCCCGCTGCCGCCTGTAGCGCAACACTGGCCGCAGCCGGCAGGTTCAGGCGTGCCGTGCGCTCGGCCAGCGCCCCGTGAAACACGATCAGCACCACGGCCCCCAGCACCGCTACCGCCAACACCCCGGCGGTGCGCGCCACGGCGTTGTTCACCCCCGACGCGGCTCCCGCCTCCTCGGCCGGCGCGGCCCCCATCACCGCGCTGGTCAATGGTGCGATGGTGATGCCCATGCCTACCCCCAGCAGCAAGACGGCCGGAAAAAAGCTCGTCCAGTAGCTATCCGGCCCGGCGGTCAAGCCGGGCAGCGCCGCCGCCACAAAGCCCAGCGCCACCAGCGCCGGCCCCACGATCAGGGCTGGGCGCGGCCCCGCTCGGTCGGCCCAGCGCCCGGCGGGCCGCGAGATCACTGTCACCAGAGCGGCAAACGGCACCAGGGCCAGGCCGGTCGGCGTGGCCGTGTAGCCCTGCACCTGGATCAAGTTGAGCGGCAGGAAAAAAAGCGCGCCGCCCAACGCGGCATACAGCAACAGCGTGATGCCGTTAGTCACGCTGAAGGTGCGCCCCCAAAACAGATCGAGCGGCAGCAGCGGGTGCGTGGTGCGGGCTTCCAGGACCAGGAACGCCAATAACCCCCCGCAGCCAAGCACCAACGCTGCCACGACCTGTGGATCACCCCAGCCCGCGCCGGCCGCTGTGGTGCAGCCGTAAGTGATCGCCCCTAGCCCCAGCGTCACCAGAACCGCGCCCCGCAGATCGAGGCGGGCCGTTGTGTCGCTAGCGTGGCTCTCCGGCACACCGCGCAGAAAGAACAACGCCGCCGCCGCCAGCGGCAGATTGATGAAAAACACCCCGCGCCACCAGCCCGCGCCGGCCAGCAGCCCGCCGAGCACCGGTCCCAGGATGGTGGTCAGGGTGCTGAACGCGCCCCAGGTGCCGATGGCCTGGCCGCGCCGTGCGCCGCTGAACGTGGCGGTCAGCAGGCTCAGGCTGCCGGGCACCATCAGCGCCCCGCCCAATCCTTGCCCCGCACGGGCGGCGATGAGCAGGATGCCGCTTGGGGCTAGCCCGCCCAGCAGCGACATCCCGGTAAAGAGCACGATACCGGCCATAAACACGCGCTTGCGGCCTAACTGATCGCCCAGCGCGCCGCCGGCCAGGATTAGCGCCGCCAAGATGAGCGCATAAGCGTTGACCACCCACAACAACTCCGCGCCGCTTAGGTGGAGGTCGGTCTGGATGGCCGGCAAGGCGACATTCAGCGCGCTGCCGTCAATAAAGGCCATGCTGGAGGCCAGGATCGCGGCGATCAGTACGGCCCGCTCACGCCCGGCACGGGCCGGCGCGGCAACCGGGTCAGTAGTATCCATTCGGCAGCTCTCCGTAGCGAGGACTTGACCCGGTTGGGCCCTCGCGGGGCAACAGGTTACTTGTAGAAGGCGAAGCGGCAGACCGTGCTGCCGGTAGCGCGGCATTCGACTTCGACCACGCGCACCGGCCGGCCGAGCAACGCGGCGGCGATGCCGCTATAGAAGGCGCTGGAGGTGCCGCACATCGGAGCACTGAGATCGTAGAGCCTTCGGCAGGTTGGACAATCATATGTGATCAGGTAGTAGGCCGCCGCATCCTCGGCGGTGACGGTGGTGGCCCAGGTGTGGTCCGCCATACGGGCTATTTGTGGGACGAACCAGCCTAAGCGCGTCTCTGCCGGCAGCGCGCTGAGGTGCGCGGCCATCGCCGCCATAGCGGGGTTGCGTAGAGCGCGCTCCACCAGCGCTGCACCCGCGTTGCGCAGGAAGCGCCGCGTCAGCGGCTCACCGAGCATGGCAAGTACCGCTGCCGGCAAGCGGCTATACTCCTCAGCGCTGCACGCCGGTTCCTCGTCTAAGGGCGGTAGTTGCGTGAGATAGCGCTCTAACCCGGCCTGTTGCAACAAGAGCGGGTAGGTGGTGCCACTGATGCGCTTGACGGTCTGTAAATGGGCGCGCAGTAAACTGTTGGCGATTGGGTGATCCATTGTACCGCCCCTCCCGGTAGGTGCGGGTATTGCACGTGTTGGTAAGATCTAGTATAGTCTGCCGGTGTGGGTTTCGCAAGCCTATCCTACGGGGTTGCCGGCTGTACCTGATAGACTTCGTAGATGGGTTCACCGGTGCCCATGTAGTCGGTGTGGACTTTGATCGGCTCTAAGCCGTGGCGGGCCAACACGCGCACGAACTCAGGGAAGCGCCGATACGGGCCGATAACCCCGGCGGTGAAGAGGTAGCGAGCACCGCGCATAGGTAGCGTGCCTTCCAGGGCGCTATCAAAGGCAGCTAGCGTTGTTGCATCGTCGCCGCCGAACTGGAAGATCTCCGGTGGGTTCAGCCGCCCCTGGCTGAGGATCTCTAGCTGGCGGCGGATGCCCCATTCGGCTACCACCACCGGCTGATCGGGCGCTTTGTTCAGGTAGCGCGCCAACGCATAAATGCCGTCGGAAAACGCATATAACCCGCGCGTCTGACTTAAATCGCGATGGTAGCGATAATCGGTCCACAGCGCGCTGCCCAGCAAGGTTGCGACCAGGGTCAGCGCCAGGGCGGCGCGGAGGCCGGCGAATTCTGAGTTCTGAGTTCTGAGTGCTGAATTACCATCCTCGACCGCTGATCTCTGATCCACTGTCTCCGCAATCCGCAATCCGCAATCCGCAATCCGCAATCCCCAGCCGCCCAGCCCGACGAGCGCCGCCGCGATAGTGATCTGTGGCAGGGGCAGCATAACCAGCAGGTGGGTGGGCCAGAGGCCGGAGAGGGTGGGGAAGCTTTGCACCAGCACGGCGGCCAGGTAGCCGATGCTAGCCACGAGGGGCCGCTGCCAGGGCGTGGCCGGGCGACTCCAGCCCAGCAGCAGCAGCAGCCCGGCTAGGCTGAGCCAGAATAAGATGCCGGTCAGATCGGTCACGCGCAGGTCGAACGGCCCATGCGCCGCCGGGTCGCGGCTGCCGGTCAGGAACCACGTCACACCGCTCGCCACCGTCAGGGTCAGCAACAGCGCGGCAGGCTGCCGGCCACCGACCGCCGGCGCACGTAGGGCGGCCCACAGCCGCCGGCCTGCCGCGCCGGCAGCCAGTATTACGGCGAGCAGCCCCGCAGCAATCAGCAGCCGGCTCTTGCTCGTCGGTTGCCAGTACGCTACGCCGAGCAGGGCTAGGGTTGAGATCAGGACTAGCCAACTGGTGTGAAACGGGAAACGGGAAACGGGACGTGTAGTAGGCGGTTGGTTGGTGCTGACGGCAGACGGCAGACGGCAGACGGCCACCGCTAGTAGGCTCAACGCAGCCAGCACGAAGGCGGCGGCGGCCGGCGGGTCTTTATAGACCTGATTAGCCGCGCCCGGATGGTCGGGCAAGCCCTGAAACCAGAAGTAGCCGCCGTCCAGCAGCACGCGGAAACGATCCACCTCTTCCCATAGATTGGGCAGCACCGTTGTACTGTTCACGCCTGCGTCGTCACTCGCCCGGATGTTGCTGCGGATTTTCAGCCAAGTGCCGTGCGTTTGCCAATTGTAAACCAGAAACGGGAACGCTCCGGCGGTGAAGCAGGCCAGAGCTATCAGCCAGACCAGAACGGTGTAGCGGGAGGCGTGAAACGTGAAACGTGCGCCGTGGTGCATGTTGTCTGCCGCTTCGTTAACACCATCTACCACCTGACGGCTGACGGCTGACGGCTGACGGCGGAGCGCAAACCAGCAGGTTGCCAGCGCGCCGATGGGCCAAACATAGAGCAGTTTGGTGGCGAGGCCGAGGCCGAGCAGGAAGCTGCCCAGCCACAGATAGCCGGCACGCCGGGGCCGCCCGCGCCACCAGTGGGTGTAGGCCAGCAGCGCACCCAATGTGAGCGGCACCACTTGAGCCACGACATACACTCCGAGCCGGCTCCAGAAGATCCACGAGGGCGCCACCGCGAACAGCAAGACTGCGATACGCGCTGTGGGCCGCCCCCACCAGGCGCGGGCCAGGAAAAAACAGAGCACGAGGGCGATTGCGCCGCTGAGAATGGGGAAGAGGCGGATCATGGTGACGTTGATGCCGCCGAGCAGGAAGAACGGCACCAGCATATACGTGCTGATGATGCCCTGATAGTCATCAAGCATTAGCGGCAGCGCGCGGCTGCCCAGCATCAGGTGCGCGCCGCGCTCCAGTTCCACCGGCGTGCCCTGAACCAGGTGCATCGTCGCGACCGCATCCCAGGCTTCATCGTAATAGAGGCCGGGCAGGTGCAACTGGTAGAGCGTGAGCGCGAAATAAGCCGTCAGCGCCAGGAGCAGGGTAAGTGCGTCAAACAGTGCCGGGCGACGGGATGCGGGTGGGTTCACTGGTAGCGCCGCAACGCCTCTTGCGCGGCATTGCGGATCTGGATGTCGTCGGTGGCGCTGCCGGCGGCGTGCTGGAAGGCATCAATTGCCTCCGGACGCTGACCGTCTTCTTCCAGTGTGTAGCCCAGATAGAGCCAGGCCGCCGCGTAATCGCTTTTCAGCGTAATGGCCTTACGGTAAGCGGCAATGGCTTCTTTGCGATTCGCCACCTCGCGCTCGGCTTGCCCCAACCCGACCCAGGCTTCCAGCATCTGCGGGTCCAGCTTGGTGGCGGCTTGGTAGGCTTTCAGCGCCTCAGCCGTTTGCTTCTGCGACAGATAGACCTGGCCCAGGCGGAACTGCGGCATGGCCCAACTAGGGTGTAGATTGGCGGCCGTAGTATATTCCAGGATCGCCTTGCTCCACAGCGCACGCTCGGCGTAGATTTCGCCCAGGTAAAAATGCGGCTCGGCGGCGGTCGGGTCCAGATCGGCGGCGTGGGTCAGCGCGTCGCGTGCCTTGTTGGCGAGATCGGCCTGGCTGACACTCAGGCGGTTGAGCGCGCGGCCCAGGCCGACCCAGGCCGGCGCATAATTCGGATCGGCGTGCTGCGCTTGGGTATAATACTCCTGCGCTTGGCCGTATTGCCCGCCGTCGAGCGCCAGATCACCCAGGCCGGTGAGCGCGGCGGGATTGCCGGCTTGCGCGGCCAGCGCCGCTTGATAGTTCTGTTGGGCGCGTGGCGGGTCGCCGCGTAGCTGGTAGGCCCGGCCCAGGCCGTAATAGGTAGCGGGATCGCCGGGTTGTAGGCGTAACGCTTGCTCATACTGAGTGAGTGCGCTGTTCGGGTCGTCGCGGAACAGGAAAACCTCGCCCAGCAGCTTGGGCGCACGCGCATCGTTGGGCGCATAGCGTTGGAAGTCTTGTGCCGCCTTGAGCGCGTCGCCGTCGCGGCTCGGCTGCTTGAGCAGCACACGTACCAACCCCTGTCGCGCCTCGACCAGATTGGCGTCGCCTTTGATCGCATCGCCGTAGCGCTTTTCGGCTTCTTTCCAGTTACCGCGTTGCTCTTGTAATTGGGCCAGGTTATTCAGCGCGTCGGGCTTACCGGCGTTTTTGGCAATCGCTGTGTTGTACTCGTTAATAGCCGCGTCAATCCACCCATTGGCTTCGCTGGTTTTGCCGGCCTGGCTCGCTTGGGCGGCGCGTTGCTCATAGAGTTTGCCCAGCGCGAAATGGACTTCGGGGTGATCCGGCTGAAGTTTGGCGACCTGCATCCAGTGTGCACGGGCCGCATCGGTATTACCGTGGCGGGCTTCGAGTTTGCCGACTTCGTAGAGGGCTTCCACATTATCAGGCTGCGCTTGCAGCACCGCTCCGTACTCGGCGTTGGCCTGGTCGTCTTG
Source organism: Chloroflexia bacterium (assembly GCA_038228295.1). Classification (GTDB taxonomy): domain Bacteria; phylum Chloroflexota; class Chloroflexia; order QHBQ01; family JAICKM01; genus JAICKM01. The sequence continues at coordinate 16,401 of JBBRPH010000025.1, read as the reverse complement.
CTGCGTGTCACGATAGAGGCCGGCCAGCAGCAGGTGTGCCTGCCAGAGGGTGGGATCGCGGTCTACGGCGACGCGCGCTTCGTCTAGCGCCTCGGCTTGGCGATTGAGCGCAGTCAGCGCCTGGGCGCGCCAAAAATGCTCCTGCGCGGTATTGGCGGCTATCGCGGCGACCGCGCCGTAGGTCCGCAGCCGCCCCGCGTTGTCGCCGGCGGCGGTGTATATGTCGCCCATTTTGATCAGCGCAGGCATATAGCCGGGGTTAGCGGCTAGTAGCGCTTGGTATTCGGCTAGCGCTGCGGCGGGTTGCTTGTCTTCTAAATCCATTTCGGCCAGCGCCTCATAGGCACCCGGCGCGGTGGGTTGTAGCTCCTTAGCTTTCGCAAACTGGCTGCGCCCATTGGTGCGGTCGCCCTGTTGCCGATAGAGCAGGCCCATTTGGTAGCGCACATCGGCGCGATCCTGGTCGAGCCGGATGGCATCTTGGAAGGCGGCGATAGCCCGCTCGGCTTCGGTTTTATCGCCGCGCAGGTTGCGCCAGGCTTGTTCGAGGAAGCCGGGGCGCGGTTTGCCGTGGGCCAAGTCGGCATAGGCTAGGCCGGTGTAATAGGCGTTGCGCCCCTTCTCCACGTTTAGCGCACGGATCTGGCGGCTGGCCCGGATGGCTTCGCCGCTGTCGTTACGACTGTTCGCCGCGCCCTCGGTCTTGCTTAGGTCGTTGATCCAGGCATCGTAGCGATCTTGTGCGCGCCCAAAGTGGGTGATGGCGCTTTGCGGGTCGCGGCGCATCAGGGCAATCAACCCGGCTTGCTGTTCGAGAGCCGGATTATCGGGTTGTGTGGCGGCCACTTTGGCGGTGTACTGGATGGCTCCGGCGCTGTCACCCAGGCGATAAGCTAGGTTGCCCCGCCGCGCATTAGCGGCGGGGTTATTAGGATCGCTCTTCAGCGCGGCATCGTAGGCGGCCAACGCGCCGGCGTTGTCCCCGCCGGCTTCAGCGACCAGGCCCCGATTGGTCAAGATGGTTGCCAGGGCCGCCGGCGCGGGGGTGGGGTGTGTGGCGGCGGCGCGACTTAGCACGTCCTTCGCTCCTGCCGCATCGCCGGCGCGCAAAGCCGCCACGCCCCAGTTGTTGAGGATGGCCGAGTCGTGCCAGCCGCGGGCATCTAATGCCGCATAGATCGCCTGTGCGTCGCTGGGCTGATCGAGCATGAGCAGGCTATTAGCGCGGACAAAGGCGGCCAGGTTAGCGGTAGCCGGCGGAGCATCCGTGGGCAGGCTCGCGGCTCGGCTGCGGGCGGTGTCGTAATCTCCCACGCTGTAGCGTTGCAGCGCTTGGAGCGCAGTAGTCAACGGGCTAGGATTGACCGGTGCCCCGTCCGGACCGCTGTAAGGCGCGAGACGGGGTTGGTCCGGCAGGGGCACCTGGTCGGGCACCAGCAACTCTCCGACAGCGCCGTAGCGCACCCACGGTGCGAGCGGCGCGGCGCTGCGCCAAGCGAGCGTGGCCGAGATCGGCCCATTCAGCCCCAGCGGCAGGGTGCCCCAAAGCAGTGCTTGGCCGCGTTGCCGATCTAGCTCTTCGCCGGCTGCGGCGGCATTAGTAATCAACCCGGCTTTGCCCACCGGCATCCGCGCCGCGTCTCCGCCGGCAGAGGTCGCCAAGCGTATACCGTCTGCGACTCCGCGCGCGCCGTCGTTACGGGTGAAGGCCGGCCCGTCTCCGAATTCGGCCACGATCAGCAAGGCACTACCCGGCGCAACCGGACGCACGCCGGTTGCGCCGCTCACCAGCAACGCGATCAGCAGTGCGATCAGACCGAGGACGATCACCACGCCGACGACCGTGCGGAGTGAACTGCTGCCCACGGCTGCCGCGCGCTCGGCCACTGCCCCCCGCCAGGGGGCGGTGTAGCGCGGCGGGCGCGCCCCCCGCCAGGGGGCGGTCGGCGGCAATCCATCGCCGGTAGGCACTAGTTCGCCACCTGGTTCGGCGATGGATAACGGGCGGTTAGGGTCAAGCGCGGTGGGATCGGGGGGCGTCGGGCTATGGGGGGGATCTACCAGATCGGGATCATTGGGCGGGGCGGCGATGGGGTTAGGGCCAGGCGCGGCGTGCTGAGCGCGTAGCTGCTGTAGCCGTTCCAGCCGCTCATCGGCTGTGCGTCGGCTGGTGGTAGGCGAATCGGCCGCCGGCAACACTGACGGCGCAGCGGCTGGGTCGGCCGGCGGCGTGGGCGGCGTGACCGCTAGGGGCGGCGCTCCACTATTTTGCGGCGGTGGGGCGCTCGTGCTGCGCCCGCGCCAATAGACGGCCAGTACGATCACCCCGGCGGCGGCCATCAGCAGACCGAGGATTACACTAGTCGGTCCCCCTAGTTCCATGCCCTGCCGCTCCATCCGCCACGTCGGGTGGGCCGGCCGTCACTCCGCGTCCCAGCACTTGACATATCTCTAGCCAATAGCGGCATTATACCACCGTCTGTCTATCCACGCAAGCACACAGCGCTATCTGCCGGCGATATTGATACTGTACGGGCTGATTACGGCGAACGAATTTGTGCTATAATAGCCCCGGCCTTAGTGGCGGTATGAGGTCGCCCCAGCTAGTGCACAACAGATGTAAGGCGCACCTAGCGCCTAGTAGCTTATCTCAGTGTGCCAAATACGTCCGCCGCCCCGATACTTTTGTGCCCGCTGCGGCATTATACTAGTGTGGAGTGTCTTCACTGTCCCCTCTCGATTCTGTAGTACACAAGAAGGAGTCTATCGTATGTCGGTTTTCGCCCAATTCTCAACCTCACGCGCAAAAGCAAGGGGCAGACTCGTCGCCGCGCTTGGCTTGCCGATCCTGGCCGCCGTGCTGCTGGCCGGCGGGCAGGCGGATGTTCATGCCGCCCATAACCACCTAGGAGCGGCCGCGAGTATTGCCCCGCCTTTCGTGGCCCCGTCCGGCCCCAACGCGCCCCGTGTCGTCGCAGATGTGACGATTCAGGGCTTCGCCTTTTCTCCCAATTCGGTTACGATCAATGTGGGGGACACCGTGCGGTGGACCAACAATGATGGGGCGACCCATACCGCTACCAGTGACCCTGGTGCGCCGGTCGCCTTCAATACCGGCAACCTGACGACCGGGCAGCAAGGCAGCATCACCTTCAACACACCGGGCACCTATAACTATCACTGCGCGATCCACAGCAGCATGATGGCAACCTTGATCGTTCAAGGTGGTGGAGCCACGGCCACAGCGACAGGAACGACTGCCCCGACAGCTACACGCACCGCGACGGTTGTGCCGACTGTGACGACAACGGCCACATTAGCGCCGCCGACTGCGACGACGACCGCGACGACCGCGCCGCCAACCACTACTAGGACGGCGACTGTGACCGTACCGGCCGGTACCGTAACCGCAACTGTGACCGGTACGCCGCCGACAGCGACGATCACCGCGACGGCGACCACCACGCCTAATAATACGGCCACAGCCACCGTAAGCACGACGGCTACCCCATGTGCGATCCATTTCACCGACGTGACCGATCCGAGTGCCTACTACTACACCGCTGTCTACTACCTGGCTTGCCGGGGCGTCGTCAGTGGCTATAACGACGGCACGTTCCTGCCGTTCAACAACACGACGCGCGGCCAAATGGCGAAAATCGTAGTGCTGGCCTACCAGATCCCGGTCAACCCTCCAGACGGCGGCACTTTCGCGGATGTGCCCAGCAACAGCGTCTTCTATGGCACCATCGAAGCGGCGGCAGCTCACAATATCATCAGCGGCTACACCTGCGGCGGCAGCAACCCGCAGACCGGCGCCTCGGAACCGTGTGATAGTGGTCACCGCCCGTATTATCGCCCCAACAACAATGTGACGCGCGGCCAACTGACCAAAATCGTGGTTATCGGCGCGGGCTGGATGCTGCTGAACCCGGCGACCCCCAGTTTCACTGACGTAGACCGCCAAAACGTGTTCTACCCGTTTATCCAGACGGCAGTATGCCACGGCATCATCAGCGGCTACAATGACAGTACTTTCCGGCCCAACAACTTCGCTTTCCGGGGCCAGATCGCCAAGATCGTCTATCTCGCCGTCACCTATCAGTCGGGCTGTAATCCTAATCCCTAGGGCGTGATACGTAATGCGTAGTGCGTACTACGTATAATATGAGCCTGAAATGGGAATGCGCCGGTGGGATTGAACCCCGCCGGCGCATTTTCACTCGCGGCTCATCTCAATTCGCAATTCATGATCCCACGGCTCCATGGTGCCACTGAAATCCTGTCTCAAGCACTCCGCATTTACTTCAGCCGACGTGCTCGAAGATCGGCAGCAGATCCAGTGGGGCGGGGTAGGCCGGCAGCAAGCCGCCGGGATAGATCGTGCCGGTCCAGTAGTCGCGCCATTGGCCGGGCGGCAGGTAGACGGCCCGTGTCGTCGCACCTGCCTGCACCACCGGCGCGACCAGGTAGCGGTCGCCCAGCAAGAAGCTGTCATTTACTCGGTATGCGGCCCGATCTTGCGGAAAATGCCAAAACAGCGGGCGGATGATCGGCGTGCCGTTGCGTAGCGCCTCGGCGACTAACTCGTGTAGGTAGGGCGCGAACGTGGTGTGCAGTTCGGTATAGCGGCGACAGATAGCAACCGTCTCTGCGTCGTACTCCCACGGCGGCAGCGAAAACTGCATCGCCGGTAGCAGTGCATTCATCTCGGTCCAGCGGATCAGTAGTTCACGGTCGGCAGTCTCGCCGTCGTAGGCGTTGCCGCCGATCATGTCGGGCAGGATGAACGGGTAGCCGGCCAGGCTCAGGGCCAGTGCCTGGGTGATGCAGGCGTGCAGGCCGTTGTCTAGCCCCCAGCGGCTCCACTTATCCCACTGGCGGAACAGGATCGGTGTGCGTTGCGCTCGGTAGCCGGTGCGGACCTCGCTATACGGGAAGTGGGTGCCCACGAAGTTGACATAAATATCAGAATAATCGGTGCGGCGCAGTGGTGCATGGGTGACCCCATCGGTCGGCAGGAAATTGGCCTCGCCCGCATCAAACTTGAAGCCGTCCACGCCATACTCGGTCTGCAAGCGGCGTAGCCCAGCCAGCCACCAGGCTAGAGCGACTGCGTTGCTCACGTCGAGCAGCCCGCCGTAGCCCTGCCACCAGCGCACCAGATACGGCATACCGTCGGCGGGGTGGCGTACCAGGTAGCCTGCGGCGGCGGCTTCGGCGAACGCGGGTGTGCCGAGGCTGAAAAAGGTGGGGGTCCAGAGGGTGACCGCGAAGCCTTGTGCGTGCAGCGTGGCGATCATCGCCGCCGGATCGGGAAACTTAACGGGATCGAAGCGCAGGTCGCCGTAGTTTGCTTGCCAGCGGTCGTCAATCTCCAGCACCGCGCGGCCAAAGCCGTGCGCCACAATGTCGGCAGCGAAGGCCAGCGTGGTAGCTTGATCAATCGCCATTTTGTAGCGTGCCCAGGTCGTCCAGATCGGCTGCTCAAACAGCACAGCGGGAGGCGCGGCCACGGGGTGCCCGATCTCGACTAAGGCTGCGCGGAACGCGCCCGCCACATCCTCAGCTAGGAACAGGTCCAGGGTCAAGCACGGTCCCTCCCGCACGAGCGTTTGGCCGATAGCCGGCACCACACGCAGCGGCGGCGGGCGACTGCCCAGGCGCAGCAGGCCGTCGCCGCCCCGGTTCAGGCCCATCTCCAATTCGCCGTTGCCGGCCGCCAACACGCCCACCGCACCGCCGCAGGTACCCGCCCCGAACCAGAGCGGCGTGGCGATGTTAAGCGTACCGTCGGGGCTGTAATCATAGGTGACAAACGGTGCCGCAGACACAGGATTGCTGTCCAGCGGCCAATCCTGCACGATGCGCTCACCGCCGCCGTACCAGGGCGTACCTGGATCGCGCAGCCAAGCCAGGCCCACAGCTTCGGCTCCAGGCGGAGCCGCCAGCACCAGCCGGAAGCCGCCCCCCGTCGCCGTTACGGTGAGCGTGACGAGTTCTGAGTTCTGAGTTCTGAGTTCTGAGTTTACGGTGTTGGCGCTGTTTGCCGTGATCGTTCTCTTCGCCGGCGAGGGGAGATCGGCGATTAGGGTGATACTGATTCCCCCATCGTCTGTAGGGAAGGGGGGAAGGAGGTTAGGGCGGAGCGCATATTCCACGCCATAGACACGCACAAAGGCGGCGGGGTGGCCGCTAACCAGGGCGGGGTGGTCGCCGTCCCAGTAGCAGCGCAGGGCGAGTGGATCGGGATCGAGTTCCAGTTGGCCGACGGGACTGGAGAGGATGTGGAGCATCAGGCATGATTCCTTTGGTTCACCACAAATGCACAAAAGCCCTGGAGAATACTCCGTATCTTTGTGCCCGTTGTGCCTTTGTAGTGAAATCAGCGGTTGAATACGTGCAATAGGTGTGGTGCGAACAGGCACAGGCCGGCTACGACCGCGCCTAGCGCCGTCAGCAGCACCGCGCCGGCAGCCACGTCTTTGGCGACTTTGGCGAGCGGGTGGTAGCCGGGGCTGGCGAGATCTACGGCGGCTTCGACCACCGTGTTCAGCATCTCGGCGAACAGCACTAGCGTGATCACCCCGGCCAACACCGCCCATTCGAGCGGTGTAAAGGCAAAGGCCACGCCCAACCCTGTTGCTAGCGTGCCCAGCGCCAGGTGGATGCGAAAGTTGCGCTGCGTGCGCGCTACATAGGCCAGCCCCGCGAAGGCAAAGCGAAAGGAAGACACCAGGGTCGCGGCGCGCCCTGGTGCCTCCGGCGCGGGCGGGCTGGCGCTAGGCGGCAAGCCCGTACAGCTCACCGAACTTGGCCCGCACATAGGTCACCCACGGCCCCGTGCTGAGGGGGCCACCCGTGATCCGCTGTAGCAGCTCGTTCGGGGTGAACTTGCGCCCGTGGCGATACAGGTTGGTCTGCAACCACTGCAGCAGCGGGCTGAACTCGCCCGTCGTGATCTGCGCGTCAAGGTCGGGCAGGTCGCTGCGGATCTTGACGAACAGTTGCGCGCCGATGATGTTACCCAGCGTGTAGCCGGCAAAGCCGGCGAAGGCAAAGCCCGACCAGTGGATGTCTTGCAGCGCGCCGTCAGCCACGCTGGGCGGCTGGATACCCAGGTATTCCTGCATTTTGGCGTTCCAAGCTTCCGGCACATCGTTCGCTTTGAGCGCGCCGTCGAGCATCGCCATTTCCAGCTCGTAGCGCATCAGGATATGCAGATTATAGGTCACTTCGTCGGCTTCTACGCGGATCAGCGACGGCATGACTTTGTTCACCGCGCGGTAAAACTGCTCGACATCCACGCCTTTGAGTTGCGCGGGGAAGGTGGCTTGCAGGCGCGGATACAGCCCCTGCCAGAACGGCCGGCTGCGCCCGATCAGGTTCTCCCACAGGCGCGACTGCGACTCGTGGACTCCCGGCGACGCACCCCGGCAGAGTGGTGTGCGATCCAATGCCTGATCCACGCCCTGCTCGTACATGGCGTGGCCGCTCTCGTGCATGGTGCCGAACAGGGCCATCGGCAGGAACGTGCGGCTGACGCGGGTGGTGATGCGCACGTCGTTGGGCGAGAAATTGGTGCAGAAGGGATGCGCGCTTAGGTCTTCGCGGCCCCGGCGGGTATCATAGCCATAGCCTTTAACGACTTCCATGCCGAACGCCAACTGCGTAGCCTCATCAAAATCGCCGTGCAGGAACGATTCATCTACCGCTTCAGGCTTGTCGGCAATAGAGCGTACCAGGGGCACGATCGCGTTTTTGAGTTCCTCGAACAGCCCGCGCAATTGGGCGGCGGTCATGCCCGGCTCGCTGCGATCAATCAGCGCGTCGTAGGGGTGGACCTCGTAGCCGAGCGCGTCGGCTTGGCGCTTGTTCAGTTCGATGTTGGTTTCCAGGTGCGGGGCGAACAGGGAGAAATCGGCCTTTTTGCGCGCATCCACCCAGGCCGGACGGGCCATTGAACTGGCGCGGGTGATTTCGGCCACCAGTTCGGCCGGCAGTTTGCACGACTTATCATAGTCGCGTCGCGTGACCGTGACCAGACGTGCGTCATCCGAATCGGGGTCCATACTGGCGGTCACAGCGGCGGCCTCATCCAACAGCCGTCCGGTTTCGGCAGCAGTAAAGCGGGTGTGCGAGATGCGGCGCAGGGTGGCGAGCTGATCGGCGCGCGCTTTCACGCCGCCCGGCGGCATATAGGTCTCCTGATCCCAGCTCAGCACGCCGGCGGCGCGGTTGAGGTCGCTCACCTCGGCCAGGATTTCGCGCAATTGGCCCAGTGCATCAATCATCGGTCGGTTCCTCCTCATGGCGTGGCGGCTTTGCCTGCCGTCTAACATTGCCTCGCCATTTTAGCACGTGACCCTACCCGCCGACAACCACGCGCGCCGGAAACTTGCGCCGGACCATACCACGGAGAGCCCGTCGCGCTTAGCCATAAAGCCCGCCGTGTGTGCACACCTGATCGCGCTACAGCCGCGTGCTTTTTCGCAATACGGTATAAACTCGATCTAAGGGTGGGTAGCTTGTCTTAATGCCCGGCCGATGCTGGGCACAGCCTGTGCTGTACTGATGGAAGTAGGAGGGCATGGGGTATGCGGACTTATTCTCGTGCGGCGGGGGGCCTGTGGCTCCTGGGGGTGCTACTGACCGGCTGCCTGGGTAGCCCGCCTGCGCCGGTGGTTCACCTTGCTAATTCGCCGGTGCCGGTCACGGCTACGCTGCCGGCCCTGAGCGTGTCCACTGCCGCAGTCCCTACGGAGATCCCGGCCGCCGCGACCAGCGGCCCATTTGACGCGGCTGCCTATTTCGGTCGGCCCGGCGCGGTGCCTACCCCGGCGGGCTTACCGACGCTAGTGCCGGTGGCCGGTGGCGATTTAGCCGCGCCACCGCCCTGGGCCTACGATGCTGTCATGTACCAGATTTTTGTGCGCGCTTTCACGCCCGAAGGCACCTTGGCGGCGGCTACGCGGCGGCTGCCCGACCTGCACGACCTGGGCGTGACCCTGATCTACCTGATGCCGATGCAGCCCAGCGGCAAGCTGAAGGCAAAAGGTTCGCTGGGTAGCCCCTACAGCATCCGCGACTACCTGGCTATTGATCCGGCGCAGGGTACGGAGGCCGATCTGCGCGCCTTTATCCAGGCGGCGCATGGCCTGGGCATGAAGGTGATCATGGATCTGGTCGCCAACCACACCGCTTGGGACAACCCACTCATCACACAGCATCCCGACTGGTACAAGCACGACGGCAGCGGCGCGATCACCTCGCCGCAGGCCGACTGGACCGATGTGGCCGCGCTTGACTATAACGCCGCAGCCCTGCGCCAGTATATGATTGATGTGTCGCTGCATTATGTTAGCGCCGACGACCTCGACGGCTACCGCTGTGACGTATCGGACCATGTGCCGCTTGACTTCTGGGTGGCTTGGCGCAGCGCGCTCAAAGCGGCCAAATCCGACGTGTTCTTGCTCTCGGAGAGCGGCGGCACCACGATGCACGATCACGCTTTCGATGCGCTCTACGACTGGGATTACAGCAACGATATGCTGACCGCGCTGCTGTCTAAGCGTCCGCACCGTATGATCGTCAGCCCCCTTAGCGAGCAGCGCGAATATGGCCCCGCCTTCTTGCGCGCCCGCTATTTGGAGAACCACGACCATGACCGCTGGGCGCAGTATCATACCGGCGGGGCGTTGCGCGCATCTAGCGCCTTGGTGCTGGCGATGAACGGCATCCCTTTCCTCTATGCGGGCGAAGAAGTGGGTGCGATCGTGCGCCCTGATCTGTTTGAGCCGAACCATGTGGATTGGGCGGCGGGTGATGGCGGCTTGCGCGCTTTCTTTAAGCAGCAAATCAGCCTGCGCCGTGCCAGTCCCGCCCTCAGTCATGGTCTCCTGAGTGACGTGGCGATCACGCCGAACAACGGCCTGGCGTTCCTGCGTCGCGCGCCGGAGCAGACGGTGTTGGTCCTATTCAGCTTCGCCGACACGCCGCAGCACTACACCCTGACTGGCGTGCCGCTCACCGGCACCGATCTCCGTACCGGCGCGCCCGTTGACCTCGGCAAAGGTTGGGATGCGGCGGCGTATGGGATGCTGTTTGTGGCGCTGCGGTGATGCGTAATACGCAACGCCTGTTAGGTGACAGGGTGCAGTTAGTAGCTCATTAGTTGTTACGCAGTATGCAGCACGGACGGAGTATGTATGCCGAAAAAAGATCACAAAGCGCAAAAAGCCAAAGCCCGGCAGCAGGCCATTCGTAAACAGAAGGCGCAAGCCGGCGCCCAGCCGCGCATCTTCCGCGAGAATCCCGGTCTGGGCGCCGCCCTATCGCCGCGCCACTTGCTGGTCGGCTATTTCGTCAACGAGGATTGGAGAGCGGCCAAGACGGCGAGCATCCACTGCATCCGCGAAGCCGGCGATGGGCAGGTGATTGCCTCATTCCTGGTGGATCTCTCCTGGAAGGGCACGACGGACTGTTACGGGCGTTCCGGCTTGGGCAATGCCTTGGCCGAGCTAGAACAGCGCTTGGCGGAGGTTGAGGAAGAGCACGACGAAGTGCCGACGAAACTCGTGTCGTTAGATACTGCCGTCGCCGTCAACCTAATCCGCGGTGGGGTTGCCTGGGCGCGTCAGTTGCACCGGCCGCTGCCGCATGACCTCGAGCTATGGCTGCGCCTAGTGGATCCACTGCCGCCCGCCGGCCCCGATCTGAGCATATTCGGCGACGGAGCGGGCAATCCGATCATCTTGGATACGTTTGATGAATCGCTACATGCCGATGTATCCCTGGATGAGTTGTTATGGGCTGCAGAGGGTGAGGGATGGGCTGAAGATGAAGCGGATGACTGGGCGGCCGACGATGACAATATCATCGAAGGTGAGATCCTCGCCCAATCACCCGGCGCACCTATGGCGCCGCCGTTGCCGGCGCCACCTGCTTGGCAACCGCGCCGCTCCGGCGGACTAGGCGGCCCGCGCACCCTCTAGTCCGGCGCACTGCTGCTTACGGGCTGAGCGGCAACGGTTTGCCCTGGTTGACAAGGCAGGCGATTGCGGGTACAATGGACCTTGTTGCCGGTGTAAGCCGGTTGCCGCCCGGCGCATTCGTCTAGCGGCCCAGGACGCCGCCCTCTCAAGGCGGAGATCAGGGGTTCGAATCCCCTATGCGCTACCCCCTAGACCCCGCTGCGGCGGGGTCTTTGTTTTACACAGGAGACTTTTTATGCCTGAGCATACGCAGACGCTGGAAATGACCGGCACCTGGACCCCCGCCGAAGTTGCTACCGATCCCTACCGCTATTTGCCGTTTACGGTGCCGCCACTGACCTGTCGTATTGCCGTGGCCTATACGACCGCGCCGCCAGCCTCGGCGATGGGCGCGGGCCGCCGGCTGGGCATCGGCCTGTTCGACTCGCGCGGGATAGCCTTTTTGGAGCCGAACGGCTTTCGCGGCTGGACCGGCCCATTTCGCGCCGAGTTTACCCTCGCACCTGATGCGGCGACCCCCGGCTACCGACGCGGCCTGCTGCCGGCGGGGGAATGGCACGTTATGCTCGACTCCGATGGGATGCCGCCCGATGGCTGTCGCTACCACGTGACGGTTACGATCACGGTAGCTGAATCGGCGGCGGATGTGCCTGCGCCGCTACCCTACCCGCCGTATGCGCCGGGCGTATTGGTACGTGGGGCGCGCTGGTATCGCGGCAATTTGCACGCGCATACGGATCACAGCGACGGCGCGAACTCAGTGGCCGAGATGGCCGCCGAACATCGCCGGTGGGGACTGGATTTCGGCGCGATGACCGACCATAACCTCGTCAACCCCGAACTGGCGACCGGCGCACACCCTGATTTCCTGTGGCTGCCGGGCGAAGAAGTAACCACTCAGTGGGGCCACCTCAACGTTTGGGGATTAGCTGCCGACGATTGGCTGGACTTCCGCTGCACCGATCTAGCAGGCATGGAGCGGATCATCGCGGAGGCACGGGTGCGCGGCGCGCTAACTAGCATCAATCATCCCAAAGAGGACGGCCCCGACTGGATCTTCCCGGCCTTGCCCGCCACCGATGCGTTTGAGGCGTGGCAAGCACCGTGGTTCCTCTCGAATTATGGGACGCTGGCCTTGTGGGAAGGGCAGTTGCGGGCCGGGTTGCGCCCTACGGCTGTCGGTGGCAGCGACTTGCACCGCATCGGCACGCCGGAGCATCCCTACCCCTATCATATCGGCAATCCTACCACCTGGGTGTGGGCCGAGGAACTGTCCATCCCGGGGATCCTGGCGGGCATCCGCGCCGGCCACGTTTTCATCTCTGCCGATCCCGCCGGGCCGCAACTCCACCTGCGCGCGCACGGCCCCGACGGCGACGCGCTGCCTGGCGACCAACTGACGCTACACGAAGGTGAGCCGTTGCGCCTGCGCGCCGAGGTGATCGCCGGCAGCGGACGCTTGATCCGCTTCCTTGGTCCTGCTGGGGTGCTGCACGAAAGCCCGATCCTGACCGATCATCAGGTAGTCGAATATCAGGTACACGATACGTTCACGGTGCCCGCCTACATTTACGCGCAACTTATCCAGCCGCCCGACCCTGACACTGACTTGGCCGCCGAGCCGGATGCGCTGTGGGTGGATGCCTTGACCAACCCGGTCTACTTTCGTGTGGAGCCGCTGGGTCGTGGTCGGCATTGGTAGTCGGTTGCTAACGGCTTGCGTAAGGCGCGCATCAGGCAGCCATAAGGTGCCCATCGCGCAGTTCGATGATGCGTTCGGCACGGGCGGCCAGGGCCGGATCATGGGTCACCATCACGATGGTATGCCCCTGTTCATGCAGCACGTTAAACAGATCCATCAGGGCTTCCCCCGCTTGGCTGTCCAGATTGCCGGTGGGTTCGTCGGCCAGGATCAGGTCCGGCTTGTTGATCAGCGCCCGTGCCACGGCCACCCGCTGCTGCTCCCCACCCGACAGTTGGCTAGGCAAGTGGTGCAGGCGACCGGCAAGGCCCACTTGCTCTAGCAGTTCCCGTGCGCGGTGGTCCAGGTTGAATTGGCGGGGGGGATAGGGTACGAGTGGTAGCTTCACATTATCTAGCGCCGACAGCACCGGCACTAGGTTGAACAGTTGGAAGACGAGACCCACGCGCTCACGGCGAAAATCGGCCAGCCGATCGCCGCGTAAGCGGCCCAGGTCAACTTCACCTACCCGCAGGGTGCCGGCGGTCGGTTGATCAATCGCCCCCAGCAGGTTGAGCAAGGTACTTTTGCCGGAGCCGGACGGTCCAATAATGGCGACGAACTCGCCCCGCCGAATGGTAAACTCAATGTCGCGCAGGGCCGCGACTTGGCGGGTGTCACCGCCTACGTAAACTTTGCTCAGGCCGCTTGCCTGAATGATTGCTTCGGCCATGGGGCTGCTCCTATGTGCTTAACGAGGCTGTTGCATGACGCGGATCAAGGTCTGGCCTGGGGTGAGCAGGATCGCATAGACGGCGCTGAGGCTGCATAGCCCCAACATCCCGACCAGTACTGCCGGGATCACCCACCAGGCGCTGAGGATCGCTTCGCTGTGGCTTGCCAGGGCGATGACGACCGCGACCACGGCACCGGCGGCTCCGCCCAATAGGCCCAGCCAAAGCCCTTCCAGCAGCAGGCTCAGGCGCACCGCGCCGGCCCGCCAGCCGATGGCTTGCAACAGGGCCAGCTCGTGCTGCCGCTCCAACACGCCCACGGCCAGATGGTCGGCCACGGTCAGCAGGCTGATGATCAGCGCGCTGCCGACCATGATGTAATGGTAGGGCTGCACCTGGAGGCCGACAAAGTTGCCTAGCAGCGTCACGCGCAGGGTGCCTTGCAGCGCCACCAGCGCCGCGCTCAACAGCATAAGCAAGGCCGTGGCGATGGCAATCCCGCCGGCGGCCAAGCCGGCCCGCACGCGCCGCCGCGCCAGATTGCGGAAGGCAAAGGCCGCCAGCCCGCGCCGGCCCAACCCACCCAGCAGGCGCTCACTGCGCCTAGCGCGCAGCGGAGCCGCCCCCGGCACGGTGACCTCGCCGCGTTGCAGCAGTTCGGCTACCGGCCGGCGCACGATCCAGAGTGCCGGACCCAGTGCCGCCAACAGATAGAGCGCCAGCACCAGCCCGCCGACTGCCCCGGCCTGATCGAGCGGCGCGCTGAGGCCCAGGCCATGCGCCAGCAGCACGGCCAGCGCCACCGCGCACACGCCGCCCAGCGCGCCAAAGATCGCCGCCTCGCCCAGCACTAGCCCGGCGACGTGCCTGCGCCGCCAGCCGACCGCCAGTAGCAGCGCCAGTTCGCGCCGCCGGGCCAGGGTGGAGAGCAACGCCTGGCTGCCCAGGTAGAGCAGGCCGGCCAGACCCATGGAGCCTAGCATCAGCAGGCTGGCGCGGTCAATGCCGCTTTCGATGGCGGCGGCGGCTCCCAGCGTAGTCCATTGCTCTTCGACATAGCCCAGTGGGGCCACGCTACCGTCGGCGCTGCCGGGGATGTAGACCAGCACCTTTTGCGGGCTGCTGCCGGCCACCACGTCAACGTGCAGCCCGGTGGTCTTGATGATCGCGGCGGCCACCGCTTCGACCTTTTTCACATTCGCCGGCGTGTAGCGATCAATGCCGGCCACGCGCACGCGGATCGCGTCAATGCAGTTGTCGCCACGAAAGAAGCGGGCGGCGGCGATATTGGTGAGGGCCAGTGGCGGGCCGGGGATGAAGCCCGCCGGGTTGAGCGTGGGGTGCAGCGGCACCGGCCCGCCCGGCAACAGCTTGCCGTCGGCATCGCGTACCAGCGTGACCAGCGGCGGCTGGTAAATGCCCAACGGCACATAGGTCAGCGGGTCGGGGTTGCGAATCGCGGCGGGCAGCTTGCTCAGGCTGTACTGGCCGACATCGGCGAAAGAAAAGTCGCCGCCACCCGCAGTGGGTTGCTGGGGCAGCGACCGAAAGGCGGTCTCCCCAGTCAGTGAAATAATCGTTTGGGCACTAATGACTGGACGGGCAGCTAGGGTGATCTGGTTCCCGGTGGAAAAAGGCGGGTTGGCCGGGTTATAGCCGATAGCGCCCGGCAAATACGTTTCTTCTGTGCCTTTGGCGGTAAAGAACCCCTCCAGCTTTGTCTGGATAGCCGACTCATTGTCGTACAGGCTGATCTGTAGTGCTTTGGGAATCATCGGGCGAATAAGAGAGCCAAGATCGAATTGTTGGTTTACCAATATTTTGTCTACCGGCCGGTTTAAGCTGTCGAGATAGTCCTTTTGGGTTTGCGCGTTTTTGCCATAGTTCGCCGAACTTTGGATGTACGTGTCGCCTTTCGCTATTACCTGCTGCAAAGTTTGAGCATCCAGCGCCTTTAAGCGATCAGCCTTGATGGTTGTAGGTAAGCTGATATAAGGATCGTCAATGCGGATAATGGGGATGATATTACCATTGCGGTCGGAGTATGCCGGTAATGGCCCAATGTCTAAGCCGGCACCATCGTTGTTGGCGAGGTACTGACCGCCAGTTATGGCTTGATCTAGTCCACTTAACTTAGCTTCTGCTTGGGGATCAATACCCGCTACTAGTGTCCAAACGACGGGTAGTTGCTTGACTGTTGTCTTGACTCCGCCATCGCTCGTACCTCGTGCCCGGCCTCCAGCTCTAGGCGTTCCCAACGCTTTATCCGGTTCCGCATCTACACTTGTCATTACAATAACTGGAAACTGCTTTAGGCCGTTTGTGTCGGTCAATGGAGGTCTTATGACAAAATATTGATGGAAGTCAGCGACGGATGTGGTTCGATAGCCATTCGTGGAGCTAATAGCTACATTCACTCGCAAGAGGGATGTAGTCTGTTGAGGAGGTATGCTAAGATCTACTGTGCCAATTATGCCCCGCAACTCACCAATAGTTGCCACCGGCGCTGCTACTTCTACGCCCGGCAAGGCGCTAATCTGCTGCCATTGTTGTACGCTAATACCGGAGCGACCAACACTCAGATAGTTACCTTCCACCACGCCATGCTGCTGCTCCGTCGGCTGGATGGCATCGGGAGCTCGTATAAGGATGTCGTAGGCTCCTCGCCAGTGTTCATTGATGCTCGCGTTAGCGCGCACCCTGGCATTCTGATTCGCTGCGACATAGGTGGACAAACCCGAACTAACTGCCAATAACCCCAGGATCAGTAGCACGTTTCGCAAACGGTGAGCTAATGCACTCCTCAATAAGTACTGAAGCATATAGGAACCCTCATTTTGTTCATTAGTTTATTTAGGAGTTACGCAGTTGCGCGCTTGTGCCCGCCGCTGCGCTGGACAAAGCCGTATAGGATGGTACTTGGGTGGCTCAGATAGTGCTGAATGGCGGGGCGAATGATGTCCCATTTCGTCGTAAACCAACTCTGTCCGGT